>CAXTTK010000003.1:0-431697 GCA_964247245.1 uncultured Aestuariivirga sp.
GTCACGAAGGTGACGGCGGCGGCAACTCTGGTGGTGGCAGTGGCGGACACGAAGGTGACGGCGGCAATTCCCGTGGTGGCAGCAGCGGTCACGAAGGTGACGGCGGAAACTCGGGCGGCGGAGGTGGCAATAGCGGAGAAAAAGGCAAGTAAAGCCTAATTTTGAATTAAGCTAAGCTAACCTTTCGCGACTTGCCCCGCGAAAACATTTTGAACAGTAATCAGTCAGGGAAACACATTGATTTGTTTCCCTGATTTTTTGTTTTAAATCAGGCTATCGTATTGCAACTACACTTGGGCAAGTATTGATGAAGCGGCGGGCGTAGTCATAATCAATGGTGATTAAGTGGGGACTCAAGCCACCATGGCTCGATATAAATGACCTGACCCAAGCTGGATAGTTGCGCATAAGGAATTGGCCCGCTGCCACGGCTACGCTTGGCGATGGAGATTGCGGCAAGTGAAATCGAAAATAGGCGCCCTCACTTATGCAAATTTTGCTCGGCGACAGGCTGAGGAACAATGTGCAAGCTGAATCGCAACGACCCGTGAAGTTTACCCTGGTTTCAGAACGGCGGTAAGAGGCGGCGCGCACCGCATAATCTCCAATCACGCCACCGGAATCGCCCGAAATATTTATATGGTTCACAATGCGGCCAGCGAATGCCTGCACAGACAGGGTCGCGAATATTGCTGCACATAGGGCTGAAAGCAAACCAAGATAACGCAGACGCAAACGCATTGGACCACCATGACCTTACTCAACTTAAGGCGTTGGTCATAAAGTCATTAGGTTAAGATTCCGTCAGCGTGGCCAGTCAAAATTGAAGTGTGTTGCAGTTAGCCTAGGCCTTTTTTACAAATTCAGTGCGCAACACGAGGCCTTTTATTTTTTCATGGCGACAATCAATTTCATCATCATCGCCAGTTAGTCGGATGCCTTTGATCATCGTGCCGCGCTTCAAAGTGGTGTTGGCACCCTTTACCTTAAGATCCTTGATGAGGGTAATATTGTCGCCATCTTTGAGTTCTGTGCCGTTTGAATCTTTGACTGTCATGTATGCTCTTTATTGTTGGCGACCCCGACAGGATTCGAACCTGTGACCGACGGTTTAGAAAACCGTTGCTCTATCCAGCTGAGCTACGGAGTCGTCTATTAAGTTTTCGCATGGTCGGACGCAAAAGTCTTCAACTTTTGCTTGGCCAAGCTCTAGTGCGTCCAGAGTGTGGTGCGGCCGAACTTAAAGTTATCGGAATAGGTCTTCTTGTTGATGCGCACGGGGGCCACGGGAGTGACGGTATAAGCAATTCCGTTACGCCTTGCGTAATCTTCGGCTTCGGCTTGGGTCGCGAAAGTTAAACGTACTTGGGTGGACGTGTCGCCCGATGTCCAGCCCATTAGAGGGTCAGTAATAGGTGCAGCCTCGCGCACAAATTCGAGCGTCCAATCCTGAGATTTGCCTTTGCCAGATTGCATGGCGTTGCGGGCGGGTTTAAAAATGCGTGCGGGCATGGCTGGCTCCAAATGCGCTTACTTAGAAATGGTCGGGGCGGCGGGATTCGAACTCGCGACCCCCTGCGCCCAAGGCAGGTGCGCTACCAGACTGCGCTACGCCCCGACATTTCTATATGCACCGAACAATATGCCCGTTGCGAGGTGCTGCTTAATCACAAAAACCTAAGAACGCAACTATTCTTCTTTGGTTTTGAAAATACGGTGAAAAACCTTATCATTCTTGTGAATTGAAAGCCTTTTGACGGTTCCAGCTGCCAATTCGATGACACCGCGCACCGGTTCTTGAACACTTATTGTGTCAAGTGATTTGGGCACCGTATTTTCGGCCAAAGCCGCGATGGTGCCATCTTCGCGCACAAATAACATATCGAGAGACATATAAGTATTCTTCATCCACATGGCGGCCGGACGAGGCACTTCGAAATCAAACAGCATAGCTTGATCAGCGGGCAAGATATGACGAAACATCAGGCCGCGCTGGCGCAGTTCTTCATTGTCAGCAATTTCTGCTGAAAGCATGGTTGAAGACGTGGCCGTTGAAATGGTGATGGGTTCAATGCGTGGTGGTTCTTGCGCCCAGACGCTGCAATGGGCGTTCACAATCAAAAGCGCAAATGCGACAATGAGATAACGAAGCTTTACCATACGCCTACACACCCACAGATTAAGACATATATGAGACTAATTGCTCAGGGGGATTCCGTTGTCCAAACTCATGCGAACTTCAGCGGCCATTTTGCCGCGGTTGCTATCACCGTAACGGACATAAATCCAAGTTTCGGGGATGAGCTCGACTATAGCGGTTTTACGCAAAATTTCCATATGCACAAAAATATCGCCTTGACCTTCGCCTTCACTCACGAAACCAAAACCACGCGTGCGGTTAAACCACTTCACTTTGGCACGTACCCAATTCTGCGTGGCAACAACTGGATTATGCGTGCGGGCTGGACGCTCGACGGGATGAATTGCTGTTGAATGATCAACTGCCAAAACACGTAAGCATTGATACCCCTTCTGGCGCGCGACAACTTCGCAAGCCACACGCGTGCCTTCAAGCGGCGCGTCAAACCCGTCACGCTTCAAGCAACTCAAATGAATTAAAATATCAGGAAGACCGTTATCAGGAATGACAAAGCCATAACCTCTGCCCACGTCAAACCATTTGACCAAGCCATCTACACGAATAATTTTTATACCGTGTTCATTCTCGCCGCCGTGTGGTGCTTGTTGCACCACTTCAGCTGGCATAAATTCGTTCGCCGCCATTGTACTAACCCAACCCATAACCCCAGCGTGACAGGGGCCTCCCCGTCATCCAGATGTAATGTGCGCAAATCTTAACGATTTGTACAGACTCAAATTTGCGATCGGCGGTGATTTGTTGTTGATAATTGGCTTGTTTGGGGCACAAGGGCATCTTCCAATTCAATTTTCATTCTGATTCAGACACTTGTTGTTTTGTGCGATGCAACTAAAATTTTGCTTTTGAATTTAAGGCAGCCGACGTTTCTTCATGTGCAAATGAATTTCAGCGCTTATCAAGACATTTTTGCACTGCAATTTGCCAAACGGTGATTCGTATGGGAGATGTAAGCAATCAGCTTGAAAGGAAATGAGATGAAATATTTGCACACGATGATTCGGGTTTCGGATCTCGATAAATCCCTCGACTTTTTTACGCGCGTGTTGGGTTTTGTTGAGCAGCGCCGCAATGTGAGCGAGAAAGGCCGATTCACTTTGGTGTTTGTAGCTTGCCCTGAGAGCCCTGATACGCCTGTCGAACTCACATACAATTGGGATCCTGAAGTCTACACTGGTGGACGTAACTTTGGTCACCTCGCTTATCAGGTCGATAACATTTATGAGTATTGCGAGATGTTGATGAAGCATGGTGTTGTGATCAACCGCCCACCGCGCGAAGGACGTATGGCATTCATTAAAACGCCTGATGGGATTTCGATTGAGGTGCTGCAGAAGGATGATGGCTATTTGCCAGTGGCAGAGCCTTGGGCTTCAATGCCGAATATCGGCACTTGGTGATCACCACTTTCCTTTGATGATGTAAGCTTCATCGGGGCCGGGCCATGGCGGCATGGTGGTGCCGATTGCAATTAAATTTTCTGTTCCATCATTGCGGAATTGAAAATGTGTCCCGATGGGAATTGATATTGAGAGGCCGGGGTGGATTTCGACAATCTCTTCGGCCTTTTCGTTTTTGCGCCAGAGTTGCCCCTGCCCTTGAGTGAAGAACCAGACTTCTTCGACTGTGTGATGGGCCACAGCTAGAGAGATTTTGCCTGGTGGCAGAAGAAACTCGGCCATTGAACCGCGCGCGGTGTTGGCGAGGATGCGCACTTCTGAACCGTCGGGCGCGATTGCATCGGGGCTTTCGCTTCGCATTCGCGTGATGAAACTCATGGCATCAATTGGCCACCGTTAACTTCAATCATCTGACCTGTGACGTATGACGAGGCTTGATCACTGGCGAGGTAAAGAAATGAGCCAGTGCAATCATCAGCCAAACCCAAGCGCTGCATGGGAATGGTTTTTGCAGTAGCAGCGCGTTTTTCGGCGGTTGAAAAACGATCGTGGAAAGACGTGTGGATGGTGCCAGGCGAGACGCAATTCACACGGATGTTGTGGTCAGCGAGTTCACGCGCGATGGTTTTTGTGAAAGCCGAGACAAAGCCCTTAGCACCCGCATAAACACTGGCCCCTGCACTGCCGCCACTGCGGGCTGCAATGGACGTGACGTTGATGATGTTGCCACTATTTTGCTTTTTCATAATGTCTGCGGCAAGGCGGCAGCAATGAACCAGTTGGCGGCAATTCAGATCAAACACTTTATCGATAAAGTCATCGGTGAGCGCATCGAGATTGGTACGGGCCACAAGGCTTCCTGCATTGTTGACGAGTACATCAATGCGACCAAATTTTGTCATAGCGGCTTCGATTAACGCTTGAGGCGCGTTGGGTGCGGTAAGATCAAGTTTCAACGTGGTGATGCCAGCGGCTTCGATGGCTTTGAGTTCTTCGCCGCCACCCAAAAACTGCGCGAAAACTTTTGATCCAGCTTTTGCAAAGCCTAGAGATGCTGCGCCACCTATTCCAGTGACACCGCCCGTGATGACAACAACTTTATTTTTCAAATCTTCAAACATCAGAAGGTGAATCCTTTTGGTATAAATTTGTTATCATAGGCCTGACGTTGCAAATCTTCACGGAAGTCAGGGTGGGCAATGCTGATCAGTGCTTGCGCGCGCTCAGGCACTGATTTGCCTTTCAGATTAACGATGCCAAACTCAGTGACAACATACATAATATCAGCGCGCGTGGTGGTGACGATATTGCCGGTTGTTAAGTTCATCACGATGCGACTGCGGCGCTCGCCTTTTTTGTCGTAGGTTGACGGCAAACAGATAAATGACTTGCCGCCCTTTGACGCGTATGCACCACGCACAAACTGCGCCTGCCCGCCCGTGCCTGTGATATGACGGTTGCCATCAGATTCAGAAGCCGCTTGGCCATGAAAGTCAATCTGTGTGGTGCTGTTGATTGAAACCACTTTATCGTTTTGCATGATCATATGTGGCGAGTTGGTGTATTCAACTGGATAGGCCAGAATATCTTTGTTGTGGTCGAGCAACTTATAAAGCTCGGCTGATCCCAACGAAAATGAATATATGGTTTTTCCTGGGTTTAGTTTTTTGCGCGCGTTGGTGACGCGGCCACCTTTGATGAGTTCGGCGATGCCGTCTGTCATCATTTCGGTGTGAACCCCTAAGTCTTTCACATTGCTATCGAGCAAAGTTGTGCACACTGCATTGGGCATGCCGCCAATGCCGATCTGCAAACACGCGCCGTCTTCGATCTCTGCGGCGATGAGTTTCGCCACGGCGCGGTCAACATCAGTGACGGGCGGATTTGGCAACGCAGTGGGCATGGAGTCATCACCTTCGATGATGTAATCAACTTCACTAATGTGAACGCCCGTGCCTTCTCCATGAACATAAATATTGTTTTTATTGACTTCGATGATCACCATCTTGGCGCGTTCAACAATGGCGCGGTGCCACAGATTGGCGGGGCCAAAGTTGAAATAGCCAGCAGCATCTATCGGTGCCGTTTTGAAGATTACGATATCTACGGGTTTAATGAAACGGCGATAATAATCAGGAATTTCGCCAAGGTTCACAGGAATGTATTGCGAGCGACCGGCATCATGTTGCTTGCGGTCATAGCCCGAAAAATGGAGGCTTAACCCCATGACGTGTTTACGTTCGGGGTCAGCATCAAGAAACGCGTGGGGTTTGACGGTGAGGCAATGGCGGATTTTGACATTTGAAATTTCAGTGATGCGAGAGGCCAAAGCGCGGTCAAACTCGTTAGGTTGAACAAGCGAGGTTCCGAAATCGAGCCACATGCCAGATTTGACGAGGGCCGCTGCTTCAATGGCGGTGATATGTTTGGCTTCGTGTGCCGCTTTGCGCAGTTGCATTTATGTTTCTTCCCGAATGCGCCCCTCTTTGGAGGCCTCAATGGGGAGATACTAGCCCGGCAAAATTAAAATGGAAAAGAAAAATTGGTGCGCCCTACGGGAGTCGAACCCGTCTTTACAACGTGAAAGGCTGTCGTCCTAACCGATAGACGAAGGGCGCACTTGTTTGCCCGATTTGGGCGAACGGCTGCTCTATATGCAGGTTCGTTATTTATTGCAAGGGTTAGCGAATAATTGCCGCATCTTCAATTTGCAGTGATGGAACTCGCTTAGCACCCCACTCGTCGGCGACCAATCTTCCCGCGATATGAATGGGGTGGTTGCGTTCAGACAGCAGCAATTCGCCAAGCTCGGTGTTTAAGGCGCGAAAGGCGATGGCTTTGAGTTTGGTGCCGTCGCTGGCCACTAAAGTGCAACGCACATGGTCGGTTCCGGCTTGATCGGCGTAGATCACTTTATGGGCGGGGAAGACGAACATGGGCGATGGGTGGGCTGAACCGTATGGGCCTGCCTGTTCGAGAAGTTCGATCAGGTCAAGTGTTGCTCCGCTGGCAGTTAATGCGCCGTCGATGGGGAGCGATGGATCGCGCAGGTTTTCGACTTCGGCTGATAGAGCTTCATCGAGGAATTGGCGCAGCTCTGCAAGTTTTTCGATTGGCACTGTGAGGCCCGCCGCCATGGCGTGGCCGCCGCCTTTGGTGAGGATGCCTGCTTCGGAAGCGAGGCGCACGGCTTTGCCGAGATCAACGCCAGCAATGGACCGGCCTGAACCTGTGGCTTGGCCCGTGGTTTTGTTGATGGCCAATACCAGACTTGGCACAGTGAAGCGATCTTTGAGGCGCGAGGCCGCTAGGCCGACCACGCCGGGATGCCAACCATCGGCGGCGACCACGACGATTGATGGGCGTTTGTCTTTGCCCATGGCGGATTCGGCTTGGGCGATGGCTTCATCAACAACGCGCAGTTCGATGACTTGGCGTTTGCGGTTGAGGTCATCGAGATTACGCGCCAATGCGTGAGCTTCACCTTTGTCATTTGTGGTGAGCAAGGCCAGAGCCTCTTCCGCATGGCCTACGCGACCGGCAGCATTGATACGAGGCCCGAGGATGAAGCCTAAGGCATAAACATCCGGCCTGCGTTTTAGGCCGCCGACATCAGCGAGTGCGGAGATGCCTTGGTTTTCGCGGCGGGACATAATGCGCAGGCCTTGCGTGACATAAGCGCGGTTCAGGCCTTTGAGGGGAACCACATCGCACACAGTGGCGAGTGCTACGAGTTCAAGCCATTGCAGCATGTTTGGTTCGGGGCGTTGCTCGTTATAGTGACCAAGTGTGCGGAGTTGTTTGTTGACTGCGGCGATCAAGATCATCACCACACCCGCAGCACAGAGATGACCCTGCCCCGACATATCATCTTGGCGGTTTGGGTTGATCACCGCATAAGCATGAGGCAGCTCCACGCCTGCTTGGTGGTGATCGACGATGATGGTGGTAAGGCCTAGGTCAGCAGCATGGGCAAGTGGATCATGGCTCATCACGCCGCAATCAAGTGTAAGCAATAATTCCGTGCCCTGCTCTTTCAATGTGCTCACAGCTTTTTCGGATGGGCCATAACCTTCAGTCAAACGGTCAGGGATATAGACATTGGCTTCATGGCCAACGCTGGCCAGAAAGCGCACCATGATGGCGGCAGATGAAACACCGTCCACATCATAATCACTGATGATGCCGATTGATTCTTTCTTGACGATGGCTTCGGCCAAACGCGCCGCACCTTTTTCCATATCCAAAAATGCAGATGGTTGGGGCATGAGGGAGCGGAGTGTTGGATTTAGGAATGCTTCGGCTTCATCAGACGTGACACCACGCGCGGCCATGACGCGGCCTAGGATTTCTGGGAGTTCATTTTTTTCCGCAATGGTGTGGGCGAGGCGTTGATCATCCAAGCGCGCTACCCAGCGCTGGCCTTTGACCGATTTTTCAACGTCGAGGAAGGCGGGTTTAATCATCGTCTTCTACCGCTTGCGGGAGAAGACAGGGGCCTGTCGAACGCAGTGAGATGGGAAAGATGAGGGGCTGAGGAACGCGATGACTGCCCCTCACCTATCCCATTGCTCTGCAATGGGCCCCTTTCCTCTCCCGCGCTGCGGTAGAGGACAATTTTCAAAACCGTTCTATCCGAATGACCCGTGGTGTGCCCGCGACATGGCCGTCTTTCTGAATGCGTGCCACGGCTTTTTGAATCGACATTTCGAGTGTGTCGTGGGTGATCAAGATGAACTGGGCTGTGGCGCGTTTGGCATCTTTATCGGCCTTGCCGCGTTGCACGATGCTTTCGATGGAGATTTTCGCATCCGCCAAAATGGTGGCAATTGAGGCCACTGCGCCGGGCCTATCCAACAATTCAAGCGCCACATAGAATCCGCCCTCATGGGCTTTGGGCGGGGCTGGCTTGTATTTCTTTAATTCCTTCGCGGGAATCCCGAAACTTGGACGGATGTTTTTGCGGGCGATATCGACGATGTCGGACAGTACGGCTGATGCTGTTGGATGCGCACCAGCACCGCGGCCTTCGAGCACGAGGTCTCCTACAAAATCGCCTTTCAACACCACCGCATTGAACACATCATCCGTTGCTGAAACGGGCGAACCAATGGGGATTAAAGTGGGGTGAACGCGTTGTTCCACGCCGCCGTCATGGGCCACCGCCACGCCGAGCAGCTTAATTTTATAACCAAGCTCTTTGGCATTGCGAATGTCTTCCAAAGTTATGGCTTCAATGCCTTCGATGCGGATGCTGGCCAAATTCACCTCGGTGCCAAAGGCCAGCGACGTGAGCACTGCCAATTTATGCGCGGTATCAAAGCCGCCCACGTCAAATGTGGGGTCGGCCTCTGCATATCCTAGTTCTTGTGCTTCTTTAAGGACATCGGCGAAGGCTCTGCTTTCATTGGCCATTTTGGTTAAAATATAATTGCAGGTGCCGTTCATAATGCCAAATAATTTGCGCACGGAATTGCCAGCAAGCCCTTCGCGCAAAGTCTTGATCACGGGTATTCCGCCAGCAACTGCGGCTTCAAAATAGAGCGCCACGCCTTTAGCCTCAGCCGCCCGTGCCAAAGCCGCGCCATGATGGGCAAGCAGCGCTTTATTCGCGGTGATCACGTGTTTGCCCGAGGCAATTGCTGCTTCCACAGCGTCCTTGGCAGCGCCAGTGTCGCCGCCGATCAATTCGATAAAAACGTCGATGCCTTTGGAATTGGCTAATGCCACCGGATCATCAAACCAATCGAGGCCAGACAAATCATGTTTGCCACGGGTTTTGCCTTTACTGCGGGCGGAAACGCCTGTGACTTTCACAGGCATGCCAGCGCGGGTCGTTAACATGGCCTCATGGGTCTTTAAAATGTCGAGCACGCCTGTGCCCACCGTGCCCAAGCCTGCAATACCCAATCTTAATGCGTTCGTCATGTTTTGCCTGTCTTTGTTGGCTGACTTATGGCTTGCGGGCAACGATTTGGCAAGAAATGCGCTTGCCGAATATTTAATCAGCTTTAAATAGGAATTGGTTGAGGATAGAGGCGATGACTGATTCAAAACAACCGCTACCTGCCGAATTCAAGCTTCCAGACCCTGTGAAGCTGATGCAGAATCTTGCGCGTGTGTTTGAGCGCGCCTCAGCCATCGCCCGCCAAGTTGCCGAGCGGCCAGATTTGCAAAAGCAGGAAACTGAAACCCAAATCTTGCCGATGGAGCAAGTGGCCAAAACACTTGGTGAAGTTTTCAAACATTACAATGATGATCCGGCCAAAACCATGATGGCGCAGATGAAGCTGTGGCAGGGTTATACGGTGCTTTGGCAGGGCGCATGGGCCAAGGCTTTGGGGCAACAGGTTTTCCCGCTCGCCACCCCTGCCAAGACAGACAAGCGCTTTAAAGATAAGGACTGGCAGGAAAACGCCATCTTTGATTTTCTAAAGCAGGCTTATCTGATCAGCGCTAAATGGGCGGCGGATATGGTGAGTGACGCGAACCTCGATCAACACACCAAGCTCAAAGCCAAATTCTATGTGGAGCAAATCACTAACGCGCTCTCGCCTTCGAACTTTGCCATGTCAAACCCCGAGGTGTTGCGCGCCACATTGAGCACCAATGGTGCAAATCTGTTGGCGGGCATGGATAAGCTGGAACGGGATTTTGCAGATGGCCGTTTGCGGATTATGCAGACGGATAAGACCGCGTTTGAAGTGGGGCGCAACATCGCCCTCACGCCTGGCAAAGTTGTGTTTCGCAATGACGTGTTTGAGCTGATCCAATATAATCCAGCGGGCGAACAGGCCTATGAATACCCCCTGCTGATTGCGCCACCATGGATCAACAAGTTTTACATTCTCGATCTGACTCCGCAAAAATCTTATATCAAATGGTGCGTTGAACAGGGGCTTACGGTTTTTGTTATGTCATGGGTCAATGCGGGCGAAGCGCAAGGGCGGAAGACATTCGCGGATTATATGCGCGATGGGTTTTTGACTGCGGTGACCAAAGTGCAGGAAGCCACGGGCGCTGCGAAAGTAAATTCCGTCGGCTTCTGCATCGGTGGCACTTTGGTTGCAGCATCGCTCGGCTATATGGCCGCCAAAGGTGATGACCGTGTGAACGCCGCCACGTTTTTTACCACGCAAGTGGATTTTGAGAAAGCGGGCGATCTTTGTGTTTATGTGGACGAGGAGCAAGTGCGCTGGATTGAAGGGCGCATGGAGGATAAGGGATATTTGCCCGGCTCGCGTATGGCCGATGCGTTCAATCTGCTGCGGGCCAATGATTTGATCTGGTCGAATGTGGTCAATAATTATCTGCTGGGCAAAGACCCGATGCCGTTTGATTTGCTCTATTGGAACGCTGACTCGACGCGCATGCCCGCTGGCGTGCATTCATTCTATTTGCGCGAATGCTATATGAATAACAGTCTGGCCAAGGGCAAAATGGTGTTGGACGATGTGACCATCGATCTCTCCAAAGTAAAAATCCCAGTCTATAATTTGGCGGCGCGTGAAGATCATATTGCGCCCCTGCCTTCGGTGTTCCGCTTGGCTGAATATTTCGGCGGTGATACGACGCTGGTGGTCAGCGGCTCTGGCCACATCGCTGGTGTGGTCAATCCACCGAGTATGGGCAAATATCAATATTGGACGAACGCGACAGGTGCTGAAACGGTTGAGGAATGGTTGGCTGGGGCGACCGAGACGGCAGGTTCGTGGTGGCCGCATTGGAAAGAATGGATTGTGGCCAAGAGCGGGAAGATGGTGAAGGCCCCTGTGCCGGGAGATGGGAAGCTCAAGGTGCTTGGCGATGCGCCGGGGGAATATGTGCGGGTTAAGGGGGAGTGAGGGGGGATGCAGCAGCACCCGACATTTTGTTATGCGTTTGCGTCAGCGGTTGCACATTATTCCAAATGCACATAACCCTTGAAAGCTAACTAATGGACACACTTTTTTGCTTCAACTTTTAAATTATGGAATTGAACTAATCGCGTTTTTTACTTTTAGTTGGTTCATGGACGCGTTCACAAAAGAAAAGTATCAAGTTTCAGCTGTGATGCTTGGCGCCACAGCCTTGATGTTGGTATTTGTTTACTTACTAAATAGAGCATGACTTGTTGGCGGTGACGGCACATTTTAGCTAACTTACTTACACCCCTTGTCTATGAGGGGTGTTCTGGGCTCGCGTTTCGCGGCGTTGGAGGTTGATGATGTTCAAGATTCTTCTCAGTCTATCATTAGCATTTCTGCTGGCCATTTCTGCTGAAGCAAAGCCGGTTTGGATTACGCAAGAGTTCCAAGCTGGCAAATGTCTTGAATTGGCTTCTGGGGATGTTGATAAGGGCGAAGATTATATCAAGCGGAGATGCTTTTCATTTCCCGGCGCGTCAACTTGGATCGAGTATCATGAAGGGGTGCGAGTGAGTATAGGTTTTGGCAGGCTGCCGCATCTTGCGCTAAACAATATGGATGCTTCGCGCGGCAATTGGCCTATTGTTTGGGGTGGTGAAAAGATCAAAGGCAAGTTTGTGCCCAAGGTGGTGATTGCCAGATTCGCATATCAGACCGAACCTCCGATTGTTGGGAAGCTGTTCGTCTTCCGCTTATTGGATAGTGGCTTGTCTTGTATTGTTGGCGAAGTTTCAAGTAATGAAGAAGCCCGCAGCATTGCGACGGCCGCGATGACCAAGTGGATATGTCAAAGTGAAGCTCAGGTTTTGAAATATTAAATAGCCGAAGCTAAGTTTAGTAGTTCACGTAAATCAGAAAGTTCTGCTGATAAAGGCCCGTCGTGGTGATGGGGCTGGCGGTGAGTTTGCCATTTAAAATATGCGTTCCGGTGCTGGTCCCGGCACTGGTTCCAAGGCTTACAAAAACTTGAATAGTGCCGCCCGGCCCTGTCAAATTTCCCGTACCGGATGTTTGCACGGCGCCCGGCCTGAAGGACACAGAATAAGCGGTTCCGGCGGAACACGTGACTTTTGCTGTCGATGTGGTGACTTCGGTTCCAGTGACCGCAGTGATATTGCCGAAGTTCATGCTGGAAACAGTGATTGCACAGGCTTGGGTGATTGTAACACTGGTGGTTAAAGCGATGGATTTGCTTGCCGCGTATGCGTTTTGCGCAATCGCAGACGCCAACAATAACGCCCCCATACCAGCAGTGAATCTATAGCCAAAACGCATTTATTGCCCCTGTATGGGACCAACAATGCCAGAAATTCTTTAATTCGGTGTGCAGAGGGACGGTAAAAAGATCGTTAGCGTATTGACTAAACGACTAAATAATTCAGCTATTTCACAAAGAGCCGCAATGATCCATTTGTGCTTACATTAGCACCAATGACGCGGTTAAGGGAAACGCCATGTTGTTCCAAGGCGTGCCTTGTGACGGGGTTAACTGCCAAGGCGGCGCGTAATTTGGCGATGCCTGCGCTATTTCGTTCAGCAGATAGCAGGAGAGTTGATACGTTTTCGCCATCATTGCTGAGGCGTGGCGCAAAACCGAATTGCACCCGAACGACGCCCACGCTGGGCACTGATTTCAGGCTCCGGATTTTTGCAGAAGTCGAACCGGCTGACAGGATTGCCGAGGCCGTTTCACTGGAGTTCGAGTTGTCCACTCGGGCTTGAGAAGCGACTGGCAAAGCCAATAGTAGTGTTGCTGCCAAGATTACCGAATAGGTTTTCATATTAAAATTCCTGCTGCTGTACATTCTTGCAATATAGGAACTGCCATCATGACTTCAAACTATGTTGTTTTGCTGGCCAGGTTATCGTTCCAGTGCAAAACATCGCCCACCAGACCAAAACGGGTTGCAGCACAAATCTGGGGCCATGATACCACCATGAGTTTGGTAACGCACCAACATCAATATGGTTCAAGGCGTGGTTAATGTTGGCGGGGAAAACGCAGATTGCATAAAGCGCCAAGCCAATTCCAGCTGCTTTTTGCAGTTTAGGAACCATAAGGCCTATTGCACCCGCAATTTCGCAAACACCTGTTAACCAGACGGTCTCGGCGGGCCAAGCCACAAAGCTCGGAACGATGCTGATGAAACCTGCTGGCGATTTTAAATGCAAAACGCCTGCCGCTAAATAGAAAGCGGCCAAGATCAGGCGCATGACGAAGCGTATGGTTTGAAGATTGAACATTATTGATTCTAACGTCCCGGTTCAGCAAACAGATTTAGGGCAATTTTTCAGTCTGATAGAGATTAACGCTTAAGCCCCCATGTAAAATCGTGGGGCCAAGTGTGATAAAGGGCAGGCCTGTGGCTTTGGCGAGCGACGAGTCGCTGGTGATGATGCCAACGCGCCAGCCGGAAAATCGCTTGAGCAGGGTTTTGCCGAGCGCTTCATAAAGCGTAAAGAGTGGCTTTTTATCACCAATGCGCGTGCCGTAGGGTGGGTTGACGATCACCAGACCCGGTGCTCCACTTGGTGGCACGAGATCGCTGATTGGCTTTTGGGCAAATGTAGTAACGTCTGCCACACCTGCGCGTTCGGCGTTAGCAGTTGCGGCTTTGATGGCACCAGCATCTCGGTCGCTGCCATAGAATTTATGTGAGGTTTCATGCCCCTGCCCCGTGCTTTGCATCTTCGCCCATTGCTCTGGATCAAATGATTTCAACTGCTCGAACGCAAAACTGCGCGATCTGCCGGGCAACAAACCCTTGGCAATTTCGGCGGCTTCAATCACAAATGTGCCTGAGCCACACATCGGATCGACCACAGTTTCATGGCCATCATAACCACAACGGCGCAGCATGAGACTTGCAAGTGTCTCGCGCATCGGGGCTTTGGCCACAGCTTCTTTGTGGCCGCGCTTGTGAAGCATATCGCCTGATGTATCAACGCTGATGGTGCAAAGATCTTTTTCGATACGTGCTTTAACAGCGATGGGCGCATCTTTTTCGATGGTCGTTCCTACCACATCTTGAATTGCTTTTTCCATGCGCTGAGCTGCGGCACCACTGTGATAGATTTTTGATTTCTTGCATGTGGCCTCAACCGAGACTGGAACGTCGTGGCGTAAAAATTTCTTCCAGGCAAAGGCGTGGGCTAATTTATCGAGCTGCGCCAAGTGGCCGACATGGAATGAACCGATACGTGCCAGCACGCGCGAACAGCCACGGATTTGCAGATTGGCTCGCCAGACCTCGGGCCAATTGCCCTTAATGCTTACACCACCGACGATTATTTTAGTCTCTTTGAATTGGAGCGCCTTCGCCTCCGCACATAGTTCTGCCTCAAGGCCGGGCGTGGCCACGAGGAAGATTTCAAATTCAGTAGTGGCCATTGCGGTTCGTCCTTACGAAAAAAAGGCCGCCCTGTTGAGCGGCCTTTTCCAGAATGTATTTCGAATTAGCGCTTCGAGAACTGGAAGCGGGCGCGGGCTTTTGCACGGCCATACTTCTTACGTTCAACAGCACGGCTATCACGTGTGAGGAAGGAACCCTTCTTCAACACGGGGCGAAGACCTGGTTCGAAGTTTACAAGGGCGCGCGCAATGCCGTGACGAACAGCACCAGCTTGGCCAGAAAGACCGCCGCCGACCACTGTGCAATCAACATCCATTTCCGAGAACCGGTTTACAGCGTGCATTGGCTGGGCCAAGAGCATGCGCAAAACCGGGCGCGCGAAGTAAGTTTCGATTGGCTTGCCGTTTACTGTGATCTTGCCTTTGCCGCGCTTGATCCAAACGCGAGCAATTGCATTTTTACGGCGGCCCGTTGCGTATGAACGGCCCTTCGCATCGATCTTTGGTTGGACTGGCGCCAATGGTGCAGCAGCAACGCCACCAGCAGCAGCTGGGGCCATGCCCATTGCTGAACCCAAGTCAGCGAGTGTTTTTGTTTCAGCCATGATTTAGCCTCTCACTACGTTTTTAGGGTTCATTGCTTTAATATCCAGAACGACGGGGTTTTGGGCTTCATGCGGATGCGTTGCACCCTTATAAATGCGTAAATTCGTCATTTGCTGACGCTTCAACGAAGCACCTGGCAACATGCGCTGTACGGCGAGTTCCAAAATACGCTCAGGACGCTTGCCATCCAAGAATTGGTGAGCGTTGCGTTCCTTGATACCGCCGGCAAAGCCAGTGTGCCAATAATAAGTCTTGTCTTGGCGCTTCTTGCCTGTGAAGGCGATTTTTTCGCAGTTGATGACGATGATGTTGTCACCGCAATCCATGTGTGGTGTGAAAGTTGGCTTATGTTTGCCACGCAGACGGTTTGCAATGATTGCAGCAAGACGGCCAACAACGAGGCCTTCAGCATCAATCAGCATCCACTGCTTCTGAATTTCGGACGCTTTGACCGAATAAGTCTTCATGAGCTTGTTCTCTGAATTCGTGTTAAATAAAACGCGCCTCCGAGTGAAAGCGCGATGTGGGCGGCTGATAGCCAATTGAATGCGCTTATGTCAATAAGAGATATGGATTTATTGAGTATTTTTTGGAAGGTAACATGTTACCCGACTAGAATGGCTGATTTCACCAATTTATGCCAAGATACAGTTTTTGCTAGCTGAATTAAATCTGCTGGCGTAAATTACTAGCATTGAGGTGGTTCGATGAAATTAATGTTGCGGATGTTAGTGCCAATTGGTCTTTCGGTGTTTTTAACAATGCCTCAATTGGCAGTTGCGCAATCCACCACGACGCAACCAACACCGCCAGTCGCGACGCCGCCCGTAATTGTAAAGCCTGTGGTTCCTGCACCTGTAACCCCGCCAGTGGATGTCAAACCCGTTATACCCGCGCCAGCCTCCCCACCTGTTGCTGCGCCTGCTCCTGCCCCAGTTTCTCCACCTGTTCCAGGAACAACTGCTCCACAGTCTCCTGCGGCTGGAGACCAGGCTGCGCCAGATCCAAATGTCGAAGATCCAAGTGCGGCAGATATGGAGGGCGATATTAGCATCGGCGATAACGCACCAATCGAAGTTGAAGAATTGACACCTGAATTGGCACGGAAGGCCTTGGACGCTTACGTCTTGGTTCAAGACAAATATAGGGATTCATCTGCTGGCTACCAAGACCTTCAAGAATTTGTTGACAAGGATCCGCGTGGCAAAGAATTTGAGACCGACGTCAAAGGCTTTGGCTTCAAAAATGTCGATGATTGGAATTTGGCGATTACGACTTTAAGTTTGTCCTATACTAATGTTGCCAATGATCTGACAGTCGACACCCAGCAACAAATTGAAGATATAAAAAACGACAACTCCATCGCGCAAGACTTAAAAGATCGGAAAATTGCCAACCTTAAAGCCTCCATACCATCGGATAATAATCGAAAGATCACAGAAGATTTGATCAAAGACGCGAGTTATTCCGAAAAAATTAAACAGCTCGAATCTACCGAAGAATGAGCTCTGTTCTAAAAGTCAGTCGCGATGGCGCTGTCTTGCGACTGACACTGGACGACAACTCCACCCGCAATAGCATGTCTGAGGCAATGTTGGGCGCCCTTGGCCAAGCGCTCAAGAACGCGGAAGATGATGATTCAATAAGTGTCATCATCATTGACGCTAACGGGGCAGCATTTTCGGCTGGGCATAATTTAAAAGAGCTAACGTCGCACCGGGCTGATGCAGACCAAGGAGCCAAATATTTTGCCGAAATTTTTGCTGCTTGCGCAAATGTGATGACCGCAATCGCCCAGCATCGTTGTGTAACGATTGCCCAAGTTCATGCGCTCGCCAGCGCTGCAGGTTGCCAATTGGTGGCGGCTTGTGATTTTGCTTATGCAGACACTAGTGCTCGTTTCTGCACACCTGGTGTTAATATCGGATTGTTTTGCTCAACACCTATGGTCGCGCTATCGCGTGCTATTGGGCCGCGCCATGCGCGTGAGATGTTGTTGACGGGCGAAATTTATGATGCGGAGTATGCGCTGCGCGTTGGCTTGGTGAATGAAATTGTGGCAACTGAAAATTTGCATGATCATGTTTCTGCAATCGCAAAAAAAATCGCTACCAAATCTCAAAACGCAATCAAAGTTGGTAAGTCCGCATTTGATGCGCAAATCAATCTCAATTTGAGTGATGCCTATGAACATTGCAGTCGCGTGATGGTAGAAAATTTTTTACAGGATTCTGCGCGTGAAGGCATTGGCGCTGTTCTGGAAAAGCGCAAACCAATTTGGCCTCCGACATGATCCACGAACAATATTCAGTTGACTACATCGCTGATGTTCTTCGTGAGGTTAAAACAATCGCCTTGGTCGGAGCATCGAATAATGAGGTGAGGCCCTCATTTTTTGTTTTGAATTACCTTTTGGAAAAAGGTTATCAGGTTATCCCGATAAACCCTGGTTTGGCGGGCAAGGAGATTTCGGGACGATTGGTTTATGCGAACTTGGCCGACGTAACTATGGCTATCGACATGGTTGATATATTCAGGAACTCTGAGGCGGCTTTATCGATCACCCGCGAAGCTTTGTCCTTAAAAATTCTGCCGAAAGTTATCTGGATGCAACTTGGCGTGCGCAATGATGAAGCTGCAACACTGGCCGAAGCACAAGGGTTGAAAGTGGTTATGAACCGTTGTCCCAAAATGGAGTTTGGCAAAATTTCAGGTGAATGGGCTTGGGTGGGTGGCAATTCTGGAATCATATCGTCAAAGCGCCAGGTGGTGAATTCCAATGGGCGCATGCAAAGTTTGGGAATTGCCCCACGCAAGTAGTGCGACGGAATAGATGCAGTGGATCGTCTCATAAAAAATAGGAGTTATTATGTCAGTTTCATCATCGCGCTATTCGACTGTGGCAATATTATTTCATTGGTTGATTGCAGTATTGATGATTTACATGATTTTGTTTGGTGAGGATCTCATCCGTCGCCCGACTGATACATTTTACCCCTCGCTCCATGCTTCAATTGGGATTTCAATTTTGGTCTTGTCACTTGCTCGGCTTTTTTGGCGGCTGATGAACCCATCCCCTGCTCTTCCTTCCACCATGAAGCCATGGGAAGTTACCGTTTCACACGTCACGCATTGGTTGTTTTATGTGTTGATGATCGGATTACCGTTGACCGGCCTCATGGCTTTCACTCACCAATTACCCAAAGAAGCCATCTTGAGCGGCACCACGCTATTTGGAATTACCTCTGTTCCGGGCTTGCCAGATCTCGGTGGCGTTGGCCGCAATGTGCACAGCCTTTCAAGTAAAGCGGCTGAAGTTTTGATTATACTTCACATCGTTGCCGCGCTCAAACACCAGTTCTGGGATAAGGACAATCTATTAAAGCGCATGTCGCCACATTGAGGTGCTTGCCGGATTAGAAATACGAGATTAGGCTGTGCTGCTCAATCACAACAGGAGCAGGCCATGGCCGACAAAACCCCCGGATTTGATACACTCGCAATTCATGCAGGCGGCGCACCGGACTCTGCCACGGGTGCCCGCATAACGCCAATTTACCAAACAACCGCTTTCGTCTTCAACGATGTGCAGCATGCTTCAGATTTGTTTGCATTGCGCGCGTTTGGAAACATCTATACTCGCATTATGAACCCAACGCAGTCGGTTCTTGAGGGCAAGGTTGCGGCACTTGAAGGGGGAACGGCGGCGCTCTCTGTGGCTTCAGGTCATGCTGCGCAGCTTCTTGTGTTCCACACTATGATGCAGCCCGGCGATGAATTTATTGCGGCACGCCAACTCTACGGCGGTTCAATTAATCAGTTTAGCCATTCCTTCAAGTCGTTCGGTTGGCATGTGGTTTGGGCTGATGCTGATGACATTTCATCATTCGAAAAAGCGATTTCTCCCAAAACCAAGGCGATCTTTGTTGAGTCGATTGCAAACCCCGGCGGCCGAGTGACAGATTTGGAAGCCATCGCAAAAGTGGCAAAGAAGGCTGGAATTCCATTAATCGTCGATAATACGTTGGCAACACCTTATCTTTGTCAGCCTCTGAAGCATGGCGCGAATATTGTTGTGCATTCACTCACCAAATTCATGGGCGGGCATGGAAACTCTATGGGTGGTGTAATTGTCGATGGTGGTAATTTTGATTGGTCAAAGAGTGGAAAATATCCGCTGCTGTCCGAGCCGAATGAAAGCTATCATGGCATGAAGCTGCACGAAACATTTGGCGGCATCGCGTTTGCTATTGCTTGCCGGGTGTTGGGACTTCGTGATTTGGGGCCATCGATTGCGCCGCTCAACTCATTCTTGATATTAACGGGCATGGAGACACTTGGCCTGCGCATGCAGCGCCATTGTGACAATGCGCTCAAAGTTGCGACGTGGCTTTCGAAACATAAGAACGTGGCATGGGTAAATTATGCTGGGTTGCCTTCTGACAAACACAACGCGCTTCAGAAAAAATATGCACCAAAAGGTGCCGGTGCGGTATTCACTTTTGGACTTAAAGGTGGATATGACGCAGGTGTGAAGATGGTATCGACAGTGAAGTTGCTTTCTCATCTTGCCAATGTGGGGGATACACGCTCACTTATCATTCATCCCGCTTCAACCACGCATAGCCAGCTTTCACCTGATCAGTTGATGAAGGCAGGCGCTGGGCCAGATGTGGTTCGGCTTTCAATCGGCATTGAAGATGCTGATGATATTATTGCGGATATTGATCAAGCAATGTCCTGAGTAACTAAGGTTCTATCAATCGTTTTCTTATGTAAATTCCAGACAGCAGCGGCCAAAACAAGCATGGCCGTTGCTTGGTGGGCCAACGCAAATCCCAAAGGGACGTGCATCAATAACGTCAAGATACCCAAACCTGCTTGAACAAATACGAAATAGGCCAGCACCATTGAAGTAATTGAAAATGTTTTTACTGCATGAAAAGCGGCGATGATCAATATTGAATATGCCAGAATGCGATGATCAAACTGTACGGTCAGGGCATTTTCAAACAGGTTACGCCAGACTGGCTGCATCGCATTTAGGCCATCTGGAATATATTTGCCGTCCATAAGCGGCCAAGTGTTATAGCCCTGCCCAGCGTCTAACCCTGCTACAAAACCACCGGCGGCAATTTGCAAGAGCACCAGTACAAATAAAATTAAAGCCGTCAAAGCATCAAAATTGCGTGGAAATCTATGTCTCCAATTCAGACCTGAAATCGTCCAGATGATGGCGGCAAACAAAGCGCTCGCCAGTGTTAAATGGGCAGCCAAACGATATTGGCTGACATCAACGCGGTTCACCAAACCGGAGGCAACCATATACCAGCCAAGTGCACCTTGAAGACCGCCAAGCACGAAGAGAGCAATCAACCGTGGCAATAGACGGAGCTCTAATTTCCGCATAACTGCAAAATAAAGAAACGGGATTAGGAACACAAAACCTATCAACCGTCCGAGCAGGCGGTGCGCCCATTCCCACCAAAAAATAAATTGAAATTGAGACAAGGACATTCCAGCGTTTTGTAATTTATACTGGGATGACTGCTGATATTTTTGAAACAAGATATCCCAATCAGACGCATTCAACGGGGGGATGGCGCCAAACACAGGATCCCACTCTGTGATAGATAGCCCACTGTTGGTCAAGCGCGTAGCGCCTCCAACGATGACCATCAGGAACACCATTAAAGCAACCCATCCGAGCCAAGTTCTAATGCTAGGTATGGCTGCTTTTGAACGCGAAAGCGGTATTTTTTGTGCTATGTCAGTCATATCAGCGAAGCTAAGCCTTCGCCGCATAGGAGGCAAGCGCCCGTTGGCCGCAGGGCCTGCCATTTCATTTTCTGATTTGAAACGCTATGTGGACATCATGAAACTTCGAACCCGCAAGCTCTTGGGCACGATTTATACAATCGTCTTTATGGTCATCTACGCGCTGATATTAATGGCAGTCGGTGGCATATTCATAGTTGGGCGTGGCCTCATGCTTGAACTGCCATTTTATATCTTGGCGGGGTTCGGCTGGCTGCCTGTGGCGATGTTGATCATCCGCTGGATGTCAAAGCCAGACGCTACTCACTAACGTTTATTTTTGAGAACCGATTGAGCAACGCCGTCGGTGCGCCAGAAATCAAGGCGTCAATATAACGAATTTTTTGATAGCGCCCCGAAACCATAATTCTGGGCAAGGCTTGGATATGCCTGCCATGTCCGGCGAAGACGACGCCTTTTCTTGTCGTGAGCGACGCTGTGAATCCAAGATCATTGGCGATTTTAAAATCGCGTGGGCCTGCGGCCGGTTCATCGCCATAAGGGTAGGCAAAGAAGCGAATTTTTTCACCCAGCTCTCGCTCTATGACACGACGAGATTCCTCCAATTCAAATAAGCAGTCAGCTGCACTGAGCTTGGCAACAGCATAATGGTTCATCGTATGCGCACCTATAGTGCAGAGAGCGTCTTCATTTAATTTTCGAATCTCATCCCAAGTCATCGCAACGGATTTGCAATATTCAATAAGATCGAAGTTATATTTTTCTGCGATATCATTAACCGTCTTACGTTGTTCATATTGGGGCAAAGCCGTTAGCTTTGAAAATAGAACATTCCAGGCATGGTACTTCTGGGCTTCTGATTGAATATTGAGATTGTATTCTACGCCGCCCACTGTCCCCTTAAATTGCGTGTTGTCCGCGATAATCTTCTCCACCGCCCTCCACCAGAGCTCGCACGAACCATCGACAATTTTGGGGGCAACAAAGACAGTGTATGGGCAATTGAGCTGGTCAAAAATCGGCTGACCATAGATCGCGTTGTCCTTGTATCCATCATCTAGAGTAAAGACAGCAAATGGTTTTTGGTTTGGTTGAGGATTGCGAATGCGTTCTACGGCATCTGCCAATGACAGCGTTTCCATGCCGCGCTTCCTGACCAGATGAATAATCTCGCTCAGAAATTCTGGAGTGCATTCAATTTTGCCGTTGGGTGCAAAACCCTTGTCCAGGCCACCGCCGGGGCACACGTGATGCAAACATAGAATACTGCCCATCCCCTGAAATTGCTTTCGGAAGAAATTTGACAAGCCTGTAAAGTGCATAATATCCAGGCACGCGCGTAAAAGAGCGGGAGAAGCCATTGCGCTAAGCCGATGCCGCCTTGCGGTTCTGAACGGCAAGCAGTGAGTCAACGCGAACGAACATCGGGGCCAACACACCATTTGTTTGTAAAATATTAGCCGCCGCCAGCGCGTCACGCTGACGCGCAGGGTCCGCCAAAATAAACGCAGCTGGGCAGTCTTTCACAAGATTAGGCGCGGCTGCGTAAGCCTCGCCAACGTGAACGAACACAAAATCGTAAATGCTGATCAGAGCCGCAGTGACCGACTCAAATTTTCCAGCGATGCGGTTTGCAATGTCTTGGTTATGTGCAAGGCCCTTGCGAATAATGTGAAGGGTCGAATGCGGATCGCGGCTGATAATTTTGGTAAAATCGGCTGTGCCTGCCACCAAATCCGTAAGGCCCACTCCTGCAGGCAGGCCCGCCAGCATTTCAAGGTCCCCGCCGTTTTGCGAGATATCGATAATGGCAACACGTTTTTTGTTTAGCGAAAGATTGCGCGCGGTTGAGAGCGCAGCGAGTGCGGCATCTGGCCCATCGCTACCCAGACTGGTGAAAGAAAATGCTTTGTATCCCTTGCTGTCTTTTAATGATTGGCAGACTTCTGCCAAAGTGATCGCCATTGGCGCTTCGGCAGGTGTGCCATCTTCACCATTCAACATTTCAAGCGCTGCTCCGCGAGAGCCCGTGGCTGTCATAAATGAAATAGGCCTGACAAGATCAGATTCGGGTCTTTGAACCAATGATGTGACCACTTCTTCAGTCGCAAGTCTGGCAGGAACAATCATCGGAGGTATATCGAATGAATGCGGAGGTTGGGCCGCCGCAACATGTGAGCGGGCTGGCAGTCTTTGTGTCCTTGCGGCATTTGCAGCCGCCGCCATCACTTCCAAAATGAACGCGAGACCAAGACCAAGCGCCAAACCTGCCATCGTGGTCAGGAATATTGTAGGGCCGACTTTGGGGAAATATGGTGTTGGCGGAACGGCGGCACGCTGAATAATTCTCGCTTTGCTTGGTTGTTGCGACACATCCTGACGCGCACTGGCGTCTGCATAGCGGCCCAACATTGATTCAAGCAAAGTGCGATTAGCCTGAGCTTCGCGCTCAAGTCCTTTCAGTTTCACATCACTGATATTGGCGTCGGACTCCCTGCCCTTCAGTTTTTCAAGATTGGCGCGCAGCGCTTCAGCGCGTTGGCCCGCAACTTTTGCTTGCCCTTGAAGGCTATCGACCACTTTCAACGCTTCACGCTTTAAAGAACCATTGATTGCAGCAAGTTCTTTTTGCGCGGCAATCATTTTCGGATGGTTAGGCAAATAGGTTGCCGAAAGCTCAGACACTTTCCGATTGGCAGAACTTTGTTGCTCACGCAGATTTTGGATGAGTGGCGAATTCAAAACATCCGACGAGGCTTCAATTCCACCTGATGCCAAGAGACTCTTAATTTCTGCTGCACGCGCTGCCGCTTCTCCCGCTGCATTTTCAGCGACACCGATTTGCGAGTTTAGTTCAGAAATTTGTTGGGTGCCGAGCGTTGCAGTTTGGCCTTTTAACAAACCCGCCTCTGCACGATATTTTTCTACCGCATTCTCCGATTCACTGACCTTTTGACGTAAGTCGGAAATCTGGCCGCCAAGCCATTGCCTTGCACGTTCAGTCGAACCCGCATCATTCTCGCGAGTCGAGGCTACATATGCATCAGCTACGGCGTTGGTAACATCGGCTGCCGCTTTTTTATCATTCATACGCGCAGTAATTGTCACAATATTTGAGTCGAGAATTGCTGCGACTGAGAGTTTCGAACTGACGGTTTTTAGCGCGTTTTCACGACCTGTGAACAAATTTGGGTCGTCAGCAAAGCCCGTTGCAATCAAAATTGATTTAACAAAACTGATTTTCGTCAACGCTGCATTGAACTCAGGATTATCCTTCAATGCCAGTTGATCAGTTACCCGCCCCAAAAGATCGCCCGACTTAATCACCGACACTTGGCTGGTGATAAACCTATCGTCGAGGGGTGCCACAGTTGAAGATTGCAAATCAGAGTTTGCGCGCTCAAACGATGTGGCCGAGTTTTCAATTATGATCTGGGCTTCAGTTTGATAAGACGGTTTAGACAAAAAAACCGTTGCTGCGCCCAACCCTAAGCCGAACAAAGTCAGAGTTGCTAACATCGCCTTGCGCCGCCAAATGCCACGAATAACATCCGCTACATTTAAGGACTGCGATGGCTCTGCACTAAGACTCATGAAAACAACTACCTATTGATATGATTTGTGTTTGATTGAGTATGGTAACTAATTGATTAACATCGGCCTCAATAGTCGACTTAAGGTCTTGCTAACCATAAGTGACTATGATTTTCGCAAATGGGCTTTTTTAGCCAGTTGCGTTCAGAGTGAGATGTGTTGGTATGCGTTATATTTGTGCTTTTGTTTGTTGTTTGTTTCTATCGGCCTGTGCCGATACATGGGAGACGGCTGTGCCGAACTCACCATCTGGCGGCACAGGCATTTTAACAAACGGCAATTTAGGCGAAGGCCCCGAGGCCGTTTCAAGTGTCTCGCAACTTCCTTCAACTGGCCCGCAAGGCCCACTGCCTCCATTTGGTACACGCGGTCATGCCGCTGCCTATGAATTTGCCACTGGATACCGGGTGGGTTCTGGCGACAAGCTGAGTATACGGGTAGCTGGTGAAACCGATTTGACAGGCGAAGTTCCTGTTGACGCGTCGGGTGCTATTTCTCTTCCCTATGTGCAGACAGTGACTGTGGCTGGTATGTCGACGCCACAAATCGAAATGATGCTGACCCAAAAATTGCGGAACGGCTATCTCCGTGACCCTAAAGTTTCAGTACAAGTCACTACCCTGCGGCCATTCTTCATCATGGGGGAAGTGACGACGGCGGGCAGTTTTCCTTATCAAGCGGGCATGACAGTCCAGAATGCAATCGCGATTGGTGGTGGTTATAACACACGCGCCGACAAGGCCGATGTACTCATTACAAGGCGAAATGCCAAGGGAACTCAAACATTCAAAGTTCCTGTAACGACGCAGGTCTATCCCGGTGACATCATTTATATCAGGGAACGCTGGTTCTGATCGATGCGTATACTCCACGTCTTTCGTAGCCCCGTCGGCGGCTTATTTCGTCATGTTCGTGACTTGGCGCGCGGCCAGGCGGAACTTGGTCATGAAGTTGGCATTTTTTGTGATAGTGGAACGGGCGGGCAAAACGCTATTGATTTAATTAACGACACTGCTCCCTATTGCAGCCTTGGCGTAACTCGCCAAGCGATGTCAAAGATGCCCGGATTTGGCGATGTTTCATGCGCGCGGCAAGCCTCAAAGCTCGCTCGGCAACTGAACATCGATGTGATTCATGGCCATGGTGCAAAAGGCGGGCTCTATGCGCGGCTGGCTGGAAAGCTTGCGGGAAGGACCGCCATTTATACGCCACATGGTGGCAGCCTGCATTATGATTGGGGCAAGATTCCAGGACCCGTTTTTTTGGGAACGGAATGGCTCTTGCGGCAAACCAACGCTGGCATTGTCTTTGTATGCGATTTTGAAAAGCAATTGTTTCAAGAAAAAATTGGTCTTGGAAATTGCAAATCAGTTGTCGTTCACAATGGTCTCTGGCCAGAAGAATTCAGTAACGTTCCTCCGAAGCCCTCTGCCGCAGATCTGTTGTTCGTGGGTGAAATGCGCAAATTAAAAGGTGTTGATGTATTATTGCGGGCTATAGCGCTGCTAAAACCAAAAAAAAACGTTACGGCTTGTTTAATTGGAGACGGGCCAGATCTAAGTCTTTTTAAAGCCCTTACTGAAGAGTTAGGTCTTTCGGAACAAGTTCAATTTGCTGGTCGCAAATCGATGAGTGAAGCCATCGGTCTCGGCCGAATATTTGTTTTGCCCTCCCGCAATGAGTCTTTTCCTTACGTAATGCTTGAGGCTATTGCAGCTCATAAACCAATAATCGGCAGCGACGTCGGTGGGATTTCCGAAGTTGTGCCAAAAGCGCAATTATGTGCAAGTGATAATCCCGATCTATTGGCCGAGCTTATTTCTAACACTATGAATTCAAGTGATTTATCTGCAATAAATGCAGATGCTTTAGCACAGAAAATTCAATCAAATTTTGGTGCCAAGCTCATGGCAAAAAAGATTACGGCCTTTTACGATACATGCCGTTAACTCTTTCTTAACCACAGAATTAACCTTTCCCATTAATAACAAGATGCGGACTGAGTTTTGCTCCTGCTGATACGACACACAAGTGTTGTATCAGTTTGAAGCAGGCCATGAAACCGAACCCAAAGAACACAAATCTTGCTGCGGCTATCGATTTGAGTAAATTGAATGATGCCTCTACGCGCGAACTATTGCGCGAAGCTGTCGGCGGAACGCTAACCAATACTCATTTTGTTGCACCTAAAATTGTTTCTTCATTGTTGAAACTGAGTGATTGTGCAGTGATGTTTCTCGCAGCGCTTTTTTCAGCGTTACGATATCCTGGCTTTGTGAGCCGGGTTGATGGATTGGTGTTCCTTTCCATCGCGATCTTTGCGGCCTCCATGTTACCCATCATTCTTGGCGCTTTTAATCTTTATAGGTTGGATAGCTTAATCATGCCGGCCAAGAGCATGTTTAGAATGCTGGTGGCATGGGCCCTGCTGTTTGCAATTCTTGTGGCGGGCATATTTTTGTTCAAGGAAGCAACGAATGTATCTCGCGTATGGCTGGTCACCTGGGCATTTGCCGGGTTTGCAATTTTTCTAACTTATCGGTTTTTTGTTGCAGCACTCTTACGCCGCTTCAACATCAATGGCCAATTCAATCGGCGCGCCGTAATTGTCGGCGGAGGCGAACCTGCTTCCAAAGTTATCGCAAATCTGCAATCCCATGAGGAATCCGGGATATCGCTTGTTGGCTATTTTGATGACCGTGATGATCATCGCAGTTTGGCAGAAGCACATGGTGTTCATAAGCTTGGCAGCATTGATGATCTCATCGATTTTTCGCGCGCTACGCGAATCGATTGCATCATCATTACCTTGCCCGTTACGGCAGAGGATCGCCTTTTACAAATTTTGAGCAGATTGTGGGTCTTGCCTGTCGACATTCGTTTGAGTGCCTATGGTCAGAAGCTTAGGTACCGTCCGCGCGCGTATTCTTATATTGGCAATTTGCCTTGCTTAGACATGTTCGACAGGCCGCTTGGAGAATGGGGTCCACTGTTAAAGGCGACGATGGATAAAGTTTTTGCAAGCCTCGCTATCATTGTGTTTTCGCCGGTGCTGGCTGCTGTTGTCTTGGCTGTAAAGTTCGACAGTAAGGGGCCAATTTTGTTCAAGCAAAAACGGTTTGGCTTTAACAATGAACTAATTGAAATCTATAAATTCAGATCAATGCGCATCGACGCAGCCGACATTGACGCCTCCAAGCTCGTGACTAAGCATGATCCACGTGTCACCCGCGTTGGCCGTTTCATTCGCCGCACGAGCTTAGACGAGCTGCCACAGTTTTTTAATGTTTTGAAAGGCGACCTCTCACTGGTCGGCCCTCGCCCCCATGCGACGAAAGCCAAGGCAGCTGACTCACTTTATGAACATGTTGTGGATGGCTATTTTGCGCGACATAAAGTGAAGCCTGGCATTACCGGCTGGGCTCAGATCAACGGTTGGCGTGGTGAGACTGACACGGCTGAAAAAATTGAACGCCGCGTTGAACATGATCTCTATTATATTGAGAATTGGTCACTGGCGCTGGATCTTTATATCATGGCGCGAACTCCGCTTGCCCTGTTGAATACGGACAACGCCTATTGAAATGACACAGAGCTCTGTTATCCCGCAAATCGGTTATAATGACGGGATCGCGCAAGCGCGGAGTCTGGTTGTCTGGTTGATTTTTGCGACATCATTCGTGGTATCGTTTGAACCAGCGCCTTGCGATGTGATGGCAATTCTCTCAATCTTGTTTTTTGTCTTACCCGGCGTGAACATTTTGCCAGCCGTCACGCCATTGTTGTTACTCTATTTGCTTTTTCTTATAGGCTATCTCACCAGCTATTTTGTGAATGGTGCTGATGATCGAGGCGCAATGTTTCTCGCGACTTCGACTTATGCGCTGCTTTCATCACTTTTTCTCGCATGTTTTATTTCGCAGGATACTGAGAAACGGTTTGAACTGGTCAAATCGGGTTTTTATGTCGGTGGCGTTATTGCCGCTGCAATCGCTATGGCCGCATATATCAATCCCAAGGGCATTGGGGAGGCCCTGGTGAAGTTAGGTGCCAGTGATCTCATCCGATACGGCCGTGCGAGCGGCGCATTTAAGGACCCGAACGTGTTCTCCACTTACCTCGTATTTCCAGCTGTTATGCTTTTCCAAAAAGTTCTGCTGGGCCAATCCAAGCGGATGTGGATAACACTGTTCTGGTTGGGACTCATATTCCTTGCGTTGTTTCTGGCATTTTCCCGCGGTGCGTGGATCAATCTCGTTATGGCCGTCGCGTTGTTAATATTGCTAACAATTATGACAACACCGTCAAAAGCCACGAGATCGCGGATATTCTTTTATAGTTTTGTGGCCATCGTATTCTTTGCAATAATCCTAACGATTTTGCTTTCAATTCCAGAAATTCAAGCGATTTTTGCCGATCGGTTTTCGCTCGTCAAAAAATATGACGTTGGTGAAAGAGGCAGGTTTGGCAATCAAATGAACGCTATCCCGCTCCTGCTTGGACAGCCATTTGGCTTGGGGCCATATCGGTTTGATAAGTTTTTTTCTGAAGCACCTCACAATGCTTTCCTGAATGCTTTTTCAGCAGCTGGTTGGCTTGGCGGATTAACTTACTTCACACTTGTGTCTCTAAATTTGTATATCGGCATACGTACTGTGTTCAAACCTTCACCCTACCAGAACTACGCCATTTTAGTTTTTGCCTGTCTTGTGGCCGTTACGTTTCAAGGCATTCAAATTGATACTGAACATTGGCGGCATTATTATTGGATGATTGGTATGATGTGGGGACTGTTTGCAGCCAGCATTGGCCCAAAACAACTCTCGCTGTTCCGCAACCGCCATCGTTAGGCTATCTAAGCAGTCGAAGATGATTCCTAATTTTGAAATGGGCTTGGGTAGTGACCGGATTCGCTTGGCGCTGGTCTGGCTGATTTTTGCTGGTTCATTTGTCGTTATTTTTGAACCAGCCCCCACAGATTGCTTCTTCTTCCTCGCGTTTCTTGGATATCTTTTTTCGGGTATGAATTATAATTCCGCCATCATGCCCATGATGTTGCTGTTACTCCTTTATAATCTGGGCGGATTTCTCAGTTACGCAATCGTTGCCCCAACCCCCGAAGCATTCCAATCCGAATTCACGTCTCTGTATATGGCTATTTCAGCAGTGTTCATTGCGAGTTTTCTTTCAGTCGATACAGAAAAACGGTTTGGGGTAATCACCTCGGGTTATGTATTAGGGGCATCTATTGCCGCTGCACTCGCGATGTTAGCATATGTTTTTCCGGGAACGGTCGGCAAGCTTTACATCAGTTTAGGTGCCAATGATTTGATCAGATATGGCCGTGCGACGGGCCTTTTCAAAGACCCTAACGTCTTTTCGACCTATTTAGTGTTCCCTTGCGTCTTTCTGGCTCAACGGCTGTTACTTGGAACAAGCAAAAGGCCGATTGTTGATCTTATGTGTTTTGCCCTTATATTTGTGAGCCTGTTTCTTGCATTTTCGCGTGGTGCTTGGACCAATGTGTTCATGTCAATCATGATCATGGTGGCACTTACATTTGTGTTGTCGGAATCGAATGCAATGCGCTCACGTATTGTCTTTTACTTCTTTGTCGGAGCCGTCATTGTAGCAATTCCACTCCTCCTCATTTTGTCTTCACCCGAAATGCAGGCTGTCTTTTTAGATCGGTTCACACTGGTTAAGAGCTATGATGCGGGCGAAAGAGGACGGTTTGGTAATCAGCTGAACGCCATTCCCATGTTGTTGGAGCGACCTTTTGGATTTGGGCCGCTACAGTTTACACACTATTTTCCAGAAGCACCTCACAACACATTCCTCAATTCATTTTCATCTTATGGATGGCTCGGCGGTATTTCTTATATTGCTTTGATCGGTTGCAATTTGTTTGTTGGCATTCGAACTGTTTTCATAAAATCTCCCTATCAAACTTACGCAATTTTAGCTTTTGCCTGCCTCACCTCTGTGACCTTTCAAGGCATTCAAATTGACACTGAACATTGGCGGCACTTCTATTGGATGCTGGGAATGACGTGGGGATTGTTTGCGGTAACGCTCATCTACAAATCGCAAGAACAGGTTGAAGCCGCAACAGACGAAAAACCAAGTCCCTATTACGAAGTGCAAGGTTCATCATGACCGATCAAGATAAAGTTCAGGTTGGTGTAGGATTGCTAGACAAATTGAAATCTGCATTGGGTCACCGTCTCGTCGGTTCGGGCATAATTTCGCTTTTGATTAAAGTTGCGGGCGCAGGATTGAGCTATTTAATGTTTGTCGCCTTCGCCCATCTTTTGACGGCTGAAGACTACGGGGTCTTTGCATTTTCATTCAACCTCGCCATCGTCATTTCGGCATTTTCGGGGTTTGGATATTCAACTGCCGTGATGCGCTATTGGCCGAAATATCTGGCGCAAGGCAAGCCCGATTATGCCAAGGGCGTGATAGAAATGGGATCGCTTCTCACTGCATTGGGCGTTTTGGTAGCGCTCGCTGTCGGTTTCATTGCCGACAAAATTGCTGGTCCGCAACCAGCGCGAAATTTCTTATGTGTTTCGGTATTGGCTGCAACATTTTGTCTTGGAGATTTTGCGGCGGGTGTGTTGCGCGCTCAAAATAGCGTGGTTGGCTCGATGCTGCCGCGTGATGTTTTGTGGCGAATTATTGCACCGCTTGTTGCCTTCGGAGCGGTTTGGTTCGGTTACATGGCCGGTAGCACAATGGCTATTTATATCAGCGCGGCTGTTCTGTTGGTTTTGATCTTTGGGCAGTTTTACTTAATTCGGGAAGGCGTAACGAAAGCGACAGGAAATGTTGTTGCTCTGTCAGACTGGGCGGGAACCAAGAGCAGTCTTTTGCCTCTCTGGGGCGCGAGCATCGTATTTGCGATGATTCAGCAAATGGACGTGGTTGTCGTTGGTTATCTGATGGGTGGTGCCGAAACTGGCGCTTACTTCGCAGCCCAAAAAACCGCAACTTTGCTCAGCCTCGTACTGATCTCTGGGGGATTAGTGACTGCACCGACTATGGCAGCACTTTATGAAAAAAAGAATCATGCCGAGCTTCAAAAACTCTGCAGGCAGTTGGTTATCGCCATTGCTTTGGTAACGCTTCTTGGCTTTGTGTTTTTGGTGTTCACAGGAAATATATTGCTCAGCTTCTTCAACCACAGCTTCACATCGGCCTATTCCATTCTGTTGATCTTGGCATTGGGCTGCATGATTGATGCTATTTCGGGGCCCACCGCTTACTTGATGCAGATGACATCTTACGAGAAATCCTATCTCAAAATTATGGTCGTTTGCTATGTGTTAGTCATTGTCATGCAATTTGTTTTGATCCCGCGTTTTGGTGGTTTAGGAGCTGCTTTCGCATCAGCCAGCGGAACCATTATCTGGAACCTCTGGTCAATCTGGGTGCTTCGCGTGAAAGCCAAGTTGGACCCTTCAATGATTGGCCTTATCTGGCCGATTGAACAAAAGAACTTATAAATGTCTGAACCTGAAATCGCTGTCCTGATGCCAATCTATAATCCGGACAAAGGTCTGCAAGAATGCCTTGACAGTTTGCGGGCGCAGACGATCCCGTTTCGGCTCTTCATCGTTGATGATGGCAGCAAGAAAAAAGTTGATTATAAATATTTCACGAAGGGCATGGATTGCCAGATTATCGCACTCCCCAAAAACCTTGGTATCACGGGCGCAATGAATATGGGCCTTACAGAAATTCTGAAAGGCAAATTCAAATATATTGCGCGAGTTGACTATCCTGATATTTCAGAACCAACACGTTTTGAAAAACAGGTAAACTTTTTGGCAAGCCATACAGACTATTGCATGGTTGGAACAGCCACTCACTATTTCTACACGCAAACCGGATTGAAAGTTGAAGCCAAGAATCCCGAACGATACGAAGACTGTGTGCGGGCCATGCGTTACAACGCGCCCCTTACCCATGGTGCCATTATGTTCAAAGCTGATTTTTGGCGCGAACTTGGTCAGTATACGGATCAATATCCCGCCGCAGAAGATTATGCCATGGAGTGCTATGCCTATTCCAAAGGTTACAAATTTGGCAATTTGCCCGAGAAGCTTTACACGACAATCGAAATCCATCAATCGATCTCAGTCGTCTCACGCGCTAAACAACTGAAAAGCCGGTTGCGCCTTCAATGGCGATATGCTGACTGGCTTTCGGTGCATAGTTATTTGGGCCTCATTCGTACATTATTGCTGATGTATGGGCCCATCAATCTTCTTCGCAAAATAAAAAGCCAACTTGGCTAATCCTTCGCCTTGGCGAAGATTGGTCGGAGCGATTGAATGCATGTGGAACCTGCTACAACTTGAAACTGGCAATTTTTAAACAGCATAGCCAGCGCAAGTTTTCAAATCACTTTTCTTTATAAGATTGAATCATACCTTCATAAGCATTCTTGGATGCAAGATATCCTTTTGAGGTCCTTGAGCTAACTGAGAAAATTAAGTAGAAATCGCCTTCTTCCCCATAAGTCACATGCTCCCAGTTTCCTTTATCTTTTGGTCTGAAAGTAAGTGATCGAAGCGACTTACCATCTTCTGTGATCAGTGAATCAACTTCCTTGATCTCGACATTGGGAATTTGAGCGAGTAGATTTTTCTTGTCATTCGCTATGAGTTGGTCGACGGACTTCACATCGGGCATTAGTGGCTTAAATTCTGCCCTTGCATACATAACCGTCTCTGCATTTACAAAAGTGTATCCATCAGGGGCAACTGCATACATATTGTTTTGATAACTTTGTTCTTTGTCCTGATGCCACCCCTTGGGTAATGTTATTTTTGGCCACCAATAAAGAGCCATTTTCTTATCTTTAGGAATAGCAATTTTTTCTATCTCGGCATATGCCGTCAGTGGCAATAGAGTTAGAAGTGCAATTAAGATCCATCTCATGTGCTTATTTCACATCAAAACAAATTTTGTACGAATAATTGGTCGGAGCGACAGGATTCGAACCTGCGACCCCTAGTCCCCCAGACTAGTGCGCTACCGGGCTGCGCTACGCTCCGACGATGAGCTGGCTCTAGCATTCCTGAAGATAAAGTCCAAGCTTAAAGCTTGGCATCCACATTTTTGGCCATAAGCCAGAACATATCACCCCTGCGCCCTGTCAGTTTTTGGGTTTGGCTTCCGACTATTAAACCCCAACATAGCTCAGCCGCGATGACTGCTAGTCCGACTCCTAATATGCCAAACATGGGTTGGAAAATGAGCCAGCTTAAAATCAGAATTGCTACACCTATCACACAAGCTAAAGCCGAACGCACCTGATAGCCACCAATCGAAAGCATGTGCTGGTTCATGCCGCTCACAGCTCGAACCGCTTGGCCTACAATAAACAGTACCAAAAGCCAGTGGCCATCAGCATAAACGGTGCCGAAAAAACTTAAGAAATATCGGCCAAACAAAATCGCCGCGATGAGTGCGCCGATCACAGTTGCGATTGTGACCAAATTCATCCGCATCAAAATAGAATTTGCAGCCTTAGAGTCATGCACCGTTATGGCATGAGTCAGGTCACTCAATACAAATTGCTGCGAAGCTTGGATCACAAAGCCTGCAAGGCTGGCAAGTCGGATGGTCAGACCGAGTAAGGCCACTTGATCGTGTGGAAGCAAGAATCCTCCGATCAGCGTGACGACATCAGAGAAGAGAGTTGTGACTGCCGCAACAATTGAAAGCGCCAATAACTTGCCACGCAGCGCAGCTGTCAGTCTTGGCCGTGCCTGAAACCAATGACTGACCTTTAATCCATCTTGGCCCATCATTAGAGCCCATGTTGCAGCGACCACCGTGTTGGAGGCAATGAAGGCCCAAAGCACATGGATTAGCGAAAGTTTGTATCCGAGAATAAATGCGCCTGCGATGTATAGAAAAAACAATCCAGGCCGAAAAATGAAGTCTGGCAAGAAGGCCAGTTTGTAACGCCGCAATGTGTTTGCAAGTGATCCATTGTATCGCATCAAGCCTGATGGGATGGCCGATAGACAGCCAAAGATAAGCGCAATCCTTAGTCCGGGATCAATCGGAGCCAGCAACACGATAGCCCCTGCAATCACAAACACCATAAGGGTGACTGAAGCAAAGTCCCTTAAGAACGCGCCATGGAATGCTGCTATCAATCGGTGAAGGCCGAGCGCTTGAAAGCGTGGGAGTTGAGTGAGCGCAAGTGACGGATAACCGGCCGAAACGACTAGACTGAAAATGGCTGCCATCGACATGGCCAGAAAAATCACGCCCACATCTGCCGCTACAAAGCTGCGTGTTAAAACCAACTGGGTTATCAGGCTTATCCCTGCCCCAGCTAAACGTGAGCCTACGCTGCCTAAGGCCAGTTGAATCATTTTTCCGAGAGTCATCGGCGCAAACCGCGCATGATCGATTTACCGATCAAGTGGATCAAGCATTTTACGCGCGTCTGTCAGATCCCTCAGCGCCGCCTTGAGAGCGTCAGATTGAACCGATGATAGTTTATGGATTATCTTCGGTGCTTCATCAATTGGCCTTGCCAATGGTGCTTTTCCGATGCGTGGTGCAGCTTTGGCTGTGCCAGGCGGTGGAGCGCCTTCGCGCGCAGCGTCACCCTTGCGCGGCATAACTTCACCGCGTCCAATGCCCACAACATAGGCCCCGCCTTCCTCTTTCAGAATGCGCTGCACACCACGAATTGTGTAGCCTTGAGAATACAGAAGCGTGTGAATGCCTTTGAGCAATTCAATATCAGCAGGACGATAATAGCGCCTGCCGCCAGCCCGTTTCATGGGCTTTATTTGTGTGAAACGTGTTTCCCAAAAGCGCAGAACATGCTGCGGAACCGTCAGTTCTTCAGCTGCCTCACTAATTGTTCGAAACGCGTCTGGTGATTTTTCCAAACTCAAAGCTCCTGCCCCCGTGAATCAATATCAATCGACGTCGCCCGGTTCCTCGCCGTTGATGATGTTTTTCATGATCTGGCTTGGCCTGAACACCAAAACGCGGCGCGGCGTAATTGGCACTTCCTCGCCCGTCTTTGGGTTTCGGCCCATGCGCTCGCGTTTGCTCCGCACCATAAACGTTCCGAACGATGAAAGCTTAACTGAGTGGCCAGAAACCAAAGAGTCAGCCACCAAATCCAAAACAGTATTGACCATATCAGCTGATTCCGTCCGCGACAGGCCAATATCCCTGTGCACCACTTCGGTTAGATCAGCACGCGTAAGAGTCTTGCCACTCATAAAACCACCTACAGTTTTGACGACTCATACCGCTAAATAACGCCATGGTCAATTTTAACAGTCTATCTTCTCAATAACTTAAGCGCAACTCTTAATAGCGCGCAAGGGTGGCACCCCACGTAAATCCGCCGCCCATTGCCTCCATCAAAACCAGTTGGCCACGTTTAATTCGACCATCTTTTAAAGCGGCGTCGAAAGCAAGTGGAATTGAAGCTGCCGATGTGTTGCCATGATGGGCCAGTGTCATCACGATCTTGGCCTCATCGATGCCAAGCTTTTTGGCCACACCTTCAAGAATGCGGCGATTGGCTTGATGCGGCACAAACCAATCAATCTCAGATGCACTCATCTTTGTATCGCTCAACACTTCTTCAATAACTGAAGAAATATTCGTCACCGCGTGTTTAAAAACTTCGCGACCTTCCATACGAAGGTAGCCCACAGTTTTAGTTGTCGATGGACCACCATCAACATAGAGCTTATCATTGTAGCGTCCGTCAGACCTCAACTTCGACCCAAGGATGCCGCGATCATTGTTGTCACCTCTGCCTTGCTCTGCGCTTAAAACAAAAGCGCCTGCTCCGTCGCCAAACAGCACACAGGTCGTGCGATCAGTCCAATCGAGAATACGAGAAAATGTTTCGGAGCCAATCACCAAAACACCTTTGGCCTGCCCTGCTTTGATCATCGCGTCAGCTGTTGAAAGCGCATAAACGAAGCCAGAGCATACAGCCTGCAAATCAAATGCAGCGCCCCGCGTGATTCCCAAATCTGCCTGCACCATCGTCGCCGTCGCAGGGAACGTGTTGTCAGGCGTCGATGTTGCCAGAATGATCAAATCAATATCTGCAGCACTCATGCCAGCGTCGTCCAGCGCTTTGCGGCAGGCGGCAACAGCAAGGCTGCGCGTGGTCTCGCCTTCGCCTGCAATATGGCGCGCATGAATGCCAGTGCGCTCAACAATCCATTCATGACTCGTGTCAACGATCTTACTAATGTCGGCGTTGGTCATAACGCGTGCAGGCAGAGAAGTACCCACACCCTTGATCACACTTCTCATCATCGGGAAAATTACTCCGCCGCTTGCGCTTGTTGCGGCAACAATGCGTTTACTTCCGCAAGATCTGAAGCAATCCGCGCAACCAAACCATTTTTTACCATATCGACTGCAACATCGATGGCCGTTGCAAAGCCCAAAGCATCGGTGCCACCATGGCTTTTTACCACAACACCATTCAGCCCTAAAAAAACGCCGCCATTGTGTTTGCGTGGGTCTAAACGTTCGCGCAAAGCATCAAACGCACCGCTGGCCAAAAATGCGCCAAGCTTCGTTACAATCGTCGAATTCAGTGCAGCTTTCAAAAATGTGGTAATTTGCTTGGCCGTTCCCTCAGCGGTTTTTAGTGCCACATTTCCGGTGAAGCCTTCGGTCACCACAACATCCACCTTGCCTTTGCCGATGTCATCACCTTCAACAAAGCCCGCATATTGCAACGGCAGCTTAAGCTCGCGCAGCAATCTGCCTGCTTCTTTCACGTCTTCGTTGCCCTTAACTTCTTCAACACCAATGTTGAGCAGCCCAACTGTTGGATGTTCAATGCCAAACAGACAGCTCGCCATGGCCTCGCCCATAATTGCAAATTCCAAAAGCTGGCGTGAGTCGGCACCAACGGTGGCACCGACATCCAGCACTACACTTTCACCGCGTGTGGTTGGCCACACTGCGGCAATCGCCGGGCGCTCAATGCCGGGTAACGTACGCAAAATAAACCGCGACATTGCCATCAAAGCACCCGTATTGCCTGCAGAAACCACAGCATGCGCCTCACCCTTATGCACCGCATCAATGGCAAACCACATTCCGCTTTTATTACGGCCACGACGCAATGCTTGGCTGGGTTTTTCATCCATCGCCACTGAAACATCCGCATGTCGCATCTGCGCAACGGCGGCAAGTTTGGGATGTTTGTCGAGCCATGGTTTCATCTTGGCAAGGTCGCCAAACAAAATGAATCGCAAACCCGGATGGCGCAATGCTGCCAAGGCAGCACCCGGAATGACCACTTCTGGCCCCAAGTCACCGCCCATCGCATCAAGGGCGAGGGTTTGTTTTTCTAACATTTGGCTGATAAATTCCGATTCTGTTGCTTCAACTGCGCCAACCACAAGATAAAGCCTTGTAGGCTTGAAACAACACCTAAATTCAAGTGGTCTTTTTGGGGGGTTTGTCCAGCTTTATCAAATTGGCGAAGGGTGATGGTTTTGCGGGTTCGCCCTCTGAAGTCTCGTCCGATTCCTCGTGATCCGCAAACTCTTCGCCTTTTTTACGTGGATAGGGGTCAAGCTCCAAGCTCAAGTTTTCTGCCACCAATTCACCCAAATCCACTTCGCCATTGTCAATAATCTCGGCATCTTCGTCGATGCCATCGATGGCAATTTTAGGGGGCAAGAAATAGCGTTCAACTTCATATTTGTAAGTCTGCCGAAACGGTTCAAGGCTGACCACTGAGACTTGTTCCAAATCAGCCGTAAAATCACCCGTTACCTTCAATCCACCACCGCGCCATGGTGTTGCAATCAAATGCGCCTTCAATGAATGGATCGCCGGTAGATCAAATCGCACAGCCAAGGCTTTGCACTCAGCCTCTTCAGCCGCAAAAACTTCATGGCTGCCTTTTCGCGGCACTCTATCAACAATGAGAGGGTGTGAAAATTCAGTTTTCGGTGTTTTAATCTTGCTCATTTGAGGCGCAATTCCCCGTCCAATATGGATTTTATTGATGTTGAACCTAACTTCACTTTGGCATTTTGCATCCACTGCGCCAATTCAGATGCTTTTGGGTTTGCTGCGCCGCCATAGACATTGCGCTGTAAAGCTTCGACCAACGCACCCTCTTCAGCAGCCGTTGCATAGGCTTTGATCCGCCCGGCGAAAGCCTCTGCCATAGGTCGGATTTTCTTGGCCACGGACAAATCGCCAATGCCCATTTCGCGCAACGTCCGGTCCAAATCCTTGAAAAACGTATCGGTCAGTTGCTGGCCCATATCAGCGGCATCGCCGCGCAAACGATCAAGAACCAAAAACATATGCAACACGATCATATCAAACCGCCCGTCTAAAGTGTCGGGCACATCCATTTCCGCATAAAATTTTTCCTGCCGTGCGTCTGCCACAATCGCCTCATAGAGACGCTGGGCCGCAGATGGTTTTCTGGCAAATAGCTTGCTCAAAATCATCGGCTTGCCCCTCCCGCATTATCGGGGCAAAAGGCTTCATAATTTTTGGTTTGGATATAAGATTCGGTCATGATGGGTTTTAAGCAGAGCGGCACAGCTTCTCAATTGTTGATTGTTGGGTTGATTACGGGTCTTATGACGGCTTGCACGCCGCAGATCAACCACCGTGGCTATTACCCCAAAGCAGGTGCCTTTGCACAAGTCTCCGAGGGCATGGCCAAATCTGAAGTCGAAGGCATATTGGGCTCGCCCTCCACAACAGCGTCGGTCAACTTCCAAGGCGATAGCTATTATTACATCACCAGCACAACTGAAGCGCGTTCATTCTTAACTCCGGTTGAAACCAGCCGCGAGGTCATCGCCATACGCTTTAACAAAAACGACCAAGTTACATCCACCGCTCAATATGGTCTTCAAGATGGGCGTGTTATCGATATTAATTCGCGCAAAACGCCTGTGACCGGTTCCGAGCTCACATTGCTGCAGGAACTGCTGCATTCACTCAGCTCCGCTACACCGGGTGTGGGTGGTAGTGAAAATCAGTTGAAGCGTCGGTTCTAAGCGGACAGGCTATTCTTCGGCAAATGACTGTTGAAATGCAAAATATTCGCCCCATGGGGGACGGCTAAGAGTGGACAATCAAAATAACTCCGACACGATCCGGAGCATAGTTCTCATCCTCATTGCGGTTTTTCTCTTTGCTTGCCAGGACGCAGCTGGCAAATATCTTTTCACCACCTACTCCGTGCCATTTGTGCAAGCCATACGCTATTTTGTGAACCTGATTTTGATGCTCGCCGTCTTTTTGCCGCGACTTGGCTGGGCATTTGTAAAAACCAATCGCTTGTGGCTCGTTATAGCACGAGGGTTGGCACTGGCTTTGGGATCGCTCGCAGGCGGGCTGGCACTCCGCGCCATGCCGCTCGCTGAAATGGTCAGCATTCTCTATCTCGGGCCATTGATCGTTTTGTTTGTTTCAATGCCGATCTTGGGCGAAAAAGTGAAATGGTATGCATGGGTTGCCACGTGCTTTGGCTTTCTTGGTTTGCTGGTCATTGTGCGGCCCGGCACAAACCTTTCTGGCATTGGCTTGTTCTATTCGTTTCTGTGCCTGATCACCGCTGTGATTTATCCAATTTTATCGCGCCTTCTCTCCAAAACTGAATCGATTGAAACCCAAATGTTCTATGTTGGTGTTGTGGGCTCTGTATTTTATGGCGCACAATTGCCGTGGACGATGCCAGCAACATTTCCGGCCTTGCCTGATTTTGGTTTGATGCTCTTCATTGGCGTCATATCTCTCGTAGCGCACAGTCTATTCACAATGGCTTATGCCCGTGCACCAGTTTCGTTGCTGGCGCCTTTCACTTATGCCCATATCGCTTGGGCCACCTTGCTGGGCATTGTGTTTTTTCACCAAGCTCCAGATTTTTACACATTCGTTGGCATTGCACTGGTGGCGATTGCGGGAGTAGGAAATGCGGTGATGAACCATTTATCATCGCGCAAAACCGAAATCATTTTTGAACCTACGGAGGTTTAGGAATGCAAAGGCTCTGTCACCGCACGCAGTGATTTAACTCAACTGTCACATGAGCAAGGCCAAGGCCGCTTAAGCGAAGCTTATATTCGTCGGCTTGCCTTTGTTCATGCGAGACGACCGACACGATGGCAGCAAGGCGGCCAGGTGCTACATTCCACAAATGCAAATCGGAAATCTGACTGTCACCATCACTTTCAATTTTGGTTTGAATCTCTTGCAAAAGATTATTGGCAGGCTGTCTGTCCAATAACATTTTCATCGCGTTCTTCAACAAGGCCCATGCCCATTGCGCAATAATGATTGCACCGATGATGCCCACCAGCGGATCCATCCAAGTCCAATGCCAATATTTGCCAGCCAGCAATGCAATTATCGCCAGAACTGATGTCATCGCATCCACCACCACATGGGCAAAGGCGGCTTTCATATTATGGTCGTGCTCATGGCCGTGGCCATCTTCGTGGCTATGTTCGCCGCCCACATGCAAAAGTTTTATCGAGAGAAGGTTTACACACAGCGCAACGAAGGCAACGGGGATGGCCTGATTATATGAAATGATTTCAGGGCTAATGAAGCCCCAAACGGATTGTCCAAAAACAAACAGCGCCACGAAGGCCAGAATCAAGGCGCTGGAATAACTGCCAAGCGCATGAATCTTTCCGGTGCCGAAGGTGTAGGCGCTGTTCTTGGAATGCAACCTTGCATAACGATAGGCAAAATAGCCGATGCCCAGCGCCAGCGCATGGGTGGACATGTGCCAACCATCGGCAAACACAGCGATTGAGTGATAGAACCACCCTGCTCCAATTTCAATAATAGTCATAGCCGCCGTCAGCAGCATCACCCAAAATGTGCGGCGCTCACTTTCCACTTCATGGCCAAAGGCGAAGTTATGGCTGTGCTTCCAGCGGGTGTGATCGTGGGCGAGTTTGAATTTGAAGGGTTCGGTCATGAGGAATAAATAACATGTTTCGGATGGGGCGTAAAAATATAAATCCCGGAATATGATGGGCCTAATACCATCCGATTTCAGTTAGAAATGTTCGGAACTCAGGCTCCACGGCCGAAACTTGAAACAGTCCATTGAGATTGATTTTTTTAGCAATTTGTATGCTGGACATTGGCTTCTTGTAGCTCGGCCACTTCATGCCAAGTTCTCTGCCAGCGAGTACGGTGGCAGGAGGTCGAAGTTGAGAACAGTTTGGAAGATGACGAAGCAAAAACGCCTCGTGGCACGGCTGCTGCCATATAATTTGAATCCCACGTGATGATGCTAGATTTTCTGTTAGAATTTTCTGTTCTAAATCGTGATCGATAAGGTCCGAATCTATGAGCACCGCTTTCTTCCAAAATTTAGAACGGGTTCGCTCATATTGTTCGATTTTCTTTATCGCCTTTTTCATTTTTGCCAATGGGTTACCCGCACCCTCACCCAGCAGCATAGCTTCGAGATGAACATTGTTTACCGTTTGCTTTATAATATCTCCAAGAACGATACAGTAAGCTTGTTCGGACTCGCCTTCACACCCAAGAAAAACTGGGCGGCGAGATGGAATGATTCTTCTAACCATTCTCAGCCTATCCGAGGGACTGCCCCATATTCGCCCCCCATATATTTTCGATAGTAATTATCCTTGCGGAGTGTTGGTTTAACGTCCGTTAAGCTATAAACAGTGCTTCGCCCCTGATGATCTTTTTCGCACATCACTATCTCTTCTTTTGATAGCTCTTCCAAAAGAGATACGGCATGGCAAGACATGAAAAGTTGTGCGTCATTTGGATTTCTTTCTTTGCTGTAAAACCATCTTATAATTTCAGGAAGTATGAGAGGGTGGATTGAAATATCCAACTCGTCCAGTACAGCAACTCCTCCTTGCGCCAAAGCAGATGAAAGCCATGGAAAAACACGAATGAAAGACCGTGTTCCATGGCTTTCAAGTGTCCAAGGCATATTTCCATTGTGTCCTTCATGGTTGAAAACCAAAGTAGGTCCAATCGCTGTTTGGAGAACTTCTGCCTTTTCAATGCCTACATCAATTCGTTGGAGATCTGCGTTTAATTTCTGAACAAGTTCAGGATTGCCCGCCATCTGAGCAAAAACTGCACTATCTGCAGGCTCGAATTTATCTATGAATATATTGCTCAATACCTTGTTTGCAGCGCTGATAAACAATTGCGATGGCTGATGGTTAAACTTCGCCAATGTCGAAACGACGCTGGCATTTGTGCGCACTTTGTCAGTTACTTGCGCAAAGCCCGAAAGAGGGAATTGTTTTGACCCCAAAAGCTTAGTGGAGACTTGCCGATCAAAAACTCGATGCCATCGACCTTCACCATTTGGCTTCTGGAGAAGGGTTTCCTTATTCACGACGCCTACAAACCCATCTTTTGTCGCCAGCTCAAGCTCATAACGATAGACACCATGAGAAGCGATACCGCTTGCTGGTCTGGCGTCCTCCAGAGCTTTTCCTAAATTCAATGCACCGCCAAACTCAATTGCTAAGCGAATAGGTCGGTTTGAAGATTCAAAATCATTGAATCTTTCAATTGGCAAAGCCGATCCTGAGTGGTCAAAACTGCGTGTTACAAACCAAGAAAGGAATGAAATCGCCCTCAGGATCGTTGACTTGCCAGATGCGTTTGCACCGAAAAGTGCCAAAACTTTCGGTGCCCGAAGCTTTGAACCTGAAAATATTTCTCCAAATCTTTCTGGGTCAGAAGGTGCAGTTAAGGGCACAGATAGATCAAGAACCTGCTGGTCGCGAAAGCTATAAAAATTTTCCAACTCAAGTTTGTAAATCATTTCACCACATAATCCTTAGCGTGAATTTACAATCTTGAACTAAAATTGTCAACAATTCGTTTTCACATAATACCCTTTAAATAAAAAAAGCCGGAACATTGGTGCTCCGGCTGTTGAGATTTGAGTTGGAAGACTTCCCCCTCCGCCCCAAGTGGGGCACCTCCCCCGGGACGGGGGAGGATGAGAAAGGTGAAGTTAATGCCCGGCCAATACCGCCAGCATCAACAAGGCCACGATGTTGGTGATTTTGATCATCGGGTTGACCGCTGGGCCGGCGGTGTCTTTGTAGGGGTCGCCTACTGTGTCGCCGGTGACGCTGGCTTTATGAGCTTCGGAACCCTTCAAATGTTTCACGCCTTTGGAATCCACGAAACCATCTTCGAATGATTTCTTGGCGTTGTCCCAAGCGCCGCCGCCTGCGGTCATTGAGATGGCCACGAACAGGCCTGTCACGATCACGCCCATGAGCATGGCGCCCACGGCGGAGAAGGCTTGGGCCTTGCCTGCAATTGCGTTGATCACAAAGAACACAACAATGGGCGAGAACACGGGCAGCATTGACGGAATGATCATTTCCTTGATTGCAGCTTTGGTGAGCAAATCTACCGCTCTGGCATAATCAGGCTTGGTTGTGCCCTTCATTATGCCGGGGTTTTCGCGGAACTGGCGGCGCACTTCAACCACCACGGCTTGCGCTGCGCGGCCAACCGCCGTCATTGACATGCCGCCAAACAGATATGGCAGCAAGCCACCGAACAACAGGCCCACCACCACATAAGGTGATGAGAGATCGAATGTTACGTTTACATTTTCGAAGAATGAGCCAGGCGATGCGTGCGCAGCAAAGAACTTCAAATCTTGCGTGTAGGCGGCAAACAATACGAGTGCGCCAAGACCAGCTGAACCGATAGCGTAGCCCTTGGTTACAGCTTTGGTGGTGTTGCCCACTGCATCAAGCGCGTCGGTGTTGTGGCGCACTTCTTTGGGAAGGCCCGCCATTTCAGCAATACCGCCTGCGTTATCAGTTACGGGGCCAAACGCATCAAGTGCCACAACCATGCCAGCGAGGGCGAGCATGGTCGTAACGGCAACGGCGATGCCAAAGAGGCCTGCGAGGTTAAAGGTGACCAAGATGCCTGCGATGATGATGATTGCAGGAATTGCTGTGGCTTCCATCGAAACAGCAAGACCTTGGATCACGTTTGTGCCGTGGCCAGTGATTGATGCTTCAGCGATGGAGTTGACTGGGCGCTTGCCTGTGGCGGTGTAGTATTCCGTGATCCAGATCAGCAGACCTGTGATCACCAAACCTGCAATGCCACATTCAAACAAGTTGGTGGGTGTAAAACCGCCAAGATCAGCATGCATGTCGCCGAACATATAAGCGATAACCGGATACAAAGCCGCGAGTGAGAAAACTCCAGTGGCAATAATGCCTTTATACAAAGCGCCCATGATGTTGTTGTTGGCGCCGAGTTTTACAAAGAAGGTACCGATGATCGAGGTGATCACACAGGCGCCACCGATGGCCAGTGGCAGAACCATGCCCGCAAGTTTCATGGCATCTGGCAGGACAATCGCTGCGAGAACCATGGTGGCCACAGTTGTCACCACATATGTTTCAAACAAGTCAGCGGCCATGCCAGCGCAGTCGCCAACATTGTCGCCAACGTTATCAGCGATAGTTGCTGGGTTGCGCGGATCATCTTCAGGGATGCCTGCTTCAACTTTGCCCACCATGTCGCCGCCCACGTCTGCACCCTTGGTAAAGATGCCGCCGCCGAGACGCGCGAAAATCGAAATCAAAGAAGCGCCGAATGAAAGAGCAACAAGCGCGTCAATTACGTCGCGGCTGGTTGGGTCCATGTGGAGCGAAGCTGTCAGGAAGCCAAAATAAAGTGTGACGCCCAAAAGCCCAAGCCCCGCAACCAACAAGCCCGTTACCGCGCCTGCTTTGAAGGCGAGATCAAGACCGCCTGCCAATGATTTGGTGGCTGCTTGAGCAACGCGCACGTTTGCCCGCACTGACACGTTCATGCCGATGAAACCAGCGAGGCCTGACAGGATTGCGCCGATGGCAAAGCCTATGGCTGAAAATTTGCCGAGCAGAATAAATGCGATGATGAAGATCACGACGCCAACTGCACCGATCGTATAATATTGGCGTTTCAAATAAGCCTGCGCACCTTCGCGCACAGCTGCGGAAATTTCTTGCATACGGGCAGAACCAGCATCAGCAGCCATCAGGCCGCGTGTGGTGATAATGCCGTACACGATTGAGAGTGCCCCTGCGAGCACGATCAGCCAGAGTGTATTGGTCATGATAAAACCTTTGGTCAAAAAGTTGTTGTTGCTCCAGAACCCTGACCGATGGCCGCGACTAGTGCATGATGCGCAAAAGTTGTTAGACTTTTGCGGAACCATCATGCACCCCCCTTAAGGCTCGATCACTTTCGTGATCGACTCACGCTTCACTGCGCCGGTGCTGGAAATGTGGGCACGGTATGGCAAAATTTAGCCACATTTGCAATTGCGAATTGAGGGGAAGATGTTGATGCAAATGATTGGCGCAACTCAGAATATTGATGGGAATGTGGAAATTTGGCGAGATTAGAATATGGCCACAATATGATTATTTCTTAGTCTAGCATTTTATGCTTGACAGCGTACGGTGGAGCGGATATATGTCGTTACACTCCACAAATGGGTTCGAAATTCCCCATCACCCTGCCCCGACAAGTCTTGCAAGCTCACGAAGACGACGTTGGGATAGAGAAATGTGGAGATACAGCGGCGCAGGCAACACGCTTCAGATCAACACAATTTGTTGTCTCACTTTATTTATTGCAATCTCGATTAAATGTGATACATATAATACGCATGCAAATCAGTTTTGATGAGCCAAAGCGTCTTCAAAATCTCACAAAACATGGTCTCGATTTTGCGGATATCGATATCGAATATTTTGCAGGTTCAATTGTTGTTCCTGCAAAGTTGGATCGGTTCATGGCCATTGGCGTTTTGTCAGGAGATGTGATCGCAACGGTTTTTGCAAAATTGGGTTCGCAAGGTTTGTCGGTTATCTCGATGCGGCGGGCAAGCCGAAAAGAAAGGAAAGCCTATGAAGAATATTATGCGCAGAAATTTCAAACTCACTGACGCGGAAGAAGCTGCATTGCAGAAGCAGATCGCTTCTGATGATGATGCCAAGGAAGCAAGCGACGCCGATTTGACGCAAGCCAAACCTTTTGCCGAAGCTTTTCCTGACCTGATGGATACAATCCGTCGCGGTAGAGGGCGACCGGCTGTTGCCAATCCACGCAAGCAAATTTCTCTGCGCTTGGACGGCGATGTGATAGATAAATTCAAGTCGACTGGCAAAGGCTGGCAAGGCCGATTGAATGATGCGCTTCGGAAGGCTGCGGGGCTTTGAGCGCAATTCCTGCCACAAAGGAATTTCGCGAGCTCGCCGCACGGGTCATTTGATTCGAACCGCCAGATGTTGCTTTGCGTGATGTGCCGCGCTTTGGTGCTGGGGGTGTTTCCTTCTCCGGTGATGCCGAAGCGGGAGCTTGGGGCGCTATGAGGATAACAAAATGACAAAGATGATTGCTCCGGTCTCACCCGGAGAAATGTTGGAGGAAGAGTTTCTGCTGCCTTTGGCCATGACAAAATATCGTTTGGCAAAAAGCATTGGTGTTCCGGCTCAACGCATTGGTGATATTGTTTCCGGCAAGCGCGGGATCAGTGCCGATACCGATTTGCGCCTCTGCCGTTTTTTCGGGCTGTCGGACGGCTGGTGGCTGCGGTTGCAGGCGAGTTATGATACGGTGATTGCGAAGCGGGAGTTGGCGGAGGAATTGGCGAAGATTGTGCCGTTGGAGCGGGCGGCTTAGACAATCAACAAACAATTAAGTGTATTGGCGACATTATTCGGAGACGTTTCTAGGGTGAGCAATAATAAAAAAGGAAGTCTACTTGAAGACCTTGTAACCGACTTATATCGAACACCCGGATTTAAAGTTGAAACTCGAATTAAGTTGCCAATTATTAACTCCCCTAAGAGACACACAAGAGAAATTGACGTCTTAGTTTCATCCACCAATACTGCGTTTCCTGCACGCGTCGCCATCAGTTGCAAAAATGAAAAATCAAAAATCGACATCAGCCATGTTGGAGATTTCAAATTCGCGTTGGAACAAGTTGGCATTCCGGTTGATCAAGGAATATTCGTGAGTGCCAAAGGATTTACTTCTGTTGCACAGGAATCTGCCAACAGACTGGGTATGAGCACCTTGTTCTACGATGGATTAAGTTCAAATCGACTACAGGAAGAAGTCTATCGGGCTTTTCAATCGGTGCTGTATGTTCTTGCATCAATTACACAGATCAATGACTTCCCTTACGTCGAAGGGCCGGGTTTAGCGCCGCAAAAAAGCGTTCTCCTCACTATTGATCGAGAACACCCGCCCTCTGCACTGGATTTAGTTGATTGCTTATTTCAAAACTGGAAAGCTGAGCAAATACCAACCGAAATTGGTGAACACATCGCCTACTTCCGACCTGTCCAATCCGAGCACACATGGGCGGCAATCTTAGAATTCCAGTGCGTCGGACTGGTGCAAGAATTTGATGGAAGTCTGACCAACAAAATTCTTATCGATACGATGACGGGTGTTGCTCAAAAAGCCAAACTTGAAGTGAAATTTGATGCACAAACAACGCTCGGATCGTTGCGACAGATTGCTGACGAGGACTTAATTTTGAGACCCTTGCCCGATGTTAGACTACAGATACATAGCAGGGTGATTGTGCCAAGAATTGTTTCAAATTCCAGATTCTACCCACTCACCGTTTCGGAAACCGAGGAACTTCTTGAACTCTCAACTAGCAGTAACCAAAAAGATACGAAGAATCCTTCGGTCATCTATTTGGCGGATGCTTGGAAAAAGACATAAAGATAATCAAGATTTATAATGCATCGCAACAGCACGGACTATTTTGGATTATTGATTATGGTGCTACCCCATTTAATTACTAAACTTGGATTACGGAATTAGGGTGACGCCCCTAGACTGCACCCCATAAGTGAGACACGGTAAATACGGTTACAGTGGTTTTCATGTTTTTGTTCAGTTCGTGTTTGTCATAGCAAAAGCGGTTTCAAACTCAAGGGGTGAGAGATAGCCCAGAGCTTAATGCAAGCGTTCGGTGTTGTAGATATTTGCAATGAAGTCGTCGATGCGGGTGCGGGCATCATCAACGGGATTACGGTGCCACCCCACTTAATTGTATAAGACTGAACCTTCGTTAAGGCCCCTCACCCTCCCATGCTTCGCATGGGCCCCAACTCTCGCCCCGACGGGGCGAGGGAAGTAGCAAGTTATAGTGGCTGGTGGCTGGTTTTTGATCGCACTAGGATCACAGCCAACATCACCGCTGCTATCGGCATCACCGTCAGTGCCACGCTGGCCCAGCCGAAGTGGCTGAGCATTTGGCCGCTGCTGGCTGACGCAATGGCGACCATAAACGAGACGCCGAAATTGTTTACGGCTTGGACTTTGGCGCGTTCGGCGGGCTGATAGGTGGTGGTGAGCATTGTGGTGCCGCCGATGAAGCCGAAGTTCCAGCCTAGGCCGAGCAAGATGAGGGCTACGGAGAAGTGGGTGAAGGTGATGCCGCTGAGGGCTGCAATGCCAGCGCAGATCAAAATGCCCATGCCGAGACCAGTGATCAGGTTCACGCCGCAGCGTTTGATCAACACGCCTGTGAAAAAGCTGGGAACAAACATGGCCAGCACGTGCCATTGGATGACCCAGATCGAAGCGTCGGTGTCGAAGCCACAAATTTTCATGGCGACGGGGCCCGCTGTCATCATGAGGTTCATTAAAGCGTAGGACAAAATCGCTGTGGCCATGGCGATCACGAGTTTGGGTTGGGCCAAGAGTTCGGGCCAGCTTCTTTGTGGGCCTTGTATTTCGGCTTGGGTGGGCTTGGCCACTTGCATCATAGCAAAGACGATGAGGCTGAGAATTGAGAAGGCGACGACGGCGAGATATGTTCCTGCGAATGTAAATGGGGCGAGCAGATCGCGCGTGCCGCCAGAGATGAGCGTTCCGGCTACTGCGGCCACAACACCACCCGTGAGCACCCAAGAGATGGCCACGGATTTATCTTCCGGGCCTGCGGCTTCTGCAGCGGTGAAGGCATAAAAGCCGGAGGTGGCTTGGAGCACGCCTTGCAGGGCGGCGCCGATGCAAAAGAGATAGAAGTTGCTGTGATAGATGGCATAGACCGAGACGAGTGCGCCGATGATGCTGGAAATGGCACCTCCTGCGAAGACGGGTTTGCGGCCATAGACTTTCATCAACATGGACGCGGGCCAAACGGCGAGCATGGAGCCGACTACGAAACTGGTGACGGGCCAGGTGGCGAGGCCTTGGTTTGGTGCGAGCATAAGGCCGACGAGTGGGCCTGTGGCGAAGACGGTGATCACTGCGCACGAGTATAATGATTGCGCGATGGCCAACAGCAGGATGGTGGTGCGAGGGGCTTGCGTTGTCACGCGGCAAATTCTTCTGGGCGGCGTTGTCTGGCGAGATTGTTTAAAACGGCATTGGCGAATTTTTGTTCTTCGCCGTCGAAGAAAGCGCTGGCTACGTTTACATATTCGTTGATTGCGACTTTGGCGGGCACGTTTTCTTTAAACATGATTTCGTATGCCCCTGCCCTGATGATGGCGCGCAAGGTTGCATCCAAACGGTGCAGCGGCCAGTCTTTGTCGAGCAGCATATCAACCGTGGGGTCAATCAATGCTTGTTCACGCACCGCACCTTCGACAACTTCGCGCAGGTGTTTAAAATCCGCCTCGCCGCACTGGCCATCATCAAAATCATTGCCGACAACACGGCTGGAAAATTGCGCCAGAGTTTCGCCTAAGTCAGCTGTGGCAATATCCATTTGATAAAGCGCCTGCACTGCGCCCAGCCTTGCGGCGGAACGGGCGATGGGAGCTTTGCGGGGCGTGGTCATGGTGGGGGAATAGCTGGGCTTTGACGGAAACACAATGCGGGATGCGCATAGGCTTATGCTTGTGTTAATGCGGTGGAGGTTTTAACGGTTTGGTTGGTTCATAGGGATTGGGACATGAAACAGAAATCGACAGGCTTGATTGTGGGTGCCAGCTATATGGTGGCGGCAGGGGCGGCTTTTGCTGTGATCAATGTGATTACGCAAACCGTGACAGGCTCACCCGATTATGGCGGGCTTGGATTTAAGCCACAATCTGATGCGTTCTGGCAGTATTTTATCGCGCTCTTAGTTTCGCTTCCATTTATTTGGAAAAGTGGTTTGGGTTCGCTGAAAACTGACTATCCTATGCAACATATTATCCGCGTGGTTTTATCAGCACTTGGGGTTCAAGCCTTTGTGATGGGGCTTTCGCATGGGGTGCAGATTTGGCAGGTGATTGCGCTGGTGATGACATCGCCATTTTTCATTTTGTTAGGGGCGAAATTGTTTCTGGGTGAAAATGTGGAACCACGGCGCTGGTTTGCCGCTGGGCTGGGATTTTCTGGAGCGATGGTTGTGTTGCAGCCTTGGTCTTCGGGATTTAATGCGTGGTCACTTGCCCCTGTGGCTGCTGCGGTTTTGTGGGGGGCGGCTTCGCTGATCACCAAGCAACTGACGGGGCATGAAAAGTCTGAGACGATTACGATGTGGTTGTTGCTGTTGCTGTCGCCCATCAATGCGGTGTTGTCTGGCATTGCGGGGTTTGAAGTGCCATCGGGCAAGATTTTGTATTTGGTGTTGTTGGCTGGTGCCATTCAATTTGCCGCGCAGTATTTTTTGACCAAGGCTTATTCCAAAGCGGATGCATCCGTGCTGCAGCCGTTTGATGATTTGCGCTTGCCGTTTAATATCGTGGCCGGGTTCTTGGCGTTCGGATATTTGCCCGAAGGCAATTTATGGATCGGTATTGCTATGATTATCGCGGCTTCAGTGTTTCTATTGTGGAGTGAGAAATCTAAAGCAGTTCTGGCATAGCGGGTTCTTAGCCCTGCCCCTTATCTTCATCACTCAGTTCTCCCAGCAACTCCTCAAAATCTTTCGCTTCACGGAAATTGCGGTAGACGGAGGCGAAGCGGACGTAGGCTACGTCGTCTAGGTTTTTGAGGCCTTCCATCACCAGCTTGCCGATGGTTTCGGATTTGATTTCGGTTTCGCCCAAGCTTTCTAATTGACGCACGATGCCGCTGACCATGCGTTCGATGCGTTCCTGGTCAACGGGGCGTTTGCGCAAGGCGACTTGAACGGATTTTGCGAGTTTGTCTCGGTCGAATGCGGTTCGCCTTCCAGAGCGTTTGAGCACGCTGAGTTCACGCAATTGCACGCGCTCGAATGTGGTGAAGCGTCCCGCACAATCGGGGCATGCGCGACGCCTTCGGATGGCCGTGCCGTCTTCACTGGCGCGGCTATCTTTCACCTGGGTATCAGCGTTTCCGCAGAATGGGCAACGCATTGGGGAGTCCTTTTATGAGTAAATCGGGAACCGTTTGGTCAAAGCCAACACTTTGCGCTTCACAGCTGATTCCACTTTAGCATTGCCCTCTTCACCATACTTGGCAAGACCGTCTAACACTTCGATGATCAAGCGGCCGATCTCGCGGAATTCAACTTCGCCAAAGCCGCGCGTGGTGCCGGCTGGCGAGCCCAAGCGGATACCTGATGTGATGGTAAAGGGGGCAGGGTCAAATGGAATGCCGTTTTTGTTGCAAGTTATAAAGGCGCGGCCCAAGGCTTTTTCAGCATCGCGTCCGTTGATGCCTTTTTTGCGGAGATCGACCAACATTAAATGCGTGTCGGTGCCGCCTGTGGTGATATCGCAGCCGCCTTCGACCATGGTTGCGGCGAGTGCTTTGGCGTTCAGCACAACTTGTTTGGCGTATTTTTTAAACGCGGGTTTGAGCGCTTCACCAAAGGCCACGGCTTTGGCAGCAATGACATGTTCGAGTGGGCCGCCTTGAAGCCCTGGGAATACGGCTGAGTTGATTTTTTTGCCGATGGCTTCATCGCGCGACAGAATCAAACCACCGCGGGGCCCGCGCAAGGTTTTGTGTGTGGTTGTGGTTACTACATGCGCATAATCCAACGGGTTTGGATGTTGGCCGCCTGCCACGAGGCCAGCGATGTGGGCCATATCAACAAAGAAATAGGCGCCCACTGAATCAGCGATTTCACGGAAGCGTTTGAAATCAATAATGCGTGGATAGCCTGAGCCGCCAGCGATGATCAGCTTTGGCTTTTCGAGAAGGGCTAATGCGGCCACTTCATCATAGTTGATGGTTTGATCGTCTTCGCGCACTTTATAGGGCACGACTTTAAACCATTTGCCAGATTGGTTTACAGGTGAGCCGTGGGTAAGATGGCCGCCACAGGCGAGGTCGAGGCCCATGTAGGTGTCACCGGGTTGGAGCAATGCGAAGAAAACGGCTTGGTTTGCAGTGGCGCCGGAATGGGGCTGCACGTTGGCATAAGTTGCGCCGAATAATTCTTTGGCGCGGTCGATGGCCAATTGTTCCGATATATCCACATAATGGCAGCCGCCATAATAGCGCTTGCCCGGATAGCCTTCGGCATATTTGTTGGTCATGATTGACCCTTGCGCTTCAAGCACGGCGCGCGAGACGATGTTTTCCGAGGCGATCAGTTCAATTTCTTGCTGTTGGCGCTTTAGTTCATTGACGATGGCGCGGGCGATCTTGGGATCCGCTTTGGCAAGCTTATCTTTGAAGAAACCGGGATAAAGCGCTGTCGGCTTTTTGGGCGCCGCTTTGCGGACTGGTTTCTTTGCGATCTTTTTTGCAGGTTTTTTGGCCATGGCAGAATCCCCTAAATTAAGCCCCTGCTCTATACAGACTGTGCGAATGCGGTCTAGGCCCAGATTGGCGCAGGGCCTATTCGTTTAATTAGCGGGCTTTACCGGTGGAACATCGTTGGCGGCCACGATCTTTTTCTTTTTCTTGACCGCAATCATCGGCTCAGGCGGAACACCGTCTGCTGCACCAATCGTTGGTTCAGGCGGAACTGCACCAGATGCACTGGGCTTGGTTTTCTTGGCCAGTTTCTTTAACTTTTTACCGCCCGTTAGAGTGGTTGGTGCATCTTTCTTATATGCAGCCCAATTGAATAAACCAACAAACGGCTTCTTGTCTTTTCCAAGTTTTGCCTTTTTTGTCGAAACCGGTGGATCGACAGAAACTGTTGACGCTGAGGCCAACTTTGCACCAAAAATGTTTTTCTTGGGCGGGCTGGCAAAAGATGTCTTGTCGTTTTTAGTTGTAGGCCTTTTGCCAAATAGTGAGAAGAAGTTCGACGATTCCGCTTCTGCTGCATCAACTGAAACTTGGCGCGGCAAAGGTTTTAACACATAGCGCAAGCCATCAGGGCTAGATTCGCCCACGGGCATGGGCTGACCAACGGTGAAGCCCGACGAATCCATGTTGTAGATATCTTTGCGGAAAGCCACTGTGCCGCCAGCTGTTGGCCAAGCGGTTAAATAAGCTACACGCAATTGCGGTGGGGCCGCCAATGGAACATCAAGGCGTTCCAATGTCTCGGCCATTGACGAAATCTTTGGTGCAGAAAAACCATCCTGGCCATTCAAAACCCATTCAACCAACAGCGGCATTTTTTCAACGCGGATGCAGCCCGAGCTATAAAACCGATTTGAGGTTTTGAATAGTTGTGGTTCTGGTGTGTCATGTAAGTAAATACCGAACGTGCTCGGAAACTCAATTTTGGCGGTGGCCATTGCGCTGTGCGGGCCCGGCTCTTGGCGGAACAAATATTTGTCGATGTTTGCGGGAGTAAACCTTACAGAACTCGGATCAACTTCCGCACCGTTTGGCCCGCCCTCAAACACTTTCATATTCATGTCGGTCAGTACTTGTGTGCCTGAAACCATTTTTGGAAGAATATCGCGCTCGACGATGGAGACCGGCGCATTCCAATATGGATTGAATTTCACGGTTGCCAGTGGCGTCATCACCACGGGTGTTGGGCGTTCAGGCCTGCCTACAATCACATTGTGGCGGGAGAACACTTTGCCAGCGCTTACTGTTTCAAGCTGTTGGGCAGGGACATTCACGACCAAATAACGATCGCCCAAATCTTTCTCATAAATTGCCAATCGTGGAAGGTTTGCTGCAATCGTCCGTAATCGTTCATCAGCAGAAATGTTCAATTCAGATAGTGTCGCGTTGTCAACTTTGCCTGTTACTGCAAGACCCATATTGCGTTGAAAATGTGAAACGGCTTCTTCGGTCGCATTTGTATAAAGCTGCTCAAATTCGCCTTGCGTGCCTTCAGCCCGCAAATATCCCTCCATAAAAAGGTGCTTGTTTAAAGCGCCAATTGCGGCACCCTTTGAACCGTTTTTATAGCTGCCGCGGGCGATTGGTGGAAATCCACCTTGCGCAGCGATGCTCGCATATTTTTCCTGAGAGGCTTTGAGAGCCGCGTCACTGGTTGGGCTCAACATTGGGATTTGGTTTTGGCTGGCAATAACTTCGGTCGCAGTTGTCGCTGGCCCGCCGCCGCCTTGATAATGAGAACCGCTACCACCGGTGAAACTCGTGGTGATTCCAGCTTTCTTGTTAAAGCGGGCAATACGGTCAGCTTCAGCTGCATCTGATTCTGCAAACGCTGATTGCGCGGATAAGACAGGTAACATGGCCCCGCCGAGCGCAAATGCACATAACATCAACGCTTTCACACTCAGTGACGAACGCTTCACAATTCTCATAACTTTGCCTCACTCAAAACCAATGACGGAGCATAAATCGCTTATACCCCGTCTGAACCCGCAAGAATCAAATTTAGCCCGAAATTAACAGACTGTTAACAAGAAAAAAGCCGAATGACGTATTTTGGCAACATGGGGTTAGGCGGAGGAAGCATGGCGGGTGCTGTCGACGCTACACGAACCGTAATGAAGTCTGGCAATACAGTAGAAAAAATTTGGCGGTTTTCATATGATTGTAGATCAATAACCTGAATATCTAAAGAACCTGATTTATTTCGATTAAACAATATGGTGAGGTTCGCCAGTTAAACATGAATTCTGGATTTAATATCTAATACCGACGATTTCCAAGCATCGAACTCTTCGCTGTCCTGCCATAATTCAAGGAGCTCCGAAGAGTCGGAAAGTACCCTATCGATTACAGCATGAGACTTTTTAGCTAAATCGGTGCTCGGTTTAATTTTTATATGAGAAACCCAATTGTCAACGGCTTCAGTATAGGAATTCTTTTCACCATAATTTCCTTGTAGCCGGGCAACAGTTTCTGCAGCAGCAATTCCAGCGATTGCTTCGGGGGATTCAAGATATCCATCACCAACAGCCAAAACTTTGGATAATGTACTCTCAACTGACGATAGGTCTTTGGATTCCGATAGGTCGTAGGCCCAATCACATGCCTCATCATTTCCAAATGCGTCAACTGCCCATGCGCCCATAAAAATATCCTATTCAATTATCAATATCAATGACCTACTTGTTCGAACGATGGCGGAGAGGGAGGGATTCGAACCCCCGGAGGGCTTGCACCCCCTACGGTTTTCAAGACCGTCGCAATAGACCACTCTGCCACCTCTCCGTTTGGTTGCTTCGTTATTTCGGTCTTGGCCGCTCAATTAGCATTATGGGGGACTATGGCAAGCCCCTGCCCCAAAAAAACAATCCCGTAGCCATTTCTGACCACGGGATGTTTTTGCAGGGAGTCTCGATAATTTACAGACGGTAAAGAATCTGGTCTGTCCAGAAGCGTTCCAAACGGCCCAAAGCTTTGTTCAAGCGATCAAATTCATCGGTTGACAGCCCTACCACTTCTTCGATGGCGTGGAGTTGGCGGTTATAGAGCGCGTCAACACGACCGCGAATGGCATCGCCTTTTTCGGTGAGGCTGATGCGGACTGAACGTTTATCAGCATTCGAACGTTCGTGCTTCACGAAGCCTTGTTCTACTAATTTCTTCAAGTTGTAAGAAACGTTTGAACCTTGATAGTGTCCGCGGGTTTTGAGTTCGCCTGCGGTGAGTTCAGCGTCGCTGATGTTGAACAGCAGCAAAGCTTGAACGGGATTGACTTCCTTGTCGCCAGAACGTTCAAAATCGTCCTTGATCACGTCGAGAAGGCGGCGGTGGAGACGCTCGATCAGCGTCAACGATTCTAAATATCGACCTTTAATGTCAGCGCGCTTGTTATCGACTGGCGCTTGACGGGTTTCCCCCAAAACAACTGCTGTGTTCATGTTTTTTAACCTCTGTTTTTCCTGTTTCTTGAAGTCGGCCTCTTGTTGGGTCCGTTCTTCTTGATAGGGTCAACCTAGGCGATGGGGTTTAAAAGGAGCTAAAGAGTCTCGGTAAATTTGTCGTTATATTTTAGAAAAATTGAACCGAGTTTGAACACAGTTTATGTCTCGTTTTTTTCCAATGTAAATAAAGTGAGTCTGAAAACAGTTAATAAATGGTCGCAAGTTTTAACTACAATGCGCGGCATTTGCTTGGTGTTCGGACTGCTGCATAACAGAACGGACGGCAGGCACGCCGAAAGTGGCGACGACATTGCGGTGGGTTGAAACCACATTCTTATAGAGACTGTTGATTGCGGCGTTGGACATCGAATTGCAGCGGCGTGCCAAATAGTAACGTTGTGTGAGCTGGGCATATTGGCCGAGGCCAGATTGGACTGGCTCTGACTTTGTTTCAACAATAGGCTTTTTGAATACTGAAAAGAGCGGTTTGGGTTTTTCTATTTTGGTTGCCAAAGCTATTGGCTTAGTTGGAGCTGTGGTTTGAACCATTTGAATTTTGCGCGATGTGGCCTGTTGCGCGGCGCTGATAATATCAACGATGTCGGCACGCTCTACATCGTTGCAAGCGGCAGCATTACCTTGGGCACGGCCAACACTGATCAGAGTCTTGGTGGCTTTGACAGAAGACCTGGCTACCATGGCCACTTCGGCTTTGGCCACAAAGGCTGAAAGTTCATCACGCTGGGCTGCCGACAGAAATTTGCATTTTTCTTCTAATGCTTGCGAGCGGGCCAAAAGTTGAGTGGCTTGCTCGGCGGCAATGGGTTCAGCTGAGGCCGTTAGTGGCATTGCCATAGTGAGTGTGGTGAGCAGAAATGAGATTAGAATGGAGGTGCGGTATGTCGAAACCATTAGAGGCAAGAATCCTGTCGCTGATATTTTGCTGATATTGGCATGGCAGAACCCAAAAATTTGTTAAAATTCTACGGGTGCCGCAAGACAAGAATTTGCAAAGCGTTAGTTTGAGCGTTATTGAATGAATATGACCCAAGCTTCATACCCTTCGACCAGACTGCGCCGTAACCGCAAATCACCATGGGCGCGCGCACTCGTTTCTGAAAACACGCTGACTGCTGCTGATTTGATTTGGCCAATCTTTGTGATCGAGGGGCAAAACAAAAGTGAAGCGGTTGCTTCAATGCCGGGCGTTTTTCGGTTGTCGATTGACTTGGCGGTTGAGCGCGTCCGCGAAGCTGCGAGTTTGGGCATTCCGCTTGTGGCGTTGTTTCCGAACACGGATCCTTCCTTGCGCGATGAAACCGGCTCTGAAGCGATCAATCCCAACAATCTGATTTGCCGTGCGGTGCGCGCAATCAAAGCGGGTGTGCCGGAGATTGGTGTGATGTGTGATGTGGCGCTTGATCCTTATACCTCGCATGGCCAAGACGGGTTGATGGAGGGGGAGCGTATCGTCAATGATCCTTCCATTGAAATGTTGGTTAAACAAGCCTTGGTGCAGGCGGATGCTGGCTGCGATGTAATTGCACCATCGGATATGATGGATGGGCGCATTGGGGCTATTCGTGAGGCTCTCGAAAGAGCGGGCCATCAAGATGTGCAGATCATGGCTTATAGTGCCAAATATGCTTCAGGCTTTTATGGCCCGTTTCGGGAGGCCGTGGGTTCAGGCGGATTGCTGAAGGGTGATAAACGCACCTATCAGATGGACCCTGCCAATACTGACGAGGCTTTGCGCGAAGTGGCCATGGATTTGGCTGAGGGTGCCGATATGGTGATGGTGAAACCCGGCATGCCTTATCTTGATATTGTTTCTCGCGTGAAGCGCGAGTTCGGTGTGCCGACCTTTGCTTATCAAGTGTCTGGCGAATATGCGATGATTATGGCTGCTGTGGAGCGCGGTTGGCTTGACCCGAAAAAAGTTATTCCGGAAAGTTTGCTGGCCTTCAAGCGCGCGGGGGCGGATGGGATTTTGACTTATTTTGCGGTGGAAGTGGCGATGGGGCTACGTGCTTAAGACTAGTGGCATAATTATCGGGTTAGCATTCGGACTTATCTCTTTACTGTTTTCTGGATTTATTTTGCTTGGCGCGAGCAGAATGCAGTTAGTTGCGGACGAGCGAATAAAAATTTACCAAAGCATAGATTCAGATTTGATTGTGGGCGAGGTTTCTTCGGGTGAAAAAGTATCGGTTGTTGCCTGTGATGACGACAAGAGTTTGATTTATCCGATTGTTGAACTTGGCAATGGACGCGTCGGATATGTTGTACTTGGAAATTTTCATCTTGAACATGATGACGTTCTCAACTTCAATTCAAGTATGCCAGTAAACTTTTCCTGCCCAACCTAATCGTTAGCCCGGCGAAAGCCGGGGCTGGGCTTTACGACTGAAAAAAGCCCAATCCCGGCCTTCGCCGGGATGACGGTTTAAGAGTAGAAAATTTACTTCATCAGTCTCGCAATCAAACTCGATGTATCCCACCTGCTCCCGCCCATCTTCTGCACTTCAGAATAAAACTGGTCGACCAATGCCGTAACAGGCAAATGCGATTTGTTTTTGCGGGCTTCGTCTAGGCAGATGCCTAAATCTTTGCGCATCCAATCGGCAGCGAAGCCGAAATCGAATTTTCCGGCGATCATAGTTTTGTGGCGGTTTTCCATTTGCCACGAACCGGCGGCACCTTTGGAAATGACTTCGACTACTTGCTCCATATCGAGGCCAGCTTTCATGCCGAACTGAATTGACTCGGCCAAGCCTTGTACCAATCCTGCAATCGCGATTTGATTGCACATCTTGGCCAATTGGCCTGAGCCAGCTGGGCCCAAACGCTTGCACATTTTTGCATAGTTCATAATCAGGGGTTCAGCCTTGGCATAGTCGGCCTCATCACCGCCGCACATCACGGTGAGTTGGCCATTCTCAGCACCGGCTTGGCCGCCTGATACAGGCGCATCCACAAAACCGATCCCTCGTTTTTGCGCTTCAGCATGAAGTTCGCGCGCCACGTTGGCGGAGGCTGTGGTGTGGTCGACAAAAATTGAACCGGGCTTCATGGTGTTAAAAGCACCGTTTTCTCCAAGGGTGACTTCACGTAAATCATCATCGTTACCGACGCAGGCGAAAACGAGGTCAGTCCCTTTAGCTGCCGTTGCGGGCGTGGGTGCGGTTGTGCCTTTATCTTTTGCAATCCAAGCTTCTGCTTTGGCAGCTGTTCGGTTATAGACCGTCATATCCACGCCGGTTTTGCGTTGCAAATGTCCCGCCATCGGATAGCCCATTACGCCCAAACCGATCCACGCTGTTTTCAAAACCATGCTCATCTCCTGTTCTGGCGGTGGTCTAATTGATCATACCTTAAATTACCAGAAGCCCTTGCGCGATAGTGCATTGCATTGGATAATGTGATTTGGAGATTTGATATTGACGATCGAGCGCCGCAACTTTCCGCAGTTCTTTATCACTGCGCCAACCCCCTGCCCATACTTGCCCGGCAAGTTTGAGCGCAAGGTGTTTACGCATTTGGTTGGAGCTGATTCACGGGGTCTCAACACCATGCTTTCGCAAGGTGGATTCAGACGCAGTCAGAATATTGCTTATCGCCCGGCTTGCGATCATTGTCAGGCCTGCACGTCAGTGCGTGTACCGGTTAATGATTTCGTGCTTTCGAAAAATTTTAGACGCGTGTTGCGGCGGAATGCTGATCTTATTTCTGAAGTCATAAAGGCCCGTGCGACAAGCGAACATTACTCGTTGTTTCGCGGTTACATTGACACCAGGCATTCCGAAGGTGGCATGGCGGATATGTCAGTTCTCGATTTTGCCGCTATGGTTGATGACACGGTGGCGGACAGCCGGATTGTTGAATATCGGTTTGACGAGAGTTGCCCGAACGCTGGCGAAATGGCTTGTGCAGTTTTGATGGACGTGTTGGGTGACGGCATTTCTATGATCTATAGTTTTTATGAACCAAGTTATGAAGCCCGTAGTCTTGGAACTCTGATGGTTCTAGATGCAATTGCGCGTGCTCAAAGGATGGGTCTGCCTTATGTTTATCTGGGCTACTTTGTGCAAGGGTCGCGTAAGATGGAATACAAGGCGCGGTTTACACCTCAACAAAGATTGACGCCGGATGGCTGGCGGCTTGTTGAGTAATTCTTCGACATACTCTTCTTGGTTGTGTCACACCCATTAATACTCGTCTACAATTTAGAGGGTTAATCGTTGACAGAGCAATCATTGGCCCGCACAGATTGGAACTGGGTATGGGGCGTTCATGAGTAAATTAGGTATTAAAAATCCACTTGGCATAACAAATCTCGTGATGGATTTGATCGCAGATCTTCGCAAAAATGGATATACCGTTTCTGTCAGCAGTGACATGACCAAACTTGACCAGACCAAGCTGGCGGTTCGTGGCTACAGGGTTGGACCAATGCATGATGCGCAAGTTTGCAACTTTGACGGGGAGCGCGCATTTTGGATGCAGTTGGAAGACAGTGATGGAACCGCCGTGGGCTTGCAAGCTTTTCGGTTTGATCGCATCGATACAAACTTGGCTGATTGGCTTCCTAATTACATGATCGGCGTTTATATGCGCAGGCAAGAACTGATGGTGCCCAGCCATTCAAATGCGCCCATGGGCAGTGTCGCTGAAAATTTAAACGGAAACCTTGTTTATCACGGCGAATTATGGCTCGCCAAACATGTGAAGGCGCGCAATGTTTTCGACAGCTTTACACGGCTTGGATTATTTCTATCCGTGATTAAATGGAATCCGGACGCCATATGGGCGCTGACAAGCGAACAGATGGCGCGGCATGGGCATTTAGGGCGCATTGGTTACACAACAATTGAACGCGGAATATTGCGTTGGCAATGGGCCTCGCGCGATGTCGATAGTGTTGAGTATCTCGCCTTGGTTGATCAAAAGGCTTTGGAAAATATTGTCGACGAGATGTTGACCAGATCGCCTTAGTTAAGTCGCTTTAGAACACCGGTATATCTACTGGTGCCAACGCGCAATTCACAGTGACATGGTTTGATCTTGCGAACTTATGTTGGCGAGGGAATATAACGCGCTGATAACTGATCCAATGCACGTTTCCGTTTGGCTTAACCATCGAAGCCAAAACTTGATCATAAATCGGGCGATTTTCGGAGAGCGCGCGGTGATAGGCCTTGGATACGATCTTGTCGTAGCTATGCCCTGTTTGGCACGGGTATGACATACGGGCCTCACCCCAAATGCCGGCAAGTACAGATTCTTTTCCGATATGCTGAACCTCCACCGTTCCGCGATCAGAATTCACCTCGCAGACAACGGCTTTGTCTTCATCGGGCCGACCCTGTTTCAAAAGTTCGACGAGTTCCATTGCGACAGGTGAGGATGATCCCAGAAAATCACGTGTGAAAACGCGGGCTGAAAGCCGGACGTCGCTCTTTGCGATGAGTTGGTCAATACGTTGGCTGGCCTTGCTCGCAGTTGCATAAGTCTCTTCGAACCATCCCGCGTTAAAAAAGACTAATTTGAATGGTCCTTCAAAGCTGCTGATCCAATGGCTTATGAAAAACAATGACGCCCAATTAGCCGACGACATATACCAGTGAATCGTGATTGCCGATTTATCGACTTCGATTTTTACATGGCTCTTTTGTTGCAGCAAATTACGGTCGGTGCAAAATACACCGTGCTCGTCTGATGGGCGAGGAACTATGCGCCCCTCGCTCACCCAATACTCTTGTCGTTCCATTCAAATCGCGCCCCGTATCGGCCAAGTATTGGTCGAATAACGAAACTATATCGCGAAGATACGAATAAGTGGTAAATCTTCAGCTAGAATTGATTTCGCTCTAGGGTTGTTAGATTAATTTAATGGCAACCTGACTCAATTCCGAGATCACGAGGACGGATCGCTTTTGATCTTTGGCCTTCTTTGGGAGTACCAAGCGGTGATATGGTACCCAGAAAAGCACGTTGTCCGGCATGCGCATTGCCGCCAAAACATGGTCATAGCGTGGTTTGCCCGTTTCAGAAACTTCATGATAAGCACTGCTAACGACCCGACCATATTGACTTGTGGGTAAGCAAGGGAAGGACGAAGGAAACGGCCCCCAAACCTGATTGATTACCGATTTTGGACCAATTTTTTTAACAGCAAACTGTTCTGTGCTTTCTTCATATGCGCATTCCACAGCATAATCCAAGGCTGAGCTCGGCCTGTTCAAGCACTCTGTTATCAAAGCGGGTAGTGGCTTTTCATCAAGTTCAAATTGTTGGACAAGTGTGCGCGCGGTAAAATGGCGATCACCGCGCGCAACGATATCTTCAAGCCGACGCAAGACTTCGAGATAGGTTTTATGAAATTCTTCAAACCAACCGGATACATAAAATCGCAACACAAACGGCGCCTTAGCTGTAGCGAGCCACTCTATTGCAGCATAGAGCGAAGCATGACAGGGTGATTGCACGTGCCATTTGATCTCTGTGCCAAGGCCACCCGTAGTCAGGCGAACTTGACCTAAATCAAATCTTTTGCGTTCTTCAATGACAGAATAGGAAGTGCCGTCATTAGCAGAACTGCCAATTTTACCCGCATCTACCCAGTATCTTTGCCCTAACATCACTTGCTGCCTTGTTTTGACAATTCAGCCGTGTTTTTTGCGTCGCAATTGTTGCTTCAGAATTGCTGACCGAAAAACACAGGAATTGTATAAAAACCTAACATCCTTAGTCGGCTGAAAGTTTCGTTCAATCCACAACTTCATCATAAGATGACAAAGATTTGGTTTACGAAGTCCAAAGCAGTTTACGAAAATTTGTTGTTTTTGGGGAAACCCTTTGGCGGCAAGCGGCCCGCCTGAGCGCGCTCGCCAATCCATTCCGCAAGTTCTGTCACCGTCCAGTTTCGTCCCGAGCTATCTAGCCAAGTGAGGCCCTCTTTGAGGTTGAACGACACGGCATCAGACAATCCGCCATCTTTGAATTTCTGCAACCTCACGCCTTTGCCACGTGACATTTCTGGGAGTTCGGCGGATTTGAAGATCAGGAGTTTGCGGTTGTCGCCCACTGTGGCCACATGATCAGCATTCGCCAGATATGGTGCGCAGACCAAGGCTTCGACTGGCGCTTTGACGTTTAGCACCTGTTTGCCTTTGCGCGTATTGGCGATGCACTCATCTTCAGCCACCACAAACCCGTCACCATCGGTCGAGGCCAGCAAGCGCTTGGCTCCGGTTTGATAGAGAAAGAGCGCCACGATGGAATCTGCGGCATCGATTTCCGCCAGCAGTCGCACGGGTTCGCCATTGCCACGCCCACCCGGCAGCTTGCTGGCATCGAGGGTGAAGAATTTGCCTGAGGACGAGAACAGCATTATCTTATCTGTGGTCTGCGCTTTGACCACGAATTTTTCTTTGTCGCCATCTTTGTAGGTCAGCGTGGAGGCATCCTCCACATGGCCCTTCATTGCGCGGATCCAACCTTTCTCGGAGCAGACAACAGTGACGGGTTCTTTCTCGATCATGGCCTCATCGAGATCAACATTGATGGTTGGGGCTTCAGCAAAGTCAGTTCGCCTAGCGCCCAGTTTGGTTTTTTTCGAGAAGGTTTCTTTAATCGCTTTGACCTCGGTGGAGATGACGTCCCACTGCGCATCATCTGATTTCAGCAGCTTGTTCAGATCGCCCTGCTCTGCCGTCAGCTTGTCATGCTCGGTGCGAATTTCCATTTCTTCAAGCTTGCGTAACGCCCGAAGGCGCATGTTGAGAATGGCTTCGGCTTGAACATCAGTCAGCTTGAAGCGCTTCATCAATGAAGGCTTTGGTTCATCTTCCTCGCGGATAATGCGGATCACTTCATCGAGGTTGAGGTAAGCAATCAGGTAACCGCCGAGGATTTCCAAACGCCGGGCAATTTCTGCCAAGCGAAAAGCGGATTTGCGTTGCAAAACTTCCTTGCGGTGATCGAGCCATTCGCGGATCACATCACGCAGAGACATGACGCGCGGAACTTTGCCTTTACTCAGCACATTCATGTTCAGCGGAATGCGGGCTTCAAGTTCGGTGTTGCGAAACATTTGCTCCATCAACACTTCTGGATCAATGTTGCGGGTTTTAGGTTCTAGCACCACACGCACATCTTCAGCGGACTCGTCACGCACATCGCCCAGCAGTGTCAGCTTTTTATCATTCAGCAGCTCTGCCATCTTCTCAATCAGGCGGCTTTTCTGCACGAGGTATGGAATTTCCGTGATGACGATTTGCCATGCGCCTTTGGGCAGCTCTTCTTTCGTCCAACGCGCGCGCACGCTGAAACTGCCTCGCCCGGTTTTGTAAGCCTCGGTAATTTCCTCGCGCTTGTTGATGATTATGCCGCCGGTTGGAAAGTCTGGACCGATCACAAATTGCGTCAGCTTCTCAACGCCGGCATTTGGCGTTTTGATCAGATGCAAAGCTGCATCACAAATCTCGGCGGCGTTGTGTGGCGGGATGGACGTGGCCATGCCCACGGCGATGCCTGTTGAGCCATTGGCCAGCAAATTGGGGAACGCGCCGGGCAGCACCACAGGTTCCTCAACCGTGCCATCATAGTTGGGCCGAAAATCAACCGTGTCGTCTTCCAAATCCTGCAGAAGCAGGCGCGCCACCTCGGTCATGCGCGCTTCGGTGTACCTGTAAGCCGCGGCACTATCGCCATCAATGTTGCCAAAATTCCCTTGACCATCAACCAGCGGATAACGCGCGCTGAAATCTTGAGCGAGGCGCACGAGTGCATCATAAATCGACTGATCACCATGCGGATGGAACGAACCCATCACATCACCCACAATCTTGGCGCATTTTTTAAACGCCGTGTTGGGATCAAGCTTGAGAATGCGCATCACATGCAACAAGCGCCGATGTACTGGCTTCAGCCCGTCACGCACATCCGGCAAGGCTCGGTGCATAATGGTGGATAGAGCATAAGCAAGATAACGCTGTTCTAAAGCGTCTTTGAGTTCAACACCTTCAATTTCACGAGGCGGCTGGGGCGGTTCGATTGGCTTTTTGGACATGGTGGGTGGGGATTATAGGAGAGCAAGGGATTCGGGTAGTATTGTCCTCTTTTGTCCTCTACCGCTTTAGCGGGAGAGGAAAGGGGCCCACTGGGAAGCAGTGGGATAGGTGAGGGAATTCGGGCAGTGAGTCTGTGGTCCCTCATCTATCCCATCTCACTTCGTTCGATGGGCCCCTTTCTTCTCCCGTTTCACGGGAGAAGACGATAGTCAAACCCGCACAACCACAACCTTACAAACTGGCTTCTTGCCCCAGATATTATCAGCCTCGCGTCTGATGGCATTGCGCACTACCTCTTCGACTGTTGCATCATCTTTGCGTTTGGCGCGCGGCATGGAGTCAAAGGCTTTTTCGGCGGCTTCGGCGAAATCTTCGTCTAAGCCTTCGGGCACGCCGTCGGCGATGATCACCATATCTTCGGCCAGTTCGAATTTTTCGGTGATCACTACAGTAGCAAACACGATGCCTGCGAAGGATAATTTGCGGCGGTGTTTGGCCGGGCCGTCGGCGCTGTCGACAATCAATTTGCCATCCACATGTAACCTGCCGCCAGGAGCTTCGTCGATGATTTCGGCTGGGCCGGGACAAAGCCTGGCTATTTTCAAATCTTCGAGGATCAAGGTTTCTTTAATGCCTTGGGCTTTGGCAAAGGCCGCATGGGCGCGGAGGTGGCGCGGTTCACCATGCATGGGAACTACGATGCGCGGGCGCACCCATTCATACATCAGTTTCAATTCGCCTTGGCGCGGGTGGCCTGAGCTATGCACCAAAGCATCATCTGCCGTAATGATTTCGACATCGAGCTTGGCCAAATTATTGTGTACGGCGGAGACTACTTTTTCATTGCCGGGAATGGTGCGGGCCGAGAAGATGACCATGTCGCCCTCTTCGAGCGCGATGTTAGGGTGTGCGTCCTCGCCGATGCGGGCGATGGCTGCCCGGGGTTCACCTTGGCTGCCCGTGCAGAGCAGCATAATTTTTTCGCGTGGGAGATATCCGAAGGCATCTTCGTCAAGGAATTTGCCTGCGTCTTTGAGATAACCGCACATGCGCGCGGCTTCGATGGTGTTGCGCATGGCCCTGCCCGCAATCACAATCTCGCGACCAGCGGAACGCGCCGCTTGGACTGCAGATGAAATGCGCTCGACATGCGAGGCAAAGGTGGTGACTGCCACGCGGCCCGTGGCGTTGGTTATGATGTCAGTCAAAGTGGCGGCTACGTCTTGTTCGGATGGAGACATGCCTTCGCGCAGGACGTTCGTTGAATCGCAAACCAGCACGTCTATGCCTTTGTCGCCCAATTCGCGGAAGCGCTTTTCGTTGATAGTTGGCCCCAGCAGTGGCGTGCGATCAATTTTCCAATCACCTGAATGCAACACTTTTCCATAAGGCGTTTCGATATAAAGAGCGCATGATTCTGGGATGGAATGCGTGACGTTTACGAATTCGAGTGTGAAGGAACCGAGCGTGAATGGCTTTAACGGCTTATGGATGATAACTGGAACATCTTCTTCGATGCCATGTTCACGGAATTTCAGTTTCATCAATTCAGCGGCGAATGCCGTGCAATGCACTTCACATTTGAGCTGCGGCCAAAGACGCGCCACAGCGCCAATATGATCTTCATGGGCGTGGGTGATGACGAGGCCAGACAGGCGTTTGCGGTTTTTGGATATGAAGCCAACGTCAGGCAGGATGACATCCACACCCGGTTCATTTTCATCACCGAATTTAACGCCCAGATCGACCATCAACCATTCACGCGTATTAGCTGGGCCAACACCATAGCAGTAACAATTCATGCCAATTTCGCCTGTGCCGCCCAGTGGCAGAATGACGAGATCGTTTAGGGGTTCGTGTTTCTTTTTGGCGTTCATGCCGTGTGGTTCTCTTTTGTTTGAAGTGTTACGCGGACGTCGCCTGCGTGGATTGTGATTTCGGTGTCGTCAGATTGTATGAGGATCATTGCGCCATCATCATCCAGACCTTTGAACGTGCCTTGCCTGATTGCGCGGCCAGTGTCCACTGAAACGACTTTGCCGAGGTTCAGAGCTTTTGACTCCCAAGCAAATTTTATGATCTCAAAGTCTTGGGCGTTGTTCCAGATTTTAAGCCAGTTTTGAAGGCTTGCAGACAAGACTTCATGTGCTGCTTTAACTGTTGTGTCTTTGAGATGGGTTGCCGCATAGGGGGTGTCTTTAGGGGCATGGGCGATATTCATGCCGATGCCTAAAGCAATTTGCGATGGTGCTATAACTTCTGAAAGAATGCCGCAGAATTTTGCCCCGTCGATCAGGCAATCATTTGGCCATTTCAATGTAATAGGCGTGTTTTTGATGAAAGTGGTTGCAACGTCATGGACAGCCAAGGCGGCGACAAAACTGATCTGCGCCAATTTAGTTGAGGGGGCTGAGCATGGAAACAACAGAGTGGAATAGAGATTGCCGGGTTCGGAGTGCCATGTTCGGCCAAGACGGCCCCTGCCCGCCTTTTGCTCATCCGCCATAATCCAAATCGGGCCACGTTCACCCTGTTCATAAAGCCTGCGCGCTTCAGTGTTGGTGCTGTCGATCGTGTCGTAGTGGAGGATTTGGATTGGCGCAGTCAACTTAATACAATGATGCGGCGGCACCCGCTGCGAGTTGGACTAAAGGTTGGGCGAACACAGCAAATAGTAATGCAAATGCGCCTGCGGCATAGATCACCCAATTTACTTCTGTGTCAGTCTGATCGAAGGCTGCGGCTGGTGCATCGAAATACATGATCTTGATGATGCGCAGATAGTAATATGCGCCGACGACACTGGCGAGAACGCCGATGACGGCAAGTGCGAAAAGGCCTGAGTGTATGGCGGCAAGGAACACAAAATATTTGCCGAAGAAACCAGCAAGTGGTGGAATGCCAGTGAGCGAGAACATTAGCATGGCGAGTACGAAGGCGTGGCCCTTGTTGTTGCGGGCAAGGCCGGAGAGGTCGGAAATCTGTTCGACGTAAACACCTTTGCGGCGCATGGCGATAACGCAGGCGAAGACGCCCAGTGTAGTGACCAGATAGATCAACATATAAACGATAACGCCTTGGATGCCTTCGACAGAACCAGCGGCGAGGCCTACGAGAGCAAAGCCCATATTGGCGATGGATGAATAAGCCAGCAGGCGCTTGATGTTGGCTTGGCCGATGGCTGCGAATGCACCCAGCACCATGGAAGCGATGGACACGAACACCACGATCTGCTGCCAATCATGGCTGATGGCTGAGAACGGCCCAACCATGACCCGGCAGAACAAAGCAATCGCGGCGATCTTTGGCGCTGCGGCGAAAAAGGCTGTGACGGGTGATGGCGCGCCTTCATAAACATCAGGCGTCCACATGTGGAAAGGCACAGCGCTGACTTTGAATGCGAGACCGGCTATTATAAAAACAATGCCGAATATGATGCCGAGGTTGGAACCCGATACGGCGAGTGCTGTTCCAATGTCGGTAAAGCCTGTGTGCCCTGTCAGGCCGTAAACCAGTGACGCGCCATAGAGCAACATGCCCGATGAGAGTGAGCCGAGGATGAAATACTTCAACCCAGCTTCAGATGATTTAGCACTATCGCGATTAATCGCAGCCACCACATATAGCGCCAGCGATTGCATTTCCAGTCCCATATAAAGCGAGATCAAATCATTGGCCGAGATCATGATCAACATGCCGACTGTGGCCAACATGATGAGGACAGGATATTCATTCGAGTCCATTTTGGTGCGAGCGAGGAAGCGGCCTGACATGGCGAGAGCCACAGCAGAACCGAGCAGCGCCAACACTTTCATGAAGCGCGCAAATGGATCAGCTACGAACGCACCACCAAATGCGGTGACTGTTCCAGTTCCTGATTTCCACACAATCATGCCAGCGACAACAATGAAGGCAGCAATTGCGGCAACACGGATTGCACCCGGCGTGATGGACTTAGAGAACACGCCTTCCATCAACAAAATCATCGCCAAGACAGCAAGAACGATTTCAGGAAGGGCTGCGGCTGCGCCGATTTGCTGGAACAAGGGGATCATTTCATCACCGCGTGTAAAGTTTTGAGAATGGCTTCAACGGGTGTGCCGAACACATCCAAAAGCGGCGAAGGATAGATGCCAAAGAAGATCGTCAAAATTACTAATGGCCCAAGCAAGGCAAGCTCGCGCGGGGTGATGTCAGGCAAGTGCATCAGTGACGGCTTGTCCAGAGCACCAAACGCAACCCTGCGATAAAGCCACAGGGCATAACAGGCCGAGAGGATAACTCCAGTGGTGGCGAAGAAGGCAACCCATGTGTTGGCTTGGAATGAACCGAGCAGTGTCAGGAATTCGCCTACGAAACCAGACGTGCCGGGCAGACCGACGTTTGCCATGGTGAAGAGCATGAAGATAAAAGCATAAAGCGGCATGCGGTTTACGAGGCCACCATAAGCTGCAATGTCCCTTGTGTGCATACGGTCATAGACAACGCCGACGCAGAGGAAGAGTGCTCCTGATACGAGGCCGTGGCTGATCATTTGGAACAATGCACCGTCCATGCCTTGGCGTGTGAAAGTGAAGATGCCCATGGTTACAAAACCCATATGGGCAACAGATGAATAAGCGATCAGCTTTTTCATGTCTTCTTGCACCAGCGCCACCAGCGATGTGTAGATGATGGCGATGACTGAGAGCGTGAACACCAGCGGTTGGAAATAATGGCTGGCATCGGGGAACATGGGCAGCGAGAAGCGAAGGAATCCATAGCCACCCATTTTCAACAAGATGGCGGCTAGAATTACTGAGCCCGCAGTTGGCGCTTCAACGTGGGCATCGGGCAACCATGTGTGCACGGGCCACATTGGCATTTTTACCGCGAAAGATGCGAAGAAAGCTAGCCAAAGCCAAGTTTGCATTTCTGCCGGAAAGCCGGGGCTACGGGTTAAAAGTTCTGCGATATCAGTTGTGCCTGATTGCCAATACATGGCCATGATGGCCAGCAGCATGAGCACTGAGCCGAGCAATGTGTAGAGGAAAAACTTGAACGACGCATAGACGCGGCGCGGGCCGCCCCACACACCGATGATCAAGAACATGGGGATCAAGCCTGCTTCAAAGAACAGGTAGAACAACACTAGATCCAACGCGCAGAATACACCGATCATCAACGTTTCAAGCACAAGGAACGCGATCATGTATTCGCGCACACGGGATTTCACGAACCATGATGCGCCGATGCAAATGGGCATCAAGAATGTGGTGAGAATGACGAAGGGCATGGAAATGCCGTCTACGCCCATGCGGTATCCGGCAATGTTGCCAAGCCATGCGTGGTTTTCAACGAGTTGGAAACCAGTTTGGGTGGAATTAAAATTCTTAAGGATGAGCAGCGACACCAAGAAGGTAATGATCGTTGTCCAAAGCGCTGCCCAGCGAGCATAACGCGCGGCGGCTTCATCTTCTCCTCGGGCCAGCACAATGAATGCTGCGCCCAGAAGCGGCAGGAAGGTGACAACCGAGAGCAAGGGCCAATTCGACATTTAGTGAGCGCCCCCGAACGAGAACCAAGAGATAATTGCAGCAAGGCCAATTAACATGGCAAAGGCATAGTGATAAACATAACCCGATTGCAGGCGCACCACTTGCGTGGTTATGCCACCAACGCTGGCCGCAACGCCATCAGGCCCAAAGCCATCGATAACTGCGCCGTCACCCTGCTTCCAAAATAAGCGGCCAATCCAGAACGCGGGGCGCACGAAGATGAAATTATAAAGTTCATCGAAGTACCATTTGTTGAGCAGGAATTGATAGGCGGGTTGGTTCATTGTTGCGATGCGTTGTGGCAAAGTTTTGTCGCGGATATAGAAGAGATAAGCCAATGCTAGGCCTGCCAGCATAGCGATGGTTGCAACCCAATGAACCCAATGCGGAACCTCTTCCATCTTGGTCAGGATTTCATTGCGGGCCAGCGCCTTGCCCCAGAATTCAGCTTGGCCTTCGCCCATAAACCAATGTTGGAAAATGAAACCAGCGACAATCGCGCCCGCTGCCAAGACATAAAGCGGGATCAGCATGACTGGTGGGCTTTCGTGAATGTGAGATACAGTTTCTGCATCAGCATTTGTGTTGCCGTTAAACGTCATGAAGGCCAAGCGCCATGAATAGAATGAGGTGCAGAAGGCTGCAATCACAAGAAGTCCAAATGCGAATGCGGCTGGCGAAGAGCCATATGCAAATGCCGCCTCGATGATTGCATCTTTTGAGTGGAAGCCAGCAAAGCCGCCGATGCCTGGAATGCCAACACCTGTGAGTGCGAATGTGCCAATCAGCATCATGGCCCAAGTGATGCGAATGTGCGGAGCGAGGCCACCCATTTTGCGCATGTCTTGTTCGCCGGACATTGCGTGGATGACCGAACCTGCGCCTAAAAACAACAGCGCTTTAAAGAATGCGTGCGTGAAGAGATGGAAAATACCGACGCCATAAGCCCCTACGCCCATGGCTACAAACATGTAGCCCAGCTGCGAACAGGTTGAATAAGCAATCACGCGCTTGATATCATTTTGTACAAGGCCCACGGTGGCGGCGAAAAACGCCGTAATGCCGCCGACGATGATGACTACCGAGCGGGCATCGGGCGAGAGTTCAAACAACGGTGACATGCGGGCGACGAGAAATACACCTGCAGTCACCATAGTAGCGGCGTGGATCAGAGCCGAAACAGGTGTCGGACCTTCCATCGCATCCGGCAACCAAGTGTGAAGAAGGAATTGCGCAGATTTGCCCATCGCGCCCATGAATAACAGGAGGCATAGGGTTGTGAGCGTGTCCCAATCATGGCCGAGGAAGTGGATAGTTTTGCCAACAGCATCTGGCGCGTGTTGGAAAATGGTTTCGAATTCAACCGAACCGAACACTGCATAAACGCCGAATATTCCAAGTGCGAAACCGAAATCACCCACGCGGTTGACCACGAATGCTTTGATGGCGGCGGCATTGGCGCTTTCGCGGGTGTACCAGAAACCGATCAAGAGATAAGAGGCCAGGCCCACTCCCTCCCAACCGAAAAACATTTGGATAAGGTTATCCGACGTGATCAACATCAACATCGCGAAGGTGAAGAGCGACAAATACGCGAAGAAGCGCGGTTGATGTTCGTCGTGGCTCATATAGCCGAGTGAATAAACATGCACGAGAGCAGAGACAGTGTTCACGACGACGAGCATGACGGCGGTGAGTGCATCAAGCCGGATGGCCCATGGAGCTTTCAATGTGCCAGAGGTGATCCAATTCAAAAGTTCTATGCGGCTGTCATGGCCCTCATGCAGGAAACCCCAGAAGATGATCCATGAAAAAATCGCTCCGATGTACAGCAAACCTGTGGTCAAATACATGGGCCAAGCTGGGCCGTCATAATGGCCGTGGTGATCATCATGAGCGTGGTCGCCAGAATGGGTATCGTGATGATCTGCATAAACATCGACGTCACGACCGAGATTTTGAAATGCCTTGGTGCCGAAAAGGCCCGCAATCAGCGCGCCCAGCAATGGCAGGAAGAGAATTGCCTGAACCATCTGGGTTAGCCCTTCATCAAATTAATATCCTCAACCGCGATGGAACCGCGGTTGCGGAAATAGGTTACGAGAATGGCAAGGCCAATAGCGGCTTCGCCTGCTGCGACAGTCAAAATCAACAGTGCAAAAATCTGGCCCACTAGATCATGCAGATAAGATGAAAAGGCCACCAGGTTGATGTTGACCGACAGCAAGATCAACTCAATCGACATCATGATGATGATGACGTTTTTGCGGTTGAGGAAAATGCCGAACACGCCAATCGTGAAGATGATAGCGGCGACGATCAAATAATGTGTGAGGCCGATCATTGGAGGCCCTCCCCCGATTTCACTTGTTTGACTTCAACGGCTGTTGCTGGCCCGCGCGCCACTTGGTCGGCAATGACTTGGCGTTTCACATTTGGTTTGTGGCGCATGGTGAGCACAATGGCGCCGATCATGGCGATCAACAAAATCAGACCCGCCATTTGGAAGAAGAAGACGTATTTGGTGTAGAGGATTTGGCCGATCGCCTGAGTGTTGGTGATGCTGCCTGTCACTGGTGCGGTGGCGTGGGTAATGAGATCAGGAGCGATTGTCCAAGTTCCCACCAGCAAAACCATTTCAACCAGCAAAATCAATCCAATTACACCACCGATTGGCAGATAGTTGAGAAAGCCCTCGCGCAGTTCGACAAAATCCACATCAAGCATCATGACGACGAACAAGAACAAAACGGCGACTGCGCCCACATAGACCACCACCAAAATCATGGCGAGGAACTCAGCACCAAGCAGCACAAACAATCCAGCCGCATTGAAAAAGCACAAGATCAAAAACAATACCGAATGCACGGGGTTGCGTGCAGTGATCACGAGCATGGCCGAGGCGATGGCCGCCAGTGAGAAAAGGTAGAAGAAAAATGTGATTGCCATGTTGCCAGCCCCTTAGCGATATGGCGCATCAAGCGCAATGTTCTGGGCCAGTTCGCGCTCCCAACGATCGCCATTGGCCAACAGTTTTTCTTTGTTGAACAAAAGCTCTTCGCGGGTTTCGGTGGCGTATTCAAAGTTCGGGCCTTCGACGATGGCATCAACCGGGCAAGCTTCCTGGCAGAAGCCGCAATAGATACATTTTACCATATCGATGTCATAACGCGTGGTGCGGCGTGTGCCGTCATTTCGGCGCGGGCCAGCTTCAATGGTGATGGCTTGAGCGGGGCAAATGGCTTCGCAGAGTTTGCAGGCAATGCAGCGCTCTTCACCATTTGGATAACGGCGGAGTGCATGTTCGCCACGGAAGCGCGGCGAGAGCATGCCTTTTTCGTGCGGATAGTTCAGCGTGGCTTTTGGCGCGAATAAGTATTTCATGCCGAGCATAAAGGCTGATACAAATTCAGCGAGGAAAAGCGAACGCGCGGTTTGAGATAATCTCATGATGGCAACCATCCCATATAAACGAGTACGCCGGAGGTGATGACCACCCATGCCAGCGAAATTGGCAAAAACACTTTCCAGCCGAGGCGCATTAGTTGGTCGTAGCGATAGCGTGGCACGATGGCTTTCACCATGGCGAACATGAAGAACACGAAGACCAGCTTGAACATAAACCAGATGATGCCCGGCACCCAGTTTAAAACTGGAATGTCGATCAGTGGCAACCAGCCGCCAAGGAAGAAAATAGATGTCATGGCACACATGGCAGTGATGGCCACATATTCACCGAGCATGAAAAGCAAATAAGGCGTGGACGAATATTCGACCATGAAGCCTGCGACGAGTTCGGATTCTGCTTCCACTAAATCAAACGGAGGCCGATTGGTTTCGGCCAATGCTGAGATGAAGAAGATCACGAACATTGGGAAGAGCGGGATGAAATACCAATCGAGGAACGATGCCGGTAGACCTAGCTTCGTTCCGAGGCCGTGATGTTGGGCGTGTACAATGTCAGTCAAGTTCAAAGAACCAGCACAGAGCAAAACTGTGATGATCACAAAACCGATGGAGACTTCATAGGATACCATTTGTGCAGCAGAACGCAGCGCCGAGAGGAAAGGATATTTCGAATTCGATGCCCAGCCGCCCATGATGGTGCCGTAAACCATCAATGATGATATGGCGAAAAGATAAAGCACGCCGACATTGATGTTGGCAACGCGCCAACCTTCATTGATCGGGATGACAACCCAAGCTGAAAGCGCAAGCAGAGCGGTTACGATCGGCGCAATCACGAACACGCCTTTATTTGCACCATCGGGGATGATGACTTCTTTCAACGCAAATTTTATCAAGTCAGCAAATGATTGCAAAATGCCCCAAGGGCCCACAACATTCGGGCCACGGCGCATTTGCACGGCTGCCCACACTTTGCGGTCGAAATAAATCAGGAAGGCAACGCTGACCAAAACAGTGATAATCATACCCACGCTTTCCACTAAAGGATTGTGGAGGAAAGTTTCAACGAACCAGTCCCAATTTGTTGCGATAGTGTTCAGCATGACCTCACTCCGCCGCCTGCATTTTGCGTTCGTTTTTCAGCGCCGAACATTCCGCCATAGTGCGCGAGGCACGGGCGATGGGGTTGGTGAAATAAAAATCTTTCACGGGTGATTGGAATGGCGCTGATGACGTTTTGTCTGCACCTTGGTGAAGCTCAACGAGAGCAACCGCATCGGCTTTGTGAACCTGATCCAAGCTGGCCAACTGTGGAGCAATCTTATACATCGCCGCACGCAATTCTTCCAAATTATTCCATGGTAAAGTTGCGCCCAAGGATTCCGACAAGGCGCGGATGATGGCCCAATCTTCCCTTGCATCGCCGGGCGGGAATGCGGCTCGCGCCGTCATCTGGGCGCGGCCTTCAGTGTTTACGTAAGTGGCGGATTTTTCAGTGTATGCACAACCTGGCAAAATCACGTCGGCGCGTTCAGCACCCGCATCACCATGGCTGCCCATGTAAACCACAAAGGCATTGCCAAGATTCTTGGTGTCGATTTCATCAGCGCCACTCAGGAACAAAACTTCGAGCGATTTGTTCGCGGCGGCTTTGAGCATCTTAGTTGTGTTCATGCCGCCATCGCCGGGCAAGGCACACACATCAAGCGCGCCCACACGGCCAGCGGCGGTATGCAAAATGTTGAAGCCGTTCCAGCCATCTTTAACCACGCCCAGCGCGGCGGCGGCTTTGTAAGCCATCGCCAAAATTGCGGCTCCATCGGAGCGAGCCAAGGCACCCTGCCCGATGATGAACATCGGTTTGGTTTTGTTGGCTGGTGGATGATCGGTAAACACGCTCAAGCTTTCGGGGCCAGCGCCGAGATAGTTGTATGAATATGTGAGGTCGGCTTGTTCGCCCACAACACCAATCAAGCAGCCGCCTTTCAAGGCGCGCTTTCTGATGCGGGCGTTGAGTACAGGGGCTTCAAGGCGTGGATTGCAGCCGATCAGCATGATGGCGTCGGCTTCTTCAATGCCAGCGATGGACGAGTTAAACAAATAACCTGCGCGGCCACCATGTTCGCCCAGCGGCGTTCCATCTTGTCTACAATCAATGTTGTTGATCTTCAAATTCATCGCCAATGTTTTCAGCGAGAAAGCTTCTTCAGCCGAAACCAGATCGCCCAGCAAAATGCCAACTTTGTCTGGTGTCGTTGATTTCATTTTCGATGCGATGCGCGCGAATGCCTCGGCCCAGGTGGCGGGGCGCAGTTTGCCGATATCGCGAACGAAAGGTTGGTCGAGGCGCTGGCTTTTAAGACCATCCCACACGAAGCGGGTTTTATCGGAAATCCATTCTTCATTCACGTCTTCATGGGTGCGCGGCAGAATGCGCATCACTTCGCGGCCACGCGCATCAACGCGGATATTGGAACCCACTGCGTCCATCACATCAATGGTTTCAGTTTTGCGCAATTCCCATGGCCGGGCCTTGAATTCGTAAGGCAACGATGTGAGCGCCCCTACAGGGCAAAGATCAATGATGTTGCCTTGCAGCTCTGACGTGATCGCCTTGTCGAGATAGGTGGTGATTTCCATGTCTTCGCCACGGCCCGTGGCGCCCATTTCTTCAACGCCTGCCACTTCCGTGGTAAAGCGCACGCAGCGCGTGCACTGAATGCAACGGTTCATTTCAGTCTTGACCAAGGGGCCTAGATATTTGTTTTCGACCGCACGTTTGTTTTCAGCAAAGCGGTTGTGGTCCATGCCATAAGCCATGGCTTGGTCTTGCAGATCGCACTCGCCGCCTTGGTCGCAAATCGGGCAATCCAGCGGGTGGTTGATCAGCAAAAATTCCATCACGCCTTCGCGGGCTTTTTTCACCATGGGTGATGTTGTGAACACTTCTGGCGGCTCACCATTTGGGCCGGGGCGCAGATCATTGACCGACATGGCGCAAGAAGCGGTTGGCTTTGGAGGGCCGCCTTTTACTTCGACAAGGCACATGCGGCAATTGCCAGCAATCGACAAGCGTTCGTGGAAACAAAAGCGCGGCACTTCGGCCCCTGCCTGCTCGCAAGCCTGCAACAGCGAAAGGCCGTTTTCGACTTCAATTTCAACGCCGTCTATTTTAAGTTTAGGCATTATGCGCACCTTAGGGAGCGCATGCGCTCCACGTCCATTACTTCGGCCCAACCAAATGCATATTCGGTTGCACCATTTTTTTCATAGTCAGCCAAACGGTCCATCGCCTCAGTGAGCGTTGGTTGGTGGCCTTCTGGCACTGGCCAGAAAACCATGTGTGGCTTTTCCATCAGATCAAACCATTCAGCTTTGCGTTTGTAGAATTGCGCATGCGCCGTTTTGAAAACATAATTCTCAAGCGATTTCGCATCAGTCCATACCGACATATTAACAGCATAATCATCGCCGACGCGCAAATCCGTTGCGTTGTTGTTGTCGCCCTTCAAGCGCCAGACAAAACCGTCACTGCGCTCAGCCAATGCATTCACACGGTCCAAATTATCCATAAACCCAGCCATCCGCGCATCCGTGGTCGGATATTTGAATTTGCCGATGTTGAGTTCAGCGAGGTGCATTAAATACTTCTCAATTCTCGATCATCTTGGACTTAATTTCTGATTCTCTGACGACTTCGCCGATCATCCTTTGCAGCGCCAAAGAATAACTCTCCAGCTCTACGTGTTTGAACGCACCAGCATGCATTTCTAGATGTCCTTTGATTGTGTTCCTCCAAGCGGTGTCATTTGGAAATTGTTCCAAAATCTCTTCGAAAGACATCAAACCTTTGGCAAGCAAAACAAAATAGCCGTAATTAAAATCTGTACCGTTTTTATCGTAAAATTTTTCGTCCAAAACTCTATTGTTCGAATAAATATTTGCCATATTGGCGGATGCATCCAGAAAACTAACAAATTGCCGCTTCGCCTCATTCTGACGAACAGTCTTGAGTTGGCGCCAAGCAATTGCAAATGCCAAAGAGGCAACAGCAGCGGTTATTAGTGGCCCAATCTTCGCAACTTCTACAATGTTATCCCATGTTACCATCGCGCCCTACTCCGCTGCGTGACGCACTGCGCCGTCTTTGGTTGAGCGATAGGTATATTCGTCGATGCGCGCTTCAATCACAGGCCTAAAATGCGTGATCAAACCTTGCACGGGCCAGGCCGCAGCATCACCCAATGCGCAGATGGTGTGGCCTTCGATTTGTTTGGTCACGTCCAGCAACATATCAATTTCGCGCTTTTCAGCGCGGCCTTCAACCATGCGGTTGAGCACACGCATCATCCAGCCTGTGCCTTCGCGGCACGGCGTGCATTGGCCGCAGGATTCATGTTTGTAGAATGCGGCAAGCCTTGCGATGGCGCGGATCAAATCAGTTGATTTATCCATCACGATCACTGCCGCTGTTCCAAGGCCGGAGCGGAGTTTTGAAAGCGAGTCAAAATCCATCGGCGTGTCGATGATTTGCGCGGCCGGCACCATGCGCACGGATGAACCGCCGGGGATGACCGCCAGCAAATTATCCCAACCGCCGCGAATGCCGCCAGCGTGCTTGTCGATCAACTCGCGGAAGGTGATGCCCAATTCTTCTTCCACATTGCACGGCGTATTCACATGGCCGGAAATACAGAACAATTTCGTGCCCACATTATTAGGGCGGCCCATGGAGTTAAACCACGTTGCGCCACGGCGCAAAATTGTGCCTGTAACGGCGATCGATTCAACATTGTTCACAGTGGTCGGCGCACCATAGAGGCCGACATTGGCGGGGAATGGCGGCTTCATGCGTGGCTGGCCTTTTTTGCCTTCCAAGCTTTCAAGCATAGCGGTTTCTTCACCGCAAATATATGCGCCTGCGCCATGGGCAATATAGATATCGCAATCCCAACCATGGATGTTATTTTTGCCGATGAGCTTTGCTTCATAAGCTTGGTCGATGGCGGCTTGCAGGTGTTCACGCTCGCGGATGTATTCCCCGCGCACATAAATATATGCCACGTTGCAAGCCATGCCCATGCAGGCAATCAGGCAACCTTCGACCAACAAATGCGGATCGTGGCGCATGATCTCGCGGTCTTTGCATGTGCCTGGTTCGGATTCGTCAGCATTGACCACGAGGTAATGCGGGCGTTCGCCCACAACCTTGGGCATGAATGACCATTTGAGTCCCGTCGGAAATCCAGCGCCGCCACGGCCACGCAAGCCAGAGGCTTTTACTTCATTCACAATCCAATCGCGGCCTTTGTCGATGAAAGACTTGGTATCAAGCCAGCAGCCTCGTTGTTTAGCACCAGCCAAGCCCCAATCATGGGGGCCATAGAGGTTTGTGAAAATGCGGTCTTTATCAGCGAGCATGGTTTACTTTCTCCCCGGCTTATCGCCGACGGAACTTTCAGGCCGCCAACCTTTGGCGAGTTTCTTGGCTTGCTTTACCCACTCATCGCGCGCGATGCGGCCTTGGAAGCCTTTGAGCAAGGCGTCAACATGCTTGATATCAGCGGCAGACCATGAGGCGATTTGATCGAAGTGCCAAATGCCGGTTTTGTTCAACAGCTTTTCGAACGCTGGGCCCACACCCCATATCAACTTCAAATCATCAGCCTTGCCGCGTGGCTTTTTGAGTAGTTCGGGCTTGCTGGTTGGTTCGATCTTCTTAACGCGTTGAATGATCGGTTTGGTAATCCGAACTGCACCAAGTTCTTGTGGCGCGGCTTTCACGCTTGCAACTTGTGCTGCGGCGACGGGAGCCGAGGCTGGCGCCATGGCCTTTGGCGTTGCCGTTCCTTTGGAACCTTCAATCGTGCCTGCGACTGCCGTCGGTGTTGGCCCAGTGGCGATTGGGACTACGGGCGTTGGCGCAGCAGGCGGCGGCGGTGGGGCCTCAACGCGCTTGAATGTGCGTTGTTTGTTATAAAGCGATTTATCGGTCAGTGAAGTTGCACCACCAAAGGCCATGGATTGCTGGCGATCAATTTGTGGGCCCGGTTTTGTCGGACGGCCCGCCTGCAAATCATCAATCAGTTTTTCGAGTGTGGCTGGTGTTAAATCTTCATAAGTGTCTTTCCACACTTGCACCATGGGTGCGTTTACACATGCGCCCAAGCATTCTACTTCTTCCCAAGAGAGCGAACCATCAGCATTCAGATGATGTGGCTCAGGGTGGATTTTCTTGCGGCAAAGTGAGAGCAATTCTTCAGAGCCGCGTAACATGCACGGTGTTGTTCCGCACACTTGAATATGAGCTTTCTTGCCTACCGGCGAAAGTTGGAACATGGTATAAAACGTGGCGATTTCATAAACGCGAATGAATGCCATGTTGAGCATCTCACCCACATATTCCATAGCGGGCCTCGACACCCAACCTTCATTCTGCTCCTGCGCCCGCCACAACAATGCGATGACGGCCGATGCTTGTTTGGTTGGCGGATATTGCGCAATGGTCTTCTTCGCCCAAGACGCATTTTCAGCGTTAAACTTGAAGGGGGTGGTTGGTTGGACGGGATCTAGGCGGCGGACACTCATGCAGCGACCTCGACAGAATTTCCGTTTAAGTCGTCATTCCTGCGAAGGCAGGAATCCAGCTTTACCACGATTGAGCCAGCCCGAAGGTGGATTCCCGCCTTCGCGGGAATGACGGATGTGGGGGAATTTAAATTTACAGTTTGCATGATTTACTTAAATTTCAGCCTTCAATTTTGCCGTTGCAGCACGCCAAACCTTCGGGTCACCAAATTCTACCACACGATTTGCACCGATGTTTTCGAGCAACAGGCACAGCAAATTCTCCCGCTCTTCAACATTATCCAGTAGTTTTCCGTCGACCCTTTCAAGTTTGTGTGGCGATGAAAGGTAGCGTCTCATGGCTTCGTCGCCTGACCAAGTGCGACCTTCACCACGAATATCCCATTTAAGGTTCACAGCTGAAGCGCTCATCTATCAACCTCACCAAACACAATATCAAGCGAACCCAGCACCGCGCTCACGTCGGCCAATTGATGCCCGCGGCACATGAAATCCATGGCTTGCAGATGGGCAAAGCCGGGGGCGCGGAGTTTGCAGCGATAGGGTTTATTACTGCCATCGCTCACCAGATAAACGCCGAACTCGCCCTTGGGGGCTTCGACGGCGGCGTAAACTTCGCCAGCAGGAACCTTATAGCCTTCAGTATAAAGTTTAAAATGGTGGATCAAGGCTTCCATCGAGCGTTTCATTTCGCCACGCTTAGGTGGAACCACTTTGCCGTCGGTTGAGGAGATTGGCCCCTGCCCGGCGCTGGATGAAAGCATGTTCACGCATTGCTTCATAATCCGGACGGATTGGTGCATTTCTAAAACGCGGATTAAATAGCGATCATAATTATCGCCGTTCTTACCGATGGGAATATCGAATTCCATTTCGGAATAACATTCATAAGGCTGGCTCTTGCGCAAATCCCATGCGGCGCCTGAGCCACGCACCATCACACCAGAGAAGCCCCATTTGAAGCAATCATCAAGCGACACCACACCAATATCAACATTGCGTTGCTTAAAAATACGGTTTTCGGTGAGCAGCGTTTCAATGTCGTTCAGCCGCGCTGGATGCGTGTCGCAGAAATGGCCGATGTCATCGATCAGCTTTTGCGGCAAATCCTGGTGCACACCACCCGGCCTGATGTAAGCAGCATGCATGCGGCTGCCCGATGCGCGCTCATAAAACACCATCAATTTTTCACGCTCTTCAAAGCCCCAAACGGGCGGCGTGAGCGCACCCACGTCCAAGGCTTGCGTGGTGATGTTCAACATATGAGACAGGATGCGGCCGATTTCAGAGTAAAGAATTCGGATTAATTGCCCCCGCTTAGGCACTGTAATACCGAGCAATTTTTCAACTGCTAGAGCATAGGCATGCTCTTGGTTCATCGGTGCTACATAGTCGAGTCGGTCAAAATAGGGCACAGCTTGGAGATAGGTTTTTTGCTCAATCAGTTTTTCAGTGCCACGGTGGAGAAGACCGATATGCGGGTCGACTCTGGTGACAACTTCGCCATCAAGATCGAGGATCAAACGCAAAACGCCATGCGCCGCGGGGTGCTGCGGGCCGAAGTTGATGGAGAAGTCGCGGGTGGAATGTTCGGTCACTGTTTTACATTCCTCGGTTCAACAAAAATCAAATAAGACCCTACAATCAAAAAACTGGTCGCTATTAAGTTTATAATAGCATTTGGAATTGCAGCTGCCCAAAAGTTTTGACCGGAAACTGAAACGAAGAACATCTCATAGCCAAAAAGCAAGTATTGCGTTGCTAAATTCACGCCGTGACTCACAACCCAGACCGCGACAACAATGACACCAACATTTAGCCAATTTGTAGTCCTCTTAATCAGCGCGAATCCAGCGAGATACGGAATTGAATGAAGTACCGCACCAACCATAGAAACAATAAGATTTCCATTCAAAGTGATGTTCATTGCTTTGCCTTCTCGTCACCTGGCAACACATATTCGGTGCCTTCCCATGGTGACAGGTAGTCGAACTGACGCATTTCCTGAACCAGCTTCACAGGCTCATAAACCACGCGCTTGGCCTCGTCATCATAGCGCACTTCAACATGGCCGGTGACGGGGAAATCTTTGCGGAGCGGATGACCGGAGAAACCATAATCGGTGAGAATACGACGCAAATCAGGGTGGCCCGAAAAGAGAATGCCATAAAGATCGAACGTCTCGCGTTCATACCAATTGGCAGCAGGAAACACAGAAATCGCCGATGGCACTTGTGTTTCTTCGTCGGCTTGTATTTTTACGCGGATGCGCGTGTTTTTGTAAGGGCTAAGCAAATGGTAGACCACATCAAAGCGCATTTCGCGGGTCGGATAATCAGCGCCGCAAATATCAATGAAACATACGAATTTACATTCGGCATCATCACGCAAAAAGGTGAGCACATCCAAAATGTTTGCAGCTTCAGCATGGAGGGTTAACTCGCCGAATGTGATCTCGTTCGTCACATTCAACTTGCCGGAAATATATGTGCCTAATTCGACAAGATTCATCATCAGCGCTCGATCGTGCCAGTGCGGCGGATTTTCTTTTGCAGCATCAGAATGCCGTAGAGCAAAGCCTCAGCGGTGGGTGGGCAGCCTGGTATGTAAATATCGACGGGCACAATCCGGTCACAACCGCGCACCACAGAGTAGCTATAGTGATAATAGCCACCGCCATTGGCACAGGAACCCATGGAGATCACATAACGCGGCTCTGGCATTTGGTCATAAACCTTGCGCAGAGCTGGGGCCATTTTGTTGGTCAATGTGCCAGCCACAATCATCACATCCGATTGGCGGGGCGAACCGCGCGGCGCAAAACCGAATCGTTCCACATCATATCGCGGCATCGAAGTGTGCATCATTTCAACAGCACAACATGCAAGACCGAACGTCATCCACATCAACGAGCCGGTGCGAGCCCAGTTGATCAAATCATCGGTAGACGTGACAAGAAAACCTTTGTCAGCCAGCTCGGCATTAATGTCTGTGAAATAAGCTCTGGTGTCGGCCTTGGCCGCTTCGATCAATCCCATTCCAAAGCTCCTTTGCGCCACTCGTAGATAAATCCAACAGTGAGCACGGCTAAAAACACAATCATTGACCAGAAGCCAAAAAGTCCAATCTTTCCGAGGCTTATCGCCCATGGAAACAGGAAGGCCACTTCCAGATCGAAAATGATAAACAAAATTGAAACCAGATAAAACCGCACGTCGAATTTCATGCGCGCATCATCAAAAGCATCAAAACCACACTCATAAGCCGAAAGTTTTTCAGGGGTTGGATTCTTATAGGCAATCAGAATCGGTGTGATCATCAGGATCAAGGTAATCGCCGCGGCAACACCCATAAAGATCACCACTGGCAGATAGCTTAAAGCCAATTCTTGCATAACGCCCCTCAATTTTTCAAGGCAAGCTTGTGACCACCTTGTAACGAATTAACGGCGTTCGTAGCGCAGTGCAACACGCTTCGCAAGGCTCTCAAATGTCGCTATCTATGCTTTTTGAAACGAAAAAGCCATCCCCGTAGGAATGGCTGTTTTCAGTCAATAAATGGCGCGAAAGACGGGGCTCGAACCCGCGACCTTCGCCGTGACAGGGCGACGCTCTAACCAACTGAGCTACTTCCGCACATTTAGTAATCGGCTGGATAGATGAGCCACCGTGGCCTGTCAAGCGTTCCGTCTTGAAGGTATTGGTTGAGTTTGAATTTTCGGATTTGTCCCTTAACTGTAGTTTTGATTGGAGAACCGAATTGATGAGTTTGTCCCAGAGCCGAAATTAGAGCTGAACCGACTGCAAAATCGATATATGATCGCTAGCCGGAAAACTTGTATCGTCGCATTGTTGAACGTCGATGAGGAAAAAGGAAGATTCGAAAAATTAGCGCCATAATCGTTTTATCTGTCGCTCTCGCGGCAGGTATCTTCGGTTGGCTTTTTTCAGAACATTACCCAACCGCAGCCTATCAGGTAGCGGTAGAATTTTTAGAGTTGGTCAAAACGAAAAATATACAAAGTGCATTTGAGTTGACGGCCAAAAACAGCTTGGTTGGGCGCGATGTTACGACTTTTCAAACTTTGGTGGAACGCTCTTGCCTAATCGGCAGCGGGCGAACCCATATATTCCCCCTCCAAACCAACGGCAATCGATTGCGACGCTGGCTCAGTGGCCGCGAAATTGAGATGGACGAAATTGGAGTCGAATTCGAAGACCAAGCATGTCCAGTCACCATCAAGTTGCGCCGCAACGCGGAAAAACTATGGAAGGTCTATTTCTTCGAAAGCCACGCGCAATAGTCTGAAAAACAAAAATAACTTTGCTCAGGGAATCTGATCCTGAGTTTTCAATTGGAAGCCACACGTGCGAATTACATGAACAGTTCTCTCGATCTGCAATAGCTTTTCTTGGCCTCTCGCTTAAAAACCGCTAGTGCAGCCGATATGGCCTTCTTCAAGAATCGCAATTTCAATCTGATTTACCTTCACGGCGCATTGCAGGCCATTGTGATGTATGGCGGCGAAGCCTTTGAGTTTGTTTATTTGCTCAAAGCTGGCATTGCACCATGGATCGTTTTGCTGGTTATTGGTTTAATGTTCGGCAGTCGGGTTGTCTTTCGTGGCGGTGTGCTGCCGCTGGCCAAGCGTTACGGCTTACGAAACGCATTGGTGTTTGGCATTTTGCTCGAAGCCATCACTTACCCCATTTTATCACAAGTGACAGGCGTGGGGCTGCTGCTGTTTATCCACATTACAACAGTTGCGATCAGCAGTTCGTTTTATTGGACGAGCTATCATGCCTATGTTTCTTTGATTGGCGACGCTGAGCATCGGGGCAAGCAATCAAGTGCCATGGAATTCATCGGTATGATTATGGGCATAGTGGCCCCCATCATGACTGGCACGTTGCTCACTTATTTCAATCCGCTCGTGGCTTTTGGCATTGTTGGGGTAATTATGGCGTGTTCAGCCATTCCACTTCTTTATGCGCCCAATATCACCATTTCACCTAACGCGGTTGTCCCTGCTGAAATGAGGAGGCTGGCACGGCGTATTATGTTTGCCGATGGCTTGCGCGCGGGGTCATTTCATTTCACATGGTTGATTGCTTTGTTCATCACGTTGGGCAGCAGCTTTGCAGTGTTTGGTGGTGCCATGTCACTGGCGGGGCTTGCTGGCGCTGTGATGGGACTGATGACCGGCAAACTGGTTGATCTTGGCAAGGGCAAGCGCGCTTTGCAGATTGGCTTTATGGTTTTAAGCGTTGCTATTTTGGCGCGGGCTTTTGGTTATGCAGCGGTGTGGAGCGCCGTTGCTGCCAATGTGATTGCCGTTATCGTCTGGCCGATCTATGCTACCGCAACCAATTCCCGGATTTATGATTTGGCGAGGCAATCGCCCTGCCCGCTGCGTTATCATATCGTAGCTGAAGGCGGATGGGATTTGGGAACGGCAATCGGGTGTTTGGTATCCGCTATTTTAGTTTATCTTGGGTTCAGCTATTTCGTTCCATTGCTCGTGGCGCTCATTGGGTGCGGCATGGGTTATTGGGTTTTGACCAATACATTTGACGTTAAAACGAACTCCCGTCTTTCTTTGTAAAACGCGGGCCGTTTTCGTCGCGGCGATATTTCATATCAATATCAGGATAATTGGCTTCTTCAATAATGGCCCTCGTGCCAACGATCAAAAACTTTGCAGGTTTGGCGCTTTCATTGATAATGCAATGTGCATTAGGTGTATTGGCTTTCCAGCCCATGCATTGACCCTGTTTAAACGGATGTCGGCCATTCTCGTCAACAATCACCATTTCGCCTTCAAGCGCCAAAACCAATTCATCTTCATTCAAATGCCAGTGGCGTTGCGATGACCAAGCACCGGGTTCAAGTGTTGTGATGTTTGCACCAAATTGTGTGAGACCAAATGGATTGCCTAACGCCACATTGCTACGGCCTTTGACAGATTTAGCATATTGCTCAGGATAACCGGAGCCAGAGCGTACATTAAGTTCAGCGATGTTGAGAACAGCTTTACTCACGCAGGCACTTGTTCAATCTGGTTTACTGCGTCAACAACCGCATCAAATGTAAGAAGTGTTGAAGCATGCCGTGCCTTATAGTCGCGCACTGGAAGCAGCGCTTCTAGATCCGCCCATTTCCCCGTCGGAGCATCGCCGTTCTCTTTGAGCATTTTGTACATCTGCTCGCGCAATACGCGCAGCTCATGCGGGGTTGAACCCACAACATGTCGCGCCATGATCGATGATGAAGCTTGGCCGAGGGCGCAGGCTTTTACATCCTGCCCAAATTCACTGACAACGCCGTCTTTCATGGCCAAATCGACAGTTACCTTAGAACCGCAGAGCCTTGAATGGGCCACAGCCGTAGCACCGGGATGTTCTAAACGCTGCAGCAACGGAATATCGGCTGCAAATTCTAAAATCTTTCGGTTGTAAATCTCGTTTATCATGTCCATATCCGTGGCTGTCGGTGGTGGACTGAATATGGTATGTTGCTGACAAAATTGGAAGGGGTGGAATGTTATGCAATCCGCTCACGTAGTATCTCCGTAATGCAAGACTGTAATGTGCAAACCCTCAAAGTGAGTTCGCCCCATGGATGTCAAAGTGTATCCCAAGCAAGTTCTAAAGCCTGCCCCTACGCCTACCGAAGAAGAAGCACAGGAAGCTGTTCGCGTGCTGCTCAGCTGGGCTGGGGATAATCCTAACCGTGAAGGTTTGCTCGAAACGCCTAAGCGTGTGACGAAAGCTTTCAAAGAATATTATGCGGGCTATGCCCAAGACCCCGCCGATGTTCTCGACCGCGTCTTCGATGAAGTTGGTGGCTATGATGATATGGTCATGCTGCGTGACATTAGTTTTACATCACATTGCGAACACCACATGGCTCCGTTCTTTGGTCGGGTGCATATCGCATATTTGCCGAATGGTGGTGTTGTGGGTATTTCCAAGCTCGCTCGTGTGGTTGAGATTTATGCCCGCCGTTTGCAGACACAAGAAACCATGACGGCGCAAATTGCCAATGCAGTGTTTGAAGGCCTTGGTGCGCGCGGCGTTGCTGTGTTTGTTGAAGCCTTGCACACGTGCATGTCGATGCGCGGCGTTCAAAAACATGGCGTTGCGACGATCACCACGCAGTTCACAGGCGAGTTTAAAACAAATCCTGTGCTGCAAGCGCGATTTATGGATATGGTGCGCGCACCGCACCGGGAATTTACAATCTAATCCATGTCGAACGCAAATGATGAAACGTTGGAGTTGAACCTTCGCTATGATGCGCAAGGTTTAATTCCGGCTATCATCGTTGACCTGTTTGACAATGCGGTTCTTATGTTTGCATACATGAACGCTGAGGCCTTTGCAGAAACCCAACGCACAGGCATCGTGCATTTTTACAGCCGCTCACGCGCCAAACTCTGGAAAAAAGGCGAAACCTCTGGCGAGACATTCGCGGTGGTCGATCTGAAAGTCGATTGTGACCAGGACGTGTTACTCGTTCGGGTCAAACCACAAGGCAAGGGCAATGCCTGCCACACTGGGCGGCGCAGCTGTTTCTACCGTGAAATCAAGGACAAAGCACTGGTCTTTAAAGACTAAGATGAACCCGCAATATAGGCCTTCATGTCTGCGGCCTCGCGTTCAATCGCTTCAATCCTGAATTTCACCACATCACCAATCGAGATCATTCCAGTCAGTTTACCGTTGTCGACAACAGGCAAGTGGCGGATACGATTTTCAGTCATCAATGCCATGAGCTCAGTCTCGCTATCATTTTCTGAACAGGTTTTAACACCTTTCGTCATGATTTTTGCAACTGGGACATCAAGGGCTTTGGCTCCTTCCGCCGCCAAGCACCGCACCACATCGCGCTCAGATACGATTCCTTCGATCTTTCCACTCTCGTTTAAGATAACAATGGCACCGATGCGTTTGGCTGCCAAAGTTTGCGCGATTGAACCAAGGGTATCTTTCGACGATGCAGTAATTACGTCACGGCCCTTAGACTTTAGGATATGCGTTACACTCATGTGATCCTCCCTCAGTTTTCTTGAAGGCTAACACAGAAATCAAAAAGCCTAAACTGTTTTACGATCCAGTAGATAAAACGCGATAAGTCCAACAAAAAAACCACCGAGGTGAGCTTCCCATGCAATCACGCGCTCTTCAAGGAATGCTGTTCCCGTCATATATTGGCTCGTTGCTGTGATCATCGTCAATCCAAGCCAGATTGCCGTAAATGTTAGAGCGCGTTTATGCGTCAGCAATTCTTTAAAACTAAGCGGACGGAAGCGGGACATGATGCCAACAGGCACACCAGGCCCGTGATTATCGCCGCCATACATAATCGGGATTGCCGCGCCTAAAATTCCGGAAACCCCTGCTGATGCACCAACTAGAATCACCGTCTCCCCCCAATGAACTGCTAGACCTGCCGCTGCACCCGCGATGACCGAAACCCAAAAGATAGTGAGATAGCGCCACCAGCCCATCCAAGTCGCAACAGGTTTTGAGAAAATGGCCAGCCACAAGCAATTTGTACCGAGGTGAATTGCGTCCGCATGCAAAAGCGCATAAGTTAACATCGTCCAATAGGCCTGAAATGGTAAATCTGGACGGACAATCATCCAAAACCGTCTGGTATCAAAGGCCAGATAGGCTTGCGCAATCAGCTGTGTGTTCGAACCAGCGAACCACAATCCGAGATGAATTGCACCTAAAACGACAATCAAACCCCACACCGCAAAGGGCAAATTGATGATTGGTTCGGCCTTTTCAGCTGGAATTTCTTCATCTGAGTTTAGTTCTGGTTGGTCAGTCACACTGTTCTCCGGCTGGCACGCGATATGCAGCTTTACCACCATACGTTCATGAATGGGACAGGAATTGCTGTTCCAAGCGGGGTTTGGTTATGGTTATGTCGCATAATTCGGAAGCTTCTCAATCTGGTGTGCAAATGTTGCACCCTGGAAGCCGTAAGTTATTCCGCTATTGGGAAGCTTTGCGAGCTGAACGCCCCTGCCCCAATCGCGGCGACATCGATTTACGTCAGATTGTTGAAATCATGCCGAACTTAGCAATTCTTGAATTTGACGGCGCGCGGAACAAGTGGATTTACCGCTTGGTTGGAACGGAAATTTGCACGTTAATGGGAAGCGACCAAACGAGCAAAGATGCCCTAGCTGGCTGGGATAGTTTTGAGAAAGATGTTGTTTCAAAATCGCTCGCCCTAGCACAAGACCGCGCGCAGCCTTGTTTGGTGCGAATGCGGCTAGTTTTTAACGGCGCGCCCATTCTACCTGCCGAAATGGTTATTTTGCCAGTTTACGATGACAAATTAGAACAAATTCAGCTATTCGCCGGCATTTTCCCACTTTTGGGCGAACGAACATTCTGGCCTGCGCCTTTGCAGCGGAGGGAGCTGGTTTCCACTCGGATGATTTGGACCGAACATGAGACCGGCGATGCCTTGCTTGACCAAGTTGGCCGCAAAGCGACACCCATGCTCCGTGTCATTCAAGGTGGACTGTCTTCACATTAAAACTGTTGTCGCTTAGATTAAGTGACATTTTCTTAACTCTGCCTTTACCGAAGCATCCTTAGATGAGAGCTGGGCTGATTTACGATTGGTTCTGGCACTTCGGGGGAATTCGGCGAGTGCCGAAATTTAGGGGTTGAATGTGAACGGGTTGAGTAGCGAAAACGCGGTAACGAATGATAGCGTAAATTCACTCGGGATTATCTTCGGGCGTTTCATGCTGCCTGATATGTCGGAGCATCCATGCCAAGTCGTCGATTTGACGAGCACAGGCGCAACTTTTCTTACACAGTTTGTTCCATCAAAAGGTCTTGCCATTGTCGCCTACCTTGAGGAAGTTGGAAGAGTCGAAGCCATATCTTCCGGGCCTGTGACTGGCGGATTTAGTGTTGTGTTCAGTCTTACTGGATCGCGGCTGGACCGTCTGCAACAGCGCATTGAATGGCTGCAAAAGCGTCAAGTCGGTGAAGAACCAGATGGCCGCCGCCACGCGCGTTATGAGCCTTCTGAAAAAACCTCTCAAATTTCTTTGCCAGATGGGCGCATTTACAATTGCGAAGTGATCGATATTTCACTGTCCGGCGCTGCTATTAAAACTGAAGTCATGCCGAGTGTCGGCACATTTTTGATGCTGGGGAAAATGCGTGGCCGCGTTGTGCGTTATCTTGACCAGGGCGTTGCCATCGAATTTGTAAAGCAACTCGACCGCAGCAATATTCAGCCTGGCATCCCCTCATAAATCTTGAACATCTAAAACGCCATTGATGGCTTTGATCGCGCCCTTAATTTGGGGCGTAATTGCAAATTTCGAGCCCAGTCCAATCTCAACTTCACGGCCTTGATCTAACAGCAAAGTCAATCGCACAGGGGCCCTGCCACCCGGTGTCAAGCGTTTGGAAATTGAATCCAGCGATGATGTGTCACGCACGAAGATCTGGATTCCTTGGACGATTGCGGCCGCCGCCTTGTCTAATATTTCAAGCCCTTGAAGGCGTAGCTTAATATCTTCGCCGTCAACATCAGCTTCAACACGCGCGATGACCGCTTTTCCCGGTTCGAGCATTTCGCGCACCGCGTTTAAGGTATCAGAAAATACGATGGTTTCAAATTGGCCAGTTGGGTCAGAAAAACCTACGAAAGCAAATTTATTTCCGGTCTTTGAACGGCGCTCTTGTTTGTAGGTTATCGTGCCAGCGAGTTTTGCCGCCGTGGCCCCCTTGGTCATGATTTTCTCTTGGAACGACACCCAGGTTTCAACACCTAAGCGCTGAAGGGGTTTGGTGTATTCATCAAGAGGATGACCTGACAAATAAAAGCCGACGGCTTCAAATTCTTGTGCCAGTTTCTCCATCGGTAACCACGCATCCCGGCGCGGCATCACGATGTCATCACTGGGTGATTGCAGCGCACCAAACATATCGTTTTGTCCGGCAGCTTCTTCCGAAGCGGTGCGATTGGCAATTCCGACGATGCTATCAATACCATCAAACACTTGGGCGCGGTTGGGGTTCAAACTGTCAAACGCGCCAGCCTTTGTCATGCTTTCCATGGCGCGCTTGTTCAGAGCGCGTGGGTCAACGCGCCTTGCAAAATCACCAAGGGATTTGAAAGCACCACCATGCTCTCTCGCCTCGACAATTTGAGCAACAGCCCCTTGCCCAACGTTTTTGAGTGCAGCGAGTGAATAGAGAATGGTTCCATCTTTTACAGCAAAATCAATTCCACTGGCGTTGACAGATGGGGGCACAACATTGATCCCATAGCGTTGTGCATCACGTTTGAACAACATCAGCTTATCAGCGTTGCCCAAATCCAGTGACATCGAAGCGGCTAGGAACTCAACTGGGAAGTTAGCTTTCAAATATGCGGTTTGATAAGCCACAACAGCATAGCCAGCTGCGTGGGATTTGTTAAAGCCATAGCCTGCAAATTTTGCCACGAGTTCAAAAATGCTATCAGCTCTTGCGGCTTCAATATTCTTGGCCACAGCGCCTTGAACAAACCGTTCTTTTTGAGCGTCCATTTCCTTTTTGATTTTCTTACCCATGGCGCGTCTGAGTAAGTCTGCTTCGCCAAGCGAATAGCCCGAAAGAACTTGGGCAATTTGCATCACTTGCTCTTGATAAACCATAACGCCGTAAGTTTCTTTCAGTAGCGGCTCAAGCAAGGGGTGCAGATAGTCAGGCTGCTCATCGCCTTTTTTGCAGGCGATAAAGCGCGGTATATTATCCATCGGGCCTGGGCGATACAGCGCTACGATAGCGATAATGTCTTCAATGCAATTGGCGTGCATTTTTTTCAACACATCGCGCATGCCAGAGCTTTCCAGCTGGAAAATACCAATCGTGTCGCCCTGACCCAGCATTTCAAAAGTTCTGACGTCATTGTCTGGAATTTTCTCCAGATCAAATTCAGGTAAACGCACGCGGATAAGTTTTTGTGCTTTGTCCAAAACCGTTAGCGTTTTCAAACCTAGAAAATCGAACTTCACCAAGCCAGCCATTTCAACATATTTCATGTTGAATTGTGTTGCGGGCAAAGTGGATCGCGGATCGCGGTACAGTGGAACTAATTCTTCAAGGGGTCGATCACCAATAACAATGCCCGCGGCGTGGGTCGAAGCGTTGCGGTTTAATCCTTCCAATCGCAACGCGATATCAAACAGTGTTTTGACATTTATGTCGCGGTCACGTTCCTCTTGCAGGCGCGGCTCAGAATCGATTGCCTGCTGCAATGTCATGGGATTGGCCGGATTCATAGGAATGAGTTTTGAAAGCCGGTCCACTTGCATATATGGCATTTGCAAAACCCGCCCCACATCGCGTGTCACCATGCGGGCTTGAAGTTTACCAAAGGTGATAATCTGCGCTACGCGGTCTTCACCAAAACGGCTTTGAACATAGTTGATGACTTCATCGCGACGTTCTTGGCAAAAATCGATATCAAAATCCGGCATGGAAACGCGCTCGGGATTAAGAAATCTTTCAAACAGAAGATTGAACCGGAACGGATCAATATCAACGATTTGAAGCGCGTAGGCGACCATAGAGCCAGCCCCTGAACCACGCCCCGGACCCACAGGAATGAGATGATCTTTTGACCATTTAATAAAATCATGAACGATCAGAAAATAGCCTGGAAAGTTCATTCGGATAATAACATCGAGCTCGAACTCAAGCCGTTTTGTATAGGCTTCCGTGTCGAAATTGGCCACGCGTCCACGTGTTGCCAAACGTTGCTCCAAACCTGTAGCTGCAAGCTTGCGCAACTCTGTTGCCTCGTCACCGTCAGCAAAGCGAGGCAGAATTGGTTTTCTACCTTTCACCCAAAACGCACAACGCTTGGCAATTTCGACGGTGTTTTCAAGCGTCTCAGGCAAGTCAGCAAACAGTGCCGCCATTTCGTCTTGCGATTTGAAATAATGCTCAGGCGTCAAACGTCTGCGATCTTCAGTGGCGATCACTTCACCAGCCGCTATGCAAATCAGCGCGTCATGCGCCACATAATCATCTGGAGTAGCAAAGTAACATTGATTGGTGGCGACCAACGGTATTTCATGTTCATAAGCAATTGCGATCAAACTTGTTTCAGTTGTTTGTTCGGCCTCCGTGCCGTGGCGTTGAAGTTCAATATAGAGACGGTCTCCAAATAGATCTTTCAGTTGGAGCGCTTGCTGAGTTGCAAGTGTAATTTGGTTTTGGACAAGACTTTCGTTCAAGGGGCCTTCGGGGCCACCAGTCAAACAAATGAGGCCCTCGGCGCAGGCCTCCAGCTTTGCCCATGTCACATGCGGCTCGGCATTGTCTGGCACTTCCAAAAACGAACTTGAGGAAAGCTTTAAGAGGTTTTTGTAGCCAAACTCATTTTTGGCCAGAAGCACGATGGTGCTGTGATGCTTTAATCCGGCTTGCGCAGTTTTCGAGGAATCGCTCGGTGCTGAAAGATCGACGCGTAGCCGCAATCCGATGATGGGTTGAATTCCCTTATCAACAAGCGCCTCAGAAAACTCTAATGCGCCAAATAGATTGCTGGTATCTGTTGCAGCAAGCGCTGGCATTTTTTGCGCCTTGGCCATGCCAGCAAGCTTCTTAATCGGCAATGCCCCTTCCGAGAGAGAATAAGCCGTGTGGACGTGCAGATGGATGAATTTCGGTTCAGGCATCGTTTGAGTCTAAACTGTTATTAATGTAATTGGAATTGCTCAGCTGTGGATGACGCAGCTAAGATTGACCAGTTTTCATGCGTTGAGTCCTTAAGCCGCCATAATTCAACATCACATTTCGCTTTTATAGAAAGCAACCCGTCGGAGACCAGCATGACCAAAATTTCAAATTCCTTATCAGTCGCATTTTTGCTTTCAGCTGGCATTACACTTTTGCCATCCGTTTCCTTTTCGGCGACGGACGCGATGGCAAAAGACTGCACCGCGCAGTGGAACAAGATGGAGGCGGATAAGACCACGCCCGCCGGAGCAACCTTGGAATCCTTCCTCAAAACCTGCAAACCAGCAACAGAAACGGCAATGAAAAAGCCTGTTGCGAAAATCAAGAAAAAGCCAGCCGCGGAGATGACCAAAACTCCTGCTGCTCCAGTTGATGCGACAGCGGTCAAAACCGAAGTGCCGGCTGATGCGACAACCACAAAACCAGTTGATCCAACAATGAAAAAACCAGTCATTGCGGAGAAAAAAATGGTCAAGGCTCCGGCTGATGCCACTATGAAAAAACCTGAAGTGCCAGTCGATGCCACCGTGAAAGCGCCGGATGCTCCTGCTGATGCGACAATCAAAAAGCCTGAAGCCCCGGCAGGCGTTGCGATGAAAAAGCCTATCGCCAAGAAGATGAAAAAGGCTGTTGCCCCGGCTGATGCCGTGACGAAAAAACCCGAAGTGCCAGCTGATACAACAGTTAAAAAGTCAGAAGCACCAGGTGATATGGCAATCACGATGCCTGCAGATAAGAAAATGAAGACGCCCGCTGTGCCTGCTGATGCCGCCACGACAAAGCCTGTTGAAAAGACCATGGCAAAACCTGCAGATGTTGCAGTGAAAAAGCCAGTGGCAGCAGTTGATAAGTTGCAACAGGCACGCATCACCGAATGTGGCAATCAATGGAAAGCACTCAAAGTTGCCAATAAAGTGCCCGCTGGTCAAACTTGGCCAAAATTCTGGGGGCAATGTGTTGCCAAATTGAAAGCTGCTGGAAAGTAAGATTCAGTTAGCCTGAACATTAAGAGTTTGATCAGTTTGAGGTGAACCCCTTACATTTCATCGTCATGCCCGCGAAGGCGGGCATCTGCGTTTTGTAGTGAATAGAACAGAGATTCCCGCCTTCGCGGGAATGACGTTCGTCGGTGAATGGATCAACTCCAACTGGTCAGACACTAATTTCGTTTCACGATGCATGGCGCACCAGCGACGCTCAAGTTTTCGCAGGTGGCTTGGGCCGCAGCAGCTGTATTTTCACCGAGCATCACAAAAACCATTCGGCGCGTTCCGCGTGATAGGTTTTTCCTGCGGGTAATCATCGGTTGGCGGTTGGCGATTAGTTTTGGAAACCGAAGTTTCAATCGTTGAAATATGCTCAGCGCCGTGCGTTCGTTGAAATTCACAGCTAACACAACACCCCACGGCTGACGTGGTGCAGATCTAGTTGCAGTGTCGCTTAGCGTTGATTTGCGCAGAGCCAGCGTCACACAATCGGTGGTGAAATCTCCGGCCTTGCCAATAGCAGGTATAGCGAAATTCGCGTTGGCTACCTTCCATTCACTCACGTCCCTGCCCGTGATGAATTGAACATAATCTTGGGTTTCAAGAGGCATTGAGCTTTTGCCCTGCTGCCAGTCGCCCACGCGTTTTTCACCTGCGTTATAGGCTGCCGCAGCCAACCCCAAATTGCCAAATTGATCACGCAGATCACTTAGAAAAGCAGCAGACGCTTTTACCGCACTGATTGGCTCAAAGGGATCCTCAAGACCGCGAAGCTTGGCGGTTTCGGGCATAAATTGCGCGATGCCTTGAGCACCCTTGGGGCTGACCACATTCGGATCAAAAAGGCTTTCCTTCCATAGCAGTCTCGCAAAAAAAGCAGGATCGAGTTTGTTGGCTTTGGCTTCCTGATCGGCGGTAGCGCAGATAGAGGCCGCCAGGGCATTGCGGTCAGGGGTTTTAGCCAAGCTTGGACAAGCGAGCGTCCACAAAACTGCAAAGCAGCTAACCTTCCACCAAAGCGCCATTGTGTAATCTCATCACTCTGGTCATGCGGTTCGCAAAATCAATATTGTGGGTTGCAATCAACGCGCCCAAACCCTCTTCTTGAATGAGCCGCGTGAATTCATGATGCACCAATTCGCCAGTTGGTGGATCGAGATTTCCGGTTGGTTCATCCGCCAGCAAAAGCAATGGCCGATTGGCGATGGCACGGGCAATAGCCACGCGCTGTTTTTCACCACCGGAAAGTTCAGATGGACGGTGGCTGATGCGGTGGGCGAGGCCTAACCTTCCAAGCAAATCCTTGGCGCGTTTTTCAGCATCAACCTTAGGCGTTGCAGCGATTAATTGCGGGATAACCACATTTTCAAGAGCAGAAAACTCAGGCAGCAAATGATGGAACTGATAAACAAATCCCACGCCGATGCGTCTAATTCTGGTGCGCGCTTCGTCATCGAGATGGTTGCATTGCTGGCCAGCAATAACCACTTGTCCAGCCGTTGGTTTTTCTAGCAGCCCGGCAATGTGAAGCAGCGATGATTTGCCTGCACCTGATGGGCCAACAAGGCCAACAATTTCTCCCGGCACAATAGTTAGTGACAGGTCCTTGAAAATCTCAAGCCTGTTTTCGCCCTCGCCGTAAACCCGAGAGATGCTTTGCAATTCAAGTGCGGGGCGTAAGTTCATTCGTAACGCAAAGCCTCAACAGGGTCCAGTTTTGCAGCCTTCCATGCTGGGTAAAGTGTGGCCAGAAATGAAATCACAAGCGCCGCAATAACGATATAAATCGTTTGCTTTGCGTCAACTTTTGCAGGCAACTGCGCCAGATAATAAATTTCAGAATTGAACGGATCGACGCCTGAAAACCATTGAATAACGTTACGAATGTTATTGGCATTGGCGCAAACCAATAGGCCCAACAACAACCCAACAAAAGTTCCGATCGTTCCAATTGCGGCACCTGTTATAAAAAATATGCGCATGATTGAACCACTGGTCGCACCTATTGTGCGCAGTATAGCAATGTTGCTGCTCTTGTCTTTCACCAACATAAAAAGGCCCGAAATGATATTGAGTGCGGCAACCAGCACCACAAGAAACACAACCATGATAACCACATTGCGTTCAACAGCCAGTGCATTGAAAAACGCCACGTTTCGCGTTTGCCACGTCTGCAACATCATGTCGGGGGTCATAGCCTTCAGCAGGCTCGGCTGTTTTGCAGCAATTGAATCGGGGTCATCTACCATAATCTCAAGGCTGGTCGCGCCATCATTCGTCGAGAAAAAATCCTGCGCTTCTGTGATCGGCATATAGACTACGTTGTCGTCATAGTCTGACATGCCGATCTTATATATCGCGACCACTTTATAATCTCTGATGCGCGGCGTATTGCCCAGCACAGTATCGGGGCCATTGGGCGCAATCAGAGTTATCGTTGACCCTAAGGCCACTTGATGACGACGCGCCATGCCGTCGCCTATCGCAATGCCATCCGATTTATCAAAGCCTTTGAAGCTGGGCGTCACATCCTCAACATTCGGAGTTTGAATTGCAGTATGCAAATCTTTGTTGTTCAAATTGCTGAGTTTCAGCAAATCGCTTTCGCTAATGCCGCGCACCAAAGATCCTGTTGCCTGCTTGAGTGAAGACACCATGGCTTGACCTTCGACTAAGGCAATAACACGAATGACGCCCGGAACTTTTTCAAGCTTGCCTTGCACCAACTTGTAATCAGCAATCGGCTCCTGATCAGACCGAAAAACCGCAGCATGACCAGAAAAACCCAAAATTTTGCCCAGCAGTTCTTCATGAAAACCGTTGAAGATCGACATCACGACGATCAAGGTGGCCACGCCCAAAGCAATCCCCAGAAATGAAAGGAGTGAGATCACCGAGATAAAGCCCTCGCGTCTGCGCGCGCGCAGATAACGCAATGCAATCTGCCATTCAAATCCGGCAAAGGGTTTTGTGTCTGGCAGACCTTGCGTCATTATTTTGTAAAGCGCCCGACGATTTGATCAAGCGCTACATTTTCACGTGCACCCGTCTTGCGGTTTTTGACTTCGGCAATGCCATCCTTCAATCCACGCGGGCCAATGATAATTTGATATGGCAGACCAATCAAATCCATCGCAGCAAACTTCGCGCCCCCGGGCTGGTTGCGATCATCATAAAGAACATCAACGCCTTTAGCTTGTAGCGCTTTATAAATCTTATCAGACGTCGCATCAGCTTCGGCATCACCAACTTTGATATTGATCAAGCCCACGTGGAATGGTGCAACCGCTTCTGGCCAAATAATGCCATCCTTGTCATGCGACGCTTCGATAATGCCACCCACCAAACGCGAAACGCCGATGCCATACGAACCAGATTGCAACGTCACTTTCTTGCCGTCAGCGCCCTGCACTTCGCAGCCCAAAGGTTTGGAATATTTATCACCAAAGAAGAAGATGTGCCCAACTTCAATGCCACGGCCCGAAAGTTGTTTGTCCATTGGCACGCGAGAATCAAATTCTGCCGCGTCATGCTTTTCATCCGTCGCCGAATATTTTGAAGTGAACGTCTTCACTACTTTTTCAACAGCCGCCACATCATCATAATCAATATCAAAGGCTGACCAATCCATATCATGGAAGTCACGATCAAAAAACACGCCGCTCTCGCCTGTCTCCGCCAGAATCAAAAACTCATGGCTGCTGTCGCCACCGATGGGGCCGGTGTCAGCTCGCATTGGCACGGCTTTCAAACCCAGCCTGGCAAAGGTGCGCAAGTAAGCGACGAACATTTTATTATACGAATGCTGGCCAGCTTCTGCCGTCAGATCAAACGAATATGCATCCTTCATCAAGAATTCGCGGCCCCGCATCACGCCAAAGCGTGGGCGCACTTCATCGCGGAATTTCCATTGAATGTGGTAAAGATTGCGCGGCACATCTTTGTAAGATTGAATACCCGAACGGAAAATATCGGTGATCATTTCTTCATTGGTTGGGCCAAACAACATATCGCGGTCCTGACGATCCTTGATGCGCAGCATTTCTTTGCCGTAGTCATCATAGCGGCCAGATTTACGCCAGAGATCAGCCGATTGTAGTGTTGGCATCAATACTTCGATGGCCCCTGCCCGGTCTTGTTCTTCACGCACAATTTGCTCAATTTTTTTGAGAACCCGAAAACCAGTCGGCAACCATGAGTAGCTGCCTGCCGCTTCCTGGCGGATCATGCCAGCGCGCAGCATCAAGCGGTGCGAAACGATTTCCGCTTCCTTTGGGTCATCGCGGAGGACAGGCATGAAATATTGCGAGAGGCGCATCGAGAATCCTTGATTCAGATTGATTTTGCGCCCTTTTAAGCGATTGGATGATTTAGGCAAGGTGAAGGATTTTTGCTTTGCCACAACATCGTCATATTTAACTTGGCAAACCACAATTTTTCTGATTAATCTCCGGCTCTGCGACGAAGGCTGTTAGCCCGGGTCCGGGGAGGAAGAATTGAGTGGCGCTTTAAAGCTGCCGCCGATCTGGCATCCTTAAGAGTGCCAGTTTAAACGAGAGAAACCCAAAATTGGCGGAGCCTGAACGGTTCCGCCTTTTTCGTTCTAGGTGCGCTTCTTCGCAGTCACTTCAATCTCAATCTTCATGCGCGGATCAGCCAGCCCTGCCACAAACATCGTGGCCGCAGGGCGCACTTCGCCTAAATATTTTTTCATCACGGGCCAGCAAGTTTTGAAGTTATCCACATTGGGAAAGAGATAATGCACGCGCACAAGATCGGCCATTGTAAATCCAGCCTTCTCCAAAGCCGAAGCGATATTCCGAAAAGTCTGATCAGCTTGCACAGCCACTTCATCTGAAATCGTCATATCAGAATAATCAAACCCAGTGGTGCCCGAAAGAAAGCACCACTCCCCGTCCACAACGGCGCGGGAATAGCCAATGTCAGCTTCAAATGTTGATCCCGATGAAATAAGTTTGCGCATCATTTTTCCTTCTTAGCTTTATCAGTTTCAGCCACGCGCACATATTGCGCACCCGAAGGCATTTCAATTTTGGCAGCCTTAAGGGCATCCCAAATTGCGTACATCACATCAGAACTATAATTGTTCTGGCCTTCATCAATCCCATTGACCCAAAACTTGGCTACAAAGCGCACGCCACTGTCGCCAAAGCTTTTAAGTTCACATTGCGGTAACTCAGGTTCTTTCAGAATCCCCGGCACTTTTGAAATGGCTTTCACAATCAGCGGCGCCACCTTATGAATGTCGGTGTCATAGTTCACTGAAAACGGCACTTCATAACGCTGCGCCGGATCAGTGTGGGTCCAATTGACAAAACGTGTGGTAATAAATCGCTCATTGGGAACCATAATGTCTTTGCCATCATAGGTGGCCAAGGTTGAGGAGCGCATGTTGATGTCGCGCAAAATTCCACTGCGGCCGTCTTCAAGTTCAATAAAATCTCCGACCTTCAGCGAGCGTTCGAGCAGAATGATAATGCCGGAAATAAAATTCGAAGCGATTTGTTGCAGACCAAACCCAAGGCCCACACCCACGGCACCTGAAAGAACCGCGAGCGCTGTCAGATCGAGCCCCAGTACATTCATTAATAAGAGTGCGACAATGGCAAATACAGCTAGCTCCAAGGCTTTAGCCGCCAACTCGCGGGTTTGAATATCAACAGATTGCTGATCACGAATAACTTTTTGGCCTGCCGTAGACGACACGCGTCCAGCCCAAAATAGGAATCCACCAAAGCCAGCTGCTTTAATCAACGCCAAAGCCGAGATACGGATATTGCCAGCTTGGAAAGCGACACTGTCGAGCCATCTGACCAAAGCGTCCATCTGCCCAAACATATAAATGGCAGCAAGTGGGATGCCCACCCATCTGGCGGCGGCATTGATCATTGGATGTGATACAAAACGATTGATAACAGCATAGAGCAGCGAAATGCTCGCAGCTGTGCTGGCAAGCCGAACCAACCAAGACGACCCAATTGCAGCATCACAGATTGAAGCAGCCGCAGCCAAAAACACCACGACCAAAACAGGCCGCAACAAATCACGGCAGGAATAGAGCAGCTTGCGGTAGCGCAGCAGTTTGCCCTCAGCGGGTTCGGTGTTGAACAGCCAAAGCTTGGCCAGAATTTGTTTGGCGGCGATGCGGGCGATCAACACAGCTGCAACAATCGCAATCACCTGCGCATAGAATTGCGGGCTGGAAAGCCAACCAACCAGAACGTCGAGATAGTGTTGGGCTTGAAGTTTCAGGGCGTTGATATCTGGCATGGTTTGTTCCGAGTGTTTAGACCACGTCTCCCCACGCGATCTTTCGGTGTTGCTTGTATGCCGCCTTGTCGCGCCGCGCAATCACGCGGTCGGTTAGTCCCTGCTCATTACAAATTTTAAAGGTGATGGAATGTTTATCTTGTTCTGGTGGCCTAATTACGCGCGCGCCGGCCAGTGGCACGGGCTCGCGGCTCACGGCGATCCAACTGAATGGTTCATCCTCAAACGGCACGGTGGCTTGTTTGGCGTGCATGTGTTCGCGGCTGCGGGCTAGGCGCACCGTGAAATGGCACCAGTCACTGCCGCGCATCGGGCACGCAGCTTCGTGGGTGCATGGCCCAACTATATGTGCACCTGCTTTGATCAACATCTGGCGCGCCGCATAAATGCGCGAAAAGCCGCGCGGCGTTCCGGGTTCAATGATGACTAAGGTATTTTCCGTCTGCCCCCAAAGTCTCAGCGCCGCCTCGCCTGCATCTTTCTCCACCAATTCGGCAAACATATAAGCAGCGATGACGAGATCAGCTTTCGCTTTGGTTTCGTTCATTTTGGCGCGCATAATGGTAGCTTTGGTGAGTGCTTTTAGTTCTGAGCTTTTCGCCAACGTGCCCGCCAACTCCACAAAGCGTGCATCGGCTTCAATCATCGTAATCGATGAAAGCTCTGGCCACTCCACCAGCGCCGCCCAACTGGCCGTGCCCGGCCCTGCTCCAATATCCAACACGGAATTCGGCGCAAATTCAGGATGAACCCGCGCCACCTCGGCCAACACTTTGCGCAGCGCTGCATAAGTAGCAGGCATGCGGGTTGTGAGATATGCACCCAAATCAACCCGCGCCGAACTCTGCCCTGCACGGTAGCGTTCAGTGAGTTGGTCAGAGTTAGCACGCAAAGCTGAACCCGATTGAGTTTCAAGCCATGTGGCAATCGCCTCATCAAGTTCACCCGGTCTCTCAGAATATAACAAGTTGTTTACCCCGCAAACCATTGCTCCTTAGGTGACGTTAAGACTAGACTGATCCGAATCTGTCTTTAGAGGAAACCAATACCTATGTTTGTCTCATTCTTTCCAAGACCAAAGATTTTTTTTACTTCGGCGGCTCTGTGGGGAATAGTTTGCATATTGTTTTGGTTTTTTTTCGCCAAAAATGCGGGCTATCTAATTGGTCTCGAAAACCCGCCAGACAATGACACACCCGTTATAGGTGCGCTCGTTTTTTTGACGAAGCCGTTTTTATGGCTCTACATCTACTATGCCCTTGCTATTAGTATTTTTGCCGCAGCTTTTTGGCAATTTGACAAACATGCTTGGTTTAGATGGTCAGTGCTGGGATCGGCCTTGATCGTTTTTCTCACCTACTTTCTGGTGGAAGTTAACGTTGCAATTAATGCATGGTACGGTCCTTTTTATGATCTCTTGGCGAAGGCATGCACACCAAAGAGCGGTGTGAAAGTTGAAGAACTCTACGCACAAATGCTTATCTTCACATTCTTGGCAAGTGTTTTTGTCGCTGTTTATTCGTTTCAACGCTTCTTTGTGCGCCATTATGTCTTTAGATGGCGAGATGCCATGCATCACTTCTATGCCGAAAATTGGCCTAAGCTCAGACACCTTGAAGGTGCGTCACAACGTGTTCAAGATGACACTATGCTTTTTGCGAGAGGTATGGAAAATGAAGGATCTTCCGTCTTAGACGCAGTACTTACTCTAATTGCGTTTTTGCCTATTCTTTATGGTTATTCAAAGCATATCACAGAATTGCCTTTGATCGGAGCCATACCGCAGGCACTTGTTTGGGCCTCTATAGGTTGGGCAGTCTTTGGAACAGTCTTTTTGTCATTGTTGGGAATCAAATTGCCAGGACTCGAATTTAGAAACCAGCGAGTTGAAGCTTCTCTAAGAAAAGAACTTGTGTACGGCGAGGATGATGGTACCCGCGCGAGCCTCCCTACATTGCAAATGCTTTTTCACGATGTCCGGAAAAACTATTTTAGACTATATTACAACAATCTTTACTTCGATGTTGGGCGCCGAATTTATGCGAATGCGGACACCGTTTATGGTTATGTATTGCTATTCCCAAGCGTTGTTGCAGGTACGATAAGTTTTGGGCTGTTCCAACAAATTGGAAATGCCTTCGACAAGGTTCGTGAGTCAGTGCAGGTCCTCGTGAACGATTGGGATCAGATCGTAAAGTTGATTTCGATATTCAAGCGCCTGAGAGCCTTCGAGGCTACGCTTTACGGAAAACCGTTGCCCAAAATTGAAGAAGAGCCAGCGACGATATAAGTGGAAATGGTGCGGGATGACAGACTCGAACTGCCGACATCTTCGGTGTAAACGAAGCGCTCTACCAACTGAGCTAATCCCGCCTGATCACCCGAGGTGATCGATTGCATTCGGGCTAGATAGCTAGACTTTCTTTGGATTGCAAGTGTGGTTTTTGGGAAAATGCCATGTTTGTCTATGTCAGAACGTCCCCCAAAACCCGTCACCCCAGCGAAGGCTGGCATCCAGCTTTCTTTTTAAAAGTTGTGCTCGTTGCTAGCTGGACCCCAGCCTTCGCTGGGGTGACGGGTAAAATATGAATCGATTCCCCAAAACATAAAAAACCCTGTGGCACTTACTGAGGGTGCGCACAGGGCTGATTTGAATTTAGTATCTGAAAACCGTTCTGGGTTGCCCTTGCTCCGTTAAAGTTGCCCTGACTCGACGCCCGTACAAACCCCTATCGCCTTGTCTTTAGAATGGTCGATCACCTCACAGATTCGCAATAGAATTCGTTTGTCAGTCCAAACAGAATTTGTTTAGTTTAAGCCCATGAGTTACATCCCTGACACATCCACTCTTTTGGCCTACTCGCTCGCTTCGGTGATTCTCTTCATCACTCCGGGGCCGGATATGAGTTTGTTTTTGGCCCGCACCATGGCTTCTGGCCGCAAAGCTGGCATTGCATCGGTTATGGGGGCCAATATCGGCTGTGTGATCCACACTTTTCTTGCGGCCTTTGGCATTTCGGCACTGGTTGCCGCCTCGCATACAGGCTTCCTCATCTTGAAAATCGTTGGTGCTGGCTATTTGCTCTGGCTTGCGGTGGATGCCATTCGCAATGGCTCGTCGCTCAATGTTGGAGATGTTAAAAACAAAGCCGTGTCATCTTGGTCAAGCTTCGTAATGGGCGTTACCGTCAACCTCACCAACCCCAAAGTGGTGCTGTTTTTCATCACCTTCCTGCCGCAGTTTGTGAGCGCCACCGATCCGAATGTGACTGCGAAGATGCTGTTCCTGGGAATCTATTTTGTGGTGATCAACATCCCACTTTCAGTTGTAATGATCTTGGGAGCGGAGAAGCTGGTGACTTGGCTGAAGACCAGACCTCGCGTAATGCGCGGTATTGATTTTACATTCGCGGGCGTGTTTGCGTTTTTTGCGCTGAAGATCGCGTTGACACAGGGAAAAAGTTGAATTTGAAACGCGTTGCAAAATGGGGATTGGGTCTTGCGGTCTTACTCTCGCTTCCGTTTTTTGCGGCAATTGCTTTTTGGTTCTATGTTGTATCCACGCTTCCGCCCATTGAATCGCTCGTCAATGCCAATGACACAAACTGCTTGGAAAACCCACAAGTACCTCGGGTGAAAATTAGAGATTTGCCTGAGTATGTAAAGATGACGTTTGTTGTCGCGGAGGCGCCAAAATTTTTCAACCAGCGAGCGCTTCCTACTATCAGAATTCTAGATTATTTTTTGGAGGGCCTATTTGGCTATAATTATCGATTTGATGACTTAAGAAGCTTTTCGGACCAAATAAGCCAAAACAATATCAATGCGCTGAACAAAGAGAGATATGATCTTTTTAGCCACTTTCAAAAATTGGTGCAGAGCGATCGGATTGAGTTATCGTTTGGAAAGTTAGAAATACTGGAAGTCTATTTCAACCAAACTTATTTCGCTAAAGGCACCATTGGTCTTGCCTGCGCTTCACAGCATTTTTTCCATAAAGCGCCTGAGGCGCTATCGATTTCCGAAACAGCTCTCTTGGCTGCGTTGGCAAGAAACCCCACAAATTTCGATCCTGTCAAATTCCCGCTCCCTGCTGAAAAACGGCGCAATCTGATCATTGATCAAGTTCTTGAAGCTGGATTTATCACAAGCGCTGACGCGGATGCCGCAAAGGCCACTCCGCTGTTACCAGAGTAAACACGCCTCTTAATCCCTCCCCTGCTACAGGGGAGGGTGTCACGCTTTAGCGTGACGGGAGGGGTTCGCCGTCACTAAAATCTCGGGGCCCTCCTCTTCGCGTGCCGCGAAGTTTCCTCCCCTATAGCAGGGGAGGAATTGGTCATCGTTTAATGCGCCCTTGCACCTTCGCCTGCTTTATCAGCAAGCGCACGTGCAGCGGCGGCGGCTTCTTCGGCCACTTCATCCCACACGATAGCTTCGGGTTGGCGCACAAGGGCGTGCTTCAACACATCATCCATCATGGCAACTGGGATGATTTCCATTCCGTTCTTCACGGAGTCTGGAATATCGGCCAAGTCCTTCACGTTCTCTTCTGGAATCATCACAGTCTTGATGCCACCACGAAGTGCCGCGAGAAGCTTTTCTTTCAAGCCACCAATCGGCAACACGCGTCCACGCAAGGTGATTTCACCTGTCATGGCCACATCTTTGCGCACGGGAATGCCCGTCATCACAGATACAATGGCTGTCACCATTGCAATGCCTGCTGATGGGCCATCCTTTGGTGTTGCACCTTCTGGCACATGCACGTGGATGTCTTTCTTATCGAACACAGGTGGCTTCACACCAATTGAGGGTGCGCGTGAGCGAACATAAGACGAGGCGGCAGAGATCGACTCTTTCATCACGTCTTTCAAATTGCCCGTCACTGTCATCTTGCCACGGCCCGGCATCATCAAGGCTTCAATGGTCAGCAATTCGCCGCCCACTTCCGTCCAAGCCAATCCCGTCACAACACCAACTTGGTCAACGCCGTCCACAGCGCCATGCTTATATTTCTGCACGCCGAGATATTTCTTGGCCAATTCAGCATCAACCTTGATCTTCTTTTTCTTGTGGATCATCAGGTCTTTCACGGCCTTGCGTGCAAGCGTGCTGATTTCCCGCTCAAGACTGCGAACGCCTGCTTCGCGCGTATAATTCTCGATCACCACTTTGATTGCTTCGGCGGTGACTTCAAATTCCTTCTTGTCCAGTCCATGGTTTTCCATAGCCTTGGGCACAAGGTGGCGCTTGGCGATTTCAGCCTTCTCTTCTTCAGTGTAACCAGCAAGGCGAATGATTTCCATGCGGTCGAGAAGAGCTGGCGGAATGTTCAGCGTGTTAGATGTGGTCACGAACATCACGTTCGACAAATCATATTCCACTTCCATATAGTGGTCCATGAATGTGCCGTTTTGTTCGGGGTCAAGCACTTCCAACAAGGCAGCCGATGGATCGCCACGGAAATCCATGCCCATCTTGTCGATTTCATCGAGCAGGAAAAGCGGGTTGGATTTCTTGGCTTTCTTCATCGATTGGATGATCTTGCCGGGCATTGAGCCAATATAAGTGCGACGATGACCACGAATTTCAGATTCGTCGCGAACACCACCAAGTGACATGCGCACAAATTCGCGGCCTGTTGCCTTGGCAATGGATTTACCAAGCGAAGTTTTGCCAACACCTGGAGGGCCAACAAGGCACAAGATTGGGCCACGCAATTTTGCAGTGCGCGTTTGCACAGCGAGATATTCAACAATGCGTTCCTTCACTTTTTCCAAGCCAAAGTGATCCGTGTCCAGAACATTTTGCGCGAAATCCAAATCGGTTTTCACCTTGCTTGGGTTCTTCCACGGAATGTTCAGCAACCAATCAAGATAGTTGCGCACAACTGTGGCTTCAGCCGACATCGGGCTCATCTGGCGCAGCTTCTTGATTTCTGCGTCAGCACGTTCACGCGCTTCTTTCGAGAATTTGGTTTTCTCGATGCGGGCTTCGAGTTCGCCAATCTCGTCTTTCTCGCCTTCGCCATCGCCCAATTCTTTTTGAATGGCTTTCATTTGCTCATTCAAATAATATTCCCGCTGGGTCTTTTCCATTTGACGCTTCACGCGGCTGCGAATGCGCTTTTCAACTTGCAGAACCGAGATCTCGCCTTCCATCAGGCCAAAGCATTTTTCAAACCGCTCTTCGACCGAAAGGGTTTCGAGCAACGTTTGCTTATCTTGAATTTTCACAGCCAAATGCGCAGCAATGGTATCAGCAAGCTTTGCATGATCGGTGATCTGGCCGATGGTGGCCAAAACTTCCTGCGGCACTTTCTTGTTAAGCTTCACGTATGATTCAAACTGCGTCACAGCGGTGCGAGCCAACGCATCAGCATCCGCATCAGTTTTCATGATGTTGGGCAACAATGAAATTTCAGCTTCGAAGAAATCCGTGCGGTCGGTGAAACGTTCCACCTTGGCGCGCTCGGTGCCTTCGACCAAAACTTTCACAGTGCCATCGGGCAGCTTCAACAGCTGCATTACTTGGGCAAGCGTACCCACTTCATAAATTGTATCAACCGCTGGATCATCATCACCAGCGTTTTTTTGGGCTACAAGCATAATGCGCTTATCTTCGCGCATCACTTCTTCCAAAGCCTTAATAGATTTTTCGCGGCCCACAAACAGCGGCACGATCATGTGCGGAAACACAACAATATCACGAAGTGGCAGAACGGGAAGAATTTCCGTTACGCTTGAAACTTCAGCAGGTTTTTTTGCCATTTACTTTTCCTTCATCGGCCCTTCAAAGAAGCAGCCATTTATTATGATGGGCTTGATGTGGAGTTGAAACAGCGCAGTTTCAACCCCTTGCCCTTCAAGCTGATGCCGGCAATTTCTTTTCCATTTTTTCAGCAGCACGATCAGCATAAATCAAAAGCGGCTTTGCTTCGCCATCCACAACCTCTTTCGAGATCACCACTTCTTCTACGCCGTCCATGCCGGGCAGATCATACATCGTATCGAGCAGAATCGTTTCCATGATTGAACGCAAACCACGCGCGCCGGTCTTGCGCTCAATAGCCTTGCGAGCAATGGACCGTAACGCTTCATCAGCAAGGGTCAGCTTCACGCCTTCCATTTCAAACAAGCGTTGATACTGCTTCACGATGGCGTTCTTTGGCCCGGTGAGAATTTCAACAAGTGCCACTTCGTCCAAATCTTCAAGCGTTGCCACAACAGGCAAGCGGCCCACAAATTCGGGGATCAAACCAAAGCGCAACAAATCTTCTGGCTCAAGCTCGCGCAACACCGCACCCATGCGCCGATCATCAGGTCCACGCACAGTGGCCGCAAAGCCCATGCCTGTGCCTTTTGAGCGCTGGGAAATAATTCGTTCAAGACCAGCAAATGCGCCGCCGCAGATAAACAGAATGTTTGACGTATCAACCTGCAAGAATTCTTGCTGCGGATGTTTGCGCCCGCCCTGTGGCGGCACCGATGCAACTGTGCCTTCCATGATTTTCAGCAAGGCCTGTTGCACGCCCTCGCCCGATACATCTCGGGTGATCGATGGGTTATCAGACTTGCGGCTAATCTTGTCGATTTCGTCGATGTAAACGATGCCGCGTTGCGCGCGTTCAACGTTATAATCTGCCGACTGCAACAATTTCAAAATGATGTTTTCAACATCTTCGCCCACGTAGCCTGCTTCGGTCAAAGTGGTGGCGTCAGACATTGTGAACGGTACATCAAGTATGCGCGCCAATGTTTGCGCCAACAAAGTTTTGCCGGTGCCGGTTGGGCCTACCAGCAAGATGTTAGATTTTGCCAATTCCACATCGCCATTCTTGGTACCATGGTTCAGGCGCTTGTAATGGTTATGCACGGCTACAGAAAGAACGCGCTTGGCATGGTCTTGGCCGATGACGTAATCATCCAGCACTTTACGAATTTCTTTTGGCGTTGGCACACCGTCTTTGGACTTGGTGAGCGATGTCTTATTCTCTTCGCGGATAATATCCATGCAGAGTTCAACGCATTCATCGCAAATGAAAACGGTTGGCCCAGCGATCAGCTTGCGCACTTCATGTTGGCTTTTGCCGCAGAAGGAGCAATACAGCGTATTCTTGCTATCAGTTACAGGTGTCTTGCTCATAATCTCTCCTATACCAGTCCAAACGGACTCAACATCACTTAAACGTGGCCAAATATAGCCCGATTTCACGACTCAAAGCCAGCTTGCGCCTGTGAGTATTAATCATTCCTTGCAATAAATTGAGCAAGCTATTTATGTGATTTCTGAACGAACCTTTCCAACTATTTGGAATCGCTTGGTTCTGGGCGTTTATCAAGAATTTTATCAACGAGACCAAAGGCCACAGCCTGCTCGGCTGTCATGAAATTATCACGCTCCAAAGCGTCCTCAATCTCTTTAATAGTGCGGCCCGTGTGTTTCACATAGATTTCATTGAGGCGGCCCTTCATGGCTTCCACATTGCGCGCGTGGATCATGATGTCAGTCACCTGACCTTGATAACCGCCTGATGGCTGATGAACCATCACGGAGGCATGTGGCAACGCAAAGCGCATATCTTTGTCGCCAGCGCACAGCAACAGCGAGCCCATCGATGCCGCCTGCCCCATCACGGTCGTCGAAATCTTCGGACGGATGAACTGCATTGTATCATAAATGGCCATGCCAGACGTCACCGAGCCACCGGGCGAATTGATGTAAATCGCAATTTCTTTCTTGGGGTTTTCAGCTTCAAGGAACATCAGCTGCATGCAGATCGAAGCCGAAACCTGATCATCAATCGGGCTATTAATAAAAATAATCCGCTCGCGCAGAAGCCTGGAAGGCAAATCATAAACCCGCTCACCACGGCTCTCCTGCTGAATAACAGAAGGCCAGAAGGATGCGTGTGGAGCGTTGTGGATGGGATCAAACATGGAAAGACCTCGGGTGGGAGTGAATCAGACGTTGTGTTGTTAGCATAGATAGGGAGGGTAGAGGTTAATGGGAAGGGGGTGGTCAATGATTGGTTATGGTTATGGTAATGGTACCGCACCCACCCTTCCCTCGTCGGTAAAGACTCTAAAACACCCACTAAACTCTGTGACCACCCCCTAGGCTCCGTCACCCTTGCGGAGGCAAGGGTCCAGCTTTGGGCTCAACGAGTGTGGCTGTTGCGTCGATTGTTTCATGTAAATCTAACCAATCAGGGTTCATTTCTTCGATCTGCCGGAATTTCCAATCCCGTTTCCACACTTTCAATTGCTTCTCGCGCTTGATGGCATCAAGCATGCCATGGTGGTGTTCGTACCAGACTAGGAGATTGAGTTTGTATTTTGAAGTAAAGCCCGGAGTGGTTCCATTTTTATGATCCCAAACCCGGCTCCATAAAGCACTCGTGACACCGATATAGATTGTCCCGCGATAGCGGTTTGCTATGATATAGATTGCAGGGTGTTTTTCTTGGGACATGACCCGTGCCTATGGCCACTGTGAATGCGGTTCAAGAAAAGCTGGACCTTTGCCTCTCGCTTCGGTCTAGCCACGTCGCAAGGGTGACGACACCCACCAATTTCGTCATTCCTGCGAAGGCAGGAATCCAGCTTTTTTCAAACCGTTCCAACGCCCAAAGCTGGACCCTTGCCTTCGCAAGGGTGACGGACCGTGGGGGACTGAACGAATTGGGCAAGCCTCCAATACAAAATATTTTTTCCTGTTTTATATTTTTATACTTGACAAATAAGGAATTATATACTATATGCGGAATTGTCCTCCCTCGAAGGGGTCTCCGCTCATGACGGTGATCAGAGATTGGGAAAGATGTGGCGCTTGCGGGCACGAACGATCGTGGTTCAGGCTCTCGGGAGCTGTTGATTGAAAAAGGCAGGGCAATACGACCTTGTCAGCCCTAGTGGGCAAGAGACTTGCTTGACTTCAGCTGCGGTGTCACAGCCGCCCAGTTCCAGAGACTCTCGTTCACCAACAGCAAAAATCGCCGCAAAAGCGTGGGTGCTTATAGGCACTCCCATAGCCGGAACACCCTACCGGCATATTCGTGTTTGTTTGCGCCCGCGCAACCCTTCACTTCTTTCTGCCTCCGAAACGGAATAACCGTTTTCATACCCAGCAGAGCTGTGCCTTATCTACTTTCTAAGCAGGTGTCTTTCTGTGTTTCTTATGGTTCTTGTGCGCATGTGTGGCCTTCATTAAGTCCGACGGCTTTGGACGGGGCAACACCTTCGCCACATTTGTAACAGCAGGTGCCGCCGCGATACTGCCGGTTGTTATTTTCTCATCATAGGCGGCATCGGGTGCTGATAAAAAATTCAAGGACGGATTATATTGCGGTGCGTTGCAGGATGGCGGCGGTGCGGGTGGGGCCGTTACCTCTTGCGCAAAAACGCTGAGGGTTTGCAGGCCAATGAATATCAAAATCGCAAACGCAGTTTTCATTTTCGCATTGTCTCACTTTCGTAGTTAGCGAAAGGTTAACACGAGCGATTGCGTCTCGCGCCTAATTCAGATGCTTTCTTGCAGCCTCAGCCGCATCGGCCAGCTTTTCCATATTCTCATTGTTGCGCCGCGTTGCCGCCTCAAAGCGATCTTCAAACGACGCAAGATTCTTTTTGGGCTCTTGATAGAAGGCGGTGAATTTCATCGCACCAATAAAGAATTTCAGCAGCGCCCTGCCCCGCCATTTCATCGGTCGGTCGAAATCAAAAATCAAAATAACACGTTCATCGGTCGTGTCGTTCCAAACCTCGTGCTCATAAGTATCATCTAGCACGAAAATTTCACCGGGCTTCCAATGCTTGATTTGTTGGTCAACCCGAATGCGGCATTTTTCTTGTTCTTTGGGAATGATCAATCCCAAATGAGCGCGCAAGATTCCTTTGGTCACGCCTTGATGCGGCGGAATGTGATAGCCCGGTGACAAAATCGAAAACCACGAAATTTCGATGTTTGGCACTTTATCTAAAAGTGATGTGGTGAAGGGTGCCTGAGCACAATTTTTCGGCAGCTTTTCGCCAAAACCATAAAGAAAAAACGTGCGCCAGTTTTTGCCTGTAGCAATCGCACCTTGATCCGGAGAGACTTCCTGGAACGCTGGAATAGCCTCGCGATTCTTCAAAATCTCGCGGGCTTCTTCGCAAATCTTCTCCCAATTATCGGTGAACATTTGCAGGAAGGGAAATTCAGTGTTGTCAATATAGGGTGTAGTCGGCACCAAGGACTGGCTGCCAAAAAACCGCGTCACACGGCGCGTGAATTTTTCGCCTGCCGTATAGATCGTACGGCGACGCCATTCGCGCATGCGGTGCAAAGCAGAATTATCTTGTGGAGGTGTAATGCTCATGAGATTCTTTCCAAGCACCCTTTCTAGCGCGTTACTTAACGGCCACCAAGTTGAATTGTTGGCCGTCAAGTCGCAACTTAAAATATCTCAGCTTATGCGGCGTCGTTGGTTTCTTCGTCTTCAACCAGTGCCTTGAGCTCTTCGCGGGTTACTGATTTGTCGGAAACTTTCGCCTTTGACACAATCACATCAACGACTTTTTGCTCAAACAGTGGGCCACGCAGTTCCATCAATGCGCCAGAGTTTTTACGGTAATAGTCAAACACCTGCTTTTCTTGGCCAGGGAATTGACGGGCGCGGCTGATCAAAGCCTGCTGTAATTCTTGGTCAGCAATTTGCACGCCTTCCTTCTCGCCGATGGTGCCGAGTACAAGGCCCAGACGCACGCGGCGCTCAGAAATTTTCTTATATTCGTCGCGAGCCTTTTCTTCGGTGGTGTCTTCATCTGCGAAAGACTTGCCCGCCTTTTGCATTTCATTGGTCAAAGCGGCCCAGATCGAATTGAATTCGGCTTCCACAAGTTTTTCTGGTAGAGCAAATGAATATTGCTTGTCCATCGCGTCGAGAACATCGCGCTTTAATTTCATTGCGGTCATTTGGCTGAACTCGCGGTCAAGGCCAGTTTTCACCATATCTTTCAATTTGGCCAAATCTTCAAAGCCCAAGCGCTTGGCAAAATCTTCGTCGATCTTGTTTTCAGCAGGCTGTTGAATGCCCTTCACCTTGACGGCAAACACAGCAGCTTTGCCAGCGAGATTGGCAGCGCCGTAATCAGCGGGGAATGAAACCTTTACAGTCACATCATCGCCAACCTTGGCATTGATCAGTTGCTCTTCAAAGCCGGGGATAAATTGATTTGAACCAATTTCCAGCGGAATATCTTCGCCTTTGCCGCCCTCAAATTCAACGCCATCAATTGACCCGACAAAATCGATCGAAACCTTGTCGCCCTTGATTGCCTTGGCACCATCGCGGGCATCCGTGAAAGTTTTGTATTGATCTCCCAAACGGTTCAGCGCTTCGCTGATATGTTCATCGGAATGCGCAACGGTATGTTTGTGCAATTCGATACCTGAAAAATCCTGAACTTCAAAATCAGGGATCACTTCTGCAGCGAGTGTAAATGACAAGTCAGCCTTGCCGTCCATCACTTCATTTACTTCTTTCTCATCTCCCGGAAGTTTCACTTCGGGTTGATAAGCAGGCTTCAAATTTCGATCGCTGAACACTTTGCGCGCATGATCATCGACAGTGGTCTGAATAACTTCGGCCATTACCGATTTGCCATACATGTTCTTCAAGTGCGCAACAGGAACCTTGCCGGGGCGGAAGCCTTTTATTTGAGCTTTGCCGGCCATGTCCTTCAGCTTCGCATCCATTTCCTTGGAAAGTTCAGCGGCATTTACAACCACTTTAAACTCGCGCTTCAGGCCGGAATTCAATGTTTCAGTCACTTGCATAATATGTTCTCTGCTTTCGGTTAGGGCCACGCGGGACGAGATGGATATAAGGCCGGTCATGGTGCGGGCGGAGGGACTTGAACCCCCACGAGTTACCCCACAGGAACCTAAATCCTGCGTGTCTGCCAATTTCACCACGCCCGCATCATGTCCGGCCTTAAGCCCCGGGGCATTTCAATCGAGCGGGCTATAGCAGAGGGATTTCACAGATGAAAGCGGAGATTTATGCCAGACTTAGCCGCAGGATGCGGCCCCCAAGATTGGCCCATTGGTACCGCGTTGGAGTATAACCGCGCAGCCGCCACCGCCATGGGGAACACTAACGCTCACCGAGCTGCCATTCCAGCTGCCAATGCTGCGAAGTCCGGAAACAACATGGCGATATGTAACGCTTTTGCCGCGGTTCTCCCCGCGTTGGATCGCAACGGTGGAGCTGTTGGAGTAGGTCACAAGATAAAGATTTGCTGATCCACTGCCTGCACCCGCGCTCACTGAAATTGATCCGCCATTATTTTTGATATTTACAGCAACGGGCAACCCACCATTCTGGCCACCAAGTCCGCTGCTTTTGCCATTGACCACAAACTGCGGCGTGAATACTCCTGCCCCAATCGTCCGGTTGTAAGCTTCTTGGCGATTGGTGGCAGATTTGCTGGAAAAGGTATCGCGCCATCCCAGATAATCCCAATAGTCAACGTGCCAAGCTAAAGTGATTACGCCGCCGCTATTCGTAATTTCGCCCAAAGTACGATCAGCAGGCGGGCAATCTGAACAGCCTTGGCTGGTAAACAATTCGACCACACCCTTAGCTGGGCCACCGGCGATGGCATGTGCAGACATCAAGGTGGTGAGTGCGAGAAATGATAAAGCGAGGGATTTGCGCATGGTGGACTCCTGAGTTGAATGCTCTTCTTGTAAGCGTAAGCATTCAACAACTCGAAGTCACATTATGTTGAGGCTTCCGTGCGCTGGGATGACTGAAGTTCAATTCGCCCTAGTGGACTAAACTTGCTTGGGAATTTGAAACAGGCCGTTTTGTCCTTCGCGCAAAATAGTTTGTGAGGGGACGTTCGACAAACATATAGACCGCCAAGCCAACAGCCACGGCCAAAATAATTGCAACAATTGAGAAAGTCCAAATTGGCAGGTGGTCGCCTATTACTTTACCCCAAATTTTGCTGATCGGACGCAGGAAAAATGGATGCACTAAATACAAACTATAAGACGCATCGCCAATCAAGAGCCCTACTCGCCAGAATGGTTTCGTAACGTCGACTTGGGGGCCAAGCGCTCCAGCGATGAACATGAATGCGACAGCCAATGTCAGGACACCGCGATTGATAATATGATTTTCCGGGATCGCATCAAGTGTGCCGTGAATATTGTTGATGATAAGCAAGGCCACTGCTGAGATGCCAATCAAAAGCCGAGCTCCAGTGAGATTAACCCGAAAATCTCGTTTGTATATAACGGCAACCAACATGCCGAGGATGAAATTTAGAATAATAGGGTCGGACCAAAAGTTTAAAGGGGTTGAAGAGAGCAAACCGCCGGGCGCAAAAATGCCAGAAATTTGCAATAAAGTTGCACCGCCAAGCACCGCCAAGGCTAGTAACATCCCGCGCTTTCGATCAAAGAATAGCGCCAATGTAAATACTGTATAGAACATCATTTCGAGATTGAGCGTCCACCCTAAATTGGCAATTGGCCGTATCAGACCGTTCACGCGCGCCATAGGCCATAACAAATAAGAAGCCGCAATGTAGAGCGGGTCGTCGACGGGAACATTAAGCATTGACGGAGCGATGAGCGCGCCCACCACCGCAATTGTTGTCACCAACCAATATAAGGGCACGATACGCGTCAAGCGGCGACGCATGAACTGCAGTGGTGCTCCAGCTACAGCGAAACTGTCCCAACTGGTCGTGACCATAATGAACCCGCTGATCATAAAGAAGAGCGGCACACCAAACGTACCAAGGGTAAAATCATATACACAAGGTTTTTCCGTGGCGACGCAAATAGCTGTCGATTCAATGCCATCATGGTAAAAGACCACTGCCAAAGCCGCTATTGCGCGCAGAATCTGGATATTTGGCAGTTTCAATATGGAACACCTTTGGGTCTGCTTGGTTATTAACTGCAATTACCTGTCCAGTTTGGAGATCAAGACTTTCAAAATCGTTATTACTCATACGCGAATAATTTAAGTTTGCGTGTGTCACGTTGAACCCCATATATAGATTTTGCGGATAATAAGTGGAAGCAACCGAAATGTTAAAATCATGGTTTAATCTGTTTCAGCTCGGTGCCGAAGCTCAGCAAGTGATATGGCTAAGGACGATGAAGCTGGCGGCTGGCGGTCCAAAGGCTGACCGCGAGGCTAAACTCATGGTCAAAGAAAAAATCGATGTTGCACAAAAAGAATCTCTGAAGCTGATGATGGGCGGATCGCCAGATGCTATGGTCGGAAACTATCGGCGCAAAGTCAAAGCAAACCGCAAACGCTTGAGCAAATAGAACTTCGAATTGTATCGATTCCCTGCTCGTGCCATAAATTGAGGGAACGAGGAAACATGATGAAGAAAAGTGCATTAATTGTTTGGGGTGGCTGGGATGGGCATACGCCAGATCGTTCCGCTGCTGTGGTGCGAGAAATCTTAGAGGCACATGACTTTAGCGTGCGTGTCGAGAGTTCGACGAACGCTTATCTTGATCCAGCTATACATAATTTCAATTTAATTGTGCCGATGGTTACAATGTCGACAATCGCTAAAGACGAAGTCGAAAACCTGTGCGCCGCAGTGAAAGCTGGTGTCGGGCTAGGTGGTTTTCACGGGCTGATGTGCGACTCGTTTCGCAACGAAGTTGAGTATCAATTCATGACGGGTGGGCAATGGGTTTCGCATCCCGGCAATATCATTGATTACGGCGTCAACATTTCAAAACCAAATGATCCGTTGGTTCAAGGCATCGGTGACTTTAATTACAAGTCTGAGCAATATTACATGCATGTTGATCCGGCCAACGAGGTTTTGGCTACAACCACATTCGATGGCACCCACTGCGACTTTGTCAAAGGTGTGGTTATGCCCGTGGTTTGGAAAAAAGTTTACGGCAATGGGCGGGTTTTCTATTCCGCATTGGGGCATACTGCTGACGAATTTGCAGTGCCACAAATGAAGGAAATCGTTCGGCGCGGTTTGCTCTGGGCGGCGCGATAATTCTAAGCTGTTTGCGGCCCGATTTCACGAAGCAATTTCTGCTCCATCGCATCCCCAAAGGCTTGTGAGTTCGCTGCGGGAATTGCAAATGAGCCCGGGCCCCCGATAACTCTATGTCGATAATAAGCCTCTATAGTTCGGGAGCCATCGAGTATTGGTAGCCCGTTTATGGTTATGCCTTGAGCAATCGCAGCTTTGCGGGAATATTTAACATCGCCGTCGTCGTTTTCCTCGCCGTCACCCGAAATATCGATGACCTTTCGCGTCGTATCCACGGGTAATTTTTCGATCAATGCCGCGCTGAAATCAATCGCAGCTGCCAATCCAGTCCCGCCAATTTGCCATTGCCGATCCGCCTGCTCAATCTCATGTGCCGTGTTAAAGAGATCGTCATGGGTGGTAAGTTGGCGCCATTTGATAATTATGCGTTGGCTTTTATGTGTCGACCAATGCACGAGCGAAAACGCAATCCGTTGGTTTTCGCCCGATTGAATAGCATCCAGCACCCTTGGACTGCGCAGCGCTTCGGCAATTCCAAACATTTGCAAATGATAATCGCCTGCATCCACGCTAGAAGAGCAGTCAACGGCCAAGACTAGCGCAAGGTCAACTTTCGTCATAATTGTCAAGTTGAACCACTCGCTAAGGCACTGTCAAACGATAAGGCTCCTGTACCACAGGAGCCTTACTAATATTATTTTACCGCAAGCATCGTCCACATTCCAGCGCCATAATGGCCCGGAATATTGCAAAACAATGCGTAGTGACCGGGTTTAAGCTCGAGCGTTAATTCCCCTGATTTTCCGGGATCAAGTTCTGCCACTTCGCCGAGGCTGTCAGATTTCTCTTCATCTGCGCGGTTTTCATTTTCGACAAACGGCAAAGGTGATTTGTCATCTTTCATTGGAACAACTAACATTTCGTGCTGTAGTTCTTTAGCCGCGTTTGCAACCCTGAAGGTTATTTTGCCCGCAGAAACTTCGGGTTGATCAATCATAATGTGGAACATTGCCTTAGAATGATCGCCTTTCATGCCAATGCCCATTTCGAGGTTTTTGGACAAGTCAAGTTTCGAACCATGCATATCCATCAATGTGACGTTTACAGTTGTGTCAGCATAAGCCAGCCCAACAGTGAGAATTGAAAAAATTGTAGTGAGTGTTGAAAGTTTGTGTCGCCCAAACATTTGGTAGTGCTCCATTTTTATATCGGCCGTCCGCCGATTGTTGTTACCCCCAGGTTTTCCGGCACGCGAAACGGCCTACACATTTCACGCCAATGCCAATTACGGGTAAAGAGAGCCGCTTATTCCCAAGTTGCAGAAAAAATAACTAAATCTATTTTAAGTTTAGGATTATTGACGGTGCAATCTCTGAAACGACAATCATAGCCTCGAACCAGACTGTAAGTGTTAAAAGGTTCGGCATGATATAAGACAGACAATCCAAAATAAGCGCGAATTTTGGCATTCTATCCGAGTTTGATTTTCTAGTCTTTTGCAAGCTGGCAATGGTTAGCAGCCCAAAGTGTCGAATTAACGCCGTGTGCCAACGCCAACTTACTAATCGGGAAATTTGAACCAAGCATTGTTCCAATCCCGAGTGCAGCAGCAATGGTCGGTTCATTTTACTTTTCCAATTTTGCTTACCAACTCTTCGGCAGTGAAGGTTGAACACTCTAATTTGTGGGCTGCGTCGACATGCAGCCATACGGCGGCGCAGGCAGCATCAAATCCGTCCATGCCTTGGGCCAGCAGGCCTGTGACTATGCCTGATAGAACATCGCCACTTCCTGCTGTAGCTAGCCCAGAAGGCGCATTGGTGTTTATCTTGGCCCTGCCATCGGGGTGCGCGATCACTGTGTCAGCTCCCTTCAAGATGATAGTTGCGCCGGACAACTTTGCTGCGGCACGCGCTCGATCAAGCTTCGACAGCGGAGCGCTATCAAAAATTCGAGCGAACTCTCCTTCATGTGGTGTCATGACGACTTGTCTAGTTCGAACACTTTGAATCCAACCAAAAAGTAGTTTTGGATTGCTTGAACAAGATGTGATAGCATCTGCGTCCAACACCACTGCCGCACCGCTCTGCAAAATAGCCATCATATTTTTTGCTGTCTTTGCTCCGACGCCGGCGGCGGGGCCAATGCACACAGCATTTATACGCTTATCTGCCAATAGTTTAATCAGATCATTTGTGGTTCTAGTTTCAGCGAGCATGACAGCCGTCAAATGCGAGGCGTGAACCAACAATGAGTCTGCCGTTCCGCTTATTGTCACCAGCCCTGCACCGATTTTCAATGCAGCACAAGCTGCGAGCCTAGAAGCACCAGTTTGAAACTTACTCCCAGAAATGATGAGCGCATGGCCCTTTCGATATTTATGACCGTCCTCTACCAGAGTTGGAAGTTTTGGTTTTGCATTTTCCCAGAGTGTGATGTCTTTGTGATCAAGCACACTAGTCTGAATTCCGATATCACGCACCACCACTTCACCACACAGAGTTCTCCCCGGCAGCAAAACATGGCCGGGTTTCTTGCGGAAGAACGTAATAGTTAGGTCGGCCTTTACACTTGCTCCTTTGACGTGCCCGATCGACCCATCCAGACCTGAAGGTACATCTATGGAAATTACTGGAACGCCAGCGCCGTTAATTGCACCAGCCAAATTTGGTGGAAAATCTCGATTGAGACCAGCGCCATAAAGCGCATCGATGATCAACTCTGCGCCGCTAATGTCATCACCGATAGAAACTGGCCAACCCCAAGATTGGAGATGCCTCGCAGCCACTGCGCCATCGCGCCCTTTGTTTCCCGGGCCACACAGCACTACTGTCTTACGCGCACCGAAACGGCGCACGATTTCCTCGGCAACCGCTAGGCCAGCCCGTTCGATGAGCGTTGTTATAGGAATACCGCAGGTGTCATCCACCTGCTGCATTTGTCGTGGAGTTAAAAGTTCAGTGCCCGCCGTCATGAACCACGGCCTTGCCCTTTGGCTGGCCGATATCTTTCAAAAGTTTTTCAAACCATTTGGTTTTGGTGTCAAATTCCTTGCCGCCCTTGATGCGTGGGAATTCTATGGTACGAAGCAAATTTTTCTTATCATCATCATGGCCAACAACACCGCTCTCGCCTTTGAGGCCCGATTTTACAGCGTGTTTCACCATCAGCTTAATCAATGCCAAATCTTCTTTGTTGGCCTTGGCCGACCGCGCAAAATAGCCTGACTTTTGCACCAAGGTTTTTTCGGCGTTTAACATACCGGCAAAGCGGTTTGCGAACCAAGCGCCAGGGTTGATTTTGTCAATCTTCACATGGCCAAAAGCATCGCGCTCTGCTTCTTCGCCACGGGCTTTCATTTCGGCGACGATGTCGTTGACGCCTGCACCTTCAGACAAGAATATAGTGACGCAGTCTTTCTTGTCCATAATGGCCTTTAGGCGTTTGGCTTCTGATTCAAGATCAATGGCAATTTCTGGCACATAAACCGCGTCAATGTCTTTGTGTGCCATAGAAAGATTGAGATCAGGAACAAATTTAAGTTTCTTCAGGCGCTTGCGGTAAGTCTCCGCCGTTGCTGCTGTGAGCCAACCACAATTGCGCCCCATCACTTCATGGATCAAGAGCATCCGCGGGTTGGTGCTTTGCTCATTGATTACGTTTTCAAAGAAGATGGCGCCCTGCTCTGCCGCAGTGACGGCACCAAGAGTTTGTTGAATTGGGATTACGTCATTATCAACGGTTTTGGGGAGACCGACAACGGTAAGATTGTAATTGTTGGTGGCGAGATATGCAGCCAAATCCGCCGCTGTTGTATTGGTGTCATCGCCACCAATGGTGTGCAAAATAGTTATACCATCTTTCACTAATTGTTCAGCGGCCACATGCAAAGGGTTTTGACCTTCTTGCACCAGACCGCGCTTCACGCAATCCTTCACGTTGGTTAGCTTAACGCGACTGTTGCCGATTGGCGAGCCACCATGTTCAAGCAAAGTTAAGGCCTGACGACGGGCTGCGGGAGTGACCTTAACCGACCAGCCCTTGAGCAGTCCCATATAGCCATTGCGATATCCAATAATCTCGGCCTTTGGTAGCATCTTGCTATATTCATTGATCAGCCCGCCCACAGCCGCTGACAAGCAGGGTGCAAGACCACCAGCAGTCAACAACGCTATTTTATGTTTTATTGTGGTGGATTTGGCCATGATGGGCGCTCCTCAGAAATTGATTTAAAGGCTTAGTAGACGACATTGCGCTTTATGGAAAGATCACGGCAGGCGAATAATAGTTTCAGGAACATCAAGAATCGTATTGACGCTATCGCCAATCTTGATTTCGCCACCGCAGATCACGCGACAACAAACGCCGCCGCGCCAGTTACCCGAAAGGGCTTTGCGCAAACCCGTTTGAGCGTTTTCCATTTGCTGGCAAGGCGAAGTTTGATCTCTCACCTCGACGATAACGTCACCTATTGCGATCTGCGATCCCTTGCCTCTGGGCAGTTTGATGTCAGAGACCAGAATATTGGCGCGCCGCACACTCCAATCTAAGTCTATGCCGCCCAATAACAAGAGTGCTCCGTTCCAATCCTCGATGGCCATTATAGTAATTTGCCGCTCAGGGAATTTGGCTCCTTTACAATCGCCCACCAAGCCGAGTTCGGTCGAAATTGTCGCTTCTTGAATTTTCTCCATCGGTGCACGTGACTTGCCTCTTCTGGCAATTCCGATAATTTTGCCCATATTTCACTCACATTGCCTAAATTATAAACAAAGACTTCCAAAACCTTGCCTAACAGCAGTATAAGCCATTGATATTGTTCACCGCCAAATTGGCACACCCTGTGCAAAGGCGCATAGACAGCAGCAAAGGCCGAACACTCATGAAAAAAATCGAAGCCATTATCAAGCCATTTAAGCTTGATGAAGTCAAAGAAGCCCTGCAAGAAGTGGGCATTCAAGGTATCACTGTCACCGAAGCCAAAGGTTTTGGCCGTCAAAAGGGCCACACCGAGCTCTACCGCGGCGCCGAATATGTGGTGGATTTTCTACCTAAAGTGAAGCTTGAAATCGTGGTAGCCGATGACTTGGTTGAAAAAGCAATCGAAGCCATCAAAAAAGCTGCTTACACAGGCCGGATTGGCGACGGGAAAATCTTTATTTCTACGATTGAACAGGCTATCCGCATCCGCACCAGCGAGTCAGGCAACGACGCGCTTTAAAAAATTAAACTAAAACAGACGCCAAGCAGAGGAATTATACCAATGGCTAAAGAAGCTAACCCAATCGCCGCCGCATTGAAGATGATCAAAGATAAGGATGTCAAATATGTTGATCTCCGCTTCACTGATCCACGCGGCAAGATGCAACATCTCACCATGGATGTGAGCCAGATGCATGAAGATGCTTGGACAGAAGGCCTGATGTTCGATGGTTCGTCGATTGCAGGCTGGAAGGCCATCAACGAATCCGACATGATTTTGATGCCTGACGCAACATCAGTGCACATGGATCCCTTCTATGCGCAAACCACAATGGCCGTATTTTGCGACATCATTGATCCAGGCACAGGTCAAGGTTATGACCGCGACCCTCGCGGCATTGCCAAGCGCTTGGAAGCCTACTTGAAATCGACCAAACTTGGCGATACTATTTTCGTTGGCCCTGAAGCTGAATTTTTCATTTTTGACGACGTGAAGTTTGCCACATCGCCATACAACACGGGCTTCAAGTTGGATGGCATTGAACTGCCAACTAACTCGGACCGTGATTATGAAGGCGGCAATATGGGCCACCGCATGCGCACCAAGGGCGGCTATTTCCCGATGAACCCGATGGATAGCGCGCAAGATATGCGCGGCGAAATGCTATCTGTCATGGGCGAGATGGGCCTTGCTGTAGAAAAGCATCACCATGAAGTGGCCTCTTCCCAGCACGAGCTTGGAACAAAGTTCCAGCCACTTACCATGGCTGCCGATCATATGCAGATTTATAAATATGTGATCCACAATGTGGCCCATGCTTACGGCAAAACCGCAACCTTCATGCCAAAGCCCGTGATGGGCGATAACGGTTCGGGCATGCATTGCCACTTCTCGATCTGGAAAGATGGCAAGCCGCAGATGGCTGGCAATCAATATGCTGATCTCTCGGAACTCTGCCTTTATTTCATCGGCGGCGTGATCAAACATGCCAAGGCCTTGAACGCTTTCACCAACCCATCGACAAACTCTTATAAGCGTTTGGTGCCAGGTTATGAAGCGCCGGTGTTGCTCGCCTATTCGTCGCGTAACCGCTCAGCGTCGTGCCGCATTCCGTTCACATCGAATCCAAAGGCCAAGCGCGTTGAAGTGCGCTTCCCTGATCCAACGGCCAATCCCTATCTCTGCTTCTCGTCCGTGGTGATGGCTGGTCTTGACGGTATCTTGAACAAAATTCACCCCGGCCCAGCAATGGACAAAAACCTGTATGATCTGCCACCTGCAGAACTCGCCAAAGTTCCAACCGTGTGCGGCTCATTGCAAGAAGCCATTGACTCGCTCAAAGCCGATCATGAATTCCTGCTCAAAGGCGGCGTGTTCACCAAGGATCAAATCGAAAGCTATCTCGATCTGAAACAAGAAGAGCAAGACCGCTACCGCATGACCCCGCATCCGGTTGAGTTTGATATGTATTATAGCTGCTAATTAGGCACAATTTACGAAGCAGAAAGGCCGGGGGAATCTCTGGCCTTTTTTGTTTGAACTATTGTACCAATCTAAGCGTATTGATGACAAACAATCTTGGAGAATTGTGATGGTGATTAATCGCAGAGCATTTGGTGCATCCCTTCTGGCTAGCTTGGTAGCGCCCGCAGCATATGCGATCGATATGCGAACATTCAAACCCGTCGCCACGCAATTCCTCGCCGCTCTTGCCGATCCCTCAGATAATCACGGAACAGGTGCCGAGACTTGGGGGCTATGGACAGTTGATCCGGGCCCACGAGGCGTTCGGCTCAGCTCGTTCGAGCAGTTAAAGGCCAATGGCAATGTGGCGCCGGCTGGGTGGACATATGATCCCGCGCATTGGTGGTTGGAAGAACATGGCTTGATCATGGAAGAACCAACGCCAGTTGTGCCTGCTGGCCGCTATTTGGTGACCGGTGATCGCACCGTGCAAACGGTTCTTACGATTTATCCGAAAGATGCAAACGGAGCCCAAGCCTGGGAGTTGGCCGATGGCGCAACACTCTATGATGTAACGCATCTCCGCTGTCGCGCAGCACGATATACTGCGAGTGCTGGCAGCAAGGGTTGCACGCCGGGCATGGTGGACTCCGCTCGTTTTCCTGTAACCCCCGGCGATAAGATGCCCCTGATCAGTGGCTGTGACGCGCAAGACCACGCCGTTCTATTTATTGTCGGTATGGCAGAATAATCAGTGTAAAATTTGTTCGAGGAAAAGTTTCGTCCTTGGACTTTTCGGGTGTGTGAAGAACTCATTCGGTTCGTTCTCTTCAACAATCTGTCCTTGATCCATGAAGATCACTCGGTCGGCCACTTGCCTTGCGAAGGCCATTTCATGGGTTACACACAGCATGGTCATGCCGCCTTCGGCTAGATCAACCATAACGTCCAGAACTTCCTTTATCATCTCTGGATCAAGCGCGGAGGTAGGCTCGTCGAACAGCATGACTTTCGGGTTCATGCATAATGCACGTGCTATAGCCACACGTTGTTGTTGGCCGCCAGATAGTTGACCCGGATATTTTAATGCTTGCTCGGGAATTTTTACGCGCTTCAAGAACAGCATGGCGTTTTCTTCGGCCTGCGCTTTGGGTTGTTTACGAACCCAGATCGGTGCCAAAGTACAATTTTCCAAAACTGTCAAATGTGGGAAAAGATTGAAATGTTGAAACACCATGCCCACTTCGCGGCGCACGTCATCGATATTTTTAAGATTTGTCGTAAGCGGAATGCCATCAACGACGATATCTCCCTGTTGGTGTTCTTCCAGACGATTGATGCAGCGGATCAGTGTTGATTTGCCAGAACCCGATGGCCCGCAGATGACGATGCGTTCGCCTGCTTTAACATCCAGATTTATATCGCGTAGAACATGAAATGGGCCATACCATTTGTTCACAGATTTCATGATGATTGCGGAATGGTCTGCCATCTCTACCTCTTGTGACCTGTGTTGAGCCTGCGCTCAATGAATTGCGAATAGCGCGACATGGAAAAACAGAAGCACCAATAGATTAATGCCAAAGCAAAATAACCAGTGTTACCTGTCTGCGCCGATGCCCATTTTGGATCGTTGAATCCGGATTGAACAATGCCGAGCAGGTCAAACAAGCCTACGACAGTGACAAGACTTGTGTCCTTAAACAAACTGATGAAGTTATTGACGATCGATGGGATCACCACTTTCAACGCTTGTGGCATAATGATGAGGCCCATGGATTTCCAATAGGATAGACCTATGGCTTGCGCGCCTTCATATTGGCCTTTCGGAATGGCTTGTAGTCCACCACGGATGATTTCAGCCATATAGGCAGAGGCAAAGAGCGATGTTCCAATGACGGCTTTCAGCAGCTTGTCGGGGTTCACACCCGGCGGCATGAACAGCGGAAACATATTGGCGGCCATAAACAGAACCAACACCAGCGGCACACCGCGCACTGTTTCGATGAAAATTGTAGATAGCAAACTGACGATCGGCATAGCAGAGCGCCGCCCCAGCGCCAAGAGAATGCCGAGTGGTGCTGATACGACGATTGCCGTGACCGACAAAACGAGAGTTACCAAAAGGCCGCCCCATTGATCGGTTTCAACCAATGTCAGGCCAAATCTTCCGCCCAACAAAAGAAAGAATGCAATGACTGGATAAAGCACAAAGAAAAACAGTGCGTTCCAAGTCTTGAAGCGAATGGCGGGGATCATGAGACCAGCAAGTGAAACGGCGCCGATCAGATAGACCAGATTGACGCGCCAGCGCTCAGCACTTGGATAGAAGCCGTAAACCCATTGGAGCGAGCGCGCTTTAATAAACGGCCAACAGGCTCCTGCCCCTTCGGCGTTGCACAATTCACGATCCGGTGCTGTCCAAACGCCACGGAAAAAAGCCCAATCGATAATTGTCCAAGCTGTCCAAAATAACAGAGCTGCAATGGCGATCGCCAATACACCACCCAGTGCCGAATTGAAAACACGGTGACGCAGCGTGTGGTTTAGCCCCACTTCGCCAATGGGAGGCGACAGCTTCGGTGCATCAATGGTGCGAACATAGCCTGCCATCTTAGCGCTCCACTAATTTCATGCGGGCGTTGTACCAGTTCATCAATAGCGATGTGACAATGCTTGTTGTGAGATAAATAACAAGCGCTATGGAATAGACTTCGATGGCCTTGCCCGATTGGTTGTTGACCGTGCCTGCGGTATACATGAGATCAGGGTAACCCACGGCAACAGCAAGCGACGAATTTTTCGTGAGGTTGAGATACTGGCTTGTGAGTGGCGGAATAATAATGCGCATGGCTTGCGGGATCACCACCAAGCGTAATGTTTTACCATTGTCGAGACCCAGTGCATGAGCGGCTTCAGACTGACCGTGACTTACGGCATTGATTCCGGAGCGGACAATTTCAGCGATGAAAGTTGCCGTGTAAATGACGAGCGCTAAGAAGAGCGCTATGAACTCCGGCACCAGAGTCATGCCACCTCTGAAATTGAAACCTGCGATTTCAGGATAGTCCCAAACTACAGGCCAACCAACGGTTAGTAAGCCAATAATTGGAGATGCAACGATGATGGGAATGGAAATCCACCAAACAGGAAGGATTTGCCCGGTAGTCTCTTGCCGCTTCCAGGACCAACGCCGGAACATCCAAGTACCGATAATAGCTGAGGCTATAAAAATCGAAGAAATCCAAGCATCTTCGCCGAATGTGGCATGTGGTGCCATGATGCCCCGGTTACTGATAAAGACTGAGTCAGAAATATTTATGGCCTGCTTGGTTCCTGGCAGGGGCTGCAACACGAGCCGATACCAAATGAAGATTTGTAGCAACAGCGGAATATTTCTAATAATCTCAATGTAAATTGTCGCCGCCGACGAGATTACTAAATTCTTAGATAAACGCATCACGCCAACGATGAAACCAAGTATAGTCGCGAAAAAAATTCCAAGGATAGCGACAAGTGCAGTGTTTAGAAAACCAACTAGCAAAGAACGACCGAAAGTCGAATTCGAGCTGTACTCGATCAGCGAAGTTGAAAGATCAAAGCCTGAGGCTCTATTCAGAAAATCAAACCCGAAATTCTGATTGAGCTTAACCAGATTGGCTTGGGTATTTGCCACAATCCAATAGAGTCCCCCTCCCAAGAGCATGAGAACAATAAGCTGACTGGCTATGCCGCGAAGCTTCGGGCTGTAAAGCCAATCCTTGCCACTGCTGATGGGCCCAGAGGAAGTATAGCGTTGATCGTCGGATTGCTGTGTCATTAAAATGAAAGGGCCCGAAGCTTTGCTGCAACAGGCCCTAAATCAATTCATCAGCGGATCGGTGCAGCGTATTGCAAGCCGCCTTGGCTCCATAGTGCATTTTTGCCGCGAGCGATCTTGAGCTGAGCGAGATTTTTGTCAAAGACTTCGCCATAATTGCCGACCATTTTGACAATGTTATAAGCCCAATCTGGCCCAAGGCCCAAACCTTTACCAAAATCATTATCGGCATCGGTACCATCTGGGTTTTTCACTTTGACGGACAGCAGACGTTGAATTTCAGGATTGGTCGAAGCTTTCATTTCGTCAACATTCTTTGACGTAACGCCAAGCTCTTCGGCGTTTAACATGGCGCCATGTACCCACTTCACAATGTTGAACCATTGTGCATCACCCTGACGAACCACCGGGCCTAACGGTTCCTTCGAAATAATTTCTGGCAACACCATATGATCGGCTGGGTTTGTGAATTTCAGAACTTCAGCATAGAGGCCGGACTGGTCGGTGGAATACACATCGCAACGCCCTTCTTGATAGGCCTTCAATACTTCTTCATTTTTTTCGAAAGCAACGACTTTATATTCCATTTTGTTAGCTTTGAAATAGTCGGACAGGTTCAATTCCGTTGTCGTTCCAGTCTGAACGCAAACCGATGCACCATTTAATTCTTTGGCAGACTTCACATTAAGCTTGTTTGGCACCATAAAGCCTTGGCCGTCATAATAGGTGACAGCTGCAAAGGTGAGACCCAGTGTGGTGTCGCGGCTCATGGTCCAAGTCGAATTACGCGAGAGCACATCGATGGCACCTGATTGAAGGGCTGTGAAGCGCTCTTTGGCATTGAGTGGAGAGAATTTCACCTTAGTGGCATCGCCAAACACGGCTGCAGCAATGGCACGACAGAAGTCCACGTCAAAACCCGTCCAGTTGCCTTGGTCATCAGGAACGCCGAAGCCCGTCAGACCGGGATTGGAACCGCATTGAATAAAGCCTTTGGCCTTCACGTCATCAAGTGTTGCTGCATTGGCAGCGACGGCCGAAAGGCCGAACACGCTGGCCATAATTAGTGTTTTCAAAAATTTCATCGATTCAACTCCCTAAGCACGCCGAAGTGGCATTATAGCTATTGTTCGCTGATACATTACAGCTTGTACATAGATGAGCCGCAAATCCTTTAGCGGTCAAGCCACAATTTCGCATTGGAAATAGTCGAAAGCTAATGCAACCCAATTTGTTCAAGCGTTGTTCGTTTTGATAATCCGGAATTTTCGCAAAATGATCGCCCCTGCTCTGCCAATCGGCGCAATCATGCTGCCAACCGCTGTTTCCAACGCACTGTCCTTATGCCCCAAGCCATAGGAAAACTTCTCGCCTTTCTTGGGTACGTAAAGCGTTCCAAAGGCCCAATCCCAGATGGATAAACAATAGCCCAAGTTCTTATCGAAATGTTTTGGATTGGTGGAATGGTGCACTTGATGATGGGCTGGAGCCTGAATGATTTTGCCGAGAGTGCCCGTCGCATAGAATGGTAATTCAGAATGGCGCAAGTGGAGAATGGTATACCAAAAGGCCATAGATAGAAGATTGGCAGAAACCGGATTTATAATTTGGCTTGAAGGCCCGAAATACCAAATGATTGGACCTTGCACAAAGCAAACTGCCAATCCGACCAAAACTGGGAAAATCGCGAGCTCTAAAGGGTGCTGCCGCCATTCAGTCAAAGGTGTCAGCACCTCCGCGGAATGATGAACCTTGTGGAACTCCCAAAGTGCTGGAATCTTATGCATCAGAAAATGTGAAAACCAATATCCCAACTCAACAGCGAGAAACACAAGTAATATGCTCGTTCCAGTCACAACAAAACTCGGGTCGATTGCGGAAGGTGGTTGGCCTAGTAAGGCTGTGAGTGCGTGTCCCACACTTTCTACACTGATCCAAGTCAACCCACCCACCAACAGTCCTTGGATCATGATATAATAGATGCCCAAGAACATAAGCTTCAGGTCGAGCTTGGTCGAACTATGCGACAAAAGTTTCGCTGGCAAAACCAAGTTGAACGCCTTTTTCAAACTCATTCTGCGGCGATTTATGACAAAGTAAATCAGTACAGCACACATCGCTGCGGCAAAGTAAGTCGGCCAGTAAAATTGTGAATTTGGTTGCTCAACTAAAAAAGCCGGATAGAGCAAGTAGCTAAGCGCTTCCGTCAAATAATGCATAATGGCCCTTCACTGTGATAATGAAGGGCCATTAGATTCTCAATCGATTAATGACGCGTTAACCAGCGCCTTATTGATTTAGTAGTTGTCCATGCAATCTGCATAAGCGGCACGATAAACGCGGGCTCTCTTGCTGTTGCCTGAAATGCCGCCAACCACCGCACCACCCACGCCACCAGCGATAACGCCTGTGATAATGTTGCTGCCTGCTCCACCGCCAGTTACGCCGCCAAAGAGGCCGCCTAAACCAGCACCAACCAAAGCGCCCTCACCAACACTTCTATCGCCGAAATTCGCGGCTTCACGTCGCGCATAAGCGCGGCATTGCGAGGCACGGCTGCGGGCAAAGCTCTCATCAACAGTAATTGCCATAAAACTTGCTGCAAGGCCAAGGCTCATCAAAACTTTAATTGAACGATTCATAATAATTTCCTTTCTGTAATGTAAATGTGTGTGTCTCGGTATTGGGGCATTTATAAGACAGCAAACCTGAACGGAGGATGAACTACTCTAGCCTAGCCGGAAAACCCTCTGCTCGCAAATTTGTTCCAAGATTATCTTCCAATAGCTTGGCGATCTGGGTTGATTGCGCAGCCCCACCGTAAGCAGCCTTACCCTTCATGAAGGTCTGATTTGTCAGGCTTGCAAGGTCAAGCGGTACACCGAATTCTCTGCCAAAATTCATCGCGAAACCTAAGTCTTTTAAGGCCAAATCCATCGTAAAAGCAATGTCATAGCTTCCGTTAAGGATAAGCTGTCCCTCAGTTTCATGGACAAAACTAGTTCCCGAACTCGCGGTGATTGCTTGCCAGGCTTGGGCCAAATCGAGGCCCCCACGTTTAGCGAGCATGAGTGCTTCGGCGTCAGCTACAAGATGAATGAATGCTAACATATTCGTGATCACTTTGATGACAGCGGCAGAACCAATAGGCCCCATGTGAAAAATCCTGTTGCCAATAGATTCGAGTGCTTTGTAATGGAGTTCGAACAAGTCTTTGTCGCCAGCTGCCAAAACCGTGATTTCGCCACGTGCCGCCAAGTGCACGCCCCCAGTCACTGGTGCCTCAAGTGTGCGGATATTTTTATCTTTTGCCATTTCGGAAAGGCGGATGATTTCGTCGCGACCATTTGTGGAGTTTTCAATCCAAGTCGCGCCAGGTTTCAGTCCCTCAAGAAGCTGGACCAGAACTTTTTCCGAAACGACGGGCGAAGGCAGACATGTGAAGACATGATCAACCCTCTCAGCCAGTTCTTTAGGTGTCGCTGCCCATTTTGCACCGGCTTCAATGTGTCGATCTGAAAGCGACTTGTCTAAATCATAGACGGTGACATCAAACCCTTTACGGATGAGACTGGCCGCGAGATGGCCGCCCAAATTTCCTAAGCCTACATAACCATATTTCATTAGCGCACCACTGTATTTGTCATTTCGAGGTGAAGCTTGTCACCCGTATAGGGGTGGGCCAATGCAACTTCCTCATTAAGCTCGACTCCAAGCCCAGGTTCAGTTGATGGGATCACATAGCCCTGTTCCCAGCGGATTGGTTTCTTTAAAAGCTTGGCGTGGAAACCACCGAATTGTTCGATGCTTTCAAGAATCAGAAAATTCGGCAGTGAAGCGCCATATTGAATGTTTGCCGCCGCTTCGATTGGGCCGGCATAAAGATGCGGTGCAATCTGGGCATAGTTCACTTCGGCCATAGCCGCAATTTTCTTAGCCTCCCAAATGCCACCTACGCGACCCAAAGCCATTTGCAAGATAGAGGCGGCGCGATTTTCAAGCACGCGGCCAAATTCATATTTTGTTGTCAGTCGTTCGCCTGTTGCAATCGGAATGGATGTGCCACGCGCCACCAATGCCATTTCTTCTGGGCGATCTGGCGGTGTTGGCTCCTCGAACCAGAGCGGATCATATTGCTCGATTTTCTTTGCAAACCGGATAGCGCCAGACGCCGTGAATTGACCATGCGTGCCGAATAGTAAATCAGCCTTTGTGCCAACTGCTTCGCGCAACAACTTGCAAAATTTTGTGCATAGCTCAATTGACTCGAGTGACGGCTGGCGCGGGTCGAAGGCGGAATATGGCGCAGCAGGATCGAATTTCAACGCAGTGAAACCCTGTTTCACGTAATCGACAGCGCGTTCAGCAGATTGTTCAGCGTTCCAATAAATCGAGTCATCTTGTCCCTTAGCCAAATTTGGATAGATGTAGGTGTAGGAACGCAGCTTGTCCTGAACTTTACCGCCAATCAATTCATAGATTGGTTTGTTCAAAGACTTACCAATGATGTCCCACAACGCAATTTCGATACCAGACAGCACTCCCATCAATGAAACGTCCGGGCGCTGTGTGAAGCCGGAGCCATATACTTTGCGCCACAAATCCTCGATATGGAAAGGATCCATCCCCTCGACATAGCGGCCAAAAGTATCCTCAATCATTGCCGTCATGGCCTTGGGGCCAAACGTAGCACAATAGCATTCGCCATAGCCCACGATGCCGTTGTCGGTCGTAAGTTTCACAAAAATGAAATAGCGCCCTCCCCAACCCGGTGGTGGATTGCCAACGATAAATACTTTGAGATCTTTGATCTTCATTTTTGGAATCTCCCTTTGGGCAATTATCGCAGATCACCAACTGCTTCGATATGCCATGGTTTAGCCAGATGGTAAAAATTATTCACCCCCTTTGGCGCTTGCCAAAGCAGGCTCCCTTAGGCCACAGAACACATCATGAATTTTGATTACATCATTGTCGGTGCAGGTGCAGCGGGCTGCGTATTGGCTGAACGGTTGTCGGCAAACGGCAAACACCGCGTCCTTCTGATTGAAGCAGGCGGCAGTGACCGTCGCTTTTACATTCAAATGCCTTTGGGCTATGGCAAAACCTTTTATGATCCAAAGGTAAATTGGGGATATGAGACCGAAGCTGATCCGGGTCTTTCTGGTCAACGGGATTATTGGCCACGCGGCAAAGTTTTGGGCGGCTCCAGTTCCATTAATGCGATGGTCTATATTCGCGGCGATGCCTCCGACTTTGAAGATTGGAAGGCCGCAGGAAATTCGGGCTGGGGTTGGGATGATGTTCTTCCAGCATTTAAGCAGCTTGAAGATTTTGAAGGCGGCGCAAATGAGTATCGTGGTGCTGGTGGGCCTTTCTATATTTCAGCAAATCTGAAGGATCGGCATTGGTTGGGCAAACATTATGAAGCTGCGGCGCAAGCTGCTGGTCTGCCATACAATCCGGATTTCAACGGTGCTACCCAAGAAGGCGTTGGACATCTTCAACTTTCGGTTAAGAACGGCAGGCGGAATTCGGCAGCGCGTGCTTTTCTGCGACCAGCCATGAAGCGCAAAAACCTAGAAGTGATCACCTACGCTCAAGTTTCCCGCGTGGTGATAGCGGGCAAGCGGGCGATTGGTGTTGAGTATATTCGCAATGGAAAAAGCGAAATTGCACAAGCTACTTGCGAAGTGATCATGTGCGGTGGTGCAGTCAATTCACCTCAACTGCTCCAGCTTTCAGGTATTGGCCCCGCTGAAGTTTTAAAAACACATGGCATAGATGTTGTGGTGAACAACGCCAATGTTGGTCGCCATCTACAAGATCATTTAGGTATCAACTATACTTTCCGCATGAAAGTACCCACGCTGAATGATGGTTTGAGGCCTTGGTGGGGTAAAGTTCGACATGGCATTCAGTATCTGTTGATGCAACGTGGGCCGCTGAGCCTCAGCATCAATCAAGGCGGCGGATTTTTCAAAACTAATCCAACTCTCATGCGCCCCAATATGCAGCTTTACTTTCAAGCATTCTCCACTTTGTTACCTAAAGCCGGCGAACGCCCTCTCCTTACACCTGACCCATTTCCGGGAGCGTCCATCGGTCTCTCCAATTGTCGTCCCACAAGCCGTGGCGAGATTATGATACAGTCTGCTGATCCGTTGGCCAAGCCGCGCATTGTGGCTAATGCTTACGGAACAGATCACGATGTGCAAGAAATGTTAGAAGCAGTAAAGTTCATCCGAACCATTGCAAGGCAGCCGCAACTTGCTGAATTCATTGCAGAAGAACTGCGCCCCGGCCCCCTCGTGCAAACTGATGAAGAGCTAATACAAGATATCCGTTTGCGCAGCGGAACGGTTTATCATCCATCTTGCACTTGTCGCATGGGGCCATCGGCATCTGATGCGGTCGTTGATCCTCTGCTTCGGGTGTATGGCGTTGATGGCCTACGTGTGGTTGACGCTTCAGCATTCCCATCGATCATTAGCGGAAATCTAAATGCGCCAACGATGATGCTGGCTTGGAAAGCTGCACAATTGATATTGAAGACTTAAGGATAAGATACAACGCATTTACGCTCTACCCCGGTGTGCGAAGTATAAGTTCCTGTCTTGGCACTGAATGACGTATATTTGTTAGCGCAATATGTATTCCAGTTTTCTGAGCCTGGTTCGAGTTTTGGCTTGGCAGGTGCCGAGGTAGGTGTTGCTTGTGGTTCTGCTGGAACTGCGATTTCTGGTTTCGTCGTTCGCTTCTTTGCTATTGGTTTTGCCTTGATTACTTGTGCATTTGCTTGCGGTTCGGCCAAACATGCCGCATTGGCGATGTCATATTTGTGTTGCCAGATCGATTTATCATGTGTTTGTGCATCGGCAAAATCACGCGCATAGGCTGCACAGTAATCGACCTTGGCTGCCAGTGCCGGATTGTCATAAGTTGCAAAAGCCAAAATAGATAAGCCAAGTAGTGTTTGTTTCATTTTAGTTTCCTTCGCCGAATTCAGCCGGGACTAAAAACCGTAAATGTGGCGAAGCAGCGGCTAATTAGATGGTCTTATTAAGGCAATCTTTGGCGGCTGCCACAGCCGATGAGAAGCAGGCTTGCAACAAGTAACCGCCCGTCGGAGCCTCCCAATCGACCATTTCGCCGATACAATAGACGTTCTTTATTGCCTTCAATCTGAAGTTCTCGTCGAGTTCGCCGAGTGCAACGCCACCCGCAGATGAAATTGCGCGGGCTAGGCTGGCGGGGCGCAATATTTTAATTGGAACGGTTTTGATATTCTCAGCTGTGATGGCCACGCCTGATTCATGAATTAACGAAATACTGACCGGAGGAAGCCCTGCCGCTTTTCGTAAAAAAGTCGATTGGCTTTGTTTCCCGCGCGGCTTCGCCAGCCGTTCGGCCAACTGCTCGACTGAAAGATCGGGGCGCAAATCAACTTGCAATTCTTCGCCTGGCATTTCACGCATAAATCGTGACAGGGCATAGATTGCCCCACCCTCGATGCCTTCAGAGGAAATCATAATCTCGCCACGCACTTTCTGCCCGGCATAATTCAGCGCCACATTTTTCACTGGCGTGCCTGCGTATTTGTCGCGGAACAATTTTGTCCAATTCACCAGAAAGCGACTGTTGGCAGGCTTAAACCCATTCACACGGATATTGGCTGCACGAAGTGTTGGCACCCAAGTTGCGTCAGAACCAAGTTGTGGCCAGCTGGCACCGCCCATGGCTAAGATTGTCGGAGTCCCATCCAATCCTTTCCACTCTGTATTGGCCTTAAAAACAACGCCCAGCGATTCTAGTCGGCGCAACCAAACACGTAGCAACGGTGAAGCTTTCATTTGCTTTGGAAACACGCGACCTGACGACCCCACAAAAGTTTCAATACCAAGACTATTGACCCATTCAATCAATGCAGCGGGTGGAAAGGCTCGAATGGCAGGAGAGATAAAGTCCTTCGCTTCGCCATAACGTTCGAGCATCGCTTCCAAAGGTTCGGAGTGTGTCAGGTTTAATCCCCCCCTGCCCGCAAGCAAAAACTTGCGTGCTGGTTTTGCCATATGGTCAATGATGGTAACTTTGGCTCCGCCTGTGGCCAGCACTTCGGCGGCCATCAGGCCTGCGGGGCCAGCGCCCACGATGGTAACTTCAATATTTTGCAACGGAGTAGACCTTAATAGGGCAAATCGAAATACTGATCGGCTGTCAACGTGTATATGTCAACCGGTTCGAAACGCCCCTGCCCCACAGGATAATCTACGTGGGTTTTTGAATGAACCATGCCAATGCGCTTTGCTAATTTTTTGGAAGCGCCATTAGCCGACATGATTTTGCACCACATGGTTTTGGCGTGCAGTCTTTCAAAGCCAATCCCAAGCAGCCCGCGGCCAATCTCAGTGCCAAACCCCATTGACCACAAAGCTGGATGTAGGCCCCAGCCCATTTCCAAACTATTATCTTGGTGGCTTATCAAAAATCCATCACCAACCACTTCTGTCGATAAACGCTCTTCCGCAGCAAGGTGATAAACGCGGCGGTGGCTGTCATTCTGTACAGCCACTTGGCGGCGCACAAATTCTTTCACCTCATCCATATCTTTCAATTTATGAGCGATGTGCCGCTGATAGCGGCTCTGCGTCATGAAACACGCCAAGTCCGTACTGTCGGGCGTTTCAATTTCGCGCAAAATCAAGTTTGGCGTTTCTAGGGAAGGAATTGTCGAGAGAGTCTTCATGAAAGCTAATCTAGCGACTTCGTCGCGCAAGTAAAATACTTTGCTAACGTCAAAGTTAAGAAAACTGCGAACTGTGCATAGGCCTGTGACGGTTAAGCCGTTGCAGCGTGTTTTTGTCTCGTATATTCTAAACTTAACAATGAACTGGAGATCAAAATGGATACGAAAACTGATTCAAACGCAGGCAAATGCCCGGTTATCCACACGCGGGTAAGCTTCAGATCAAACCGTGATTGGTGGCCAGAACAATTAAATCTGAGAATTCTTCATCAAAACTCAGCATTGGCTGACCCCATGAGCGAAGGATTTGACTATGCGACTGAGTTCAAGAAACTCGACTTCAAATCCTTAAAGAAAGATCTCAACAAAGTGATGAAAACATCACAGGATTGGTGGCCCGCAGATTTCGGACATTATGGTCCCTTCTTCATCCGCTTAGCGTGGCATAGTGCTGGTACTTACCGCACTGGTGACGGTCGTGGTGGTGCGGGCTCAGGCACGCAGCGTTTTGCGCCACTCAACAGCTGGCCGGACAATGGCAATCTTGATAAAGCGCGACGCCTGCTTTGGCCGCTTAAACAAAAATATGGCAGTAAAATTTCTTGGGCAGATTTGATGGTTCTTGCAGGCAATTGTGCGCTCGAATCCATGGGATTAAAAACTTTTGGTTTTGGCGGTGGTCGCGCTGACATTTGGGAAGCGCCCGAAGATATTTATTGGGGTGCCGAGGGCAAGTGGCTTGAGGACAAACGCTATTCGGGCGACCGCGTTCTCGAAAACACGTTGGCTGCTGTTCAAATGGGTTTGATTTATGTCAATCCAGAAGGTCCAAATGGCAATCCAGACCCAGTCGCTTCCGCCCGCGACATTCGCGAAACTTTTGCGCGCATGGCGATGAATGATGAAGAGACTGTTGCCCTCATTGCAGGCGGCCATACATTTGGCAAAACCCACGGTGCTGGCCCAGCCACGAATGTTGGTGTTGAACCCGAAGGCGGGGCTATTGAAGACCAAGGCCTTGGCTGGCTGAGCTCATATAAAACTGGCAGAGGTGGCGACGCTATCACCAGTGGACTTGAAGTGACTTGGACAACCAAACCCACGCAATGGAGCAATGATTACTTCAACCACCTTTTTGGCTTTGAGTGGGAACTGACAAAAAGCCCAGCAGGTGCGCATCAATGGACTCCCAAAAATGGTGCAGGAGCCGGAACAGTGCCAGATGCACATGATGCGGCAAAGCGCATTTCACCATCAATGCTGACATCTGATTTGGCTTTGCGCATGGATCCAGTTTACGAAAAAATTTCACGTCGCTTTCATGCGAACCCAGACCAATTTGCTGATACCTTCGCGCGCGCTTGGTTCAAGCTGACCCACCGAGATATGGGGCCGCGCGAGCGCTATCTGGGACCCGAAGTGCCTGCTGAAATTTTGATCTGGCAAGACCCAGTTCCTCCTGCCGATCACAAATTGATCAAAGATAAGGACATTAAAGCACTTAAAGAAAAAATCCTTGCTTCAGGCCTATCCATTGCGGATCTTGTTTCAACGGCTTGGGCTTCTGCTTCAACTTATCGTGGTTCGGATAAGCGCGGCGGCGCAAATGGAGCCCGTATCGCGCTGTCTCCGCAAAAGGATTGGGAAGTCAACGAACCAGCAAAACTTGCAAAGGTTCTGTCTAAGCTCGCGAAAATTCAGAAAACGTTCCCTAAGAAAATATCGCTTGCTGATTTGATCGTATTAGGCGGCGTCGCGGCTATTGAGAAAGCCGCGAAGAAAGCCGGTCATGATGTGAAGGTTCCCTTTACGCCGGGCCGCACTGATGCGACGCAGGTTCAAACCGATGTCGAATCCTTTGCCGTGCTTGAACCAATGGTCGATGGTTTCCGCAATTATCAGAAAAAGGCATTTTCGAGTTCGACCGAAGAACTGTTGATCGATCGTGCGCAGTTACTCACTTTGACTGCGCCCGAGATGACTGTTTTGGTAGGCGGTCTGCGTGTGTTGGATGCTAATTTTGGTGACAGCCAACATGGAGTTTTCACCAAGAAGCCCGGCTTGTTGACGACGGACTTTTTTACAAATTTGCTCAATATGGCAACGGAATGGAAGGCGACTTCGGATGCTAAAGATGCGTTTGAAGGACGTGACCGTAAGACGGGCAAGGTCAAGTGGACGGCTACTCGTGCGGATTTGATTTTCGGCTCTAACTCACAGCTCCGCGCCATCGCCGAGGTTTATGCACAAGATGATTCACAGAGGAAATTTGTGAAGGATTTCGTTGCGGCTTGGACAAAGGTGATGAACGCAGATCGTTTTGATCTCCGCTAATTTAAAATAAAAATAACAGGGCGGTCCTTTGCGGGGCCGCCCTTTTTATTGTCCGTATTAGGCTTCGTTGTTGAGCAGTGATTTGTGCACCAACGCACCCAAAATGCCGCCGACAATCGGTGCAACCCAGAACAGCCAAAGCTGCTGTATTGCCCATCCGCCCACGAAGATCGCCACAGCAGTTGACCGCGCCGGATTAACTGATGTGTTAGTCACCGGGATTGAGATCAAATGGATCAAAGTGAGAGCCAAACCAATTGCGATTGGTGCAAATCCAGCCGGAACTCCCTTGCCCGTTGCGCCCAAGATGATGATCAAGAAAAAAGCCGTCATCACAACTTCAGCAACCAAAGCGGCCAACATTGAATAACCACCAGGCGAATGCTCACCGTAACCGTTGGAAGCAAATCCACCAGCCGTCGAGAAATCAGCTTTGCCAGATGCAATGAGATAAAGCACCAAAGCACCAGCAATACCGCCCAATATTTGGGCAACAATGTATTTTGGAACTTCGCTCCAGGAAAAGCGCCCTGCTGTTGCTAAACCAACAGTCACGGCTGGATTGAAATGCCCGCCTGAAATACCGCCTACGGCATAAGCCATGGTGAGAACCGTAAGGCCGAATGCGAGCGAAACACCCATCAACCCAATACCAACAACCGGAAATGCTGCAGCCAAAACGGCACTGCCGCAACCGCCTAAAACCAACCAAAATGTACCAAAAAATTCAGCCGAAAGTCTATTCATTATAACCCCCTATCGATTTACCGCGACGATTCGCGGAACGACCGCAGTTAATCAGCGAAATATGACGGCGACAAGTAGCGGTAATGCTGTCAGGTTTTCTCAACCCTATCTGCGCGTTTCATTTGACTCGTGCGCCGTTAACCCTTATCTGCGCGGATAATAGAGCGCGCTCGGATTAGGCGAGTTACCTTCGGGCGTCTTTCGATTTATTATTCGCCAAAACGGTGTTTCAACAATACATGAATTTTTCTGACCTGGGCCTCAGCCCAAAAGTGCTCGAAGCCATTACAGCGGCTGGATACACTACTCCCACTGCAATTCAGGCTGGTGCAATCCCTCATGCACTTCAGCGCAAAGATGTTCTTGGTTTAGCGCAAACGGGGTCAGGCAAGACGGCCGCCTTCGTTCTTCCTATGCTCTCCATGCTTGAAAGCGGCAGGGCGCGCGCGCGCATGCCACGGACACTCATTTTAGAACCAACACGCGAACTGGCAGCGCAAGTTCAAGAAGCGTTTGAATCACTCGGGAAGAATCATAAACTGAATGTTGCTTTGCTGATTGGTGGTGTTTCGTTTGAGCCGCAAGCTGCGAAGATTGATCGCGGCGCAGATGTTGTCATCGCGACACCCGGACGTCTGCTTGACTTCTTTGAACGTGGCCGCTTGCTGATGACTGGCATCGAGATGCTGGTGATCGACGAAGCCGACCGCATGCTTGATATGGGCTTTGTTCCTGACATTGAACGAATCTGTAAATTATTGCCGTTCACACGTCAGACGATGTTTTTCTCGGCCACCATGCCCCCGGAAATTCAACGTATCACTGCGCAGTTTTTACATAATCCTGTGCGTGTTGAAACGACGGCCAGAGGTTCAACTGTCGATACCATCATTCAACAGCTGGTGAAAACACCACATGATGCCAAGATGAAGCGCGAGGCTTTGCGTCAGCTCTTGCGCACACAAACGAATGTGAAGAATGCTATCGTTTTTGCCAACCGCAAAACGACAGTTGCACTGCTCGAAAAGTCTCTGAAGACTCACGGTTTTAACGCTGGTGCATTGCATGGTGATATGGATCAATCTGCGCGGCTTAAAATGCTTAACGCATTTCGCAACAATGAAGTGACTTATCTTATTGCTTCAGACGTTGCAGCACGTGGGCTTGATATTCCGGAAGTGAGCCATGTGTTTAACTTTGACGTGCCAATCCACGCTGAAGATTATGTGCACCGTATCGGACGTACAGGGCGCGCAGGCCGCGAAGGCCATGCGTTTACGATGGTGACCAAAGAAGAGACCAAATATCTGAAAGCCATCGAAACACTGATTGCTAAAGAGCTTCCTTGGTTTGAGTCCGGCGCTGCTGTGGAAGATACGCCAGATATAGCTGAAGCCAAGCCATCATCTTCGCGCCGTCCCAGAAAAACTATTAAACACACTACAGAAGTTGAGGCGAAAGCAGTTTCAAAATCAGAAACCCCACCGGCACCGCAACAGACCGAAGCGGAGCGCCCGCCAAAGAGAGAAAAGCCTGCACGCTTTGAGCAGCGCAACGGAACGCGCAACCCGAAGATCGAAGACGCGCCAGATGATAACAGTTTTCACACCGGGAACATGCCCGCTTTCTTAACGCGCCGTTAATGATAAGCGGTTTCAGAGTCTGCTAATCATTCGGTGCTAAAAGCCCATCCGATGGATGTGCATTTGCAAATGACAGACGCCGACGAAAATAACCGGGTTTCGCGACGATCGCGCGTGTTGAAGGGGGCAAAACTCGTTCACATGAAGAGTTGGTCGCTGGTTGATTGCACGATTAAGGATATTTCGCTCACGGGTGCAAAATTAGTTTGCGGTGATCAATATTCAGTTCCAGATGAATTTCGTTTTTTGATCCCGAGTGACAACACAATCCAACCCGCCAAAGTCGTGTGGCGAAAGAATAATATGCTTGGCATCATATTCACAGGCGAAAAAACGCGCGCACCTGTCAGAAAGTTTTAGTCTTTTTGATTTGTTTTTTCTCGGGCTTCTTGGCCCTTAAAGCGGCCTGATATGCAAGCTTGCACCAGGCCTTCATTTCATCAGGATCATCCAAGCAGCGTTCGGGTGCTTTCCAATAGGACATGCCAATCTGCTTGCCACTTTTATGGCCATAGGTGAATTGCGGCAGTCCTTCAGATTCAAAACTGGATTTGGATTGGTCGTCCGCCTTCAGATAAAGCGCATCGTCAGTAGCCATGCCGATGATTAGGCCTTGATGATAAAAAGCCAGGGCACCAAACATGCGCTTCTGGGTAATGCGGCCAAATGCGGAAATCTGTTCCGCGACAAAGTTTTCAAATTCTGCTTTGGCGCTCATGTAAACGCGGCGGCAGGTTTAATCTCAACACTCTCGCCACAGCCACAGGCCGATATTTGATTGGGGTTATTGAACACGAAACCAGATTTCAGTGTCGTTTCTTGATAGTCCATTTCGGTGCCAATCAGAAACATGATGGCCTTGGGATCGATCAAAATTTTCGCACCCTTATCTTCGACCACCTCATCAAACTTGCCCTGCTCTGCCGCCCATTCCATGGTATATTCCATGCCCGCACAGCCGCCATTCTTCACGCCCACGCGAAGGCCAACGCCTTCACCTCGGGCCATCAATTGAGCGATGCGCATAGCAGCGGCGTCAGTGACTTTCATCACTTGTGGTCTCGGTCGTGCTTGAGCTGTAGCCATGTTCATTACCTTACCACATATTCATTGCCATGCGAGCTTCTTCGCTCATGCGCGAATGATCCCATGGCGGGTCGAATGTTATTTTAGCTTTAACGCTGGCCACACCACCCACGGTGGAGACCGCATTTTCTACCCAGCCCGGCATGTCGCCTGCCACGGGGCATCCCGGGGCGGTTAAAGTCATGTCGATGGCCACGTTGCGGTCATCATCAATATCGACTTTGTAAATGAGGCCGAGTTCATAAATGTCGACGGGAATTTCGGGGTCGTAAACTGTTTTCAGAGCAGCGACGATGTCATCGGTCATCCGCGCTAACTCATCCGCTGGGATGGCGCTGGGATCGGGGGCGTTTTCAATCGTTGCTACGTCACTCATAAAAATATCCTCTGTGCAGAGATAAGCGCTTCCGCCAATTTATCAACCTCTTGCATGGTATTGTACATCGCAAAAGACGCGCGGCATGTGGCGGTCACACCGAACCGTTGCAGCAGCGGCTGAGTGCAATGGGTGCCCGCCCGCACGGCCACGCCCTGCCTATCAATCACAGTTGCCACATCATGGGCGTGTGCGCCATTCATCGTAAACGAAATGATCGGGCCTTTATGCTTTGCTTGACCAAAAATACGCAAGCTATTGATTTCTTTCAACCTCTGCATGGCATAGTCGTGCAATGCGTTCTCATGTGCAGCGATGTTATCAACGCCTACAGAGGTCATGTAATCTAGCGCCGCGCCCAAACCGATGGCTTCAACAATGGCAGGTGTTCCAGCTTCAAAGCGATGCGGTGGATCATTGTAAGTCACGTTTTCCATCGTCACCTCATTGATCATCTCACCACCACCTTGATAAGGCGGCATTTTTTTGAGGTGTTCCATCTTGGCAAAAAGAACACCAATGCCTGTGGGACCGTAAGTTTTATGGCCAGTGAAAACGAGGAAATCAGCATCCAATGCTTGCACATCAACGTGACCATGGACAGCCTGCTGGCTGGCATCGACCAAAACGGGAATGCCGTGGGCATGTGCGATTTTGATGATTTCCGCCACTGGAACAACAGTGCCGAGCGCATTGCTCATCATCGTGATGGCAATCATTTTGGTGCGTGAACTAATAAGCCTTTCAAATTCGTCGAGAAGGAAATTGCCTTCATCATCAATCGGTGCCCATTTAATCACCGCTCCGTTTCGCTCGCGGTGAAAATGCCACGGCACAATGTTGGAGTGATGTTCGAGGATGGAAAGAATAATCTCATCGCCCTGCCCGATCACCATGCCGCCAAAAGATTGCGCCACCAAGTTGATTGCGTCAGTGGCATTGCGGGTGAAAATGATTTGGTCTTTTGATGAGGCGTTCAGAAAACGACGCACAGATTCACGCGCATCTTCAAAACTCTGCGTGGCGGCATTGGAAAGATAATGCAGCCCCCGGTGCACATTGGCATATTCCTCGGTCATCGATTTCATCATGGCATCGATTACCACTTTGGGCTTTTGTGCTGACGAAGCGTTATCAAGATATACCAAAGGCTTGCCATAAACCTCACGTGCGAGGATGGGGAAGTCAGCGCGGATTTTATTTACATCAAACACTCTTGCGCACCTGTAACCAATTGGCTGCATAATCCACCATCGCCTCGCGCAAGTCATCATGCACGATATTATCAAAAGCCTCGCCCACAAAGGCAGCAATCAATAATGATTTTGCTTCGGCTTCGGGAATTCCGCGCGAGCGCAGATAGAAAAGATGATCCAGATTAATATCGCCAGCCGTAGCGCCATGCCCACAGACCACGTCATCGGCGTAGATTTCAAGCTCCGGTTTGGCATCAAATTCGGCAAACTCGGATAGAAGCAAGGCGTGGCTGGATTGTTTGCCGTCAGTCTTCTGGGCATGCTTGCGCACCATCACCTTCCCTTGAAAAATGCCACGCGCATGATCATCCATCACGCACTTAAACGTCTCGCGGCTGGTGCAATGTGGAACAGCGTGGTCAACGACTAGTCGCGTATCAGCATGTTGTTTGTTGTTCAGCAAATAGGCGCCTGCAATTTTCGCATCGGCGTTTTCACCAACAAATGTGTAAGTGCCATTCTGACGGTTGAGTGCTCCACCAGATGTAAGCGTGAACTCATTGAGCTTGGCATTCTTGGCCAGTGAAGTGACCACGTGGGAAAGATGTGTGGCCGAAGCAGACTCGTGCTCCACCTTCACACGGTCAAGCCTTGCACCTGCGCCAATCTCGAATTCCATGACGGAACTCAAAACATAATCGCCCTCGCCCAGATAGGTTTCAATGATGGTGGCTGAAGCGCCATCGGCCACTTCAACGCAATTGCGCAGCGCCATGGAGCGCGCCGCTCCCTTTGTAGCAATATGCATAATCTCAACCAACACATCCATGTTGGATTCAAACCGAAGCGTCAGGCCCGCTGGCTCTATAGCGCCATTCAGATGAATCAAAGGATCATCAATGGCCGATGATGTAGGCACACCCATTTCGAATGTGAGGCCAGTAAAGTTCGACCGCGCCTGATCCAAGCTGCCGTTTACAAAAACGATGCGGTGCGTTTTGATTTTGGAGAAAGGTGATGATGCGATAAGACGGTCAACATCGGCTTTTGCGGCAATCGTGTTTTGATGCGCGGGATAAGGCCTATCAATGCGGGCACGCAAATCTGTCCAGCGCCATTCTTCCATGCGGCGGTTGGGTAACGCGATGCCGAACGCTTCCTCCGCTGGCGTTTTGGTGACGGCTATGTTCACGCCACCTTCTCCACAAACTCGGCATAGCCATTGGCTTCGAGTTCATGCGCCAATTCTTTGCCGCCGGACTTCACAATCTTTCCAGCTGATAAAACATGGACAAAATCCGGCACGATATAATCGAGCAAACGCTGATAATGGGTGATCACGACCATAGCCCGGTCTGGCGAACGAAGCGCATTCACACCATCAGCCACCACTTTCAGCGCGTCGATATCGAGGCCTGAATCAGTTTCATCCAACACGCAGAGCGAAGGCTCCAAAACGGCCATTTGCAAAATCTCAGCGCGTTTTTTTTCCCCCCCGGAGAAGCCAACATTTACCGGGCGCTTTAGCATTTCCTGGCTGATGTTCAGTTTGGCCGCCCGCTCTTTCACAAAACGCATGAAATCAGGAATCGAGAGTTCCTTTTCGCCACGGGCTTTACGTTGCGCATTGAGCGCCACTTTGAGGAACTGCATAGTGGCCACGCCGGGGATTTCGATAGGATATTGAAACGCCAGAAACACGCCTTTCGCAGCGCGCGTATTTGCATCCATGGCCAGCAAGTCTTCGCCTTTGAAGCTTACGGCGCCTTCGGTCACTTCATAACCATCGCGGCCTGAGAGCACATAGGACAGTGTAGACTTGCCCGAACCATTCGGCCCCATAATGGCATGAACTTCGCCGGCCTTCACATTGAGTGAAAGGCCCTTGAGAATTTCGCGCGGTTCGTCTTCAAGTTTGACGTGGAGGTTATTGATGGTGAGCATATTAACCGACTGATCCTTCGAGTGAGATGCCGATCAGCTTTTGCGTTTCGGCCATGAATTCCATGGGGAGTTGTTGCAGCACATCGCGCACGAAGCCGTTGACGATTAATGCCACGGATTCTTCCTGCGAAAGGCCGCGGGACATGCAGTAGAACATTTGATCGTCCGAAATCTTCGACGTGGTGGCTTCGTGTTCGAATTGCGCGGTTGAAGTTTTGCTTTCGATATAGGGCACGGTGTGTGCGCCGCATTGATCGCCGATCAGCAACGAGTCACATTGTGTGAAGTTACGTGCATTGATGGCCTTGCGATGCGCGGACACTAATCCGCGATAGGTGTTATCCGAGCGGCCAGCGGCGATACCTTTGGAGATGATGCGGCTGGAACTGTTCTTGCCCAAGTGAATCATCTTGGTGCCTGAATCAACTTGCTGGCGGCCATTGCTGATGGCGATGGAATAAAATTCACCGCGTGATGATTCACCTCGCAAAATCACACTCGGATATTTCCAAGTGATGGCGGAACCAGTCTCAACTTGCGTCCAAGAAATTTTAGACCTAGCGCCACGGCAATCGCCACGCTTGGTCACAAAATTATAAACACCGCCTTTGCCTTCGGCATCGCCTGGATACCAGTTTTGCACGGTGGAATATTTTATCTCGGCGTCTTCATGGGCTATCAATTCCACTACAGCAGCGTGAAGTTGGCTTTCTTCTCGGGTTGGCGCAGTGCAGCCTTCGAGATATGAAACATAAGCGCCCTTGTCGGCGATGATTAGCGTGCGTTCAAACTGGCCGGTGTTTTTGGCATTCATGCGGAAATAGGTTGAAAGCTCCATCGGGCAGCGCACGCCGGGTGGCACATAAACAAACGAGCCATCGGAGAACACGGCGCTGTTAAGCCCTGCATAATAATTATCATTCTGCGGAACAACCGAGCCTAAATATTGCTTCACCAATTCAGGGTGTTCGCGCAGCGCTTCCGAGATCGAACAGAAAATCACGCCCGCCTTGGCGAGTTCGGCTTTAAAGGTAGTGACAACCGATACGCTATCAAACACCGCATCAATGGCCACGCGGCCTGCGATCACTTCATTGCCTTCGTCATCCAAATGGCTGGGCTCGCCTTGCTTTCTTATGCCCGCGAGGATTTCCTGCTCTTTCAGCGGAATGCCAAGCTTGGCATAGGTTTCCAAAAGCTTCGGGTCAATCTCATCCAAGCTTTTTGGCGCGGCCATTGATTTGGGCGCGGCGTAATAATACAAATCCTGAAAATCAATTTTGGGATAGTGAACTTTAGCCCAAGTCGGCTCGTCCATGTTGAGCCACGCGCGATAGGCTTCCAAGCGCCAATCCAGCATCCATTGTGGCTCACCCTTTTTGTTTGAGATGAAGCGCACAATGTCTTCATTCAGGCCCTTTGGCGCATAGTCAGACTCGATATCGGTTTCGAAGCCGTATTTATATTTATCGACTTCAATGGTTTTTACGAGATCAATGGTATCTTGGTCGGCCATTTTAGGTTCTCACTCCTGTCATAGTCGTCATCCCCGCAAAGGCGGGGATCCAACTTCCGGCGGCAGCGCTTGCTATCAAGTTGGTTTCCCGCCTTCGCGGGAATGACGGGATGAGAGTTGGGTTATGTTCAATAAGCATTGTAAGTCCTAAGCAGCATTGCGAGTTTGACGCTTTGCTAAAATCTTGCGCCATGCGGAAATAAAATGGTTGATGTTTTCGTCGGATGTGTTCCAACCTAAACTAATACGGATGGCGGCTTTCGATAGTTCAGCTGAAACGCCCATGGCGGAAAGCACATGTGACGCAGCCACTTTGCCCGATGAACATGCTGAACCTGATGATAAGGCAACACCTTCAAGATCAAAATTCATCAGCAGCGTTTCAGCGTTCATGCCGGGCATTGCAAAATTGGTTGTGTTGCACAGCCGTTCAACACCGTCGCTGAAAATCGTCACGTCTTCCAACGCCGCTTCCAGCTTGTCAGTAAGTTTATAAGTATCAAGCTGCGGCTCATCAGTCAGCGCCGCAAAGCCTGCGATGTTCACCAAGTTTTCAGTGCCAGCCCGGCGGCGCAATTCTTGGCCACCACCCTGCAGTAGCGGTTCAACCACCAGTCCATCACGAATGATCAACGCGCCAATGCCCGTTGGCCCGCCCACCTTGTGGGCCGCCACCGTCATCATATCAACGCCAAGCAACCCAAAATTCACCTGCCGCTTGCCCACGGCTTGAACAGCATCGGCATGCAGCAATGAACCCGCAGCGTGAACAACTGCCGCAATTTCATCAATCGGTTGGATAACACCAGTTTCATTGTTGGCGATCATCACCGAAACCAAGGCCTTTGGGCCTGCCAGCATTTTCTCAAGCGTTGATAATTCCACGCGGCCAAATTTGTCCACAGGGATAATTTCGACAGCTTTGCCGCTGGCCTTTGCCGAAGCCAGAACCGAATGATGCTCCACCGCCGAAACTAAAATCCGCTCCACCGCGACACCGCGCAGCGCCATATTGTTGGCTTCCGTGCCACCGCTTGTAAACGTAATCATCTGCGGCAAGCATCCGAACCAGAAGCCTAACTTCTCACGGGCGTCACTGAGCAGCTTTCGCGCCGCCCTGCCTTCGCCGTGCACAGACGATGCATTACCACCCACATCCATAGCCGCTATCATCGCCGCCTTCGCGCGAGGGCGAAGCGGGCTGGTGGCGTTATGGTCGAGGTAGGCTCTCATGCAAGCGGCCTTATATGGCGGTCTTTGGTTTGCTTGATAGAGGCAGCCAAAGCCAAATTGCGCTTGGAGACAACATCTTCAAGCGTAATCGAATCCAAGAAGCCCATCATTTGCCTACCCATCGAAGACCAGAGGTCATGGGCGCAGCATCTCGTGCCCTTCACACATCCATCGATAGCTGAACCGTCGCAGCGAGTAATGCGTAATTCCTCGTCAACAGCCAAAATCACTTCACTCATATTGATATCGGAAGCTTCACGCGCCAACACATAACCGCCGCCTGGGCCACGCGCACTCGTCACCAATCCAGCGCGGCGCAGTTTACCGAAAAGCTGTTCTAAATATTCTTGGCTAATGTCTTGGCGGTCAGAAATTTCGGATAAAGACACAGGTTTGCCATTGGCATTCTCGCCAATATCAATCATCGCCATCACGGCGTAACGTCCTTTGGTGCTCATTTTCATGGCTAAACCATTATCCAATCACGAAAAGCTTGCTTTTTGCCCCCCGCCCCGTGCTAAAGCCCGTCGGAACGATGAGAACGAACGGTTTCCGAGAAACGGCAACCTTTCGACATTCATATAATAAATCCGAGTAGCGGAGTCAACTAATGGCAGCCATGTGCCAATGACGCCCGTGAACCGGCAAAAGTGGGATATTTTATGCCAGAAGTCATTTTTAACGGACCAGCCGGGCGCATTGAAGCGCGTTATCATCAAGGCAAATCCGCCGCTGCACCCATCGCTTTGATCTTGCATCCGCACCCAACATTTGGCGGTACCATGAACAATCCGATTGTCCATTCGCTTTATCAGCTGTACCAAAGCCGCGGTTTTTCGGTGTTGCGTTTCAATTTCCGGGGTGTTGGCCGCAGCCAAGGCCTGTTTGACAATGGTGCTGGAGAACTTGCCGATGCCGCGTCGGCACTCGATTGGATGCAAGCACTAAATCGCGAGTCGAAGATTTGTTGGATTGCTGGCATTTCCTTTGGCGCTTGGATTTCGATGCAGCTCTTAATGCGCCGTCCTGAAATTTCTGGCTTCATTTCGATAGCGCCTTTGGCCAAGCATTATGACTTCTCTTTCTTAGCCCCTTGCCCAGCATCGGGGTTGTTTGTGAATGGCGGTAAAGATTCAGTGACCGCACCTGAGGCTGTTCATACTTTGGTATCTAAATTGAAGACGCAGAAAGGTATCACCATCGAACATAAAGTGATGCCGGATGCGAACCATTTTTTTGAAGGTCAAATTGAAGAACTCACCAAGATTTGCGCAGACTATGTCGATCGGCGCTTAACAATGGAACGATAGGCTGATGCCGAAGAAACAAGATCGGCGATTGAATGTTGGGATTCTGGGCTGCGGCCCAATTGCTCAATTTGCTCATTTTGAATCTGCTGTAAAAGCAAGCAATGCCGATCTTTATGCCATTTGTGATGTGGCCGAAGATTTGGTCGAGCGCATGGGCAACACTTATTTGCCCCAGAAGCGCTATCTTGATTATCAAAAGATGTTGGATGACCCTGCCCTTGACGCGGTGATCATTGCTACATCTGATGCGTTTCATGTTCCGGCATCCATCATGGCGCTCAACGCTGGTAAGCATGTGCTTTGCGAAAAGCCAATCGGCGTTGGAGTTGAAGAAGTTGAAAATCTGGCGGCGGCCGTAGCGAAGTCAGGCAAGGTTTTACAAATTGGGCACATGCTTCGCTTTGATCCAGGCCTCGAAGCGGGTCGCGCGTTTGTTCAAAATGAAATGGGTCAACAACTTGCTTTCAAAGCTTGGTATTGCGATTCAACACATCGTTATCCAATGACCGACGCGGTTCAACCGCTTCCCATTCTCAGCGCCTCGGCTCGCAAACCTACTGTAAATCCGAAGGCTGATCTCAAGCGCTATTACATGCTGGCTCATGGCTGCCATTTGCTCGATTTGGCGCATTACTATTGTGGTGAAATCACCGAGGTGAATGCCAGACTCAATGAAAAGTTTGGCGCGTATAGCTGGTTCATCGATGTGGATTTCGCCAACGGTTGTATGGGACATCTGGATCTCACTGTAGCCATTCGTATGGATTGGAGCGAAGGGCTTACTCTATATGGCGAACATGGCAGTGTGGCCGCCAAGACTTACAATCCGTGGTATTATAAATCATCCGATGTTGAGATATTTCACGAGAAGGATGCGACTTATCGTAGGCCGCTTGGTGCTGATGGACATTTTTATCGGCGACAGCTTGAAGGTTTTGCGGATGTGATTTTGGACGGTGCTATAATGCGAGGTGCTGATATTCAAGACGGCATTGCTTCGGTTCGAGCCATGGCCGCTGTGGCGCAATCTGTGCAAACGGGAAAATCAGTCCGCCTTGCTGATGTGAGCGGGTTGGTCTGATGCAACTTGGCATCTTCGCCAAGACATTTTCAGCGCAAGGAGCAGCGCTGGTGTTGAATGCGGTGCATGCAGCGGGTTACGAAACAGCACAATTCAACATGGCCTGTGTTGGTTTGCCCTCGATGCCTGTTGAAATTTCGCCCTCAGCGATTTCTGAAATTTCCGCCGCCTCCAGATTTTCCGGCGTTTCCATAGCGGCAATTTCTGGCACTTATAATATGGCACATCCTGATCTTACCGTCCGTGCAGATGGTTTACGCCGACTTGGCGTGATCATCGCGAATAGCAAAGCGATGGGAACAAATTTGGTCACGCTTTGCACAGGCTCTCGCGACCCGATTGATCAATGGAAGTTTCACAAAGATAACGCCACTAAGGAAGCATGGCGTGACATGCGCGATGAAATGGTTAAAGCGTTGGAACTGGCAGAAGCTTATAGCGTTGAATTAGGGATTGAGCCTGAGCTTGCAAACATTGTTTCGTCAGCCGACCTCGCAAAAAAACTGATCGATGAAATGAAATCGCCACGGCTGAAGATCGTGCTTGATCCAGCAAACCTATTCGAAATTGAAACCAAGAAAGCTTTCCGCGAAATTATAAACCGTGCCGTAGATTTGCTTGGCGGCCATATTGCTATGGCCCATGCTAAGGATCGCAATCCGCTTGGCCAATTTGTTGCAGCAGGAACTGGTGTGGTCGACTTTGAACATTTTATACAAAGCCTGAGGCAAGTTGGTTTTGATGGGCCATTGGTGACCCATGGCCTGAATCAAGCGGAAGCACCTTCTGTTGCCGAATTTCTAAAAATGCTGTTGGCAGAATGAATTCTTGAAACACAATGAGGTTGTAAATTGAGCACGCCCCTACGCCCTAATTCTGATTGGTTTAACAGCTTGCCCAAAAATCGGTTGATGGCAGAGATTTCACTTTGGTCGGCTGATCTTGGGCGGTTGGTTGATGACACAAAGCGCATTGAACCTTTCACTGATATTTTTCATGTGGACGTGTCAGACGGGCATTTTTCGCCCGCGATGTTGTTCTTTCCAGATTTGTTGGTCAGTGTACGCAAGGTTACGTCCAAACCGATTCATGTACATCTTATGGTGGCCGACGCAATTCTGATGGATCAGGTTTCGCAGTTTGCTGAAGCTGGCGCTGATCTCATCAGTGTTCATGCCGAAAATGCGAATGCGATTGAAGCCCTGGCGGCGATCAAAAATGCTGACCTTAAGGCAGGCGTGGTTTTGCAACTTCATACAAATGTGAACGACGCGGCTCACCTCTTGCCCCACATTGATATGTTCACATTATTGGGCACGCGGATGGGCATAAAAGGCGTTGGTTTGGATGATCAGGCTCCCGCTCGCTTGCGTGAAGCGCGCGCCCTCGTGGCTCATATTGGTCGACGTGTTATCGTTGCGGCCGATGGTGGCATACGTGAAAACACGGTTCCGGCTTTAAGGAGCGCAGGAGCGGAAACCATTGTAATGGGTTCGCTTGCCTTTAGCGCGCCAGATTTGACGGCTCGCTTTGGTTGGGTTCACGCACTATAATGACGAAGGACTTGACCTTTGGCATTGATTTGGGTGGCACGCAATTGCGTGTGGCAGTCATTGATAAAAAAGGTGAATTGCTGCGCCGCGCAGCAGTCGCCACTGATGTTGCAGGTGGCCCAAATGCTGTGATTGGCCAGATGGCGAAGCTGGCCGCCGAAGTTGGCGAAGGATTTAACGATCAGATTGCTGCAGCAGGCGTGTCCTCGCCAGGGCCTCTTGATTTAGACAATGGTCGAACCTCTGACTTGCCTACCCTTCCCGGCTGGTTCAATTTTCCTTTGCGCGACGCATTGTCAGAAAAATTGTCACTCCCCGTGGTTCTTGAAAATGATGGTGTCGCAGCCGTCAATGGCGAATGGAAATTCGGCGCGGGCCGCGGGTTGAATAATATTGTCTATGTCACCGTCAGCACTGGTATTGGTGGTGGCGTCATTGTTGACGGTCACCTTATGCATGGGCAACGCGGCATGGCAGCCCATGTGGGCCATATGATGATTGATCGTGAAGGCCCCATTTGCGGCTGTGGCGGGAGAGGTTGTATCGAAGCGATTGCCTCAGCCACAAACTTCTCAATCGCAGCACAGAAACTTGGATTCGCAGATGGAAAACATGCTGTGAAACTAGCACGCGAAGGCAACGAAATAGCAAAGACACTGGTTGACAAGGAAGCCGAATGGCTGGGCTATGGTTTTGCAAGTTTGCTTCACCTCTATAGCCCTGAAATATTGATCGTCGGCGGCGGGTTGTCCTCGGCGTTGGATCTGATGATGCCGGGAATTCGCAATCAGATCGACCGCTATGCCATGCCAGCGTTCCGCGAAGTAAAAGTTGTGCAAGCAGCGCTCGGTGATAATTCGGGGTTGATTGGAGCTGCAGCTTTGGCAATGAAATTTGATTAGACTGGGCTGGCTAAAATGCCGCCTGTCATTTCCTGTTTCACGCCGGTAGTCCCCGGGAACGTGATTGGCAATCTGCGCAGAGAGCGAACAGCCAAGTATGCCCAAGCCTCGGCCTCCATGCTATCGCCGTTGAGCCCCTGATCCTCGGCACTTTGCACATTTGGCAATATCTCGCGTAGCATTTGCATCAGCGTCAAATTATGTCGACCGCCACCGCATACGACCCATATTTTGGGTTGCTCATGAAACCAATGTGCTGAACGCGCGATCGAATGCGCAGTGAACGCAGTTAAAGTAGCGGCACCATCTTCTAAATTCAAACCACTGAAATCGAGGTGAGCAAAACTGTCGCGATCCAAAGATTTTGGAGGTCGTTTGGTGAAATAATCGCTCGCTAAAGCGGCCTTTAGATGCGGTGTAGAAATGCGCCCGCGTGCGGCCGTTGTGCCGGAATCATCATAATCCTGGCCACCGTGTTTCCTCATCCAATCATTTATCAGAGCGTTGCCGGGGCCAGTGTCGAAAGCGTTCAAGTAGCCATCAGGCGCGATATGGGTCACATTGCCAACACCTCCAATGTTCACAAAAGCAAGTGGCGTTTCTTTGGCCAAGGCTCGGTGATACACTGGCACCAATGGCGCTCCCTGCCCGCCTGCCGCCACATCAGCAGCACGCGTATCGTAGACAATTTGGATTTTGGAGGCGTCGGCCAAGGATTGGCCATCACCCAATTGAACTGTTAAATGCTGGTCAGGTTTATGAATAACCGTCTGCCCATGAAACCCAATTACATCAATATTTGAATGAGTTAAGCTATTTTTATCAAGAAATTGTTGAACTGCATTTGCGTGCCATTTTGTGAGCAGCTTTTCTGTTTCAAAAAGTTGCCCCGGCCTCTGGCTGCGTTTAGTAATTTCTAATGCATCCACTAATGCTTGGCGGAGAATTACTTGCTGTTCTTGATTATAGGCATAGGTGGCCGACGGTCCCCGCTCCACCACTGCTTCGCCGTCAGTTTTAATTAACGCCACATCAATGCCATCGAGCGAAGTTCCCGACATTAAACCAATGCTTGTGAAGATTTTTGACATGAATCACACTTGTGTTAAGAGGCGGCCATCATGACCCAGTATAAATCAGAATTTCTTAATACTTTAACCGAGCGCGGCTACATTCACCAATGCTCCGATTTCAATGGGCTTGATGCCTTGGCCGCCGCACATAAAGCTGTGGCTTATATTGGTTTTGATTGCACGGCTTCTTCGTTGCATGTTGGTTCTCTCGTTCAAATCATGTTGCTGCATTGGCTACAGAAAACAGGCAATAAACCGATTGTTTTGATGGGCGGCGGCACGACGCGGGTCGGCGATCCGTCTGGTCGCGATGAGAGCCGCAGGATTCTATCACTTGAAGATATCGAGAACAACAAGCGCGGCATTCAAACCGTGTTTGATAAGTTTTTGAAATTTGGCAAAGGCAATTCCGACGCCTTTATGGTCGATAATGCTGAGTGGCTAACGACGCTAAACTATATCGAAATGCTGCGCGATGTTGGCAAGCATTTTAGTGTGAACCGCATGCTGGCGATGGATAGTGTGAAGCTTCGTTTGGAACGCGAACACGAGTTGTCCTTTATCGAGTTCAACTACATGGTTTTGCAGGCCTATGATTATACAGAATTGGCGCGGCGCTATGGCTGTAATTTACAAATGGGTGGCAGCGATCAATGGGGCAATATCGTCAACGGTATTGATCTTGGCCGCCGAATGGGTACGCATCAGCTTTATGCTTTAACCTCGCCACTGATCACACTTTCCTCCGGTGCAAAGATGGGCAAGACCGCATCGGGTGCGGTTTGGCTCAATGCCGACATGCGCAGCCCTTATGAATATTGGCAGTTCTGGCGCAACACTGAAGATGCTGACGTTGGCCGCTTTCTCAAACTGTTCACGATTTTGCCGATGGCTGAAATTACAAAGCTTGAGGCTTTGGGTGGTGCCGAGATCAATGAAGCTAAAAAGATTTTGGCCAACGCAGCGACAGCGTTATTGCATGGCGACGCAGCGGCACATGCGGCTGCAGAAACGGCCCGCAAAACATTTGAAGAAGGTTCGAGCGCCGCTGGTCTTCCCACAGTTGTGATCGCTCTTTCCCAACCCGTTGGAATTTTGCCTGCTTTGGTTCAGGCGGGACTGGCCACATCGAATGGTGAAGCGAAGCGCTCGATCCAAGGTGGGGCAATCAAAGTAAATGATGTGGCTGTCAGCGACGAAAAATTGACGGTATCGAAGTCTGACTTGAATTCAGATGGCGTTATCAAACTTTCGATGGGTAAAAAGAAACACGTTTTGATCAGGCCAGCCTGATCAATTGGTTCCTTGGGCAGGTGCACGCTTAGGCGAAAAGTCGAAGAAGCGCCGAAAAATGCCCGGCGCAATTGCTGAAATCGGATTCACTTTGAATTCGGGTTTTGCAAAAGTGCCCCCGACCAAATAGGTCACGCCAAACAATCCTTCATTGCTATTGCCACCGCTCAAAATATCGCCCAGCAATGGTACGTTGTTGAACACGCCAGAAAGCCCACATGCAGGGATCACCGTTCCTGTCACGTCGATGGTATTATCAGATTTTCGGATGACACCATCGGCCGTGGCGCAGATATCGCTGCCTTTCAGTACTACATCACCCAAACGGATGAATTTTTCATCAGTGGTAAATGGCAGATGTAGCCTTTCAAAATTAATGCCCTCCTTGCGTGGGCCAGATTTCTTTGGCTTCCCGCGTTGATCAAGTTCAGCCAGAGCGGCTTCATTGCGCACATCAAAGTTCAAAATATCCAACCTGCCATTATGCACCGGTGATCCCTCTTCATTTCCAATCAGTGCGTAGAATCGCAATTGCCCACCCGCAATTTTTGAATAGAAATTTGCAGCCCGCAAAACCGAGCCACCATCGTTGGTGCTGACGCGAAACTCACGACCTGTTGCCAAAGGAACGACAGTTACATTCAAAGGCTGCCCACTTAAAAACGTTCCTGTGATATCCGCTTCAGCAATCTTGCTTGCCCTGGCCCTTAATACGGCATCTACATTGCTTATAATTTCACCGCGATTGGCGGTCACGCGGTCGAAATGGGCGTGCATTGTGAAGTCTTGGCCCTCAGCCGTCGAAGGAGCGCTTTTGCCTTGAACGGGAGCGGCTGGCGCAACCAACGTCTTTATGTAAGGTCGCGCATCAAAATTTTTGCCCGACAGAGTAAGATCAACTGTGCCCTCGCCTGGCACGATGCTGGCTGAAAACACGTTATCTTCATCCAATTTAATTTGGTCCATCACAACGGATTTTAATTTTCCCTTCAACGATGTTTTGATGTTTCCACGCAAGTGCAGGCCTTCGCCATCCAGCACAAAATCTTCAATGCTTCTGCCTTCAGCGTTACTGCGAACAACGAAAGTCGCCTTGGTTCCCGGGGTCGCATCGCGCTTCCAGCTGATAGCAGCGAGTTTCATTTTGATTTGAGAAAGATCGGCATCAATGGCAACTTCAGTATCGCCGGCCTCATTCTTATCAATCGTCGCAAGAACTGGTAGAGGGCCCGAAATATAGTCTGAAAGTTTCAGTCCGATTTTTTCACGGGTTTTTTCATCTAATATCGCACTTACAACGGCTTTTGATTGCCCCCCTATGCGCGGTTTTTCCCATTGGATTTTCGCCGGTAAGCCGTTCACTTTTGCGGGGCCAGCAATTGAAATCGAATCTGGCAAAATATTAACATTGAATTGCCCATCCGATAAATCAACGCCGGCAATAATGTTCGGCAATGAAACATCAATAAGTTTCACATCCGTACTGAAGTCAATACGGTTCTTGGGAACATCATCGATCAAGGGAAGTTTCAAGCCAATTGTTGCCTGAGCTTTACCTTGTAAATTTCCAAACTCGTTGATCTTGGTTTTAATCACATCAAGGTCAGGTTGGCTGGCAAATGCCAACATTGCGTCGATAGAGGCTGACAGATCGAATGCAAAGATGCCGGGCACTTCATCCAACATAACGTCTTTGGCGATAAAGCTGCCGCTGTTGAGCTTCACGGTCTGGCCGGATTCTAGACTCGTTTGGCCAGCGCTTATATTCAACTCAAAATTATTATCATGTTGGCCGCCCTCTCCCTCACCCTTGGTGAGTATCGGCATTTTTTTGAGATAGCGTGTACTCACGTCTTTAATCTTGAATGAAAAATCAACAGAATTATCAGGTAGCTTTTTGTCTAACTTTGCTTTTGCCAGTGCGTTTGCGTTTAAGTTAACTTGGAAAGTCCCTTCCGACACGCGGCCTTCAATTACATTTTCGGCGATCCATTTTCTGGAATTTGGAGCGATAATTGGTGGCCAAATGGTTTTTAAGAATTCTGCCGAAATATCACGAACGCGCCCGGCCAGATGAATAGCGGGTGACTTTTCACCTCCGCTGATCGAGCCGCGCATTCGAACCCCAGTGTTTCCCGACATTACGACAAAATCTTCTATTTCAAGACTTGCATCAGTAATTCCAGCTTGACCCGTAAACTCCACACGGTCAACCACGATCGGATTGGACTTTGTGCCCGTTGCATCCAAACTAACATTGTGGGCTTTCAACTGAATTTTCACTGCAGTTAGTTTCCCATCGGTAGTGCGAACAGGTGCAACATTTCCTGAAATATCGGCGCGGGTTCCACCCACAACAAGTGATGAATCAACAATATCAAAACTTGATTGATCGGGGCGATATTTTACGTTCAGCGTACCATTATCAATATCGATGGGCTGAGCCACAAAGTCAGGCAAGCTCAATCGCCCTTTTCCAGCTGTAAATTCTGCAGAAGCCGCAGTCACGCTGCCACTGTCAGTCGCTTCAAGCTCAATGTGACCTGCCAGAGGAATGCGCACTTGAGCAAATTGCGAAAGAGCAAATATTTTGTCTGCAACGTCTGCTGGAACAACATTGTCAACTGTGGCGCTTATGGCAAAGTTTTTCTGGTCATGCTTATAAGTTGCCGATAGTTCAGTGTGCCAAGGATCTTTTGCTGTACTGACCTCAGCTTTCGCCAAAATGACAAAGCCATAAGGCATTTTGCGAAACGTCAAATCAGCGTTCGGCGCGAACCAGTTGGCAGAGTTGGCGTCGTCATAGACATTGATCGATGCTGAAGTTATGCGAATGTCTTCGAGGGAAGACAGTGAACTACCGTCATTGTGGTCGTCCAACAGCGCAATGAGTTTTGCTCCCGATGTTTGATTGGTAATTTCAATATTGGCTAGAGGGGCGTCGCGATCAGTCTTACCGCTTTGGGTCGCATCGGTGCCAGTGGATTGGATAGGTTGGGTTTCAACTGCCGAAGGTTCTTGTCCTCCGACGCCAAGCTCTACGGTTCCATCAATATTCCGCCTCGCGCTGATTTTTGGGCCAATAAGTTCTAGACTGCGAGCGGCAATTTTCCCGCTCCACATGGCCGAACCGTCAAGAGTCACAGCAGCACGCGGGGCGCTGGCAATGATGGCTCCAGCACTATCCGAAAGTATCAAGTTTCGAAACCTGATATGTGGAACATGAGATTGCGGATCTAGCTCAAGAACGGCTGTACCAAGTTGCACTTTCATATCTTTGAGCTGGCTATTTATGGCTTGTTCAATGCGACTGTTCAGAAAGGAAATCGCTATTGGTTCTTGCGACAGCTTCCAAGCGAAAATGCCTACGCTGAGAAAAACAATAGCAAATACGGCCAGGACAGTCCAACCCGCTATTTTTGCTATTCTTCGCTTCAACCTGCTCGACCTGTCACTTTAGTTGCCCGTCCATAAGTTCACAGATCCGAAAGGATTCGGTCTGCATCGTAGTAATCTTAATTATACCCTGCTTTGGTTCTTAAGGCCACCAAAGCTTGGCCAAACAATGGCAAAGCATACCCCATGACAAGCCGCCTCAGAGCCTTTATGACTATGGTTCGGATGGCACTCAAATGATGAAGAATCGATAAGACAATATGATTTTTAAACGTACAAAGCCTGCTCCCCCAAGACCAGCTGCAATGGTGACGGAACCTTCATATATTGCCCACGACACAACGGTGGAGGGGAATATTATCAGTGAAGGCGAAATCCACGTCGACGGCTCAGTACACGGCATGGTGCGCGCCCACACCTGTTTAGTTGACAGAAGGGGTGAAGTGCGCGGCGAGATATCAGCAGAAATTGTATACGTGCGTGGTCGTGTAGTCGGCCCCATCAACGGTGTTCATGTTCAGATTGAAGCAGGCGCACATGTTGAAGGCGATGTAACAAATGAGACGATCAGCATTGAAAACGGCGCTTACGTTTTGGGTTCGATACGTCATGCAGTGCCTCCTCCCGGGCAATCTCCCGAAATATTCAGCAAGCTCGAAATGTCGGACAACCTGAAGCTCGATCAAATTTCCGAAAATGTGCGCCCGTTTAAAACGCCGAAGCAGAATTAATCGATATCGTCCACTTGTCCCGGCGCGTTGCCGTGGATTTTTTGCGCCAATGAGGCTTGGATAAAGTCGTCCAATTCTCCTCCTAAAACAGCCGTCGGATTAGTGCTGGTAAAGCCAGTGCGCAAATCCTTTACCAGTTGGTAGGGTTGCAAAACATATGAGCGAATCTGGTGGCCCCAACCAATATCGGTCTTCTTCGCGTTGGCGGCATCCACCTTATCCTGCTTCATTTGAAGCTCGCGCTCATAAAGGCGAGCCTTCAACATCTTCATCGCTGTTGCCCGGTTTTTATGCTGTGAACGCTCGGCTTGGCAGGCCACGATAATGTTTGTTGGAACGTGCGTGATGCGCACAGCGGAATCAGTCGTGTTAATATGCTGACCACCCGCACCAGAGGCGCGGTAAGTATCAACTTTCAAGTCACTCTCTAAAATCTCGATATTGATGTTGTCATCGATCACGGGATAAGCCCAAGCGGACGAGAACGATGTGTGACGGCGCGCGTTCGAATCATAAGGCGAGATACGCACCAAGCGGTGCACGCCGGATTCGGTTTTTAATTTGCCGTATGCGTTCTTACCTTTGATTTGCAGCGTGCAAGATTTGATGCCCGCTTCTTCGCCGTCATGCTGGTCGAGCACTTCGACTTTGAACTTGTTAAGGTTGGCCCAACGCACATACATACGCATCAACATTGACGCCCAATCTTGGCTTTCGGTGCCCCCTGCTCCGGCGTTGATTTGCAGATAGCTATCATTACCATCGGCTTCACCGGATAGCAGGGCATCGAGTTCTGCGGCGGCTACATCTTTTTGCAGTGCTGACAATGCTTTTTCAGCATCACTTACGATTGACTGATCGCCTTCGGCTTCGCCCATGCTGATGAGCTCAATGTTGTCGGCCATCGATGTTTGGATTTTAAGAATACCACTGATGCGATTATCCAAATCTTGGCGCTTCTTCATCACCTCTTGGGCTTTTTGCGCGTCATTCCAAAGCGAAGAGTCTTCTGCTCTCGCATTGAGTTCGGCTAATTCGCGGATTGAGTTATCCCAGTCAAAGATGCCTCCGGAGCAAACCTAAGGACTGCTCGATTTCTTCGACAAGTTTGATCATTTCAGCGCGCATAATTATTTTACCTAATAGAATTGCATTGTTAGCTGCTCAATAGAGGCCGTTGCCTGCTTGCGTCAACCCATCATCCGCAGGAGCAGCTGGAGGCACTAACACAACACCAGCACCGGGTTGCTTGGGCGCATTCGAGGCAACGTTGCCGATGAACACCGTATTTGAAGGCGGTTCATCGCCGGGTTTGAAAGCCTCCAAAATCACGCCGTCTTCGCCAAAAATACCGCGCTTGCCTGTGTTGACATGAATCGGAATGAGTTCAATGGCGCGTGGCACACGGAACGGCACAGCAGCCTTATCTTTCAAAGCGAGTTTCATGAAGTCGGCAACAATCGGAGCCGCCAATTCGCCGCCGGTTCGCCCTTTGCCCATCGGTTTTGGATTATCGTAGCCAACATAAACGCCGACAGTCAGATCAGGCGTGAACCCGACAAACCAAGCATCCCGCTCGTCATTGGTTGTTCCGGTTTTTCCAGCCACTGGTTTGCCAAGAACTTGCATTTTCTTTCCGGTGCCGCGTTCAACGACGCCTTCCATCATCGACGTGATTTGGTAGGCGGTATACGGGCTCATCACTTGTTCACGATTGTCAATCAGCTCAGGTTCAGGCGCTGCTGAGTCATATTTTTCTTGTTTGCAACCTGTACATTCGCGGTCGTCATGGCGATAAATCGTATGTCCATAACGATCTTGAATGCGGTCGATCAGAGTTGCATCAACTTTCCTACCGCCATTGGCGATAATACTATACGCTGTCGTCATCTTTAATAGCGTTGTTTCGCCTGCACCTAAGGCCATTGCAAGTTGGTGGGGCATTTTGTCATAAATACCAAGGCGCTGGGCCAAATCGGCGATTTTGGTGAGGCCCAAACTATCAGCCAATCGGACAGTCATTGTGTTGCGCGATTGTTCAATCCCACGACGCAGAGTCGATGGACCAAAGAAATTCTTTTCATAATTCTTTGGCTTCCAGACATCGCCATTTTGCAATTTATATTCAACGGGAGCGTCGAGCAAAACCGAAGCGGGAGAATAACCATTTTCAAGTGCAGCTGCATAAACGATGGGTTTGAACGAGGAACCGGGTTGACGGGTGGCCTGCACAGCCCGGTTGAATTGGCTGCTGCCATAAGAGAAGCCGCCGACCATCGCCAAAACACGGCCCGTATGCGGATCCATGGCGACCATTGCACCTTCAACATCAGGCAATTGAACCAGATGCCAGGTTTGTGGCTGACCCGAAGGTGCCACATAGACAACGTCCCCGGCTTTTAAAACTTGATCGGCTGTTTTGATTTCTTTGCCAAGCTCGGTTCCGTCAACATATTTGCGGGCCCAAGCCATCAGACTAACAGGTATCGTGCCAGTTTCACGCTCTTCGGCTAACTGGCCATTGCTCAAAAATTTTGGCTGTAAGCCGATTGAAGCTGCCTCGGCTGTCACCTCTGTCACAATGGCCGCGCGCCAAGGCGCGGCGTCGGCCGCCAAATGAATTGTGCCCAGATATTTGGCCCAATCGTCCCCCTGCATGTCGACATGCTCGATGGCGCCACGAAAGCCACGCTTGCGATCAAAACCAATCAATCCACGCGCTAAAGCTTGTCTGGCAAAAACTTGCATTTTCGGTTCGAGTGTTGTGTGAACTGAATAACCGCCTTTGTTCAAAGCGTCCTTGCCATACATTTGCACAAGGTCACGCCGTGCTTCTTCGGCAAAGCCTTCAGCCGAGAATAACTGAACACCAAAGGGGCGTGGATTGACTTTGAATGGTTTGGCCTGGGCGTCGTTCAGTTCCTGCTGTGTGATATATCCATTCTGGAACATCTGTTGCAGAACCCAATTGCGCCGAACCAAAGCGCGCTCTGGATATTTAAAAGGGTTGTAATTGTTGGGCCCCTTTGGAAGTGCCGCCATATATGCCATTTCCTCAAGGCTGAGTTGATCAAGTGGCTTGCCAAAATAATTCAGTGAAGCTGCGGCAATGCCATAAGAGTTCAAGCCAAGGAAAATATCATTCAGATAAAGCTCAAGAATCTGATCTTTGGTGAATGAACCTTCGATGCGTTGAACAATAAGAGCTTCTTTCAACTTACGTGTCATCGTCTGCTCATTGCCAAGCAAAAAGTTTTTGGCAACCTGTTGGGTAATGGTTGATGCACCCACAATCTGCCCATGGCCGGTCAGCTTCACTTGCACATATCGAATGACCGCGCTGGTGATGCCTTTCCAATCGAGGCCGTTATGTTGATAGAAGTTTTTATCTTCCGCTGACATGTAAGCTTGGATTAAGCGCTTCGGAACAGAATCGATCGGAACGAATAGTCGGCGCTCTTCAGCAAACTCAGCCAGCAATGAACCATCCGCAGCATGCATACGCGTCATGACAGGCGGCTCCCACGATGCGAGCTGTTTATAATCAGGCAGATCTTTCGACACGTCATAGATCACATATATGCCAGCCCCAGCGAGACCGACAAAGATCATGAACAATGCGCCAAACAACCAACCAAAAAATCTAAGCATGCCACCCTATCTAGTTATTTGTGCCGAAAACTGCGGCTTTAAAGCTTGGCGTTAGCATGATTCAGGCTTGTGCCAAACCCTCAAAAGAGATCGGCAATTAGGCTCGGATTGTGGCGAAGGCGCGGCGTTAGTTCGCTGATATTTTTGCTACAACTGGCCCAAAATAGTCATCCACCGCGTGCGCCATGGCTGACGCCATATTGCTGCGCCAATCTGCAGAGTTCAACAATGCTTCATCCTCCTTGCTGCTGAGGTAACCAAGTTCAACCAAAACTGAGGGGACATCAGGTGCCTTCAAAACAACAAATGCGGCAGAACGAACGGGTTTGCCCGTGAACCGCGCATAGGGCTGGAGTTGGGTCACTGCCTTTTTTGTAAAGTAGAGCGCCTGATTTTTTGACTCGCGCTGTGCCAAGTTTATCAAAATATCAGATACCGTTTTGGTTTGATTGCCAAGATCGATACCCGCAATAACATCTGCGCGGTTTTCCTTTTGCGCCAGCGCTTCGGCTTCAGCATCGGTTGCCTTGTCTGACACAGTATAGAGAGTTGTGCCGCGGACATCCGTTTCATCCACAGTATCGGCATGAATTGCAATAAACAGATCGGCTTTATTATCACGGGCAATTTTGACGCGTTCATCAAGGCTTATGAAGGTGTCATTATCACGCGTCATGATAACTTTGTAGTTCGGTGAATTTTGCAGTGCGTCACGGAGAGCCAGCCCGTAAGCGAGAACAACGTCCTTCTCTTTTGTCCTTTTATGACTGAGCGCGCCCGGGTCAACGCCGCCATGGCCTGGGTCAATTACAATAATCTTGCGTTGGTCTGCCGCAGCTGTTGGCTCAGGAGGTGCGGGTGTTATGGCGGCGGTTTGCTCAGCCGAGCTTTCTTGGGGATGCTCCAATTCATAAGTGAGTTTGAAATTTTCGACTGTTGTCGGTAAAATTTCTACCATAATATGAGCTGGTTTTTTGCCCTTTGCAGGGACGACTTGCGATTTTCCGATCAAAACCGGGCCAGACACATCTAACACAATGCGCGATTTGCGTTCTTCAACCAAACCATAGCGAAATGAGCTGATCAATCCTCCAACTTTGCGCCCTGCACCGGGTGGCAGATCAAAGCTCGCATCAGCAATATCAATGATGACGCGATAAGGGCTCTTCAGTGCAGTGGCGCTGAAACCTACAGATGAGCTGATATCTGCCTCAAAACGCGTTGATTGCATGGTTCCCATGACACGCGCTGCCGATATTATCACATCCTTAGCCTGCGCTGATACCCAAAAACCGCTTAGAAGTGCGGCCACAGCATATAGTCGAACTATCTTGAAAATTGTTTTACGCATTGAAATATATATATTTTCTGAATTTTTACTGCATCGGCTTTGAATTTCATACAGACGCTAAGGCGGCGTGGTTAACCCAAGGTTAGGATCAATCCATTTGAGCGACCCGTAATGTTATGTGTTGGTTGCCCTTGCAAAGTTGACATATGACATCTACAAAGGGAGTGTCTTAATAGCAGACTCAAGCCTCAACTTGTGGCTGCAAAAGCAAAAGTTTCGTGTTGGTCAGGTGTCCGAGCTAGTTAGCTAGCCTGCCAGATGCGTTGATGAGAGAACCTCCCATGAGGTTCGAAAAGTCCGTTTCGGTGAAGGCACCAAGCGGCAAAGCGTTTAAACCGTTCGGCATTAGCCGAGCAAAAGGTCAACTTGGATATGTTCCACCCTGTCGCGCAATCTGCCCAACCCACAAACCAAATCGGTTTGTTGGCAGAACTCGCATGTTTACAGGGCGTGAATAGCATATCCGTTTATGCAGGTCGCCTTATGGGCTCATCTGGTTTCTCAAATTCGGACAGAAACCCAGGTCGAGCTCCGTTGCTTCCTGCCAAAAGGAATAAGAACCATGGGTTCGAAAATGTTAATCGATGCCAGCCAACCGGAAGAAACCCGGGTTGTGGTGGCCCGCGGTAACCGTCTCGAAGAATTTGATTTCGAAAGCGCTTCCCGTACTCCCCTCAAAGGAAATATCTATCTCGCCAAGGTAACTCGCGTCGAGCCATCGCTCCAAGCGGCTTTTGTGGATTATGGTGGAAATCGCCATGGGTTTTTGGCTTTTGCTGAAATTCATCCTGATTATTATCAAATCCCGATTGCTGACCGTATGGCGCTTATTGCTGAGCAGGAAGCGGAAGAAGCAGAACATGACGATGATGACGATGAAGAAGAGAACCTTCCTCCGATAGTCGATAATCAGCCGGATTCAAATTCTGAAGAAGGCCAAGAACATCATGACGAGCATGAACATTCTCACGATGCTGAGCCAATGGCGCTTGAACAAGCTCCTGAGCCAATGCATGTTTCTGAGCCAGTTTTAGAAACTGAAGAGCATATCATTGAAGAACATGGCGAGCACGAAGATCATGATGACCTAGCGCCGCCTGCCGCCCCACAAGGTGGTGAACTTGAAGTGGTTGAAGGTGATGCCGACAGCCAGAAGATTGAGACAATTGGCGAAGAAGATGCGATGGAAGAAGTTCCACAGCGTTCGCGCCGCCAACCGCGTCGTCGCTACAAGATTCAAGAAGTAATCAAGCGCCGTCAAATTTTGTTGGTGCAAGTGGTGAAAGAAGAGCGCGGCAATAAGGGCGCCGCACTCACAACTTATATGTCTCTGGCTGGCCGTTATTGCGTTCTCATGCCAAACACCGCCAAAGGTGGCGGCATTTCGCGCAAGATTACCGACGCGAGTGATCGTCGTCGTTTGAAAGAAGTTGCCAAAGATGTTGAAGTGCCCAAAGGCATGGGTGTTATCGTGCGCACTGCCGGTGCACAACGTACCCGTCCTGAAATCAAGCGCGACTTTGATTATTTGATGCGTTTGTGGGAGTCGGTTCGTGAGCTCACACTCAAATCAACGGCTCCATGTGTCGTCTATGAAGAAGGCAATATCATTAAGCGTTCGATCCGCGATCTTTATACCAAGGATGTGGATGAAGTGATTGTGGAAGGCGACGCCGCTTACCGCGATGCTAAAGACTTTATGAAAATGTTGATGCCTTCACATGCCAAGAATGTGAAGCCCTATAAAGAAGCGCGTCCGCTGTTTCAGCGCTTCCAGGTAGAAAGCATTTTAGACGGTTTGTTTTCTCCTTCGGTCACTCTTCCATCAGGTGGTTACATCGTAATCAATCAGACTGAAGCATTGGTGGCCATTGACATCAACTCAGGCAAAGCGACGCGCGAACACAATATTGAAGACACGGCCACCAAGACAAACTTGGAAGCTTGTGATGAAATTGCACGTCAACTTCGCTTACGCGATTTGGCCGGACTTGTGGTTATCGACTTCATCGACATGGAAGAAAACCGCAATAACCGTGCGGTTGAACGACGCATGAAGGATGCGCTCAAGAATGACCGGGCTCGCATTCAAGTGGGCCGTATTTCGCATTTCGGTCTGCTCGAAATGTCGCGCCAACGTTTGCGCCCGGGTTTGCTTGAAGGCACATTCCGCCCCTGCCCACATTGCGAAGGTCGCGGCATAACACGTTCAATACCGTCCTGTGGTTTGGGTGTGTTGCGCAACATTGAAGAGTTTCTGCAAAAGGGGCGCCCTGAAAGCCTTACTGTTAAGTGCGCACGTGAAGTGGCTTTCTATTTGCTGAATGAAAAGCGCGATAGTTTGCTGATCATCGAACAGACTTATGGCATTTCGATTTTCGTTCAACCGAGCGATGAAGTGAAAGGCCCGCAAGCTGTGATCGAACGCGCGCAGGACCGCGAAAACATCAAGCGCCGCATTCCAAGTGCAACACCAGTTCAAATGGATTCGGCGTTCTCGACCGAGCCCGAAATCGAAGAAGAAATTGTCGAAGACGAAGTCTCTGAGGACAATGAAGCTTCAGAAGTGGTCGAAACGTCAGGCCACAGTGTTGAGACTTCTGAAGATGGTGAGAAGCGCGACAATGGTCGCAAGCGGCGGCGTCGCGGTCGTCGTGGTGGCAAGCGTGATGAACGCGTTGAAGTGAACGGACAAGCTGCAGCTGATGGCGAGGAAAATTCGACTGACCAAAATGGCCCAGAAGAAATAGATGATAGACCTTATGCAGAAGCGCCAGAAGAAGCGGGTGCCAATGCAGAAGAAAATCTTTCTGCGGAACCTAAAGAAAATGGCGAGAAGAATGGGCGTCATCGAGAACGTGGTGGCCGCAAGCGTGGGAAATTTGGACGAGACCGGGGTGGGCGTGACCGTGGCGAACGCGGTGAGCGGCCTCCAGTTGCAGAAGGCGAAGCACCAGTGGAACGTGCAGCGCGTTTTGAAATGGCCCCTGCTCCGGTACCAGTGGTCATCAACATTCCAGATTTCATTCCAGAACCGGAAGTTCGCAAATGGCAGCCACCTGCCCCCACCGTTACAACCGAAGCAGCGCCTCGCAAAGGCGGCTGGTGGAGCAAACGCAGCTAACAAGTAAAGCGGCGAGCCTCAAACTCGCCGCATTTCAACTGGAATAGTTAGGCTGTTCATGCGGCAGGATTTGATGCGCGGTTTAAGAAAAATATTGAACTTTAGTGTCTCGTTAGCCTTGTCGCTGCTGAGCATAAATGTGCAAGCACGTGCCGCTGATAGTTTGAACTTGATCCGTGACGCCGAGATCGAAGGTCTGATGCGGCTTTATTCTAGGCCAATATTTAAGGCCGCTGGTATCAACCCCGACGCGGTTAAAGTTTATCTGATCGCCGATCCGCGCATCAACGCATTTGTGGCGGGTGGTCAACGGATATTTATAAATACTGGTTTGATCACGCGGTCTGATACTCCAAACCAAGTGATCGGTGTTCTTGCCCATGAGAGTGGGCACATTGCAGGTGGGCATCTGGCCAAGATGAATAGCGCCATGGCCCAAGCAAGCACCGAGCAATTGGTGGGTATGTTGGTGGGCGTTGCCGCGATGGTTGGTGGTGTTGCTGCGGGTAACGGTGATGCTGCAAAAGCGGGCCAGGGCGTTATCATGGGTGCCCAAGGTTTGGGCCAACGCAGTTTTCTGTCCTACCAACGCGGAATGGAGTCAACGGCTGATGAATCTGCTTTGAAATATCTGGCTGCTTCAGGTCAGAGCGCCAAGGGCATGCTCACGCTGTTCAATATTTTAGCCAATGAATCTTTAGCATCGACCAGCCGGGCGGACCCCTATCTTTTCTCGCATCCTATGCCGCTCGACCGTATTCGCACCTTGGAAGCAAAAGTTAAGGCATCACCTTTTGTTGACAAGTTGGATGACCCTGCACTTGTTCTGCGTCATAAGTTGGCGCAAGCGAAATTGTCTGGCTTTATGGATTCTGCGCAGACAGTTTTTCAGCATTACCCCGTTTCAGACAAATCTTTGCCCGCACGCTACGCGCGAGGCATAGCCATGTTCCGGCGCGGCGACATTAAAAATGCCATTCCAGTCATTGACACATTAACCGCAGAATTACCGCAAGATCCCTATTTTTGGGAACTTAAAGCCCAGGCCTATCTTGAGAATAGTCGCGCTGAGCAAGGTCTTCCCGCCATTCGTAAAGCTCGCGCATTGCTGCCGAATAATGCTCTGCTGATGGTTTTAGAGGCGCAAATCCTATTAGGAACGGAGAATTCTTCGCATGCCGATGAAGCGCTGAATGTTTTGAGATTAGCTAAAAAAACTGAACGCGACATGCCGTCGATTTATAAGTATCAGGGCCAAGCATACGCACTGAAAAAAGACTTACCGCGCGCTGAATTGTCCGCTGCGAGGTTCGCTTGGTTGACGGGTGATAAGAAGTTGGCGATTGAAAAGGCAACCGCTGTGCAAAATTACTTTAAGCATGGAACACCCGAATGGCTTGAAGCCAATGATATTTTGACCTTCACGAGCAAGAAGTAATCAAATTGTCACATTGCTCGTTCTTTGGTATTAAATTGAGAAGTTAAAGAGGAATTATTATGCGTCGAATTATTGGTTTTATTGCTGCTATCGGTTTTATGATTGGAACTGTTTCTCCTGTTTTTGCCGAGGGCATTTCACCTGCGCAAAAAATTGAATTTGAAAAACTGGTACATGATTATTTACTCGAACATCCTGAAATTCTGCGCGACATGTCCAATAAGCTTGAGGCCAATGACAAGCTTGCAGCCGACACCGCGCGAAACAGCACCCTGACGACACAGGCCAAAGCAATTTTTCATAATCCGATTGATGCTGTTGTCGGCAATCCCAAGGGGGATGTGACAATTGTTGAGTTCATGGATTACAATTGTGGATGGTGCAAAAAAAGCGTCACTGAAATGCAGGCACTAGTCGCGAAAGATAAGAATGTTCGCGTAGTGATGAAAGAGTTTCCGATTTTTGGTGAAGGTTCGGAATATGCTGCCCGTGCGGCTTTGGCTTCGGTAAAACAAGGCAAATATTGGGAATTCCATCAGGCCATGTTTGCATCTGAAGGTAAGATCACTGTTGAAGTGGTTGATCAGATTGCAAAAGAACAGGGTTTGGACGTGGCCAAGATGAAAATCGACATGAAGGCTGCTGACATTGACGCGGCAATCAAGAAAAACCAAGCCATGGCCCAAAGCTTAGCATTGACAGGCACACCGGCCTTTATCGTCGATGACAAGTTGATCCCTGGCTACACTGAACTTGCCAATATACAAGCCATGTTGGCCACCACGCGAGCCAATGGTGGTTGCAAAGTTTGCTAAATCCACAGCTCTTAACACCACCTTTTAGAATCTAAGCGGGGCGCGTATACAGGCGTCATGAAAAACGTTTATATTTTGAACGGCCCAAATCTCAACCTGCTGGGTACGCGCGAGCCTGAGATTTATGGGGCTGACACTTTGGCGGACGTGGGAGTACGGTGCGCTGCCAAAGCCAAAGCACTGGGCCTCAGCATTGAGTTTCGCCAGACCAATCTGGAAGGCGAACTGGTGAATTGGATACATGAAGCGCGCGAAAAAGCGGTCGGCATCATTATCAATGCTGGCGCCTATACGCACACCTCTGTGGCCTTACATGATGCTCTTAAAGCCGTAGGCCTGCCTGCCATTGAAGTTCATCTCAGCAATGTCTACAAGCGCGAAAGTTTCAGGCATCACAGCTATATTTCGCCCGTTGCGCACGGTGTGATTTGTGGTTTTGGGGTGCAAAGTTATGAATTGGCGCTGGACGGCATGTCTGGCATTTTGACTAAAAAGTGAAAGGGGTAACTATGCCCGTGAAGAAAAAAACGGCGGCACCTGTCGCAAAACAAAAGCTTGAATCAGGCGAACTCAGTCTGATCCGCAAGTTGGCCGAGATTCTAAACGAGACGGGTCTGACCGAGATCGAGCTTGATCATAAGGGTGCTCGCGTGCGAGTAGTTAAATCTATGCAGCAGACCATGATGGTGGGAAGTGCGGCACCTCAAGCCGTTACCCATCACGCCCCTGCCCCAATGGCAAGCGCTGCAGTTTCTCCAGTTGCTGCCGAAGTTTCGGGTACGCCTTTGAAGTCCCCGATGGTCGGTACGGCCTATCTTTCCTCAGCGCCTGGAGCTCCTGAATTTGCACCACTGGGTTCGATGGTGAAAGAAGGTCAAACAGTTTTGATCATCGAAGCCATGAAAACGATGAACCAGATTGTTGCACCAAAATCGGGCAAGGTTGTGAAAGTGAATATCGTAAACGCTCAGCCGGTTGAATTTGGCGAAGTGTTGTTGGTGATTGAATAGGCGATGTTTGATAAAATCCTCATTGCTAATCGTGGCGAGATTGCCCTTCGCGTGTTGCGTGCTTGCCGCGAGTTAGGCATTCAGACAGTGGCTGTTCATTCAACAGCTGATGCTGATGCGATGCATGTGAAATTGGCGGACGAAAGCGTTTGCATCGGACCACCTGCTGCAAAAGATAGCTATTTGAATATCGCGTCGATTGTTGCAGCCTGCGAAATTACTGGCGCTGAGGCAGTTCATCCAGGCTACGGATTTTTATCAGAGAACGCCAAATTCGCTGATATATTGACTGAGCATAAAATCAAATTCATCGGCCCATCGGCTGCAAATATACGCACCATGGGCGATAAGATTGAAGCTAAGCGCACAGCCAAAGCTCTCGGCATTCCTGTTGTGCCAGGCTCTGAAGGCGGTGTTTCGGAATTGAGTGAGGCCAAAAAAGTCGGAAAGTCGATTGGCTATCCGGTGATTATTAAAGCAACCGCGGGCGGTGGTGGCCGCGGCATGAAGGTTGCCAATAACGAATCCGAATTGGAACTCGCGGTATCGACAGCTCAATCAGAAGCCAAAGCGGCTTTTGGCAACGGCGAAGTTTACATTGAAAAATATTTGCAAAAGCCGCGTCATATTGAAGTCCAGGTCTTAGGCGATGGTCAAGGCCGCGCGGTTCATTTAGGCGAGCGCGACTGTTCCTTGCAGCGCCGTCACCAAAAAGTTTGGGAAGAAGCGCATTCCCCTGCTCTCAATTCCGCACAACGTGATTCCATTGGCAACCGTGTGGCTAAGGCCATGGCTGATCTCAATTATGAAGGCGTTGGCACAATTGAATTTCTTTATGAAGATGGCGAATTTTATTTCATTGAAATGAATACGCGGCTTCAGGTTGAACACCCTGTTACAGAAATGATTACCGGGCTTGATCTGGTTCAAGAGCAAATCCGCATCGCTTCAGGTTCTTCGCTGCAATATAAGCAGAGTGACATCACATTCGCGGGCCACGCCATAGAATGCCGCATCAATGCTGAAAATGCGGCAACCTTTACACCTTCTCCCGGACGAGTTGATGCGGTGCATTTTCCCGGCGGGCTTGGCGTGCGGATCGATTCCGCGTTGTATTCGGGCTACCGGATTCCGCCCTATTATGATTCATTGATCGGCAAATTGATTGTGTTCGGTAAGACAAGAACGGAATGTATGATGCGCCTTAAGCGTTCGCTTTCTGAATTTGTGATTGAAGGCGTGGAAACCACTATCCCCTTGTTCCAGCGGCTGTTGAATGAGCCTGATATTATTGACGGCAATTACGACATTCACTGGCTGGAAAAATTCCTCGCACGCACAGCCAAATGACGACGATTACGCCACAGGTTTTGCTCAAGGCTTATACCGCTGGCATTTTTCCGATGGCAGAAAGTGCCGATGATCCTTCGCTTTACTGGATTGAACCTGATGAGCGTGGTGTCATTCCGCTCGATAAATTTCATATTTCCACATCGCTGCGCAAGTCGGTGCGGCGCAAGAGTTTTGACGTTCGTGTTGATACGGCATTCGACCAAGTGATTAGCGCTTGTGCTGAAAAAACGGATACGCGCGATGTGACGTGGATCAATCACCGGATTTTAAAACTTTACTCTCAGCTTCATAAAATGGGATGCTGTCACAGCGTTGAAAGCTGGCAGGATGGACAACTCGTTGGCGGGCTTTATGGAGTTCGGATTGGTGCTGTGTTTTTTGGTGAAAGCATGTTCTCGCGCGCCACAGATGCCAGCAAAGTAGCTTTAGTTCATCTGGTCGCGCGGCTGAATGCAGGCGGGTTCAAATTGTTAGACGCTCAGTTTCTGAATTCGCATTTAGCCCAGTTTGGCACCTATACCGTTCCTAAAAAACAATATCGTCCCATTTTGGAAGAGGCGCTTGATGGGAATGGTGATTTCAACGCATTCAAATTGGATGATGATCCAGAAGCGGTTTTGGGTTGGGCTAATTTGCCTTCTACCGCGTAGCGGCAGAAGAAAGAGGCCCATCGAACGAAGTGAGATGGGATAGATGAGGGAGGTTCAGCGCATGAAGTCCCTCACCTCCCCCATGCTGCTTCGCATCGCGGGGCCCCTTCCTACTCCCGCAAAGCGGGAGAGGACGAAGGCAAAATCAATCTGGCGCAGGCGTATCAGCTGGCTTATCCGTCGTTTGGAGAGGGTCGACCTCAATTTCTACAGGCGGTGGCGGCGCGTTGGGGTCTTTGCAGCCAACAAGCCATACGTCAAGAACAGGATGTTCTAAACCGTTGAGGCCCGGGCTTTCTGCAAACATCCATCCGGAAAATATGCGCTTCTTAGAATCGTCTTTTCGAATCTCGTCAATTTCGACAAACGCAGCAGTCTTGGGATCTTCGGTAATTGGGGTGGTGTTGCAGACCTCAGCTTTGATCACCAAATTGCTGAATTTTACGTCTTGGCCTACTTTCTCTTCGAAATTTTTGGTGATGCCCATAATTTTATCGAGACCAGCAAAAACCGCCACAGGATTTTTAATGTCTTCGGCCACTGCTGGCGTGGCCCCGATTGAAAGTACCAACAAAAACCAACCAAGTCGGCTCATTGTTTCGGCGCATCCGGCGCCACAGGAGCACTAGTATCAGGTGTTGTTGGCTTTGATGTCTTTGAGAACATGGCTTGGCTGATTAGCGACCATATATCAACTGCGCCTTGGGTGTAACTGATGACACTACCCTCTTTCAGTTTTTCGTCTGCGCCGCCGGGCTCTAGTGAAACAAAATTTGCGCCCAGCAATCCTTCACTGGCAATTTTAGCCGATGTATCATCTGCCAGACTAATGGTAGGACTGATCACCATTTCAACACGCGCTTGAAATGATTTTGGGTTTAGGCTTTGCGCTGTCACAGTGCCTATTTTAATTCCGGCGATCCGTACGTCGCTGCCTATCGCAACGCCGCTGGCATTATCGAACTCAGCGGTCACATGATAACCTGCAGAGGTTTGGCCACCTAGACCTGCCGTCTTGTAAGCGTAAGTGAAAAAGCCGAGCGCTAACGCGATTATAATTGCGCCGACCAGAGTTTCAACTGCTGATGATTTCATCGTCAAAACCTATTCGGGTTTCCAAGCTTGGTAATCAGGTGCCGCAACCAATGGCTTTCCGCCCTTGGCAATCGAACCCGGCGGATGATAGGCGGAAACTGATCCCGTTAAATTTTCCTGATGTGGCATTTGCCATTCGCGTGCCACATAACCGTCTTTTGACGGCGGCGCGGCAACACGGTGGTGCATCCATCCATGCCAACCCGGTGGAATCTGAGATGCCTCAGAATAGCCTGCGTAAATCACCCAACGACGTTCTGGAATGGAATCAGGCAAAGCTGATTTGGCGCGATAATATTTATTGCCCATATCATCTTGGCCAACGAATTCACCCTTGCGCCACGTGTAAAAACGCGTGCCCCAAGTTTCACCACTCCACCATGTAAAAAATTGTTTTAAGATTTTCATCGGAACCTAAAGACTCTTAATTTCGGGCCGGAATATGACGGAACTCGTAGCGCACGTCCAGCGCCAAAAGTGCCGCGCTTGTCATGATTTTGGCTTCATAATAACCACGGAAGAGCCGCCCACTTGCTTCTCACCGAGTATTTCAATCGAGGGGTCTGATTTTAAAGCTGCCTCAAATTGTTTAGCTTCATCGACACTGGCCTGTTCTCCCATCGGTAAAGCAAACATATTGAACTGAGAGTGCAAGGTCTCGTGGGTTAGGCTCACGAGATAGACTCTTTGTTCGCCCGAAGCTTTTGCCAAAACATTGGATTGGAAAGCTCGCAGAGTGAGGCGCGCTGGTACTTTATCTTCGACTGGCAACACGGCTGTCAGTTTTGCCTTTAGGCCTTCATGGGTGGCAGGTCGCGGTGCCAAGGTTTCCAGAGGCGCATGAGGATCGAGATACAGCAAACTGTCGCGAAGCGTCCAAATTTCAAAACTTTTGAATTTTTGTTTTTCAACGGCAGCTTTCAACGCGTCGATTGGACCGATCCATTGAACGATAAAAAGCTCTTTGGTTTTGCCGGCTATATCAATGCGCCGCGCAGGCAGCTTTGACCAGTTGGTGCTTGACCAATCGGCCAAGGGATAGGTGATCATCTTGTCTTGAGGGGCATAGGCCAATTCGCTTGCGGTAAAGTTGGTGTTGACGTGCAATCCTCCAGCCAACAAGAAAGCGATTGACGAAACGGCGAGCATTCCGAAGGGTTTAATCTTTAAGTGATGCATGGTGGCCAGCGCCACTCCGAAAATGCTGGTGAGGATCAGGGCAATGAGTAAACCGCCGCCAACATCGCTGAACCAGTTTACGCCGAGATAAAGTCTTGTATAGGAAATGGCGATGACGATGATTGCTGCCGTGGCTGCAACAAGAGCTTGAGTCCAACGCGCCATCGTGTGGCTGCATAAAACGGCAATGACGCCGAAGACGACGCCCGCAAGTAAAGCATGTTCGCTTGGAAAACGGAATGCAGAGGACATGGCAGTAACATTTGGGGCTGAGAAAGAAAACGACGCGAGAAGTACGATCAATCTTGCGACGGCAAAAGTTACAACGGCAGCAATCACTGGTCGCCATGCCCTTTGGTAGGCGAGCCACGCAATAACAGTTGCAGCTGTAACCCAAAGTACGATTTCATCACCAAACATGGTGAGACGTTCCATCAACTCATCACCGGGGGGAGAACGAAGTTCGCTGAACAGATTGTTCAGTGTGAGATCGAAATTGCCTACAGCGTGGCGCAGGAAGAGGCCGGAGAGAATATCTATTAACGCTATAACCGCCAAAACAAGTCCAATAATCAACATTACGACCAACATCGATTTTGGGTTTTCGGGTGCGATGGCAATTGCAAACCGGTGCATGATCGGACTGCTTTGGCCATTGGCCCAATTTGCAATATGGCCCTGAATTGCCAAGCGGTATGGCGTGACGCTGGCTGCAAGCACGCGAATCAACCACCCAGCTACCGCCAAGAGAACTAGCAAAATCAGCAGAACGAAAAGTAGGCGACCGCTGAGTTCCCCCGCCAAACTTAAAGCTTGGCCTAGCAGTACGCCCGGTAAAACATGAGCAAAGCCCCAAACGATTCCGGAAGACACGTTTACTGAGAGGAAAAAGAATTGGTTCATGCCGAACATACCGGCAATACCCGGCACGACGGCTTTCACACCGGGGACAAACCTGCCCAAGGCAATGCTTTTACCGCCATTCTTTTTGAAAAACACTTCGCCTTTGGCGACGAGATGAGGATAGCGGCTGAGCGGCCAAAAGGTTTTGAGCCGCTCGCCAAATAATCTGCCTGCCCAATACGACACTTGATCACCAATAATGCAGCCGAGGATCGTCGCTATAATTACCGGCCAGAAATGAAGTTTGCCCGCGCCCACTAAAGTACCCGCTCCAACGAGCACAGCAGTCGATGGGACGAAAAGTCCGATCACCAATAAGGCTTCGCCAAAGGCGATCAAGAAAATGATGATCAAAGCCCAATCGGGATGCAGTGCAAAATAATCGAGATAAGGCTGGATTTGATCCATTGGGCTCTTCTGGTTTTTGTTTCACCTATTTAGGTGGTTATATTTGAAATAGAATAGAAGGTTACCTGAATTATTGTTAAGTCATGTATAACTCCACATTTGAGCAACGAAAATGGCGAAGGCATGACTTTCTACAGCATAATCATTTTGTTGATGGCGGGATTTTTTGGAGGCCTTGTCAATTCTATTGCCGGTGGTTCCTCACTCATCACTTTTCCAGCACTAATGTCGATTGGTCTATCTCCCATTATTGCCAACGCATCTAATACTATTGGGCTGCTTCCTGGCAATTTGTTGGGCGCTTTTGGGGATCGCCACAAATTGCCTCCTAAAGACAAGTGGTTCTATGGTGGATTGGGAGTCTCGATTGTTGGCGGGACAATCGGGGCAGTTTTACTTTTGGTTTCGAGCGATCGGCTCTTCTCCCAAATCGTTCCGGCGCTCATTGGAGTTGCTACCTTAATTTTTGCATTTGGTAAAACGATCCAGCGCAAGTTGGCGGACTGGTTGGGCGGGGGTGAAAATCCGATGCTCAGAAACGTTCTATTGTTGCCAACGACTGTTTATGGCGGATATTTCGGTGCAGGTGCGGGCGTGATGTATATGGCGCTATTTGGTGCGACGAGCCATTTTGATTTGCGCCAAGCCAATGCCAACAAAAATACCATCGGTTTTCTCACCAATGTTGCAGCAGCGGTAATTTTCATTTGGCAAGGTGTAGTAAGTTGGCCGCAAACATTGGTGATGCTGCCAGCTACTGCTTTGGGCGGGTTTGCAGGTGCTCGTTTGATTAAGGTGTTGCCGTCTTCGCTAGTACGAATAGTCATTATCGTAATTGGGATTTTAATGACTGGCGTTTATGCTTATCGCTATTGGCTTTAGCTTCAAAGGCCGCAATGAAACTTGAAACTGGCGTGGCTGCAATCTGCGCACCAATCAATTTCAAATCAATATCTTGAACTTTTTTAAAGCGAATGCAGGATTTACCCATATCGAGTTTGAGGCCAGTTTTACTCCACGCGGCGGAGAAATTTTCTTCTGCACCGGGAATGCAGCTCAAGCCGCAGAGGTAAACTGCCATATAGTTTTTTTGGCTTGCCAATGCGGCATACATTAACGGCTGGCCGTTGTAGGTGTTGGCTTGAATGGCAAGTGGCACTTCATAAGTGATCATGCCCCAATTGATATTTTCTTCGTAGCCCTTGGGGAGATTTGACAGAATGACTTTACGAACTTCAGTCAACGCTTGTTGTCGATCCGGTGGAAGATCATCTATATATGCTGCAACAGATTTTGCATCACTTTTCATACTTGCCACTATAAGCCACAGCAATTTCTGCCGCAAGTTTGGCGTTGTTTTTAACCAGAGCGATATTTGCAATAAGTGATCGACCTTGAGTGATTTCAGCTAAGCGCTTGAGCAAGAATGGCGTTACGTTTTTGCCGATGATGTTTTGGACTTTGGCTTCTGTGATAGCCGCTTCAATTGTTGGGGCGATTTCGACAGATGGAATTTCAGCTTCATGAGGAATGGGGTTGGCAACGACAATACCGCCTTTTAAATCCATGGTCCATTTGGCTTTCATCATTGCCGCAATTTCATTTGGCGTGTCGCAACGCATGGGAACTTTGTGGCCGCTGCTACGCGAATAGAAGGCGGGGAAATCATCGGTGCCATAGCCGACGACGGGAACACCAAATGTTTCGAGGGTTTCTAGTGTGAGCGCCAAATCGAGGATGGCTTTTGCCCCTGCTGTGACGACGGCAACATTGGATTGGGAAAACTCGATGAGGTCTGCTGAGATGTCGAAATTCTTTTCGGCACCTCGGTGTGCGCCGCCGATGCCGCCTGTGGCGAAAGTGTGAATTCCTGCCATGGCTGAAAGGCGCATGGTGGATGCAACAGTGGTTGCTCCGGTGATTTTGCGGGCGACGACGAAGGGTAGGTCGCGGGTTGAAACTTTGATGATTGAAGGACCGGTTTTGACAAAGTGTTCGAGCTCGGACGCTGACATGCCCGCGCGAAGCTCGCCATCGATCACGGCAATGGTTGCCGGGATCGCGCCATTATCGCGGATGATCTGTTCAACCTCTTGTGCCATTTCCAAGTTTTGAGGAAATGGCATGCCGTGGGCGATGATTGTGGATTCGAGTGCCACTATTGGTTTGTTTTGGGCGATCGCAGATTTTAGTTCTTCGGTGAGTTTGATCATTTTATTCTAATGTTGATGAAGGGCTGGCGATGACTTTGGCTGCCATTTCTTGCCCGATGATTGCTGCTTTGGCGAGGGGGAGATTTTTGAGGAGGCCAGAAATGAGACCCGCTGTTGCGGCGTCACCGGCACCTGTGACATCGACGATGGTTTTGGCTTGACTTGGGATATGGGTGATTTCTTTGCCATCTGAAACATAAGCGCCCTGCTCTCCGGCGTGGATCACAATGTTTTGCAGGCCCATTTTGTGGAGAGCCTTTATCGCGCTTGGAATATCACGGGTTCCGACAAGGGATTCGATTTGATCGAGATTTGGGGTGGCCAAATAGATTTTGTGATTGGCCAATAGATTGCGGAGTTTTTGTGATTTTGCGACGGAAACCGGCTCGATGATGAGGTGACCGGATGTTAAAACTGCGAGTTCGTTCAATGTTTCTTCAGACAAGTTGCAATCCAAAATAATATGCTTGTTTGCCATAATTAGGTCTTTATTCTTTGCTATTGCTTCTGGAGTTAACAAGGAAAGAAGGCCCATGTCTGAGACTGCAGTTATCAATTCTCCCTTTTCGTCTAGCACCGCAACATATGATCCCGTTGCGTGGTTCGTTCGGATGATGTGGCTGGTGGTGACGCCCGCTTTGCTGGTTTCACGCAACAGCATTTCACCAAAAGCGTCATTGCCGATCACGCTCAGCAGAGTCGTATCGACATTTAGCCTCGCCAAATTATGGGCAATGTTTCGGGCAACACCGCCTGCTTTGATGGACACCGCACCGGGATTTGAGGTGCGTGGAATGTGGGTGGCCAAGGTTTTGGCTTTCACATCCACGTTTGCGCCGCCGATGACCAAGACGCTCATGTTAAAAATCCGTTTTCACGCCGCCTTCGGCTTTGCGCCGATCGACAAATTCATTCAACTCGTCGAGAATTGCAGGATCCATGTAGGGCTGTTGGTATTCATCCAGCGCTTGCTTGTAAACGTGGTTGGCGCGTTGCATCGCTTCTGGCTTGCCTGCAGCCGCCCATTGTTGGTTGTTGCGCCAATCGGAGATGATGGGTTGGTAGAAAGCATTGCTGTATCTGGCAAGCGTGTGCTGTGCGCCGAAGAAATGCCCGCCGGGACCAACTTCACGTATCGCTTCAACGCCAAGCGCATCTTTAGTGGTTTCAAGGGGTTGCAGGAATTCCATGATCATTTGAATCAAGTCAACATCCATGATGAATTTTTCAAATCCGGCCACAAGCCCGCCTTCCAGCCAACCCGCGCCGTGCATGATAAAGTTGCCGCCACCCATAGTGAGTGCCCAGAGACTGAACACGCTTTCGTAAGCCGCTTGCGCGTCCATGGTGTTGGCAGCACAGGTGTTGGACGTGCGGTAAGGCAGTTTATAACGCCTGGCCAATTGGCCACCGACCATGACCGCCTTCATATATTCCGGTGTGCCGAAGGCGGGAGCACCTGATTTCATATCGACGTTTGAGGTGAAGCCGCCATAAATGACGGGTGCGCCTTTTTTGACAAGCTGAGTGAACGCAAGACCCGCCATGGCTTCGGCGTTTTGTTCAACGAGAGCGCCAGCCATTGTTACGGGGGCCATGGCACCAGCCAGCGTAAAAGGTGTAATGCAAACAACTTGTCCACGCGACGACATCTCCATAATGCCGTTCAACATATAGGCGTCGAGTTTGAGGGGTGAGTTGGTATTGATGATACAAGACAATGTTGGCTCACGTTCAAACTGCTCTTGGCTGACTCCGCGAGCGATGCGAGCGATTTCGAGGGCGTCACGGCACCTGTGTGAGCCCAGTGTATAGGCCGTCATGGGCTTATCCATCAGTGTTGCCATATCGCGCAGCGCATCAAGATGGCGAACCCCAGCGTGAATATCGACTGGTTCAACGGGATAGCCAGCACTAAAGCCGATGGCATTGAAGTGTTGGCCCAGTTTCAAGAATTTGCGGTAATCAGCTTGGTTTCCGGTGCGCCTGCCACCGTCCATGTCATAGCAACTTGGTGGGCTGCCCACCGTTCCGAAAACCATATTATCGCCACCGATGCGCGAGTTGTTCTCTGGGTTGCGGGCATGAACGGTGAATTCGGATGGTGCATAGGACAGATATTCATCGATGAAGGCCGATTCAAAGCGTACGCGATCACCTTCGATCTTTACACCACCAGTTTTGCGCAGCAGATCGAGCGCATCGGGCCACAGGAAATCCATGCCGATTTCTTGGAGAACTTGCAAAGATGATTGATGAATTGATTCAATTTCATCGGCAGACAATATGTTTGTCGGTGGGAATTTGCGTTTGATTTGTCGCTTGCTGAGCTGAGGAATAACAGCACCGCCGCCAGCTCCGGGATTTGCCCGTGCACCACCACGGCGGCCACGGCGGGTTTCAATTGAGCTGGTCTGTTCTTCGGTCATTTTTTCTCGTCTTTCATTTGCTCGAGCGCTGGATCGGCGGCAACTTGTTTGACCAACCAATCTTCAAATCGTTTGATCTTATTTTTGTTTTTGTTCTCGGATGAACAGGCAAAATACCAATTGTGTTTATGTGGCACGCGCAGGGGGAAAGGTTGTTGCAGGCGGCCGAGTTTAATCTCTTCAGCTGCATAGGGGCCAATGGTCATGGCCAAGCCCCTGCCCTCGATGGCTGCTTCTTGGGCCAGAATATATGAATCAACGGCCAGACGATTGGTGGGCTTTATGCCTTTGACGCCTGCGCCTTCCAACCAAATTTGCCAGTCTTCTTCAGCGGTATAAACATCAATCAACTTGTGTTTTTTGATGTCGTCCATGGTTTTAAGTTTGATCGACGGTGCACAGATGGGCACGAGATAAGACTTGAACAATGGGCGGTAGTAATGTCCGGGCAGTTTGTTGCGGGCCAGAATGATGCCAACATCTACATTTCTGTCATCAAAATCCCAATCGAAATATGATGTTGAAAGGCGCACTTTGACGTCGGGGTATTTGCGTTCAAAATCATGCAAACGTGGGATGAGCCATTTGAGGGCTACGGTGACGTAAACTTGGATGGTGAGTTCATTGTCGGTGTTGGATGGTCGAAGCGCTTTGGTTTGGGCTTCGATCTGGTCAAAGGCGTCTCGCACCGTTGGATAATAAGTTTGGCCGAGTTGGGTGAGCTCGGCTTTTCTGGCGTCGCGGCGGAAGAGTTGAATGTCGAGTCTGTCTTCCAGAAGCTTGATTTGGTGGCTGACGGCAGAGCGCGTTATCCCCAACTCGCCTGCTGCCATGCGAAAGGACCCAAGCCTTGCGGCGGCTTCAAAAGCGGTTAAGGCGCGAAGGGGTGGCAGGTCTCGTCTGGCCAAGTGAGTTCACCAATCAAATGTTGTTGTGCTTGTAACATATGTGTTTTGTTGCGGTTAGACAGTCTGACTGCGACATGGTGGTGATTTTTTCTCACTGTGCGGGGATGATTTTGAGGGCAATTTGACTTTGTCGCATAATGTGTTACAGTGAAACATGATTGTTTCATTTAGGTCAAAGGCACTTGCGGATCTATGGCGACAGGGAAACACGTCAAAGATTGATGGACGTATGCATGCTCGGATTTTGAGACGTCTTGATGCTTTGAATGCCGCCACAAAAATAGAGAGCTTGAATGTTCCTGGGTTTGACTTTCACTCGTTACGCGGTTTTTCTCCCACGCGATACACGATCCATGTCAACGGGCCGTGGTGCATTACTTTTTGCTTATTTGAAGGCGATGCGACTGAAATAGATTTTGAACAATATCATTGAGGAATTGGAACATGACGATATATTCAGCAAAACGCGTTATTGATCGCCCGCCCACACACCCCGGCGAGGTTTTGCGTGATGATGTTCTTCCGGCTTTGAATATGCCAGTGAGTACGGCTGCAACGCAGCTTGGTGTTAGCCGTGCGATGTTGCACAGGATTTTGTCGGGCACGCATGGGGTTTCTCCTAATATGGCTTTGCGGCTTGGAAAATTTTGCGGCAATGGGCCGGAGCTTTGGTTGAATATGCAACGCGCGCATGATCTTTGGCATGCGGAACGTGAAATGCGGGCGGAGTTGGCGAAAATTCCAACGCATCGGGCGGCGTGAAGAGTTAGTTTTTCTCACGGTGTGGGCGTGATTATGGAGACTTTGCGAATAGCGGGGATTGGAGCATGTTGCAGCCAAAGAGGCTCTCATCCCCCTTCGGGACCTTCTCCCATTCCGCTTTGCGAAACGGGCGAAGGGTAATTATTGCAAGGACGAAATATGACTTTAGTTGATGATCTTTCAAAACGCCGTGGTGGACGCGAGGCGCGGAAGGCGCTGCGTTCGCGTGTTGTGCCAATGTCAGAGGCTGCGGTGCGGCCGGGCATGACGGGTGGGCAATATAAACCGTTGAAAGACGCTGATATGGTGCGCATTCATGAGACGGCTTTGAAGCTGCTTGAGACTGTGGGTTTGGGAACGCCAATTCCATCTTGTGTTGAGGCCGTGACGGCGCGGGGCGGATTTCTTAATGATCGTGGGCGGCTTTGCATTCCGCGCTCATTGGTTGAAGATATTTTAGCGTCGTGTGCGCGGAATTTTGTTTTGTCTGCGCGTGACCCGCAACATGACATGGAGCCATCTGGCAACCGGGTTTATTTTGGAACGGCGGGCGCTGCTGTGCATGTGGCCGAGATTGAGACTAATTCTTACCGCGAGTCTTATCTCGCTGATCTCTATGATGCGGCGCGGATTGTGGACACTTGCGAGCACATTCATTTTTTTCAACGCTGTTTGACTGCGCGGGATATGCTGAATGGGCATGACCTTGATATCAACACTTTATATGCGTCGCTTGCTGGAACGAATAAGCATGTGGGCACGAGCATGGTTGAGCCGCAACATGTGGAAGAGTGTTTGCAGATTCTGCATTATGTGGCGGGTGGTGAAAAGAAATGGCGCGAGCGGCCATTTGTTTCGCAATCGAATTGTTTCGTTGTGCCACCGTTGAAATTTGCTGAAGATGCTTGCCGGTGTTTAGAGGCTGCGGCACGTGGTGGCATGCCGGTATTGCTGCTTTCAGCGGCTCAGGCGGGGGCCACTTCGCCTGCGGCACTCGCTGGGACAGTTGTGCAAGCTGTGGCCGAATGCTTGGCTGGATTGGTTTATATTAATTGCGTGGTGCCGGGCGCTATTGCGATCTGGGGGCCATGGCCATTTGTTTCGGATCTTCGGACTGGTGCTATGTCTGGTGGCTCTGGCGAGCAAGCACTCATCACAGCGGCATGCGGGCAGATGGGGCATTTTTATAACCTTACTGTGGGTTCTGCTTCTGGCATGTGTGATGCCAAGTTTCCTGATGTGCAGGCAGGTTATGAAAAAGGTGTGACAGCTGGCATTTCAGCGATGGCTGGTGTGAACCTGATGTATGAAATGGCGGGCATGCATGCTTCGCTATTGGGCTTTTGTTTGGAAAGCCTGCTCATCGATAATGACATGTTGGGATCGATTAACCGCAATGTGCGCGGCATTGAGGTGACGGATGAGACGTTGTCGCTCGATGTGATTACCGATGTTTGTTTGGAAGGCCCGGGGCATTATTTAGGGTCTGATCAGACTTTGAGTATGATGCAGACGGAATATGTTTATCCGCTTCTCGGCAACCGCATGAGCCCTAAGGAATGGAACGAAGCGGGCAAGCCTGATATTTTGCAAAAAGCGATAGCCAAGAAGAAGACGATTTTGTCGAGCTATTATCCGGAATATATCCCGCGTGATGTGGATGATATGATCCGCGCTCATCATGATATTCGGTTGCCGCGTGAAGTGATGGAGTTGGGTGATCCGCGCTGGTTGAAATAGTGGAACACCCTATACTCAATCGCATTCGCCGCGAATGTTTTACGCCGCTTGGTTGGTTCTCGACGCGCGATATGGGCGATACGAGGTTTGTGATTCTCATCGGCAATGCGGGGCCAGATATGTTTCGGCGGTTTGCGCGTGAAGGGCGAGGTTCCTTAGATGATTGGACTCGTGCTGTTATAGAGCCACTGGCAGCGGATTTGGATGCCCACGCTTTGTTTCCATTTGATCTGCCGCATCAGCCGTTTCTATCTTGGGCCAGACGCGGTGGGGCTGGGCATGTTTCGCCCTTAGGTTTGAACATCCACCCCACATATGGGCTTTGGCATGCTTACCGGGTAGCACTTTTATTTCCGGTGGAGTTTGATTTGCCGCGGGTTTCGGCAGGGGCTCACCCTTGTGAAACATGTGTCGCAAAACCGTGTTTAAGCGCCTGCCCTGTTTCAGCATTTGAAGGCAAGACATATGATGTTGATGCGTGTGGCGTGCATGTGAATGCGGGTGCCAATGAATGCATGGACGGAGGGTGTTTGGCGCGCCGCGCCTGCCCTATCGGTATTCAGTATCAATATGCTAAGCCCCAAGCACAGTTTCATATGCAGGCATTTGCAAAAGCGAGAATGAAGTGAGTTATCAATTTATCAAAGACAAGTTGGCGCGTGGCGAGACCATTATCTTGGATGGTGGCACGGGCACTGATATTCAACGCCGTGGTGCGCCAATGAGTGGGCCCACATGGTGCGCGGAAGTGAACGCTACACATGGTGACATTGTGCGTGATGTGCATGCTGACTATGTGCGCGTGGGTGCTGATATTATTGCGGCCAATACATTTGCCACAAGCCCTCTGACATTTAATGCTTATGGCCGCGATGATGAATTGATTACTTTGGACGTAGCTGCGGTAGCCCATGCAAAGGCAGCAACCCACAGCAAAAATGTTTGCATTGCTGGATCCATTTCCACACAACGACCGCTTATTCCAGGCACAGACCGCACCAATTTTGAAAAAAACTGGACGCGTGATGAGGCCATGCTTTTGTTTCGGCGCAAGGCTGAAAATTTGAAAGCGCTTGGTGTTGATCTTCTGATGATGGAGATGATGCGTGATACGGATTATGCCTTATGGGCATGTGAAGCGGCGATGGATACGGGTTTGCCAGTTTGGGTTGGGCTTTCCGCCGAGCGGGTTGATGGCGCGCTGGTTGGCTTTGGGCGGCCTGATCAGAAATTTGAAGACATTGTAAGGTGTTTGGCCGCTTTAGAACCCGAAGTGATGTCTATTATGCACACTTCGCCCAATGACACTGATGAAGCTCTAATTGCTTTGCGGAAATTTTGGGCGGGGCCTATGGGTACTTATCCAGAGTGTGGATTTTTTAAAGCGCCGGATTGGCTTTTTGTGGACGTGATTACGCCAACTGATCTGGTGATTAAATCACAGGATTGGCAAAAGCTGGGCGCGACAATATTTGGCGGATGTTGCGGGCTTGGGCCTGATCATATTCATGCTTTGGCACAGGAGATGAAATGAAAACCGGATCATGTTTGTGTGGTTCTGTTGCTTATGAAATCACCGGGCCAATGAAAGATGCATTGGCTTGCCATTGCACACAATGCCGCAAGCAGACTGGCAGCTATTGGATTTCGAGCGGTGTTGCCGATGCCGATTTGAAGTTGACGAAACAAGATGGCCTGAAGTGGTTTGCATCGAGCGATTTTGCCAAGCGCGGGTTTTGCAAGGAATGCGGATCGAATTTGTTTTGGAAACAAAATGGCTCTGACACCACCTCAATATGCGTGGGCGGGATCGATGGCAAAACGGAGTTGAAACTTGAGGGTCATATATTCTGCGACGATGCAGGCGATTATTATGAGATTGCAGGTGGCGACTATAAAAAGCCGCAATGGTGACAAATGCGTTACTTTGCCCACAGGGCGCATTTGTCATTGGATTTATCAGTGGATATGACTAGTTTGCAGGCGCACAAGAAAAGTTGAAAGCCTGCGTGAAAAAATACTTTGGTTTAATTCTAGGAATAGCTTGGGGATCGTTAGCACCGATTGCTTTGGCTATTGATGCAACACCAAAGGCACAGGTGTTCGATATTGCGATTGAAAATAGCACCACTTATTCGCTCTCGCTGTGGGTGCCTTTTGGTTCCACATCGGACTCCATTCCGGGCATTGCACATGTATTGGAACACCTGAAATTTAAAAATAGTGACGGCAAAGGCTTTGCAGCGTTTGATTCGATTCCTGGCTCAAATTCAAATGCAGCCACAAATTATACTTACACACGGTATGATCTGAATGTACCGCCTGCAGGTCTGATTGAAGCGTTAAAAGGATTGGTTCGCATTACAACGCCGCTGGCCATCACCGAGGCTGATCTGAAGACAGAGAAGAGTGTTGTGACGCAAGAACTTCTGGAACGCACCGAGAGTGACCCAGACACACGGTTTACGATTGATTTTAACTCTGACCTTAACAGAGGATTGCCCTTTGAAAAATATCCGGGCGGCCATGTTGAAGATATTGCTGCTGTGACTTTGAAAGATGTGCTGGCCTTTGATGCAGCACATTATCAGGGATCGCCCTTTTACTTACAGGTTGCAGGGCCTTATTTGAATGCGGAGAACCGCAATGCGATCAAAACGATTTTCCCAAACGCCGTATTTGGTGAAATGCTGGTCAACCGTGAAATGCGGGTGAAGCATGACGACAAACTTCTCATGGCAATGCCTGCGCTCTTGCCGGTTGAGACTATTCATACTTTCGGGCCTGATTCATTTGAGCGCACCAAGATTTCTGATCGTGTGCGTGTGCCGAAATTTACATGGGCTAAGATAATTGCTGCTCCCACTTCTTGGCGCGCGGTGGCGGCTTCGTCGGTTCTACAAGATGCAATGCGCAGTCGTTTGGCAGAAGGTTTGCGCGATAAAATTGCAGATGATGCTGGCCTAGTTCAGGATTGGAACATAAGTGTTGCGCGAATTTATGAAGGCGTTTGGCAAATCAGATTTTCAGCTTCGTTGCAACCGCAAGTGACACCGGATCAAATGACCAAGATTATTGAGCGCTATATTTCTGATTTTGCAACGCATGGGCTTTCGCTTAAAAGCTTTGAGCGCCTCAAGAAGCGCAATTTTTTATTCAATGAATGGGAAAATGCGGATTCACGTGTGCAAAGCCTAGGGCAAGATATTGTCGATTTCGGATTGCAGAAAGCCAGCTCATATTTAGATGAACTTCACGCGTTGCAGCAGAATGATGTTAACAATTTGATTGTTGAGTTGCAAAAGCCTGGGCGGGTTGGTGTTGCGATATTATTGCCAGCGGTTACCCAATGATGAGAGCTGTCATTGTTTTCTTCATTTTCTGGGCAACAGCTTTTACTGCAGCTGCTGGCAATATTCCGCTCGTTGAATTCAAAACACCCCATGGCATTACTGTCACGTATTTTCATTCAGATACACAAGATACTGTGGCCATTGCGCTGGCTTTTGATTGCGGCACGGCTTGTGACGGTGTGAATGGCACGGCCACTGGTCCACTCGCACTTTCCATGTTGTATGAGGGAGCAGACGGAAAATCGTCCTCAGAGCTTTATGAATCACTTCAAGATGTGGGGGCAAATTTCTCGATTGATGCCACGCCTGACCAAACCTATGGTTCCGTTTCGGCGCCAACCCGCGGCATTGATGGCGCGGTGGAATTAATCAATTCGATTTTGAGACATCCGGATTTGCCCGAAAACCGCTTTAAGCGGAAACGCGATACGATGGTGCGCAGAGCAGAAGAGTCATCAGTTTATCCTGAGGCCGCAATACAAAAAGCATTTTTTGAAACGGCGATTGGCTCCCACCCTTATTTGAATTATTTTGCGCCAAAGTCCGAAAATATTATTGCGGTTCAACCGAATGCCTTGAAGCCCTGGTTGAAATCCCATTTGATTTTAAAAAATATGATCGTCAGTGTGGTTGGCAATGTTGATCAGGCCCATGCTGGGATTTTGGTTGATAAGCTTTTGGACGGGTTGCCCCAAAATTCAGAATTGAAGCCAGTTCCCGTCGCGCAATTTGCGATGCTTCCTGCTGGTCCGATTTTTGTAAAGGGTGATAAAAGCGGACAAGCCTCGATCGTAGTTGGTTCGGTTTTTCCGCGTGATGTTGCTTTAAAAGATTGGATAGCAGGCTATATGCTGAGCAGCATATTTTCGGGTGATCAGAAATCGCGGTTGTTCAAAGATATTCGTGAAGGTACCGCGGCCACCTATGGTTTGCAGCCCGCCATAAATTTTTACGAGGCTTTGACTGTGAACAGTATTCGCGGGCGGATCAGCACGGTCAATGTGAACGGAACCCTGGCCATGATTGCAAAATCATGGGATAAATTCCGGAATGAAGGGCCCACAAATGCAGAAGTTGAAAATGCGCGGGCGGAACAACTCCAGTCGCTGAATGTATTATCACGCAATCACGAGAATTTCGCTGGTATGCTTAGGGACTATCGCACTGGTCATTGGAGTATAGCTGAGATTGCTAGTCTTCCTGATGTGATTCGGAATGTTAACTTGAATAACCCTGCGGTTTTAAAGCGCTATTTTTCTGAAAAACCAATTGTGGTAGTGGCACAGTGAAAGAGGCCATCCCGATGAGCATAAAACAGTTTCAAATCCCGTTGATTCCGCGCTGGCTTGGCTTTGTGGCGTGCTGCATTGGCATGTTCATGGCTATTCTGGATATTCAGGTGGTGGTGACGGCCCTGCCCGTTATTGAGAAGGCATTGAACATTGGCGCTGAGCAAATGAGCTGGGTTCAGACCAGCTATTTGATTGCTGAGTCGATTGCGATTCCGATGACCGGGCTTTTGATGCGCGTGTTTTCGATGCGGCGATTGTTTGCTGGTTCGCTGCTCATGTTTACGTTTGCTTCTGTTGGCTGCGCGTTCAGTTCTGGATTTGCGGATTTGCTGTCTTGGCGGGTTTTACAAGGGTTCAGTGGTGGCGTTCTGATTCCTCTGGTGTTTTCGGGAATATTTCTCTTGTTTCCGAAGGGCATTCAACAAAGCATTGCCACAACCACGGGCGGCTTTTTAGCCGTTCTGGCTCCGACTGTTGGGCCTATGGCCGGTGGTTGGTTGACTGAGCACTATACTTGGCATTGGCTGTTTCTCATTAATGTTGTGCCAGGAATTATCGCGGTGGTGGTGGGATATCTGACATTGCCACGGGGCGAGTTGGGTCTGAAATTTATGAAGACGCTTGATTGGTTCTCGCTGGTGTTGATGGCGGTGGCTCTGACGGCATTACTCATTGGGCTCAAAGATGCGCCAACGAGCGGCTGGTTGAGTATTTATGTTTTGGGCTGGTTTGCTTTGTCGCTGGTCAGTTCAGTTTGGATGTGGAAACGTCCTCATCCAGCTATTATGTTTCATCTGCTTGAAGACCGGGCGCTGGCATATGGGTGCGCACTCAGTTTTGTTCTTGGGCTTTGTTTGTTTAGTTCAGTGTTTTTAATGCCAGTGTTTCTGGCTTTTGTTCGCGGGCATGGGCCGTTAGAAATCGGTTTGGTGACGCTGGTGACTGGCATTGCTCAGTTGATTTCAGCGCCCATCATCATCCAAATTGACCGCCATGTTGATGCCAGGCTGCTTTCAGCATTGGGTTTTGGCATGTTTGCTGTTGGCTTATTTATGAGCACCACCCAAAACGTTGCCACTGATTATGATGCCATGTTCTGGCCGCAAGTTGTTCGTGGGGTAGCGATTTCAATGTGCATATTGCCGCCCATTCGCTTTGCCTTGGCTTTGGTTCCACTCGAAAAGATCGGCGATGCCAGCGGCATTTTTAACGTGGCGCGCAATATTGGAGGTGCGATTGGCATTGCGCTGGTTGATACGGTGATTTTCAGCAGGGCGCCTGAGCATGTCGATGCCATTAAGGAGTTGATGCAAACCAGCCCAGACGTTGCGGCTAAAATTCTGGGTATGCCTGTGGCTGATCTTCCAACTCTTGATGATTTTGCCGGGATGCTGGGGATCAGCGACAGTTTACAGGCGGCTGGCATAGCTTGGGCCATCAATGAAGCTTGGATGTTACTGGGCGGCATGTGTTTGCTGGCTTTCCCGATTCTCTTCTGGATGGGCCATGTGCAAAGCGCTCTACCCCTGTCTAAACTCGCGCAGAGCTTGAAAGATGGTCAGACCTCTGCACTCTAAGGGTGCAATAGGCTTCAATTTTGAAAAAGAATATTTTTTGCAATTCTGCCCGCTTGGGCTTGACGCATTGTCAAGGCCCTATCGTTTCACACTCCACCGCCAACTGCTTGTTGCGGATTAAACTGATGTAACACTTGAGCTTGGCCCTAGAATCGGGCGATGTTCTGGTTATCAACAAGACATCGAAGTCTGTGGACACAATAGGTGGTGTTTACCTCTCGTTAACACACTAGCTATTGACGCGATCATGCGGTTTGTATTAGTTTCTAAATCCAAGGTCGTGCAGCGGAATTCAGATTGAAATGTCGGTTTTCTGCGTAAGTTCAAGACGATAGTCAGCACGCGTTGGGGTGGCAATGTCCACCAATCAGGAATTTGGCGTTGAACATGGGGTTCTGGGGCTCCGTGAGCACTTTTGTGTGTTTGCGGGGATAATATTAAAGAATACTGGGGTTAAAAAATGAAGATTGAGCGGAAATATACCAAGGCAGGCGAAGGCTCTTATGCAGGACTCGAGTTCCGCAAAGCCGTGAGCGAAATTAAGAACCCTGATGGCTCAATTGTATTTCGATTAGATGACATTGAAGTTCCATCCACTTGGAGCCAAGTGGCAACCGATATTCTGGCGCAGAAGTATTTCCGCAAAGCCGGTGTGCCGAAGATTCTGAAGCGTGTTGAGGAAGAAACCGTGCCATCTTGGTTGTGGCGCTCGGTTGCTGATGATGAAGCGATGGCGCATTTGCCATTGAAGGAACGCACCAGAGGAGAACAAAGCGCTCAGGAAGTGTTTAACCGCCTTGCTGGCACTTGGACGTATTGGGGATGGAAGGGCAAATATTTCAACACTGAGGAAGATGCGCTCGCATTTTATAATGAGCAGTGTTTCATGTTGGCCACTCAAAAATGTGCGCCGAATTCGCCACAGTGGTTTAACACTGGTCTGCATTGGGCTTATGGCATTGATGGCCCATCACAGGGGCATCATTATGTTGACCATGAAACTGGCAAGCTGACGAAATCCAAGACGGCTTACGAGCATCCGCAGCCGCATGCTTGCTTTATTCAATCTGTGTCTGATGACCTTGTGAATGAAGGCGGGATCATGGATCTTTGGGTGCGTGAAGCGCGCCTGTTTAAATATGGTTCGGGCACTGGCTCCAACTTCTCGTCGCTTCGTGGCGAAGGTGAAAAACTTTCGGGCGGCGGCAGGTCTTCTGGCCTGATGAGCTTCCTTAAGATTGGTGACCGGGCTGCTGGTGCCATTAAGTCTGGCGGCACAACGCGACGCGCTGCCAAGATGGTGGTCGTGGACGTTGACCATCCCGATGTTGAAAATTATGTGATGTGGAAGGTGAAGGAGGAGGAAAAGGTTGCCTCACTCGTGACCGGTTCCAAGATCGTTAAGAAGTGTCTGACTGCCATTATGAAGGCTTGTGTGAATTGCGAAGGCCCCGGCACGGATTGCTTTGAGATTGAAAAGAACCCTGCCCTCAAGCGTGCTGTAAAAGAAGCGCGCAAGAACATGGTGCCTGATAATTACACCAAACGTGTGATTCAATTTGCCAAGCAGGGCTATAAGGACATTGAGTTTGATACTTATGACACTGATTGGGATGGCGAAGCTTACCGGACTGTGTCGGGCCAGAACTCCAACAACTCGGTTCGGGTGACCGATGAGTTTTTGGATGCTGTTGAAAAGAACGGCGATTGGAATTTGCTGAACCGCACCAATGGCAAAGTGTTCAAGACTCTCAAAGCCGCTGAGCTTTGGGACAAGATTGGCCATGCGGCTTGGGCTTCGGCTGATCCGGGCATTCAGTTCCATTCAACGATCAATGACTGGCACACGTGCCCCGCATCGGGCGAAATTCGCGCGTCTAATCCTTGCTCTGAGTACATGTTCTTGGACGACACGGCTTGTAACCTTGCATCGCTCAATCTGTTGCAATTCCGCGAAGCAAACTCCAACAAGTTTGATATTGCATCATTTGAACATGCGGTTCGTTTGTGGACTCTGGTTCTGGAAATCTCGGTGATGATGGCGCAGTTCCCTTCTAAGGAAATTGCACGTCTGTCTTATGAATATCGTACTCTTGGTTTGGGCTTTGCAAACATAGGCGGCTTGTTGATGATTGCAGGCATTCCTTATGACAGCCATGAAGGCCGCGGCATTTGCGCCGCTATCTCTGCCATAATGACTGGTGTTTCTTATGCAACATCAGCTGAAATGGCCAAGGAGCTTGGGCCATTTGCTGGCTTTGCTAAGAACCGCGAGCACATGCTGCGCGTGATGCGCAATCATCGCCGTGCTACTTATGGTGCTGCAGTTGGTTATGAAGGTGTGCGCACTGCGCCTGTTCCACTGAATGAGAATGATATTAACGACAAGTCACTTGTTGCTGCTGCGCGCCGCGCTTGGGATCTGGCTGTTGAGATGGGTGAAGCCCATGGTTACCGCAATGCGCAATCAACTGTTGTTGCCCCAACAGGCACAATCGGTTTGGTAATGGATTGCGATACAACAGGTATTGAGCCTGACTTTGCATTGGTGAAGTTCAAGAAGCTGGCGGGTGGTGGTTATTTCAAGATCATCAACCAAGCGGTTCCTGAAGCACTTCGCACATTAGGCTACACTGCCGAACAGATTGAAAAAATCATCGGTTACGCTGTGGGTCATGGCACATTGTCTGATGCGCCTGCGCTCAATCATGGACAGTTGAAGGCTAAGGGTTTTGGTGATGAGCAGATTGCCAAGATTGAGGGCGGTTTGGCTTCAGCTTTCGACATCAAGTTTGTGTTTAACAAATGGGCCATTGGTGAAGAGTTCTGCAAGAATGTTCTGAAACTGACTGATGCGCAACTCAATGACTTCTCGTTTGATATGCTGGCTCATCTTGGCTTTTCACGCGCCGATATTGATAAGGCCAATGTGCATGTGTGCGGTGCGATGACTTTGGAGCAAGCGCCCGGTTTGAAAGAAGAGCATTTACCGGTGTTTGATTGTGCCAATCCTTGTGGCCGCATTGGTAAGCGCTTCCTTTCAGTTGAAAGCCACATTCGCATGATGGCGGCATCTCAGCCATTTATCTCGGGTGCGATTTCGAAAACCATTAATATGCCGAATGATGCTTCAGTCGAAGAATGTGCGGCATCTTACATGTTGTCATGGAAGCTCGGTGTTAAGGCCAACGCATTGTACCGCGATGGCTCGAAGCTTTCGCAACCATTGTCTTCACAGCTGATTGCTGATGAGGATGATGAAGATGTGGACGCTGTTGAGACTTTGCTGGCCAAGGCACCGCAACAACGTGTCGAAGTGATCGTTGAAAAGATCGTTGAGAAGATTGTCGAACGTGCGCAATCACGCGATAAGCTTCCTGGCCGTCGCAAAGGTTATACGCAAAAGGCTGTTGTGGGTGGGCATAAGGTTTATCTGCGCACCGGCGAATATGATGATGGCAAGTTGGGCGAAATCTTCATTGATATGCACAAGGAAGGGGCTGCCCTTCGTGCGATGATGAACAACTTTGCAATCGCAGTATCTGTGGGTCTGCAATATGGTGTGCCGCTGGAAGAATTTGTGGATGCGTTTACATTCACGAAGTTTGAACCAGCGGGCATGGTGCAGGGCAACGAGTCGATCAAGAACGCAACATCGATCCTTGACTATGTGTTCCGTGAACTTGCTGTGTCTTATCTTGGTCGTCATGAGCTCGCTCATGTTGAAGCTTCAGAAATGGGCTTTGATGCATTGGGCAAGGGTGTTGGCGATGATGAACCAAAGACTGCGCCAGCGCAGCGCTTTGTATCGGCTGGCTTCGTGCGCAAGCAAAACCTCGCCAATGTCGTGGTGATGCCGCAAGCTTCTGCTGGCGCGTCACAATCACCGTCACACGCCTTGTTGATGCGGGCTGCTGAAAGTGTTGGCAGCTTAGCTTTGGCAGAAGCACCTGTTCCAGCTTATGCCTATGAAGCGGTGTCCACCCCTGCTCCGCAGATGGACCAACGTGCGCAAGCGCGCATGAAGGGATATGAAGGCGATAACTGCGGCGAATGCGGCAACTATACGATGGTTCGCAACGGCACGTGTTTGAAATGCGATACGTGTGGCAGCACGAGTGGTTGTTCGTAAGGATTAATTTGAGTGAATTGAAGAAGCCGGGAGTGATCCCGGCTTTTTTGTTTTCGGACTCTTATCGCTTTAGATGGCTCTATTAATACAAATCGTCATGCCCGCGGAGGCGGCATCTGCGTTTTGTAACAAAGCAAACAGAGATTCCCGCCTCCGCGGGAATGACGGGTTATTGGGGAGCGGATTCGCTCTCGACTAGTCAAGCTCTAGAGTTTTGAATGCGATGAATCAGCACTCGATCTAACTTTTTTTAAAAAAATTGTGGAAAACGTTTTTTGTGTGGGTATGGTTATAAGAAAAAACGTTACAATTAATATTTAATCCGTGTACTGATGATGACGAAGAAAGTATTATTTTATGCCGTTAAAATGAATTTCTTTATTCATCTGTGTACTGACTAAATTTCGAACCCGAATTTATTTACCATTTGTTAGTCATGTGAGCGCGATACACAAGATGTAGTCGGCATATTGCCGAATCACACAATGAGGTTCAAATAAGTGACAGTTACGAGCGGAAAACAAAAATATATATTTCTGTTGACGTTTGTACAAAGTCAGTTGGGCCTGCGTTGTGGGGCATTAACAATCAATCTCTAGGAGAGAACACTATGGCTGCTGCGAAAAAAGCTGCGAAAAAAGCTGCAAAGAAACCTGCTAAGAAAGCTGCTAAGAAAGCTGCTAAGAAGCCAGCGAAGAAGGCTGCTGCTAAGAAGAAGTAATTCTTCCAGCGTTTCTAAAATACAAAACCCCGGAGTGCTTTTTGCCTCCGGGGTTTTTCATTTTGTAAATTTGAGTTTGTAGCCTTACCCCTCCCGTTCGCGTTCCGCGAACTGTCCTCCCCTGTAGTCGGGGAGGAATGAGGAGTGTTATTGATAGACGTAAATCTTCGCGCCAACTTTTACACGGTCATAAAGATCAATCACATCGGCGTTCATCATGCGGATGCAGCCAGATGAAACAGCGCCGCCGATTGAGGCTTCATTGTTGGTGCCGTGTACGCGGTACATGCGTCCGCCGATGTACATAGCGCGTGCACCTAGTGGATTGCCGGGGCCGCCTTCCATAAAGGGTGGGATAATGTGGCCCTTCAAGGCTTCACGTTCGATCATCACTTGTGGTGGTGTCCAGCTTGGCCATTCGGCTTTTGCAACGATGGATGAATTGCCGCTCCATTGCATGCCTTCACGGCCAACGCCCACGTCATAACGAATGGCCTCGCCCTTGGCGGAAACAAAATACAAAGCACGTTCGGGGGTTTTGACGATGAGTGAGCCCACTGGATATTTAGTTTCGTTCCAATCTACAATCTGGCTGCTTGTCTTGCCAGACATCACCATGCCCGTCGCTTTGCCCAAACTTGCTTGTTGCACATTGATGTTGCGATGCCTGCTGCCGAACAGGCATTGCAAGAAATTGGTGCACGTGCGGGCTTGAGGCAGTTGAGCCGTTGATGTTTTGATAACGATCGATTTCTTCTTGGATTGGATGGGCGCAATTGAACCCGTCGTTAAATTTGCGTCTACAGCTTTTCGCGCCTTTAGAATTTTCGTTTCAAGCGCAACGCGCTCTGCCTCTAGTGCTTTTAGTTCAGCGGCCTTTTTCTTTTTTAAAATAAACGTGCTGTCAGGCGCTGTAGGTGTCGTCGTCACACTCATTGCTGGTGTGACAATCGCGAATGCGACTGTTGCAGCAAAAGCAGCTGCGAATAGTTTTTTCAACATGAATCTTCCTCGACAAAATTACTGCGTTGTAATTAATGCCCCCGCGCTGATTCAGCAACGGAAAGGGTTAATTTTCCGGTAAATTCAGCCTTATGTGGAGTTCGCGCAACTGTTTTGGGGTTGCAGATGAAGGTGCCGACATCAACAAATCTTCTGCTTGTTGATTCATCGGGAATAATACAACTTCACGTATGTTGGGCTCGTTGCAGAGCAACATGACGATGCGGTCTACACCCGGCGCAATGCCGCCATGGGGCGGTGCGCCAAATTGGAAAGCGCGGTACATGCCGCCGAATTTTTCCAGCAGAACTTCCTCCGAATAGCCCGCCAACTCAAAGGCCTTCTTCATCACCTCGGGGCGATGGTTGCGGATGGCACCGGATGAAAGCTCCACTCCATTGCACACGATATCATATTGATAAGCGTTGATGGTGAGCGGATCTTGATTGTTCAGCGCGTCTAGCCCGCCTTGCGGCATAGAGAATGGATTGTGCGAGAAGTCGATTTTCTTGTCTTCTTCGTTCCACTCATACATAGGGAAGTCAACGATCCAGCAAAAGTCGAAACGGTCTTTGGCGATGAGGTCAAGATCGGTGCCGACTTTGGTGCGGGCCTCGCCTGCGAATTTATAGAATTTGGATGGGATGCCAGCAACGAAGAAGGCGGCATCTCCTGTGCCAAGACTCAATTGCTTTGCAATGCCTTCCATCTTCTCAAAGCCGATATTGCGAGCAATCGGCCCTGTGCCCTCCATCATTTTGTCGTTGGCTTGGAAGGTGACTGAAGAATGCTCATTTCCATCAGCATCTTTTCGTACCTCGATATTTTTAAAAATAATATAACCTAATCCAGGCTGGCCTTGGCTTTGTGCCCATGAATTCATGCGGTCGCAAAATGCTCTTGAGCCGCCTTTCGGTGCAGGGATGGCCCAAACTTCGACCTTCGGATCATTGGCAATCATGCCGGCGAACACTTTGAAGCCGGAGCCTGCGAAATGTTCGGTTACGTTTTGCATTTTAATTGGGTTGCGCAAATCAGGCTTATCGGTGCCATACCAGCGGATTGAATCTTTGAATGCGATGTGCGGGAATTTTTGCGTGACGGGAAGGCCGCCGCCAAATTCTTCAAACACGCCGCGCAGCACGGGTTCAACAGCGTTGAACACATCTTCCTGTGTCACAAAACTCATTTCAATATCGAGCTGATAGAATTCGCCGGGGCTGCGATCAGCGCGCGCATCTTCGTCGCGGAAACATGGGGCGATTTGGAAATAGCGGTCAAAGCCCGACATCATGATCAGTTGCTTGAACTGCTGAGGCGCTTGCGGAAGCGCATAAAACTTGCCGGGATGCACACGGCTTGGCACCAGATAATCTCTCGCACCTTCAGGCGATGACGCCGTGAGGATCGGTGTTTGGAATTCGAAGAAGCCTTGATCGACCATGCGGCGGCGCAGCGAATTAATGATGCTGCCACGCTTCATGATGTTGGCGTGAATGCGGTCTCTACGTAAATCGAGGAAGCGATATTTCAAGCGAATGTCTTCCGGATATTCAGTGTCACCAAAAACTGGCAGTGGCAATTCAGCGGCTTGAGACAAAACTTCAATCTCAGTGGCGTAAACTTCGATATCGCCTGTGGGCATTTCTTTATTTTCAGTGCCTGCAAGGCGCACCCGCACTTTGCCATCAATGCGCACAACCCATTCCGAGCGAAGCGTTTCGGCGATTTTAAACGCGGGTGAAGCGGGGTCTGCCACCACTTGGGTTAGGCCGTAATGATCACGCACGTCCAGAAACAACACGCCGCCATGATCGCGCACGCGGTGAACCCAGCCGGAAAGGCGGGTTTCAGTTCCGGCGTGCGTGCCACGAAGATCGCCACATTTGTGGCTGCGATAGGCGTGAGTCATTCTCGAATTCCTTGATTTCGGCGCTAAAGCGCATGCGCCCAACGATTTGTCAAGGTTCGGCAGTTGTGCTCAATAACAGGCGGTTTAGCCGCTTGTTGGTATGATCGATTTGAACTTCTTTTTCTTCTTCGTGCTTACATCGGCAGGCTGGGGTTTTGGCTTGTTGGCTTCCCAGAAAAAGTGGAATGGCTTGCGCGGCGTATCATTAAACAGTCCAGTATTGGCCGATGAACCGCCAAAATCGAATAGCCCACCATTAATGGTGAAAGTGCTATTTTTGAAGCCAGCCTTTTCAACCAATGCAAAAAGTGTTGCCGCGTTTTCTGGCGCTAAACGAACACAGCCATGAGAGGCGCGAGTGCCCAACCGTTTGATGTGATAACTGCCATGAATTGCATGGCCCTCGCCCGTGAAGAACATTGAATAAGGCATTGGCGCATCATCCCATTCTTTCGAAAAATGTTCCTTCTCCATTCGGAACGGATGGAATGTGCCTGACGGCGTTTCATAACCTGCGCCACCTGTGGAAACGAGCCAGTTATATTGCTGTTGGCCATCGACGGTGACCGTCATATGCTGGCTAACTTTGCTGATTACCACGACAACTTTCATGGCTGAGGCGGAAACCGACATCATGGCCAAGGCTGCAATTGCAAATGCCCCGCATTTCATTTTCGAAAATTTGCTCACAAGAATCTCCACTTTAGCTGCCCTAGGAAAGCTAATTAGTCGATTGTATGACGCAGGTCGAGAGGCAATTCGACATGGTTTACTTGCAATAAAGCGGTGTTGATGTAGCTTTAATCATCATGAACGACGCGATATTTCATCAAGATTTCAAGGCTCGCCCCTTTTGGTGGGAAGATTATACGCCGCAGGCTTTGCCGGAAATTGCGCTGCCCAAAGATATTCGCGTCGCAATTGTTGGGGCTGGGTACACAGGGCTGTCTGCGGCTTTAGAGCTGGCAAAGCAGGGAATTGATGTTCTGGTTCTCGACGCGGCTGAGCCAGGCTTTGGTGCATCCACGCGCAATGGCGGCATGGTTTCGGGTGGGGTGAATGTTGGCAAGCGCTATATGTCAAAGCCAATGCCTCCTGATCAGACCGCGCCTTTTTTGAACGATGCGGCGGATGCGTTTTCACACATCGAAAATTTGATTGAGCGCGAGAAGATTGAATGTGGTTGGCACAAACGCGGTTATTTTCTGGGTGCCTGGTGCCAAAGTCATTTTGATGACATGGCAAAGAAGGTGGCCTTGCTGAATACCGAGGCGCATTCAGATTCCTACATCGTGCCGCGCGAGGCCCAGCGTGCTGAGATTGGATCAGACTACTACTTTGGCGGCATGGTGGTGGGGCGTGCTGCGCATTTACAACCGGCACTCTATTATAAAGCTTTGCTCGGATTGGCTTTGAAGGCTGGCGTTTCTATAGCATCAAGAACTGAAGTGATTGGGCTTTCGCAAAATTCTGATGGAAGCTGGGTTGTGAAGACTCCGCGCGATGAGGTGCGGGCTGGCGAGGTGATCATCGCAACCAATGGTTATACAGGCAGGGTGACGCCGCAGTTGAGGCGCCGTGTTGTTCCGGTGGGTTCATACATTATTGCTACGGAAGAGCTGCCACCAGATTTGGCGGCTTCGCTTTCGCCGCGCAATCGTAGCTTTGCCGATACGCGCCGCGTGCTCACCTATTACCGTATGTCGCCCAATGGCAAACGATTGGTGTTTGGTGGTCGTGCAAAGTTTGGACACACCGATCCGGTGACCACCGCTCCACTGCTCTACCAGTTTATGATTGATCGTTTCCCACAATTAAAGGGCACGAAAATTACACATTCATGGACGGGCAATGTGGCTTTCACTTTGGACGAGCTTCCGCATATGGGCAAGTTTGAAGGGTTGCACTATGCCCTCGGCTGCAACGGGTCTGGCGTTGCGATGATGAGTTATCTTGGCCACCAAACTGCGTTGAAGATTTTGGGTAAGGTCAACCGTGTTTGTGCCTTTGACCAACCTGAATTTCCATCGCATCCGCTTTATACGGGATCGACTTGGTTTCTGCCCTTGATTGGCTATTGGTTTCGGACGCGCGACTGGGTGGATCGGCGCTGGAACTAAGCGCTCACTTCCCCACCATTTTCAACAACGGCGTTTTGGATTCAGTTTTGCGCAACCTGTTTTCTTGTTCGTGAATGTAGTCGCGCGTCAATGGCAACACGTTTTGATCTTTGCCGAATTGAATTTGGAAATTGTTCATGCCGGAATAACGGAAGGCCATTTCAGAGGCTGCCAAATAGAACTCCCACATGCGACAGAAGCGTTCGTCGTAAATTTCTGCGGCTTTGGCGCGATTGGTGGCAAAGCGGTGTCCCCACTCCTTCAGCGTTTCGGCATAATGCAGACGCAGAATTTCGATATCTGTCACATAAAGCCCCGCGTGCTCAAGATGTGGGAGCACCTCCGAGAGAGCCGGAACATATCCGCCGGGGAAAATGTATTTCTTAATCCACGCACTGGTCGCCCCTGGGCCATTGGAGCGGTTGATGGAATGCAAAACCGCTGCGCCATCATCTTTCAACAGCGATGCCACTTTGCTGAAAAATTCTGGAAAATGGCCGATACCCACATGCTCAAACATGCCAACCGAAACAATGCGGTCAAACGGGCCTTCTAGATCGCGGTAGTCTTTGAGCAGAAATTGCGTCTGACCTTTGATACCACGTTGATGGGCGCGTTCATTTGATAGCTTAAACTGCTCTTCTGATAGGGTAACACCAGTGACTTCAGCACCACAGACTTCGGCGAGATATAGGCCTAAGCCGCCCCAGCCTGAACCGATATCCAGAACTTTCATTCCAGGCTTTATATTGAGTTTCGCCGCAAGGTGGCGTTTTTTGGCCAATTGGGCATCTTCTAAACTTGATTTTTTTGTTTCAAAATATGCGCAGGAATATTGTCGATCTCGATCCAAAAACAAATCGTAAATCGCACCGGATAAATCATAGTGGTGCGCAACGTTCTCTTTAGCTTTGCCAACGGGATTGTGTTGGTGAATACGGCGCAGCGCCATGCGGGCCCGGTCTAATGCCCGGTGTACGGGATGGTAATTCGTTGTGCCCGCATTTTTCATAGCTAAATCAATAAAATCGGCGATGGTTCCTTCGATAATTTTAAGGCTGCCATCCATATAGCTCTCGCCTATATAAAGATCAGGATCAATCGCCATGCGGCGCGCAGCTGCAGCAGACTCGAATTTGATATGGGAAGTTGGAAGGTTGCCGTCGCCATATCGGCGCACATGGCCGTTCCAGTCAGTAACAATCAGGTTGCCCTGCTTTACCAAAGACGACAGAATGCGTTCAAGAACCATTCTCAACCTCAAGCAAAATGTAAGCCAAAGACTTAACGCACAATTAAGCATGAAGTTCCGAGGACAGCAAGATTTTGCGCGAATTTATGGTTAATTGGCTTTCAGCCTTTTAACTTAGCTCTTTTCTAGCTTCCGCAGTCGCTCTTCTTCCGCCTCAATATAATTGCGTGTGTAAGGCAAAGCGTGTTGGTTTTTGCTGAACTGAATTTGGAAGTTATTCATCTCAGCGTACAGGAAAGAACCTTCCGAACCCGCCAAATAGAAGTCCCACATTCGGCAAAAGCGCTCATCATAAATTTCGGCCGCCCGTTTGTGGTTGGCTGTAAAGCGCCTGCCCCACTCTTTCAAAGTTCGCGCATAATGCATGCGCAAAATTTCGATATCGGTGATGTAAAGTTTTTCGCGTTCCATGTGGGGAATTGTCTCCGACAGCGAGGGAACGTAGCCGCCGGGGAATATATATTTTTGGATCCATGCACCCGTTATGCCAGGGCCGTCGGCGCGGTTGATGGAGTGCAGCACCGCCGCACCGTCGGGCTTTAACAGCGTGGCGATTTTTTTGAAGAATTCGGCATAATGCCCGACGCCCACATGTTCAAACATCCCCACAGATACTATCCGGTCGAACTGTTCGTCGAGCGCTCGGTAATCTTTTAAAAGGAAACGCGCTTGTGAGGCCAAGCCCATTTCAGCCGCGCGTTTATTGCTGAGTTCGTGTTGCTCATGTGAAAGAGTTACGCCCGTTACATCAGCACCACAATACTGGGCGAGATATAGCCCCATGCCGCCCCAGCCTGATCCGATATCCAGAACTTTCATTCCCGGTTTAATGCCAAGCTTGGCCGCGAGGTGGCGCTTCTTGGCGAGCTGGGCTTCTTCAAGCGTTGCATCTTCTGTCTCATAAAAGGCGCAAGAATATTGGCGATCCTTGTCGAGAAATAGATCGTAGATCTCGCCATTGATATCGTAGTGATGGGTGATGTTTTTTTGAGCTTTGCCGACTGGGTTGTGTTGATAGACACGCCTCAAAAGCAGCCGGGCACGGTAAGCCACACGGTGAAGAGGATGGTTGGTTTGCCCCGTGCCCACATTTTGCATCAACAGTAAAATGAAATCACGAATGCTTCCCTGCTCAACGGTGAGTTCACCGTCAGTGATAACCTCACCCAAATGCAAATCAGGATCCAATGCCACTTTGAGCGCTGCAGCTCTGCTTTGAAACTTAACGTGAGATTTCGGCAAACTACCGTCGCCATAGCGCTTGGTGTTTCCATTCCAATCCGTGACTGTAAGGTCACCTGTGTGGATCAGTGTTTTAATGACGCGGTCTAAGATCATGGATGAACCTCGGGATTAAACGCAATGTGCGGTCATGCGCCATTTGTTTTCGCTATAAATCGGTTGGGTTAGGAGTTTGCCGCTTTGCTTTTCTCTGCAAGCAAATTGGCGCAGCGATGATGTCGAGACGGCCACTGCGTCTTTTTGTTGGGCGGCTGACATACCAGAAACAGCCATGGCGTAACCGCCTGCAGGATCGGGCGCGAAATTGATTTGATAGACCTTGCCATTGTAAAACACAGGTTCAGATTTCGGTGCGGCTTGCACAACCGTTGGCGAAGCTTGGGCAGCTTCCTGAGTGATACGTACGCCAGACGTGGACTGAGAACAACCGGCCAGAATAATTGCAACGGGGACTAACTTAACGATATGATTCATTGAGCCTCACTTAAAAGTCTGTTTTAGTATAGATGACCTCGACGCGGCAAGCATAAGCTGGCATAGCTTTTGGTTATTATGACACTTAAATTTGATCACTCGGTCCTGCTCTCGCCGCGCGCCAATGCCGCTGATGAGGGGGCTATTATTCGCATGTCACAGCGCACACGGGAGCTTCGCGCCCAAGGGCATGATGTGGTGGCGCTGACCATTGGTGAGCCTGATTTTGATACGCCGCTCAATATTCGTGAAGCCGCTAAAGATGCGATGGATAAGGGTTTCACACATTACTCTCCGGTTGCCGGAATTCCCGAATTGCGCGAGGCGATTGCTGAAAAGCTGAAGGTTGAGAATGGCTTGAATTACAAAGCCAGCGAGATTGTTCTGGCCAATGGCACCAAACAAGCCATCAACAACGCTGTTTTGTCTTTGATTGGGCCGGATGACGAGGTTATCATTCTGGCTCCTTATTGGGTGTCTTACGAGGGTTCGGTCAAATTTGCGCAAGGCACACCTGTTGTTTTGCAGTCCAACGTCGAAGAGGGCTATAAGGTTCCCGTTGCTCGAATTGCTGCGGCTATCACTCCCAAAACAAAGCTGATCATCCTTAATTCTCCTTGTAATCCGACAGGTGCTGTTTGGACTCGGACAGAGCTTGAAGAAATTGCAGCATTGGTTCGTGCTCATCCGATGCTGATGGTGCTTTCTGATGAGATTTACGAATATATTTTGTTTGAGGGTGAAATGGTTTCGTTCGGTGCCCTGCCCGGTATGCTGGAACGAACAATTACTCTGAACGGTTTTTCAAAAGGCTTTGCCATGACAGGTTGGCGCCTGGGTTACGCCGCAGCGCCAGAACCTATCGCCAAAGCCATGGGGCGGATGCAAAGTATTATCAGTGCTGGTGCCAATCAGTTTGTGCAGCGTGCAGCAATCGCCGCCCTTAAAGGCCCGCGTGATGAAGTTGAGAAAATGCGCGTGCAATATAAGGCACGGCGTGATTTGGTTTTGCAGGGATTGCTGGCGATTGACGGTGTGAAGATCGCCGATATTCCCGGCACGTTTTATGCATTTCCTGATGTGTCCGCATTCTTGGGAAAGCATGCGGGCAATCATGTGATTGAAACCACGGATCAGCTTTGTGATTGGCTGCTTGAAAAGCATGGCGTTTCAATGGTGCCGGGGACGGCGTTTGGTGCACCGGGGTCGGTGCGGCTTTCGTTTGCGGCGAGCGAGGCCGATTTGAAGAAGGCCTTGGCGCGGATTTCCCAGGGGTTGAGCGAACTCACTTAATCATCCCTCCCCTGCTATAGGGGAGGAATGTATTTTGGTTTATTCTGCGGCCAGTGTTAGCTTTGGCTTGTTCAATGCTGGCATTTTGGTGGCCACTTCCGCTTCGACTTGGTCAATGCGTTCGTCGAGCTGTTCAATTGCAGCAGTGGTCTTTGCCATTTCAGATTTGACCACTTCTAATGCATGATCAACAATCGGTGCTTCATCAGTTGCGCCGACAAAGCGACCAAACAGCCATGCAAAGAATTTTGCTACGTCATCCATCACAATGTAAAATGACGGAACGAACACAAGGCTCAGTATCGTTGAGGCAATCAAACCGCCAATCACGGCTGTTGCCATGGGTGCGCGGAATTCGCCGCCTTCACCGATGCCAATCGCCGACGGCACCATGCCTGCGCCCATGGCTAGTGTTGTCATAATAATGGGGCGGGCGCGTTTGTGACCTGAGTCGACGATGGCATCAACGCGTTCCATACCATGTTTCACACGCTCTACCGCGAAGTCAACGAGCATGATGCCGTTTTTGGCCACAATGCCCATTAACATCAACATTCCGATGATCACTGGCATTGAGAGTGATTGGTTTGTAGCCAAGAGTGCCGCAACGACACCACCGATTGAAAGCGGCAACGCTAACACAATTGCAAAGGGCTGGAAGAAATTGCCCAGCAACAAAATCAAAATGCCGAGCATGATGACGACGCCGAGCAAAGCGGCCTTCCCGAAGCTTGCGAAGATTTCGCCCTGCACTTCTGAGTCGCCACCAGCTGTGAACACGACCGACTTTGGAAGATTCATTGCCTTCGCGACGTCTTCAAACTTTTTCTGGCCATCACCAAGTTCAACACCTGGCTGCAAGTCGGCACCAATCTTTGCCCAACGTTGACGGTCATGACGGGTCACCGAAGCTGGGCCCTGACTGAATTGGATGTCTGCAACAGTAGAAATCGGAACAGACTCGCCCTTCGCATTCATGATCTTCAAACCCGTGAGCTCTTGGAAACTGCCGCGCGCCGAAACCGGAATCTGAACCCGGATCGGGATGAGACGATCACCAGCATTATATTTTGCCAGCAATGGTCCAAAGTCGCCAATCGTTGCCACGCGCAAGGCTTGGCTGATTTGCTGCGATGTGATGCCAAGCTTTGCCGCTTCATCGAGCTTCGGTGTTACTCTTATTTCTGGACGATTGAGTGCACCTTCAGCTGCAATTGAACGCAGCTTTGGCTCTTTGCGCAAAGCGCCTTCGAGTTTTGCAACTGCGTCTGTCAAAGCAACAGGGTCATTCGACAGCATATCATATTGAATATCGCGCGCGCCCCGGTCGTTTACCTTCCAGAACCGTGCATCTGCTACATTGCCCAGAGATTTGTAGATTTGGTCTTCGACCAAAACTTGCGGTACCGTGCGGCCTGTCGTGGCCAAGGTGGGAATGCTCACTGGCGATATTTTGTTAAGTCCGCGAATAACTGGATTGAGGACACCGGGGACTAGACCATCGGCTTTCTTTTTTAAGGAAATAAACATCGAAGCTTGGCGTGGTTCCACGTTACCAGTCGGATTAGAACCTCCAAGAACAAATACGTTTGCGACTTCGGGGTGTTTGCCTACGATACCTGCTAGTTCTTCGGTCTTCAGCAAAGTTTGCTGCAAGGTTGAACCGGGCGGTAACTCAACTGACAACACAAATCGCGATTCGTCGCCAGGCGGAATGAAGCCCGTCGGCAGCAATTTGATCAGCGAAACCGAACCGAACAAAACAAAGCCTGCAACAACCACAGTCACATAACTCATGATCCGCGGACGCCATGTTTTTACATATTCTTCTCCGGTTTTCGAATTGAGTCGAGTGCGATTTATTCTCGGTCCCCAATTAGTGAAATAAAGGAACTGGCTGTAGGCCCGTGAAAACAAACCCGGTTTTTCCTCTGCGTGGCCATGGTCGCGCAAGAAATAGGCGGCGAGCATTGGCGTGATGAGACGTGCCACGAGCAGCGAGAACAACACTGCAACAGCGACGGTCAGACCGAATTGACGGAAATATTGGCCGGGAACACCGTCCATAAAAGAGACGGGCACAAACACGGCGACGATTGTGAATGTGATCGCGATCACAGCCAGGCCGATTTCGTCGGCTGCCTCAAGTGCAGCACGATATGGCGATTTTCCCATGCGCATATGTCGAGCGATGTTTTCAATTTCCACAATTGCATCGTCAACCAGAATACCCGTGGCCAGCGTGATGCCGAGGAATGAAACGAGGTTGAGCGAAAAGCCCATCAAGCTCATCGCCCAGAATGCGGGGATAGCTGAAAGCGGGAGAGAGATTGCCGAAATAAGAGTAGCGCGCCAGTCGCGCAGGAACAGTAGCACAACCAAAACAGCAAGGACTGCACCTTCAATCAAGGTTTCCATTGCGGCGGTGTAATTACCATAAATATAGTGCACGGTGTCATCGACGAGCGTATATTTAACGCCATTGCCCGACTGACTTAATCTTTCAATCGCCGCTGTAACTTTATCACCTACAGCGGTTGCGCTTGAACCCTTGGCACGGAACACAGAGAAAGTAACAACTTGATTGCCGTTATAACGTGCGAATGTGCGAGGCTCTTCGTATGCATCAGTAATTTTTGCTAGGTTATCGAGCCGAACGACAGTGCCATTGGGTAATGCAATTTTGGTGGCGCCTAGTTGTTCAATTGAACGAGCGCCACCAATGGTGCGGATTGCCTGTTCGCTGCCACCAATATCACTGCGGCCACCACCTTGATCTGTGTTTACGGCTGCGAGTTGTGCATTCACTGATGCTGCGGTCACGCCGAGGGATTGAAGTCTGGATGGATCGAGATCAACGTTGATCTGACGCTGCACACCGCCATAACGTTCAACACGGCCCACCCCTGAAAGCCCGCGCAATTCGCGCAGCACAACATCGTCGATATACCAGGACAACTGTTCTAGCGTCATGCCAGGTGCTGTTGCTGCAAAAGTTTGAATCGATTGGTTCTCAACATCGATCTTCTGAATTACGGGTTCGTCGATCGAACTAGGCAATGTGCCACGAATCTTGGCAATCGCATCTTTGGTTTCCTGCAACGCATCAGCCGTTGGCTTTTCCATGCGGAATTCGATGGCCGTGGTTGAAACACCATCTGTCAAAGTAGAAGTGATGTGCTTTACACCGTTCACGGCGGCCACAGCATCTTCAATTGGCTTTGTTACTTGTGCTTCAAGCTCAACCGGCGTGGCGCCGCCTTGAGAAACTGAAATAGCAATCACCGGCACGTCGATATTCGGGAACCGGGTAATCGGCAAAGCGCGGAAGCTTTGCACGCCCAACATTATCAACACGATAAAGAGCACGATTGATGGAATAGGATTCCTGATCGACCAAGCCGAGAAATTAAAATTCATTATATGCGCTCCTTATTGCGCTGCGTCTGAAAGTTTTACGGCTGTCACTGTGTCACCATCGCGCACAAATGTACCTGCGCGCGCAACAACAGATTCGCCTTCTTTCAGACCATCAGTAATTTCGATTTCGGATGTGCTCACAAGTCCGGTGATCACTTTGCGTACACTGACTTTGCTGTTTTCTACAATCTGAACGGTAGGGCCGTCTTCACCAAATGTTACAGCGGTAAGGGGCAGAACCACGCCGTCTGACGCGGCAAGTGCAATCGTCGCGCGGCCAAAACTACCCAGCGGAATCTTAGTGCCCTCTTCTACGCGAATGTGAGCTATGCCAATGCGCGTGGTTTCATTGACTTCAGGCGAAATCAATTTCACCACGCCTTGAATCGGCTTTGCCATGCCATTCACAACGATGGTGGCTTTCTGGCCAATCTGCACTTTCGGTAAATCTGACTCAGCCACTTCGGCCAAAAGCTTCATCGTGCTGTTTGCAACAATGTTAAACATCGCGTCTTTTGAAGCTGAAGCGATGCCTCCAATTTGGGCCGTTCTTCGGCTCACAAATCCATCAACTGGTGACTTAATTTCGGTTCGGCTTTTTTGCAGTTGTAGGTCTTGCATTTGCGCATCGAAACCTAAGCGGTCGGCCTGCGAACTCACGAGCGTAAGTTCTGCGGCCTGAGATTGCATGTTGGTCAAATCAGCAGCCGCTTGCCGTTGATCAAATTGCTCCACTGTTGCGACACCTGTTGAACGCAGTTTTTTTGTGCGGTTCAAGTCTGACTGGGCGCGATCGTTGTTTATCTTGGCTTGTTCAATTTGATTATTAGCCTGCTTAATTGCTACTTCGTTCTTTGCAATATTGGCCTGGGTTTGCAGAATTTTAATATCTATGGATGAAGCAGAAAGTTTTGCGAGTATCTGATCTTTCTTCACTATGTCGCCTTCCTCGGCGAGAATATCGGTGATCGCCAAACCTTCGACCTGAGGGGTAACCAATACCAGTTCACCAGCGGCAAAGCTCCCTGTCACGATCAAATTTGCAGCAATTGGCTTTTTCTGAGCCAAGAACACTGTCACGACAGGATTTCCGGCATCCGTTTTTGCAGGCGCCACAGCAGCATCATCGGCGCGAACGGTTGCTGTCATTGCGGTCGAAGATAAGACCGCTGCCAAAAAAAGCGCTGAAATGGTATTCTTCATCATGCTCGCGTTCCCTCTAATATTTTTGTGTTCACTATCACTCAGCCGCCAATTTTATAGTCGGCTGCAATTCTGCAATTTTCACTTCGAGATACTTCGCGCCAGCAGTCAAAACCGCCTCGCCGTAACCCATAATAAATTCGGAACCTTCGTTGGTTTGCCCTTCCGCCCGACACTCAGCCATACGGCTTAGATCTTCTCGTAGATCATGAAGCTGCTTTTCGATTGCAAGCCTGATATGAGCTTCCGGCAACATATTTTTGAACAGCATCTCAAAAAGAAATTCTGACTTATACTTGTCACGTGCGGGGACTACTAACAGTCCCTTGGCCAATGCCGCGCGACCTGCATCCGTCACCGAATAGACCTTCTTGTCGGGTCTGCCCGTTTGCTCTTCAGCGCGAACAGTCACCAAACCTTCGGTATTAAGCTGGCTTAGAGCTGGATAAATTGAACCATAACTTGCGTCAATGAAATGGCTGAACATGCCTTCTTCAATTTCTTTCTTGATCTCATATCCGGAAGCTTCTTGAAACGATAGAATGCCCAGACAAAGTGTTCTTATGTTCATTTGCTATATGCCAAATTGATATATACTCAATTGATATAGCCCACACCGCGATTTGTCAATGCTCAATGTTGCGGTGCGAAAAGTCGTTAATATATGGCATTGTCACACTTGTATTTATTGTTTTGCTTCTTTAAAGCATGTCGCAAGCTTGGCCATCAGAGCCGAGATTCCGGAAGTAACGCGTCAAACATAAGGGGGGCGACTTGGAGTATTTTCTCCAGCAGCTGATTAACGGGCTAACGCTCGGTTCAATCTATGGGCTAATCGCCATCGGGTACACGATGGTTTACGGCATTATTGGCATGATCAACTTCGCCCACGGCGATGTGTTTATGGTTGGCTCAATGGTGTCTTTCATTGTTCTGCTCGCCCTTGGTGTTACTGGCGGAAGCGGCGCTTTTATGATCATTTTCGCTTTGGCTTTAGTCGTCGTTATCGCCATGTTGATTGCCTCAGTTTACAATTGGACAATTGAGCGCGTCGCTTATCGCCCTTTGCGTGGGTCATTTCGCTTAGCACCGCTTATCTCAGCCATCGGCATGTCGATTGTGCTTCAGGAATTCGTCCGGATTGCGCAGGAAGGCCGCCCTAAGCCCATGCAACCTCTCATCACGGGTGGCTATGAGTTGATGCACCGTGCTGCGGCAGATGGCGAATTTACGGTGAAAATTTCAAACATGCAAATTATGATCATTGTTTCGACTTTGATATTGATGACAGTTTTCACAATGCTTATTCAACGCACGGCGCTGGGCCGCGCCCAACGTGCTTGCGAACAAGACACGAAGATGGCGTCACTTTTGGGTATCAATGTTGACCGGACAATTTCAATTACATTTATATTGGGCGCCTGTTTGGCAGCTTTCGCTGGTTTGATGTTCCTTCTCTATTATAATGTAACCGATTTCTTTATTGGCTTCTTGGCTGGCATCAAGGCGTTCACAGCAGCCGTGCTCGGAGGCATTGGATCAATTCCGGGTGCCATGCTGGGTGGTTTGGTGATTGGAATGATCGAGGTCATGTGGTCAGCTTACTTCTCGGTCGAATATAAAGATGTTGCTGCCTTCACAGTTTTGGTCATGGTGCTCATATTCATGCCACAAGGCTTGCTTGGCAAACCTGAAGTGGAAAAGATTTAAACCATGTCAGTTGCGCCTAAAAATAATTCATCGTCGGATGATAGCAAGGCTCTCACAACTTCTGCCTTGACGAAGGATTTGATAAGTACGGCTATCATTACACTTCTCGTTCTAATTCCCATCGTGGCGATGAAGACGGTCATTGGACAAGGCGTTATTTCGATTGTTTATCGCTTTGGAATGGCGTTTGCGCTCACTGGAATCGTTGTAGGAGTGCGGCTGTTTCTTCATCTTTTTGTTTGGCACAAAGCGCCATCAGCTGGTTCAAAACCTGCTGATGCGTCGGGTGCAAAAACTGTTTCGATTTCTGATACAATAGCTAAATATATTGCGCCTGGGCTTTTGATATTCGCACTGTGCTTTCCGGTCTTCACATTCTTCCATCCCATCTGGGATAAGCGGGTCATGGATTTAGCGGTTTATATTCTAATTTACATCATGCTTGGTTGGGGTTTGAACGTTGTAGTTGGTCTAGCCGGCTTGCTCGATCTTGGCTACGTCGCATTCTATGCGGTTGGTGCCTATGCATATGCCCTGCTCTCAACGGTGTATTTTCCACAGTGGTTCGGTACGGGAATTTTGCCTTGGGCGTTTTACATCACGCTTCCAGTTGCAGGCTTGCTTGCTGCCACTTGGGGTGTTGTGTTGGGTTTTCCGGTTCTCAGATTGCGCGGCGATTATCTGGCAATTGTGACACTGGCCTTCGGTGAAATGATCCGCCTTGTTTTGGTCAACTGGTTTTCATTCACTAATGGCCCACAAGGTATTTCAGTTCCGAAGATCACGTTCTTTGGTTTGCCATTTAAAGATGCACCTGGCAGCTTTTCTGATTTCTTCGGCATCCAGTTCAACCGAATTCATTTTTATATTTTTCTTTATTATGTGATTTTAACACTGGCATTGGTTACCTACTTTGTCACCAAGCGCTTGCGCCGCTTGCCTATTGGTCGTGCTTGGGAAGCTTTGCGGGAAGATGAAATTGCTTGTCGTTCGCTTGGCATCAACACCACCACAACAAAGCTTACAGCATTCGCGATTGGTGCCATGTTCGGTGGTTTTGCTGGCAGTTTCTTTGCTGCGCGCCAAGGTTTCGTATCGCCTGAGTCGTTCGTTTATATTGAATCTGCACTTATCCTCGCCATTGTTGTTCTGGGTGGTCTGGGTTCGCAAATTGGCATCGTGTTTTCAGCCATCGCCATTATGGGTTCGTTTGAACTTTTCAGGGAAATGGATTTTATGAAAGCGGTACTGCCTTCGGGCACAGAGCCTATTCAATTCCGCATGCTCGCTGTTGGTTTGGCCATGGTTCTTATGATGCGCTTCCGTCCGCGCGGGTTTGTGACCAAGCGTGAGCCGACGGTGTTTTTGAAAGAGAAAAAATCCGTCTCCGGTGATCTCGTTGCCGAGGGGCATGGTTGATGATGCAATGGACAAAAGACCCTGAACTTCAGGTTCAGCACCTCACCATGCGTTTTGGTGGTTTGACGGCCATTGGTGATTTGTCATTCGATGCAGGCCGCAAACAAATTACGGCATTGATCGGCCCAAATGGAGCTGGCAAAACCACGGTGTTTAACTGCATCACAGGTTTTTATAAGCCCACCGAAGGCATGATCAAGCTGCGCCATCCAGACGGCAAAGAATTTCTGCTGGAACGCATGGATGATTTTATCATCACGCAGAAAGCCAAGGTTGCCCGAACTTTTCAAAATATCCGCCTGTTCTCGGGCATGACTCTGCTCGAAAATTTGATGGTCGCACAGCACAACACTTTGATGCGCGCATCGGGGTTTACAATTGGTGGCATTTTTGGTTCAGGCCATTTCAAGCGCGCTGAAAATGAAGCGATTGAGAAATGCAAATACTGGCTTGATAAAGTAAACCTCACCGAACGTGCCGATGATGCGGCCGGTGATTTGCCTTATGGTGCGCAGCGTCGCCTTGAAATTGCGCGCGCCATGTGCACTGGCCCTCGCCTGCTCTGTTTGGATGAACCTGCGGCTGGGTTGAACCCGCGCGAGTCTGATGAGCTTAATAAATTACTGCTTTCAATTCGTGATGATCATAACATGGCGATCCTACTCATCGAGCACGACATGAGCGTTGTCATGGGTATTTCTGATCATATTGTGGTTCTCGATTATGGCCGTAAAATTGCTGATGGCACGCCAAACGAAATCAAGAACGATCCTGCCGTGATCCGCGCTTATCTCGGTGTTGAAGAAGATGAGAATGATGTCGCTGTTGGCAACGTTAAAGTAGCTGATTTGGTCAACGAAGGATTGGCAGTGCATGCCGCCGTCCCGCCTCGCTCCGCTACAAAAGTTTCCGTGGCGCAGAAAAAGCCCGTTGCCACAAAGACAGTTGCCAAAAAACCAGCCGCTAAAAAAGGAGGCCGCACATGAGCGATATCCTTCTTCAAGGTAAAGGCGTTGAAACATTTTATGGCAAGATCCAAGCGCTCAAGGGCATCGACTTTGAAGTTCACAAAGGCGAAATTGCCACAGTGATCGGGGCCAACGGTGCTGGCAAATCTACATTGATGATGACGATTTGCGGAACGCCCCGCGCGCGTTCTGGAACAATTGTCCTTGACGGCCAAGACATCACCCAAATGCCAACACATGAAATTGTGCATCTTGGCATTGCCCAATCACCAGAAGGCCGCCGTATTTTCCCACGCATGAGCGTCTTTGAAAATCTGCAAATGGGTGCAACGGTTGATAAGCTGCGGCACTTTGATGAAGACCTCGTGAAAGTGTTTGCGCTGTTCCCGCGTTTGGAAGAACGCCGCAATCAACGAGCTGGCACGCTTTCTGGTGGTGAGCAACAAATGCTGGCAATTGGCCGCGCTTTAATGGCCCGCCCTCGCCTCTTGCTTCTTGATGAGCCATCGCTTGGTTTGGCGCCCATAATCGTCAAACAAATTTTTGCAGCCATAAAGAAGCTGAATCAAGAGGAAGGCCTCACTGTTCTGCTCGTCGAGCAAAACGCCTTCCATGCGCTCCGCTTGGCGCACCGCGCATATGTTATGGTCAATGGTAAAATCGCGATGAGTGGCACTGGCGCTGAATTGCTGAAAAGCCCAGAAGTGCGTGCCGCCTATCTTGAAGGAGGCCACTAATATGTCGTTTTTGGCTGAGGGTAGTTTTTTGGTGTTTTTCGTCCTGACGGTCGTTGGCGGTGGCGGTGCAGCGTTTATGGCGGGACGTGCCACAGCACTTGGTTGGCAACCTGTGTGGCAGCTCGTGATTTATATGATGATTTTTGGCGCAGGGTTGCGTTTTTTGCATTTCGCGCTGTTTCAGGAAACACTCGGATCGGCTTACTATTACATCGTTCAAACCGCTGTTGTCATTGCATTTGCGCTTCTCGGCTTCCAAATGACCCGCGTTAACCAGATGACAGAAAAATATCCTTGGCTCTATGAGAAGAATGGGCCATTTGCTTGGCGAGACAAGACATAATTTATTAAAAATTGTTGAAAGGAATGTCGTTTTTTCCTTTCCAATCCGGCCTCTTTGAGCGAAGCTGCGTTCAAGGGGTTTCCACCCCGACCGACCATTGGTCACAAAACTTATAGGGAGACTACTACATGAAGAAACTTCTTTTGTCTGGAATTGCGATCAGCTTTGCTGCCGCTTTGACAGCAACATCAGCTCTGGCTGACATCACCATTGCAACCGTGGGCCCAATCACTGGTTCGCTCGCTGCACTTGGCGAACAATATAAGCGCGGCGCTGAAATGGCCGTTGCAGACATCAACGCTGCTGGCGGCGTGAACGGCGAAAAGCTGGTTCTCGAAATCGGTGACGATGCTTGCGATCCAAAGCAGGCTGTTGCGGTTGCCCAACAAATGGGTTCAAAGGGTGTTAAGTTTGTTGCAGGCCATCTCTGCTCAGGCTCATCAATCCCAGCTTCGAAGGTTTACGAAGAAGATGGCATCGTGCAAATCTCGCCAGCTTCAACCAACCCAAAATTCACTGATGAAGGTGGCTGGAACGTTGGTCGTGTTTGCGGTCGTGACGATGCGCAAGGTCTCGTAGCTGGTAACTTCTTGGCCAAGCATTTTGCTGGCAAGAAAGTTGCTATTATTGATGACAAATCAGCTTATGGCAAAGGCCTTGCTGATGCCACTAAGATGTCAATGAACGCTGCTGGCTTGAAAGAAACAATGGCTGAATCAATCAATCCTGGTGAAAAGGATTATTCAGCTCTCGTTTCGAAGATGAAAGATGCTGGCATCGATGCGATCTATATGGGCGGTTATCACCCAGAAGGCGCTTTGATCTTGAAGCAAATGCGCGAACAAGGTTCTAAGGCTCAAATGCTTTCAGGCGATTCAATGAACAACGTTGAATTCTGGACCATCGCTGGTGAAGCTGCTTCTGGCATGATCTTCACTTTCGCACCAGAACCACGCACAAACCCAGCTGCTAAGGATCTCGTAGCCAAGTTCAAGGCTGCTGGCTATGATCCAGAAGGCTACACACTTTATACATACGCTTCGATCCAAATGTATGCTGCTGCTGCAACTGCCACTAAGGGCAGCGACAGCAAAGCCATCATGGGCTGGTTGCGCGCAGGCAATGTTGTGAAGACCGTTCTCGGCGATCTCGCACTCGATGCCAAGGGCGACGTGAAAGATGCAAAGTATGTTTGGTATAAGTTTGCCAACGGCAACTATGCTGAAGATGATACAATTCAATAAGCTTCGGCTTGCTTGAATGGGCCTCGCGTGAGTAACATCACGCGAGGCTTTTTTTATTTGGAGATGGTGGCGGTTTAGATTTGGAACAACTCTCACTCATATCGTCATTCCCGCGAAGGCGGGAACCCAACTTTCTTTGGTTGAATCGCTCGTTATTAAGTTGGATTCCCGCCTTCGCGGGAATGACTGCATTAGTGATAGTGTTGTCAGCCACAACATCCGCCCACGCTGATATCATCGTCGGTGTTGCTGGCCCGATGACGGGACAATATGCGATTTTTGGCGAACAGATGGTGCATGGTGCGCAGGCTGCTATTGACGAGATCAACGCCAAGGGTGGCATTTCCGGCGAACAGCTTCGGCTTGATGTGGGTGATGACAGTTGCGATAACCGAAAGGCCGAAGAGTTAGCCAAAACTTTTGTCAGCAATGGTGCTTCAGTTGTGATCGGCCATTTCTGTTCCAACGCAGCTTTGATCGGCGCCAAGATTTATCAAGCGGCTAACATCCCAATGATCAGCCCATCCGCTAGCCTGCCTTCGCTCGCCGAAAATGCTGGCTGGAATGTTGTGCGTATCGCTTCTCGCGATGATGCTCAGGCTGAAGTGGCAGCCCTTCGGATTATTCAGAAAACGCCAACAGCAATCGTTGCCGTCATTGATGATGGCAGTGCCGCTGGTAAGGCGCTAGCGGGTCGCTTCAAAGCTGCATATGGCAAAAACCCTATGAGCGTCACGATCAAACCAGATACCAAAGATTTTTCATCCTTAGCCACAGATGTGCAGCTTCATGGTGTGGATTCAATTTATTTTGCCTGCGCTGCATCAGACGCTGGAAACATTGCATCAGCCCTTAAAGCTCAAGGTTTACCTATCGAATTCTATGGCTCTGACAGTTTATTGGCTGATCAATTCTGGGCCAATGCCAAAGAGGCTGGCGATGACACGCGTGCAACATTTGTAACCGATCCGCAGTCAGCACGCCAAGCCAAGCAGGCGATAGAATCCTTAATAATTGCAGGCTTTAATGCAGATGGTGCGACACTGACCAGCTTTGCCGCGGTTCAGCTCTATGCTGCAGCGGCGGTGCAGACGGGGGCCCATAATGGCAAAGGCATAGCCGAATATTTGCGCACCGGAAAGACTAACGAAACGGTTTTGGGGCCTTTGGCCTTTGATGCAAAAGGCGAGGTGCAGCCACCGCGGTTTGTGTGGTATAAATGGAGCCAAGGTGTCTATAGCGCCGAGTCTTCTAACAATTGAGTGAAATTTCATGCGCGCCTTCTTTGTCCAAATAAAATGCGAACTCGGAAAATCTTACCAAGTTGCCACGGCCATTGCCGATGAGGAAATCGCTTCGGAAATCTTTTCAACTGCGGGGGAATTTGATTTGCTGGTGAAATTCTATCTACAAGACAATGAAGACATCGGCCATTTCGTTGCTCAAAAAGTGCAGACAATTGCTGGAATCAGGGACACTTTCACGATTGTGACATTTAAGGCCTTTTAAGGAACAAGACTCGCAACACTGTCTATTATTTGTTACATGGGGCAAGATTAATTCTTAAGGCCTTTCATGATCCCTCGTTACTCCCGCAAACAAATGGCTGACATCTGGTCGCCTGAAACACGCTTTAAAATCTGGTTTGAAATTGAAGCCCATGCCGCAGACCGTATGGCGGCGATGGGTACCATTCCAAAGGAAGCTGCTGCCAAAATCTGGGAGAAAGGCCGCGACGCGAAATTCGACGTGGCTCGTATCGACGAAATCGAGGCTGTCACCAAGCATGATGTGATAGCGTTCCTCACTCATTTATCGGAAATCGTTGGCCCCGAAGCCCGCTTCGTGCATCAAGGCATGACGTCGTCGGATGTGCTCGACACATGCTTCAATATCCAACTCACTCGCGCCGCTGATCTCTTGATCGCAGATATCGATGAATTGCTGGCCGCCCTCAAAAAGCGCGCGCTTGAACACAAATACTCCGTTTGTATCGGTCGCAGCCATGGCATTCATGCCGAGCCTGTCACTTTTGGCCTGAAAATGGCTTTTGCCTATGCTGAATTCATGCGTGCCCGCGAACGGTTGGTCGTCGCGCGTAAAGACGTGGCCACTTGCGCCATCTCCGGTGCTGTGGGCACATTCGCAAATATTGATCCATCGGTTGAAGTATATGTTGCCGCCAAGCTCGGCCTTAGCGTTGAACCCGTTTCCACCCAAGTTATCCCGCGCGATCGCCACGCCATGTTCTTTGCCGTGCTCGGTGTGGTGGCCAGTTCGATTGAACGCCTCGCCACAGAAATCCGCCATCTGCAGCGCACAGAAGTTTTGGAAGTCGAAGAGTATTTCTCGCCCGGTCAAAAGGGTTCATCGGCCATGCCGCATAAACGCAATCCGGTGCTCACAGAAAACTTAACCGGCCTTGCGCGGCTCGTCCGCTCTGCTGTCACCCCAGCCATGGAAAATGTGGCGCTGTGGCATGAGCGTGATATTTCGCATTCATCAGTGGAGCGCGGCATTGGGCCTGATGCTACTGTGCATTTAGACTTCGCTTTGAAGCGCCTTGCAGGCGTTATCGACAAGTTGCTTGTTTACCCTGAAAACATGCAGAAGAATTTAGACCGCCTCGGCGGCCTTATTCACTCGCAACGCATTCTGTTAGCACTCACGCAAAAAGGCATGAGCCGTGAAGATAGTTATTCTGCCGTGCAACGCAATGCCATGCCCGTCTGGCGCGGCGAAGGCAATTTCCTTGATCTGCTCAAGGCTGATAAGGAAGTGAGCGCTGTCATGAAACCAAATGAGCTCGAAGCCTTGTTTGATCTGGGCTATCATACCAAGCATGTCGATACGATTTTCAACCGGGTGTTCGCATAATGTTAAAAGTAGATGTAAGCACCGCAGTCCCGCATACCGTGGTCACACTTGAAACCACGCAAGACCTCGCCGCGTTTTGCCATCGCATGGCGTCGGAAAAATTCATCACAGTCGACACGGAGTTCTTACGCGAAACAACTTATTATCCGAAGCTTTGCCTCATTCAAATTGCAGGCGCAGATGAAGCGGTTTTGATTGATCCTATGGCACAGGGTATTGACCTTGCGCCATTCTTCGAACTTATGGCTAACCCAAAAGTCCTAAAAGTCTTCCATGCTGCAAGGCAAGATTTTGAAATCCTTATCCAGCTTTCTGGCTCAGTCCCTACTCCGGTCATTGATACGCAAATTGCTGCAATGGTTTGTGGCTTTGGTGATCAGGTGGGATATGAAGCCATTGTTCGCAAACTGGTCGGTGCTTCGATTGATAAGTCTTCACAATTCACTGATTGGTCGCGCAGGCCGCTCACTTCAAAACAAGCACTCTATGCGGTTTCAGACGTAACGCATCTGCGTGTGGTTTATGAAAAACTACAGGCCATGCTTCACGAGACCGGCCGCGAAGGTTGGTTGGACGATGAGATTGAAACTCTTACTTCACCCGAAACTTACCGCGTCGAACCAGAAGAAAGTTACAAGCGCATCAAAGCGCGCATTCAAAACAAGAAGCAGTTTGGTGTGTTGATATCGATTGCCGCGTGGCGTGAACGTGAGGCACAAACACGGAATGTTCCGCGCGGGCGCATCTTGAAAGATGAAGCGTTAGCTGAAATCGCCATCCAAATGCCGCAGAAGCCGGAATCGATTAATGAACTTCGCCTGGTGTCAAAAGGCACAGCGAATTCATCAATGGGAGCTGCGATTCTCAAGGCCGTCGCACATGGTTTGGCGCGTGATCCTAAAACTATTCCAGACTTTAAAGGCCGTGGCGATGAAATGTCAGCTGCCCAACAAGCTGCTGCGGAAGTTTTGAAGCTGGCGCTCAAAGTAGCTTGCGAAACAGAAAACGTGGCCCCAAAGCTTCTGGCCAGCGCCGCTGAAATTGATGCAGTCGCCATAGATGACAATGCTAATGTGCCCTTGCTTCATGGTTGGCGGCGCGAGGTTTTTGGCAATATGGCGCTAGACATTAAGCACGGTAAGGCCTGTATCGGCATGGATAATGGACGGGCAGTATTGATCAGGCGCGGTTAAACTGGGCAACCAGAAAATGAACTACACAAAGCCAGCTGTTTAATTAGTCAATCAGCACTTTTGGCGTTCGTCCAATTTCGAAAGCCAAACCCGCTAGGCGTTTCTCGACGCGCTCCCCCATCAGATCCTTGATCTTCTTAGGGATCGTTAATACCAATGTTTTGTTATCGCCTAGCTTCAAACCGATTTTCGGCAACATACCGGGCATTGCAGCCGACAAAATATAGGCCAAACGAAAAATTGAACTCAGCAAATGAGCGCGCTCTATGTGGCTTTCATCAAGCAACCGCGTCAGGTCGTCTTTCATCGTTTCGCCTTCATAACGATAGAACACCGTGAGTGCCAAAAACACCCGTCCCGGATGGTCGACACCAACAAAAGCGGCTTGCGAAATCATACCTAGCGAACGGTCAGCACGATAATCCGGGTGGGCCCGCCAACCAATATCGGCCAGAAGACAAGAGGCATAACGCAGACGCGTCTCCTCCTCATTCTCTTCGATTTTGCCCTTGCCAAAAAGTTGATCTGTCCAATCGCAAAGTTCTAACTCATGAGCTGGCGAACGGGCATAACGCCTTGCATAATCCCAACAGGAAGCAAGCAGTGCATCTGATTGCATTTTACGACGCGGCAGCTTTGAATATAGAAGTCCCTCACGCACGCCGTAAACCGATACGGTCACGTCTTTAGCTTTGCCGTAATGCAGCAATCGGTTGAGCACCAAAGCACCAAAAGGCATGGTCTCAACACGCGACTTTGACATGTCCTTTACATCTTTTAATGATGAAGATGTGAGACCGGAAACAAGATCAGAAATGGCTCCTGCTTGCTGGCCTGTCATCATGTAGTGGTGGAGCACGTGAAGTGGATATTGTGACTGAGCCATATGAATGCGCGCGAGATTACGCCAAGTTCCACCAACGGCATAGAAGCTGCGTCCATTCAGGTGTTTTAAAATCTCGGCTTTCGCTAAATACTCGTCGACAATGTGAGTGGCACGTTCGATCGATCCACCCGACAAATCAATGAGACGCAAGGGGCCGATTGGCAGTGTTATTCCGTCATGCAATTTACCATCGTGAAGATCAACAAGTTCAAGCGAACCGCCGCCCAAATCTCCGGCTATACCGTCTGCTTCTGGTATGCCTGCGATAACTCCTAGGGCTGCATAACGCGCTTCTTCTTTGCCGGTTAAAACATTGATGCCAGCGCCCAATGCCTTCTCTGCTAGATCTATGAACTCGGCCCCATTTTTGGCTTCGCGCGCTGCAGCCGTCGCAACAGCATAGATTTCCTTGACGCCAATCTGTTTGACCAATGTTTTGAAGCGCCTTAATTCTTGCAAGGCGCGCGCAATAGCAGCTTCATTCAGGCGTCCGGTGATTGCTACACCCTTGCCAAGGCCGCATAGAATTTTCTCGTTGAATATAGGTGACGGCGATCTGCGCAACCCATCATAGACCACCAAACGCACTGAGTTTGAGCCAATGTCGACCACAGCTACCGGACGGTAGCTTGGGGGGACTGTTCTAAAACCATCATACCACTTCACTTGGGGCGCGCTGCTTTCTTCTTGGTGCTTGATTGCACTGTGGGCATTTTACCGCTCAATGAACTGCCACGTCCAGAGAGCGATGGATTTTCCATGAAAAATTGGTGCGCATTGAACAGCTCTTCGTCGTTTGGTGGAACATAGCGTAGCGATGTGCCATCGGGTAGTAGGTCCCAACTTTGTTGGTTGTCGCGAAAATTCGCTACCATGATCTGATCGAGAATCTGCTCATGGACCGTGGGGTTCTCAATTGGGATCAAAGTTTCAACCCGCCTATGCAAATTGCGCGGCATCCAATCCGCAGAGCCAATATATACCTTTGCCTTTGGGTGCGGCAGTCCGTGGCCTGCACCAAAGCACACAATGCGTGAATGCTCTAGGAAACGGCCAACTATACTTTTGACCTGAATGTTATCGGAGAGCCCCGGCACACCAGAGCGCAGGCAGCATATGCCGCGCACAACCATTTCAATTTTTACTCCGGCGCGGCTGGCTTTGTATAACGCATCGATGATTTCAGGGTCAACCAAGGAGTTTAACTTCACCCATATTTGAGCTGGCTTTCCCGCTTTGGCGTGGTCAATTTCTGCGTCAATATTCTGCAGCAATGTCGGCTTGAGACTGATTGGAGACAGTGAAATCTTTTCCAGATCATCTGGCGGAGCATAGCCTGAAATAAAATTGAACAACCTTGCCGCATCGCGCGCCAATGGTGGGTCACATGTAAAGAACGACAAGTCGGTATAAACTTTCGCTGTGATTGGATGATAGTTGCCAGTTCCGAAATGCACATAGGTGCGCATGTTGCCGCCCTCCCGGCGCACCACCATGGAGACTTTGGCGTGGGTTTTAAGTTCAATAAAGCCGAATACAACTTGCACCCCAGCCCGTTCTAAATCTCTGGCCCATTGAATGTTGGCCTCTTCATCAAAGCGCGCTTTGAGCTCGACTAAAGCGATGACCGATTTGCCGGCTTCAGCAGCTTTGGCCAATGCTGCCACAACCGGTGAATTACGAGATGTGCGGTATAGCGTCTGCTTGATGGCTACTACGTCGGGATCACTTGCTGCTTGGCGAATAAATTGTACAACCACGTCGAATGATTCATACGGGTGGTGAACTACAAAATCTTTCTGTCTGATCGCCGCAAAGATGTCACCACCATGATCGCGAACCCGCTCAGGAAACCGCGCCACGTAGGGCGTAAATTTTAAGTCTGGGCGCTCATCCAGAATAAGTTGTGAAGTATCAGCAAAGCCGACCAGACCTTCAGCCATAATGGTCACTTCGCCCGATACGTCCAGTTCTGCGGCTATAAAGTTACGCAAATCATTTGGGCAAGCGCTGTCAACCTCCATGCGGATAACCACGCCCCGACGACGCAGTTTAAGCGCCGTTTCGAAAACGCGCACCAGATCTTCGGCTTCTTCTTCGATATCAATATCGCTGTCACGAATGATGCGGAAAAGACCTTTGCCTTCGACTTCATATCCCGGAAACAGTCTTGGCAAAAACATGCTAAGCATGTTCTCCAACAACATGAAGCGAGCCTTTTCACCGGGCAATCTTACAAAGCGTTCGAGCTGCGAAGGGATCGGCAGCAAGGCTTTCATCTGGTTGCCATCGCGCTTGCGGCGCAGCTGAACCGCCATAACGAACCCGCGGTTCAATATGAATGGAAACGGATGGGCGGGATCGATGGCGATTGGCGTTACGATTGGCAAAATATTGTCAAGAAAGCGGTTGTCGGTCCATTCTTTGTCCTGCGCGTTGAGTTCATTTTCCTCGATAATCGAAATGCCGTTCTGCTTCAGTTCGTCCTTCAATTGCAACCAACGACGATCTTGTTCAGCCATTAATTCTTGGGCGCGCTTACGAATTCTTTCGAGTTGTTCGGCTGGGCTCAAACCGTCCTGGCTGATCTCCATCATTTGTTCGCGTAGCTGACCGACCAAACCCGCCACGCGCACCATGAAAAATTCGTCGAGATTGTTGCCCGAAATGGACAGAAATCGCACGCGCTCCAACAGGGGATGGGCAGGGTTTCTGGCCTCTTCCAAGACTCTCATATTGAATTCAAGCCAAGACAATTCACGATTGAAAAATCGCGTTGGGCTTTCGATCAAATCCGGTGCTTTAGAAAATTCGTTCATGGGGTGGGTCCTTCTCAAACCCATTGGCGATAATAAAGATATTTTACAGTTGTGTGAAACTATTATCGGTTGAAGTAAACAAATCCATCGATTCAAATTTTGCCATAACTCTGGCGACCAGAAGCTTGGTCACCTCCGCCTTTTCGGTGAGGGCCAGTTTGTCGATCTCGTAAACGAGATTTCTGGCAGCCCCAAAAGAACGGGGCATCCGCATCAATACATAGTTGACAAGACCTTCGTCGACAAAAAGTTGGCGGTCGGTAAATAGTTTAACCAACACCCCGCGCAACAAAGCATCATCGGGGGGCAGGATTTGAACGGTAGGCAGTGCTCTTATGCGCGAGGCCAAATCTGGTATTTTAAATTTCAACTGCTCAGGCGGAATGCGCGAAGTTAGTAAGAGAAACTTTGATTCTTGCTTTGCCAAATTGAGTGCATGGAAAAGGCCACGTTCTTCGACTTCACTTAAATGAATATCCTCAATAGCTGCGGCGCCCGTCTCCAATAGTTTTGGAACTCCCTCAATATCAATTTGCCTTGCCGTGGTCATCGCCGCACCGCTTCGTTGACGCCAGACCTCCACCAAGTGGGATTTACCGCAGCCTTCCGGCCCTTCAATGATTGCACCATAAGTTGGCCACTTAGGCCATTGATCGATCAAAGCCACAGCACCGGCGTTCGACGGTGTGACTAAAAAATCATTGCGCTCCAATGCTACACGATGCGGCAGATCAAGGAGAAGTTGCTCAGATTTTTTTTGCATTAATACGCTTTGGTTCTTCGGTTAGTGCATATCCAACTTCTGGCACGCCGGTGAAAAACTTGCTGTGCAGATAACGTTTCAATCCGTATCGCACGAATACGCCAGTTGCAGCCGCCAATGGTACTGCCAAAAGTAGACCAAGGAAGCCAAAGACATAGCTGAAAGCAAGAAGCGAAAACATCATCCATACTGGGTGCAAACCAATTGATCCGCCGACAAGTTTTGGTGATAAAAAATTGCCCTCCAAAAATTGTCCCGCCAAGAACACAGCGACAACTAAAAGCACTTGGCCTTCGTTGGGCCAGAACTGAACGAGGCCCACGCCAATGGCCATCAAGCCTCCAATTAAAGCGCCGACATAGGGTATGAAACTTAACATGCCTGCCGCAAATCCTATGGCCATGCCAGATTTCAGACCAACTAAAGTTAAGCCCGCAGCATAGAATATGCCAAGGATTAAACACACAGTTCCCTGGCCACGAATAAATCCAGCTAGTGCAGTATCAACATCACGGGCAATTTCACGCACCTCTTCCACATGATCGCGAGGCAACCATGAATCAACCCGCGCCACGATGTGATCCCAGTCTGCTAAAAGATAAAAAGCCACGATTGGCGTAATGACCAGCAGTGACAATACACTGATCACCGCTCTTCCACCTGTCCATAACGATGCCAAGATCGCGGCCAACCAAACTGCAATCTTACCAGCATAATCTGTCAGTTGGCCCTGCAGGTCAGTGCCCGAATTTGCAACGAGGTCCTTCAGCTTCTGGGGCGCCTGTTCGTTGAAACGCTCAGCCAATGACTTTGTCAGCGTCGGTAAATCAGCAACCAACTTTACCAATTGGTCGACGGCTACCGGCACAACTAAAACTGCGACGAGAACGACAAGAAAAATGGCAGTTGCAAGAATGACAAAAGTGGCAGCAATGCGCGGCAGGCCCAGATTTTCCAAGCGATCGGCAACAGGATCCAGAAAATAGGCCAGTACAAACCCCGCGATAAAGGGCAGTAAAATTGTCTGCAACGACCATACAATAAAGATTAAGGCAATAAGTGCTCCAATCCAAAAGGCAGTCTGTCGCTGCAAAGTCATTTCACTTCTCCGTTTGCTTTGAGGTTCATAAGCCAGTTCGGCAATCCAACCGACACTATGTATCCAGTTTTTATGGGAAAAGGGAACTTCATTGCCGGGATCAAATCGCCTCTATCACCCAAGAGCCGCCTGATCTTACCATTTGAAGGCCGGTGGCTTGCAACGATGACTGCATGTCTTCCAAATTACCAGAATAGATCAGTTTGGCTGAAGCGCCTTGGCCGTCAAGCGAAGTTACATCGACGCCTAAAATACCAGGTGTCGAAAGGATGCGCGCTCGAAGGCCGTTCCACGCCGTTGGACTTGTAAATGGAATAGCGACTGCCACAGACTGAGGTGCATTTGGATTAGCAGATTTTGCAGCGATTTTAGCCTGATCGGAATGAAATTTATCGATCATCAATTGCTGGAACCGCTGTGCCGCCATAATAGCTGAGTCATTCAGGGTGCCTGAGTCGGCTTTATAGACTTTGTCGATTGTGATTTTCCCCAGCTGTGACTGACCAACCATATGCGCATGTACGCCGCCTTCGGGCGCTGGCTCTGCAAAGGCCACTATTAAAGTTTTAACGTCATAGCGGCGGCGCAATTTTTCGAGCTTTACCGGATCATTGCTCGTTGCTTCTTGCACACTTAATGTTGAGCTATCCTCGCGGTCACCCAATGGTATGATGAGCGGAATTTGAGCTTGTTGGGCGTTCAGCCCTTGCCAAGCTTTGCGCCAAACATTGTCGTCCCACAATGTCGCCTGCCCTTGTTCATTTTGCCATACAGGCACAACCAGCAAGGCCGGCCCCTGCGAATCTGGCAGTTGAACTCCAATTTTTGAAAAAATCGGTTTGATTTTCTCAGGTAGAAAACGGACTGTAAATTTGCCTTGATAACGGCCGGGACTAATTTTCTCTTCTTCAATCGAGAGAGACTTTAGAAGCGGAATAACTTGCTTTGATTCAAGTTGGGCCATTTCCGCCGCTGCAGTATCGCCACCGAGCTTTTGAGCGAGTTCGACAACGGCCTTCATCTGAACTTCCACCAAAGCTTTTTCTTTGGCGGCTGCGGCGTTAGCGTCGGTGATATCGACCTCCACACCTTGAACCGCATAGGGGCTTGTTTCCACCGGGCCAGAGGCAAAAACGCTGCCGCTCATGAGCAGCGCCGACGCCAAGACGATTAGACTATAAACAGTTCTCAACACTTGTCCCATTCTTGCCTTGACAGGCTTTGATTCTGGCACGGTTTCAGGCTAGTTAACCGCAACACAAATCGCTTAACAGATTAATTGAGGCAAACTAGCGGCATGAGCGACGGCAAACAAGCAAAACGAAACGGTTTAACCTATGCTGACGCAGGTGTGGATATCACCGCCGGAAACAATCTGGTCGATTTGATCAAGCCTTTGGCAAAATCGACACGGCGCAAGGGCGCTGACGCGGCGTTGGGCGGGTTTGGCGGTTTGTTTGATTTGAAAGCCTGCGGTTACAAAGACCCCGTTTTGGTAGCGGCCAATGATGGTGTTGGCACCAAACTGAAAATTGCAATTGATACGGGCATTCATAAGGGTATCGGCATTGATCTGGTGGCAATGTCGGTCAATGACCTCGTGGTACAAGGGGCCGAACCTCTGTTTTTCCTCGATTATTACGCCACCGGAAAACTTGATGTTGGGATGGCGCAGGATGTGATTGCGGGCATTGCGACTGGTTGCAAACAAGCAGGTTGCGCTTTGATTGGTGGCGAGACGGCTGAAATGCCAGGGCTTTATCACGGTTCGGATTATGATCTGGCTGGGTTTGCGGTTGGCGCTGTTGAACGCAAGAAGATTTTACCCGCTGATAACATTGGCGAAGGTGATGTGATTTTGGGCCTGGCTTCATCCGGCCCGCATTCCAATGGCTATTCGCTTATTCGCAAATTGGTTGAGCTAAGCGGCGTAAACTATTATGCGCCCTCACCTTTTAGCAAAAATGAGACGTTGGCTGAAGCACTGCTTACGCCGACTCGGATCTATGTGAAATCTTTGCTGAAAGTGTTGAAAGCTGGAAAATCCATCAAGGCGCTGGCCCACATCACGGGCGGTGGGTTTACCGAAAATATCCCGCGCGTTTTGCCTAAGGGCACTGTGGCCAAGATTGATCTGAACTCGGTGTCCTATCTGCCGGTGTTCAAGTGGCTACAAAATGTTGGCGGCACAGCGGAAGCTGAAATGCTGCGCACGTTCAATTGCGGTGTGGGCATGATTGTTGTTGTAAAAGCCAAAGACGAAAAGGCTGTTTCAACCGCGTTGAAGAAAGCTGGCGAGAAAGTGGTCACCCTTGGGTCTATTCGCAAGCGCAAGGGCAAAGAAGCACAAGTTGCCTATTCCGGTTCACTCGGCTGAGGCATGTACAAAAAACGAGTTGGCATTCTGATTTCGGGTCGCGGCTCCAACATGCGCGCCATTGTTGAAGCCGCACGCGATCCCAATTATCCCTGTGAAGTCATTTGTGTTGTTTCCAATCGTCCAAATGCTGGCGGATTAGAATTTGCGCGTAGTAAGAATATTGCGACACGAGCGATCGATCATAAAAACTACCAAACACGCGAAGAATTTGATTCGGTTGTGAATGAGTATCTCCAGTCTCAGAACCTCGACATCATTGTTTGCGCTGGCTTTATGCGGATTATGACCCCAGTTCTGATTACGCCATGGGAAGGCCGAATGATCAACATTCACCCTTCTCTCCTGCCGCTTTACCGCGGGCTTCACACCCATGAACGCGCCATTGCGGCGGGTGACAAGGAAGGCGGCTGCACTGTACATTTCGTCACTGCAGAGTTGGATGATGGCCCGATCATTGCGCAGGCACGCGTGCCAATATTGCAGGATGATACGGCCGAAACATTGGCTGACCGAGTTTTGATCGAAGAGCACAAGCTCTATCCGGTTGCCTTGGTGAAAGTGGCACTAGCTAAAAACATCTAACCCCGGTTGGCCAGATTCTTGTCGCACCATTTGTAGCCACTTTGAAAGTAAGGCCTTGCGGCGCTCGACATATTTTGTTTTCAAAATTTCCATCTCGACGATGCGGTCTGTACGGAAACTCCGGAAGCCAACCCGCAATTCGCACCATGCAATAATAATGCGGTTGGCATCATAATAGGAAATTCCAATCGGCCAAATCGTGCGGTTGGTTTCGGCGTTATCTTCGGCGCGATAATTAATTGTGACTTTGAATTGCTCGCGAATGGCCCGCCTGATGGCCGCCACATCAATATTATCTTGGCTCCCTTTGAAACTCGGCGCAGCAATCAAAGGGCTATCATATAAAAATGGTTTGAGGTGTGCTGGCAACACTGTGCCAATCTTTGCTGCGGTATCAGCGGCCGCCCGCGCCAAATCAGGGTCGCCCCTCCTCTGCACCCAGCGCAAGCCCAACATGACAGCTTCAAGTTCATCAGTCTTAAACATCAGCGGCGGAAGATCATAACCTTCACCCAAAACATAGCCCACGCCAGCTTCCCCTCGAATAGGAACACCATCGGTGACAAGATCGGCAATATCGCGGTATAGCGTGCGCAACGAGATCTCCAACTCTTCGGCCATCGACTGCCCGGTGATCGGACGGCGGTGGCGGCGGAGAAGTTGGATGACACGTAAAAGACGATCGGCGCGGCGCATAAAAAGTTCCTACTGCAACACTGCTGACAACATGCTGTCAGTAGTATGACAGTAGACCCAGTACATCAATAGGAGAATGCAATGCTTGAGCTTCACACTTTCGGCCCCCATTTCAACATGCCTGATGGAAGTCCGTTTTGCATCAAAGCACTTCTGTTGATGAAGCTCTCAGGGTTGTTATTCGAAGTAAAGCAAATGAGTTTCAAGCAAGCGCCCAAAGGTAAAGCGCCATATTTGGTTGATGAAGGCAAAGTCATTGCGGATTCGCATTTCATCATGAAACATTTGGAAACCGAGCATGGCGTTGATTTTAGTGGTGGCTACAGCGCTGAGAAACTGGCCGTTGGTTGGGCTGCTGCACGAATGATGGAAGAGCATATGTATTTTTTGAATGGCTACGAACGCTGGATGGTTGACGAGAATTTTTGGAAAGGGCCGATCCAATTCTTTAAGGAAGTTCCCGCCCCTATTCGTCCGTTGATTGCGCGTATCGTTCGGAAGAGGGCTGGAAAGACTCATCAAGCCCAAGGATTAGGACGTCACAGCGATGATGAAAGGTTTGAACTGGCCAAGGGCAATTTAATCGCTGTGGAGGCGATGCTGGGCAAAAACAAATACTTTTTGGGCAACGCAGTGAGTGGAGCTGATGCCTCAGTTTTTCCATTCATCTGGACGGCCAGCACGCCTTATTTCAAAAGTCGGATTGCCGATTATGTTCGCACACGGTCGGTGCTTGAAGAATATTTGAAGCGGATGAAAACCGAATTTTTCCCTGAGTATCAAAATGGTTAAGCCCAAATTTTCAGACGCCGCAGTGGCGGAAGTTTTTGCCACCTATGCGCCTGCTCAGAAGAAAAAGCTGACTGAGTTACGTGATATTATCTATCGAGTGGCAGCAACAACCGAAGGGGTCGGCGCAATTGAAGAGGCGTTGCGCTGGCAGCAGCCAAGTTATCTAACCCCGGAAACGGGCAGTGGCAGCACGGTTCGTATCGACGCAATCAAGGGGCAACCCGATAAATATGCCATGTATTTCCATTGTCAAACAGGTTTGGTGGATCACTTTAAACAAATTTATCCAAAGCAGTTCAAATATGAAGGAAATCGAGCGCTTATATTTGATGTCGCTCAAATGCTGCCAGAAGCCGAACTCCGGCATTGCGTTTCCTTGGCGCTCACTTATCATCTGCGCAAAGGTTCCAAAACGAAGGCACACAAATGACACTTCCTATAATTATCGACACTGATCCCGGCCAAGACGATGCAGTGGCAATTCTCTTAGCTCTGGCCTCGCCTGAACTCGAAGTTCTTGGCATTACTGCAGTTGCGGGAAATGTGCCACTCTCCCTCACCGAAGTGAATGCACGCAAAGTGTGCGAATTGGCGGGGCGTCCAGAGATCAAAGTCTATGCTGGGGCCATTCGTCCGCTGCTCCATAATCTTGTAACTGCCGAACATGTGCACGGCAAAACTGGCCTTGATGGGCCAGTGCTCGCTGAACCCACCATGCCGCTGCAAAAGCAACATGCGGTCGATTTTATCATCGAAACACTGATGAGCCGACCTGCTGGCACGGTTACACTCGCCACATTAGGGCCTTTGACGAACATCGCTTTAGCATTGATCAAGGAACCGCGCATCGCCTCGCGCATCAAGCGCATCGTGGCAATGGGTGGTGGATTTTTTGAAGGCGGCAACATTACACCTGCTGCGGAATTCAATATCTATGTTGATCCGCAGGCCGCGCGTTTGGTCTTGGATGCAGGCATCCCTTTCACGCTCATCCCTCTCGACTGCACGCACCAGGCTTTGACGACAAAAGCCCGTGTTGAGAAATTCCGGTCGATGAAAAATAATTCAGGGCCGGCTACGGCTTTGATGATGGATTTCTTTGAGCGGTTTGATGTGGAGAAGTATGGAACCGATGGAGGTCCGTTGCATGACCCATGTGTTATTGCGTGGTTGTTAAAGCCAGAACTTTTCACATCGCGCGATGTGAATGTTGTGGTGGAATGTGAAAGCCCGTTGACCATGGGAATGACAGTGGTGGATTGGTGGCGGGTCACTGACCGAAAGCCAAATGCAACTGTTTGTCGTGGTATCAACTCAGACGGGTTCTTCGATTTGTTGACAGAACGCCTAGCGAAATTGGCTTAAGCCGCCAAAACAGCCACAGGTGCGAGGATGGCCAAAGCTAATCCTGCCGCTAAAAACAACATCAACATACGCCCGCGTTTTCGATCTTTTTCGCTCATGGATGATCTTGTGCTCTGATTCTGGGGCACAGATAAATGATTCTTTTCAAACACTTGTGACGCCGCCGTCATGGTTAACATCCTCTTAAGAAGAGGCACAAATCCACTTCTCAGTACCGAGAATTAACCATGATTGCTGGCGCAATGAGGGCCGGAATGTGCCTAAACTATGAATTTAGAGGAATTTATCAGTGTACGGATGAGTGGATGCTGAAGGGTGCGTTCAGGCTGGATTCATCTTTCGCATCCAAACGCGGTTATCATGATAAGCACCGCCGCCTGCTGGTGCTGGCTGATCGGAACCCGTCAACGTGTTTATGCCACAGCCATCTTCATGCGCATCGTTCGGCCAGAGGCCTTCAGCGATCAGCGTGCCTTGCAACTGGCCTGCATTAGATTTCGCATGCAAGGTCACCTGCCCTCTTGCGCTTCCGATCCTAACTTTATCGCCATCAGCCAAACCAAGCTTTTCCAAGTCAACGGGATGCACCAGCACAGTCGGCCTGCCCTCTCGTTTGCGGCTGCTCGGCGTTTCATTGAAGGTCGAATTTAAGAATGTCCGCGCTGGGCTGGTGGCCAAGCGAAATGGATATTCATTATTGGCTACTTCGATAGCCGTATAGTGATCAGGAAATTCTGGCAAATCGGCATAAGGCCCAAGCTGACCCGTTGGTGAAAGGAATGCTGCCGCGCGCCAATCCGCTTTGAAGTGATACTTACCATCACGGTGACCAAAGCCATTCAGAAAATGTGCTGTATCAAAATCAGGCATCACATCGACCCAATGTTTTTCGTCCAGCACATCAAGGCCAGGGCGTTTTGAATCGCGCAAAGTTTCGTCAATGATTTCGCGCGGCGTCATGTCAAAGCCTTTGTGTTCTGCACCAAGCCGCTTAGCCAGTTCACTGATAACCTCATGATTGCTGCGGCATTCCCCGGGGCGCTTTACAAGTTCAGGCCCGAGAAGAATGTGACTGTGACCGCCGCCTTGATAGATGTCGTCGTGTTCAAGGAACATGGTGGCTGGCAAAAGCACGTCAGCATATTTCGCCGTCTCAGTCATGAACTGCTCATGCACACACACAAACAAATCTTCACGCGCAAAACCTTGCTTCACTTTATTTTGGTCTGGCGCAATCGAAAGCGGATTAGTGTTTTGGATCAGCATGGCCATCACTGGCGGGCCACCTTGCAAATCATGCGGATTGCCCAGCAGTGCTTCTCCAACGCGGGCTTGATCCATGACACGCAAACCGCCCTTGGCCACATCCTTGCCTTCGATCAGCGTCTTGTTCCACTTATAACTGCCACTGTTGGAATGAAGTGCGCCGCCCCCTTCGTGCATCCAAGCACCAGTCACGGCAGGTATTGATGTCACCGCATGCATATTGGCTGCACCATTGCGCGAACGGGCGAAGCCATAACCAATGCGGAAGAATGTCTTGGGCGTTTGGCCAATCAGTTGGGCGAAGCTCTCAATGTCGGCAACGCTCGCACCACAGATCGCCGACGCCCATTCGGGTGTTCTCGGCTTCAGATGCGCTTCGAGCTCTCTCGGATGATCCGTATACTGATTTAAATAATCCCAATTGGCCAATCCGTCGCGGAACAGCACATGCATGATGCCGCAAGCCAGCGCACCATCTGTGCCGGGTTTAATGAGCAGCTTGATATCCGCCTGCTTCATCGTGTCAGTTTCGTAAATATCGACACAAGCCAGTTTTGCACCACGAGATTTGCGGGCGATGCTGATATGGGTCATCACGTTGACTTGGGTATTCACGGGGTTGCCACCCCAAACCACGACAAGATCAGACTTTTGCATCTCGCGTGGATCGACCCCGCCTATGCGGCCCGTGCCCGCATAGTAGCCAGACCAAGATAAAGCGATGCACACCGTGCCATACATGCCGGAATAGGATTTGGCATGGCGCAAGCGCTCAATGCCATCGCGCATCACGAGGCCCATGGTACCTGCATAATAATAGGGCCAGACCGACTCCGAGCCGTAATCCACTTCAGCTTTGAGGAAAGCTTTAGCTGTTATATCGAGTGCCTCGTCCCAGCTGATGCGCTCAAACAGTCCAGAGCCCTTCGGGCCAGTTCGCTTCATCGGATGCATCAGCCGATCAGGATGATGAATGCGTTCTGCATAGCGCGCGACCTTCTCGCAGATCACACCTTTGGTGTAAGTATTATCTTTAGCCCCCCGCACGCGCCCGATGGTGTTTTCATCCAGTAGCTCCACTTCAAGAGCGCAAGCCGAGGGACAATCATGCGGGCAGACGGAAATTCCGGTTTTGATGTTGGGTGTGTGGATGTTCATGAAACGCAGCATACCCTAAAAGTCTTCTCCTGCGAAGCGGGAGAAGAAATGGAGATCAATCCTCCCCTACTACAGGGGAGGAGAGTTCGCGGGACGCGAACAGGAGGGGGCCGCCTGCCATTTCGGACAGACTTACCCCTCCTGTCTGCTGCGCAGACACGTCCTCCCTGTAGTAGGGGAGGAAGATAAATCTCACCCTAAATGATGAACCTTTCCCATGCCATAAACCGGCGTCTCAATGCCCTCCATCCGCGCCTTCAACTGCAGCGAAAGAAATTGCGAATAATGCCGCGATTGGTGCAGGTTGCCGCCGTGGAACCACAAGTTCTCCTGATGCGTTGGTTTCCACATATTACGCAACTCGCCTTCCCATGGACCGGGGTCTTTTGTCGTATCGGAGCCAAGGCCCCAACATTTACCCACCTTGTCGGCCACATCTTTCGAAATCAATTTTGCGGCCCAGCCATTCATGCTGCCATAGCCTGTGGCGTAGACAATCAGATCGGCCTTGAGTTCACTGTCATCGCTGAAGACCACTGACTTCGGTTTGATTTCTTTCACGCTGACTTTGGTTTTGAGTTTGATCTTGCCTTCTGCCACCAGTTCAGATGCGCCCACGTCGATGTAATAGCCTGAACCCCTCCGCAGATATTTCACAAACAAGCCAGAGCCATCATCTCCCCAATCATGCATAAAGCCTACTTTCCCGAGGCGTTTATAAAAGTCGGCATCGATCTCGGCCATTTTCTGATAAGCAGGAATTTGGAAGCTAGGCAGAATTTTATAAGGTACCGACGCGAAAACGAGATCTGCCTTGTGATGGTCAATGCCGTTTTTCAATGCGCGCTCAGAATAGAGATCGCCAAGTCCAACTTCCATCAACGTACCCGACTTCACAATATGGGTAGATGTGCGCTGCACCATTGTCACATCAGCGCCCTGCTCCCACAGTGCTGCGCAAATATCATGGGCGGAATTATTGGAGCCGATGACGACGGCTTTTTTGCCTTTATATTTATCAGGGCCGGGATGTGCTGATGAATGATGTTGATCCCCTTTAAATTTTGCGGCACCGGCAAATTTCGGCACATTGGGAACGCCGGATTGGCCTGTAGCTAACACCAGCTGTTGAGGCTTCAACGTAACTTCCTTGCCTTCGCGAACAACCTTCACAACCCACTGCTTTTTCTTTTCGTCATATTTGGCCGATTTGCAGGTGGTTGAGTGCCAATAGTTCAACTCCATAATTTTGGTATACATTTCCAACCAATCGCCGATTTTGTCCTTCGGTGAAAAGATCGGCCAATCATCAGGAAATGGCAGATAGGGCATGTGGTCATACCAAACCGGGTCATGCAAACAGAGCGACTTATAACGTTTGCGCCATGAATCTCCGGCGCGTTTGTTCTTTTCAATAATGATTGTGGGAACACCCAAACGGCGCATGCGCGCACCAAGCCCAATGCCGCCCTGCCCGCCGCCAATGATCACACAATAAGGTTGCGTCTTGTAGCCCAACTCCTTGGCTTCGCGCTCACGCGCTTCAGCCCAGTTCTCACGATTTTTCTTGGCGCCATGTTCAACACCCTTGATGCGCGCAGGTCCTTTCTTTTCTTCGTGGCCTTTGAGTTCCACCATCGTTGTGAGCAGTGTCCAGCACTTGCCATTCTTCAATCGCAACTGCCCCTTGCCGCGCGAGACTGCTGTTTCAAAGGTAATCCAAGCCTCCGTCATGGCTTCATCGCCGGTTGCCTCTTCTGCCAATTTCCAATCGGATGGTTTAACTTTTCCCAGCGTGGCTTTGAGCATATCGGAAATTTGCGCTTTGCCCTCCATAGTTTTGATGTTCCATGTGAAAGATACCAGATCGCGCCAATAGCAATCATCATCAAACAACGCCGTCACTGCGCCGACATCTCCGGATTTGAGCGCCGTTTCAAAATCATTCAGCCAAGCGGTGGCGCGTTCAGAAGCAGTCGTCATGTCACTCTCCCATTTTGATTTTTCATTATGCTTGCACGAATTTTGCGTTCTGAAAAGCCCAGAGCTTGTGTGCAAGCGCGAAGGAGGCTAGCAAGCAACCATGCTTCCAATTTCATCCCTCCAAAACCCCACAATGAAACTCATCCGCTCGCTGGAGCATAAAAAAGATCGGCGCGAAGCTGGGCTTTTTATGGCTGAAGGGCTGGCCATGCTTGACCGTGCCGAGGCTATGGGCTGGGTGCCGGATTATTTGGTGGCCATCAAGCCGCAAGCTATTTTTGACGGCATGAAAACTACCATTGTCACCGATAAGGTGATGACCGAATTATCCGGCCAAAATAACCCGCACGATGTGTTGGGCGTGTTCAAACAAAAATATCAGCCACACCCCACGAAGGACGGCGTGTGGTTGGCGCTCGAAGAAATTCGTGACCCCGGTAATCTCGGTACCATTATTCGTACCGCCGATGCAGTCGATATTTCGGGTATCATCTTGGTGGGCGATTCGTGCGATCCCTATTCTCCAGAATCTGTGCGCGCCTCAACCGGCTCAATCTTCGGCGTCACTCTGGTGCGCATGAACAAGGATGGCTTGATGGATTTGGCCAAGTCATGGGATGGTGAGGTTGTGGGCACGGCATCTACCGCCAAACACGATTTCCGCCGGACTTATAAGTCGCCGACTTTGCTTTTGATGGGCAATGAATCGCGCGGCCTTACGCCAGATTTAACAAGCTGCTGTACCAACCTCGTTAAAATTCCGATGAAGGATGGCGTAGAGAGTTTGAATGTGGCCGTGGCTACGGCGCTGATATTGTATCAACTTCAGCGCCGATAAACTCTATTGCACACATTCCCCGCCTGGGCATGGAATAGGCACGTTGTTGTTTGGCGTAAATGCACTGCCAGCCGCTGCAAATATATCTAACGTACGATTGCGTGGGTCATCTTCGCGGTGGCGGCGAATGAGGGTCTTATCCTCAGCACCGAAATAGAGTTTTAAACCAAGACTGGCCGTCACATAGCCAGCATCGCCAACGCGACCCTCGGCTGTGAGGCTGAGAGGCTGAGAGGCAGGCCTGTATCAGAGAGTTGCCACTCTCCGTTGATGTGGCCTGATTTGAAACCAGCGACGGTGCTCGCACCCACCGATAAACGCAGATTATCATCTGCATAATAGGCTAGATCACCAAAGCCGAAAAACTGACTTGATTGTACGCCTGCGAGATCAAGGTTCATGTAACCTGCCCAAGCTTCAACTGAAACGCGGTCCGCATAAAATTCTGCTTCAGGACCGATATAACTAAAAGTCGCTGCGTTCGCAGAGCCAAAGCCACCGGCAATACCCAGCAAATATGAATCTGGGTTACGTGTGAAAGCGTGAAGTGCCGCACCGCGATAGGTGTCCCCGAACTCGCTCAAAGCAGCGACGTCTGCCTGCAAGCCGAACCGATCACCAACAGGAATTGAAAGGCTTGCACCGCCTTGAAAAACCGCAGTCGGATCAATTGGGTCAATGTCGGCCCAGCCAGCACTCAATTCAATTTTTCCGTTTATCGCAGAAACGGCTGGCAAATCGCCTTTGCCAATGTCAGCCGACCATGCCGTTGATGCCATCAAAGTGGCTGCAAATGTTACGGTCACCAGAATGTTTTGATACATTTTTTAAATTTGCCCTACAAAAACTCGCCCCTGAGTCTAGAATTGTTTACGATCCGACGGACAAAACATCAACAAAAAATAAACACATTTTTAACATGTTGCTGTAGCGACACAACACGATAAATCAATCTAAACGTGTAATTTTGCGGGTTTCTCGAAAAGTGCTAAGTGGCTGCCATGGGTTATGATCCGCAATTCCAACAGCGCATCTTTGAATTGTTGCAGGAAAGCCAATATTGGCCAGAGCAGCAAATGCGGAGTTTTCAAGAACAGCAGTTGGCGCAACTTCTCAAATTCTCGCGCGACAACGTTTCATTCTATAAGAAAAGGCTGGCCTATGTTCTTACACCAGGCGGGGCAATAAACTGGGATCGCTGGCTTGAAATACCAATCCTCACGCGAGAGGATTTGTTGGAACACCGTGATCAGATGTTGGCGACTAATCTTCCGCCGGGTCATGGTTATGTCGATGATCATTTGGGGTCGGGAACAACAGGAAAGCCAGTTATTTCTCGCCACAACTCGCTCGTGCCTTTAGTTTCCGAGGCAGCTCTTTATCGTGCTTTGAAATGGCATAACATCAAGTTCGATAAAATTTTCTGCCATTATGATGGTGAAGACCCAAAAACCGCAAGTTGGCCTGAAGGGTTAGATAAAGGCAATTGGGCGCCGAGCTGGTTAGCTGACGGAGCGAGAGGAAAAGTACTGCAAATCAACCGTGCAGCAACACCAGAACAAGTCGCAGAATTTTTATTGCGCAAAGAAGTAAATTATTTTTCAGCTCGGCCCAATCTTTTGCACTCTGTTGCGCTGGCGGCAAAGCATTTAGATCTCAAAATTCGCATCTCTGGAATATTTACTGTTGGAGCTGATGTTAGCGAATTGCTACGCGAAGACTGCCGTGAAATTTTTGGTGCGGAAATCATCGCGCTGTATGCTTCTAAGGAAGTATATAACATCGCCCATCAGTGCCCAAGTGGTGTACATTATCATACTAATCCCGAGTTTAACTTGCTTGAGATATTGGACGACGATGGCCAACCCTGCGTTCCAGGTCAACGTGGCAGAGTCGTTGTAACAAATTTCTTCAACACCTCCCAACCTTTCATTCGCTATGCACAGGGAGACGAGGTGATCATGGGGGAGAATTGTACTTGCGGTCGAACCTTGCCTGTTATCCAAAAAATTGTAGGAAGAACGACACATTTGTTTCGGCTGCCCGGAGATCGCAAAATTGCACTATCACTTCCTGCAAAGTTTATGAAAATGATTTCTGCGCGCAGTTGGCAAATTGCTCAGGTGAAGCCAATGCATTTCGAAGTTAGGTATATTCCCGACGCTAGTGATAAGAAACCCGATTTTGAAATCCTCACTAATCTACTGCGCTCGCGTCTCGATCAGAATATAATAGTCACTTACGCTGTGTTGAAAAGTTTACCTCTAACCCCGTCCGGAAAATTCATCGAGTTTGTCTGCGAGCTGCCGCCTGAGAGCTGATCAAACAGCTCACCACTGGCCCCATGATTTATACTTGAAAGCTCCCTGCGAACAGGTGAAGAAAGCTCAACAGGTATATCTCGGAGCGGTTTATGAAATCTCATGCAAAAGTAGTGGTTGTTGGTGGTGGCGTAATGGGGGTGGGGTTGCTTTATCACCTTGCGCTTGAAGGCTGGACAGACATTGTTCTTGTTGAGAAAGGCGAGCTCACCTCCGGCTCCACATGGCATGCAGCGGGGCAGTGTCCGCATTTCAATGGCTCGCTTAATATGACCAAGGTGCATGTTTATGGAACCCAGCTCTATCCGCAATTGGAAAAACTCACGGGCCAAGCTGTGTCTTGGCATGGTTGTGGCGGGCTTCGGCTGGCTACGACAGATGAAGAAGTGAATTGGCTGAAATATGTTTATGGCATCTCAAAGCTGGCGGGATATGAAGCGGAAATCATCGGACCTTCCGAGATTGCACAATATCACCCCTATCTCGATACATTTGGTGTTAAAGCCGCTTTCCGCACGGTGACGGATGGCCATGTGGCCCCGGCTGACATCACAAACGCCATGGCCGCAGGTGCCCGCCAATTGGGTGCAGAAATCTATCGCCGCACGCGGGTAATGGACATTCAACTTCTGCCCAATGGTGAATGGCGCGTGTTCACCGAGAATGGAAACATAGATTGCGAACATGTAGTGAATGCAGCTGGTTCTTATTGTGATGTCGTTGCAGGCTGGACGGGGCATTTAGCTCCCATTGCTAATATGCTGCATCAATATGTTATCACTGAGCCGTTGCAAGAATTGATTGATCTCAAGCACGAACTGCCCGTGGTGCGAGACCCCTACTCCCACGCTTATCTGCGTGAAGAAACCAATGGTATTCTGGTGGGGCCTTATGAAACGGCAACCGCCCATGTGTGTTGGGATGGCAATCAACCGCGCTGGGATTACGAATCCGAATTGGAAGTGAATGAGCTTGACCGCATCATGCCATGGTTAGAAAAGGCAACAGAGCGTTTGCCGATTTTTGGCAAGACCGGTGTGAAGTCGATCATATCTGGAGCAATCACGCACACCCCAGACGGGGTCTATCTCTCCGGCCCCGCCCATGGCCCAAAGAATTACTGGATGCATTGTGGCGCTTCCATTGGCATTTGCCAAGGCGCTGGAGCTGGCAAATATCTCGCTCAATGGATGGTGCATGGCCAAGCGGAAATTAACATGCGTGAGTTTGATCCACGCCGCTTTGGCACTTGGGCCACCAAGGATTACACGACCGAAGTCTCCATCGCTGATTATCATCACATGTATTATTGCTACAAACCCGGTGAGCAACATGAAGTTGGACGCGGGCTTCGCAAATCGGCGCTGTATGATACGCTGAAAAATGAAGGCGCACAGTTTGCACAGATTTTCGGATGGGAACGCCCGCGTTGGTATGATAAATCAGGCAATGGCGAAGATTTCTCTTATCGCCGCTCCAACCAGTGGGATTCAGTTCGTGCTGAGGCCTTGGCCGTGCGTGAACGTGTGGGGTTGATGGATTTATCCACTTTCTCGAAATTTGATGTGAAGGGACCAGATGCTTATGCGTTCCTCGAACGCGTATGCGCAAATAAGATTCCAACCAAGGATGGCGGAATTATTCTAGGTCATCTTTTGAACGAGAATGGCTTTATTGAATCTGAAATTACTGTCACGCGTTTGGCTAGCGATCATTTCTATGTGCTGTCTGCCGCTGTGGCACAACTGCATGATTTTGATCAGCTGCATTGGCGTAAAAAAGCTTCTGAGAACTGCACCATCACCGACATCACCGATGATTATGGTGTGCTGGTTTTGGCTGGCCCTCGCGCGCGCGATACGCTTGCTTCGTGCACAGATGAAGATTTATCCTTCCGTTGGCTCACAGGTCGCGTTGCAAAGGTGGGAGGCGTTGAAGGTGTTCGCTTGCTGCGTGTGAATTATGTGGGTGAACTCGGTTGGGAACTGCATGTTCCGATGAACGGCCTCAAACAAGTTTACGATGCCCTAATGAAAGCTGGTGCACCACATGGCATTCGACTGTTTGGCACCTACGCCATGAACTCACTTCGTATGGAAAAAAGCTATCGCGGATGGGGTTCAGAACTCACCACGGAGATTGATATGTTCGAAGCTTCGATGGGCAGGTTCATCCGTCTGGAAAAAGAAGACTTCATCGGCAAAGCCGCCAGCCTTGTCCACAAACAGCGCGGCCCTCGCATGGTTTTGTGTTATTTATCAATTGATAACACAGACTCGGATTGTTTGGGCAACGAGCCCGTCTATCATGATGGCAAAGTGGTCGGCGTGACCACATCGGGTGCTTATGGCCATGCAGTTGATGCATCGCTGGTGTTCGCTTATGTTGATCCAAAGTTGGTGACAGTGGGCACGGAATTTGAAATCATGGTGCTCGGTGAAATGCGCAAAGCGCGGATCATTCCCGAATCCGCTTGGGATCCAGCGAATGATCGTTTGAGGGTATAATTGGCATTAGTCAAAAACAAATCGTTGCTCGGCATCGCACTCATGATCTGTGCGATGCTGGTTTTTCCGTTCCTTGATGCTGTTGCCAAGCATCTTGGAAACGACGGCATTCCTGTTGTTGAAATTGTCTGGGCGCGGCTGACCATTGGAATGATTATTACGGCCCCCCTGCTCATCGCCAGTGAAGGCGTACAGGCACTACGCCCACGCGAACCTTGGCTTAATATGTGGCGCGGCATTTTGATCCTTGTCTCGACCATGATGTTTTTTGGTGCACTGCGTTATCAAGGTATTGCAGAAACGCTGGCGATCTATTTTATTCAGCCTTTGGTGATTACGGCATTGGCCCCGATGTTACTAGGCGAGCATGTCGGCATTCGGCGCTGGATTGCTGTGGCCATTGGCTTCATAGGTGTCTTGATCATCATTCGCCCTGGTTTCATTCAAGTAAATCCGGGAACGTTTTTAGCATTTGGTTCTGGCGTTGGTTCAGGCCTATCGCTGATTATGTCTCGCAAGCTCGCAAGCGACAGTGGCGCCATGGCAAATACATTTTATACCGGGCTGTTTGGTAGCGCTTTTGCAAGTCTTGCTGTGGTGTTTATTTGGCATACACCCAACTTTGAACAATTCTTATTTTTCATTTTGCTGGCATGCATCGGCACCACCGGAAATTACCTCACTATCAAGGCCTGCCAATATGCCGACGTTTCATTGCTCGCACCCTTTGGTTACACAGAGATGATCAACGCCGTGTTTGCGGGTTGGTTCTTCTTCGGTGATTTTCCCGATGGTTGGACGTTTGTTGGTGTGGCTGTACTTGTGGCCTGTGCGATCTATATCTCAAACCGTGAACGCATTCGTAGGCAACAGACCGAAGTTGCTGACCCAGGCAGGCTTTAGCCTAGAACGCGCTCAATGCGTTTATCTGGCACAAACCAAATCAGGGCCACGATGGCAAAGAAGGCGCAAGAAATGGCAGGGGAATAAAAAGCAATTGGAATAGACGCGACATAAAACGCCACCGAGATCTTGCCTTTTCTGTCATTTCCGAACGCGCGGGCAATTTCAGATTCCGGCCCATGCACACGCACAGCCACGAGAGAGAGAATAGTGTAAGCGATGGCAGAGGCCAACAGATTGGCCCCGTAGAGCGCCACAGGAATTGTGGTGAAGTGGTTCTCACCCATCCAAGCTGTTGTAAAGGGCACCAGTGATAGCCAGAACAGCAGATGCAAATTGGCCCACAACAATCCACCGGAAACCTTGTGAATAATGTGGAAGAAGTGGTGATGGTTCACCCAATAGATACCAATATAGATAAAGCTCAATACGTAGGTGAGGAAAGTAGGCAGCAATGGTAGAAGCTCAGATAACTCTGGCCCATGCGGCGCTTTCAATTCCAACACCATAATGGTGATGATTACAGCGATCACCCCGTCAGAAAATGCCTCTAAACGCCCCTTACCCATGATTTCCCCTCAGAATTTTTTTGGTAGTCCGGCTTGTTTTAAGACCACATTGGCCATGTTGCGTGACGTAATTCCAGCATCCAACGTAAAGTTTCGATTTGAAATTGGACTCCACCAAATTTGGTGGTCACCCTTCCCATTCCTAACAAAGTTGCAACCAGCTTCACGCAGCATCTTGATTAATTCCAATTTCAGGCTCGGCATCACTAAATCCTCACTATCGATTCGTGAATCACCTTAAACCGAACCCAGTACCGTCAACGCGATGCTCCAGAATTTAGGCAGCCTGAACTACTGGAAGCTTATCAAAGCTGTGGGCAACAATATGTACTGGAATTTCAGATAGCTGAACGTCCATTTTATTTAGTTCTATAAGGTCAGAAATCATGTCCAAGACCTTAGGCCGCAGTAGCTCAATCGATGGTGATTGGGCAGCAAGGCCCGGCACATCATCACTTTGGGCCACCCAAACCTTTGCCACGTCATCCCATTCAGCTTTGACAATAATTGAATTTATCATTATTTCTAATTAGCAGATTAGATGGTCACGGTCAAAAGCTGCTTAATGCCCAGGCAAAGCCACAGGCGCGTTGCCGATGCGCAGCTTCAGCAAATACCATACAATCGCAACGCCGATTGTTTTGCTCAGCAACTCCGTAATAAAGGCCGCAGGTGTATAATAGCCTGCCAAGTTTTGGAAGATCACAGTATCAAGCGGCACTGATGCCAAGCTTGACCATAAGATGCGCTGCTGCAATGGCCATTTGGTGAAAGAGTAAACTGCCCAGTCGGTCATTTCAGACACAGCAAAGGCCGTGATGCTGGCAAAGGCGAGAGAGAATGCGATGGTGGGATCGTTCGTCCACTTCACAACAAAGTAAGTCAGAATGCCTGCCAACGCAGTTGCAATTAAAACCTTGTGGCCGATTTCGCGTTGCGCATAGTCACGCAACACGAAAACGAAACCCACAACGATATTAGAAATATAGAGAATGCCAATGGGGGTTGTCCATTGTGTAACGCCTTCAATCGACATTGAAGGTGTGAAAAGCCAGTTCAGAAGAACAATGGCAGCCATATAAAGAACAACCCACATTTTAAAATTCCTTATCCAACAATTTCTTTAGCAGCAAAGTTCTGCTTTATTTCCTTCTTGGCGTTTTCAACGCTGTCGGAACCATGCACGGAATTTGCATCAATTGATTCAGCAAAGTCCTTGCGGATTGTGCCGGGCGCTGCATCCTTCGGATTGGTTGCGCCCATGATGTCGCGATATTTCACAACAGCATTCTTGCCTTCAAGAACTTGCACAACGATTGGGCCTGAAGCCATAAACTTCACGAGGTCCTTGAAGAAAGGACGCTTGGCATGCACAGCGTAGAATTTCTTGGCATCAGCCAACTTCCACTTTACGCGCTTTTGGCCAACAATACGAAGGCCAGCAGCCTCGATTTTGGCGTTGATTGCGCCTGTAAGATTGCGACGTGTTGCGTCTGGCTTAATGATAGAAAAAGTACGTTCTAAAGCAGGTGATTTGGCCATGTTGTCCTCGAGTTGAAATGAATGAACCGCCTCTTAGCGGCGGTTCATGTTCGAGGCAAGTGCTTGCTTGTTAGCGCTGTGTCAAAAGCGGCGTGATGCGCGCAATCGAAACACGGCGATTCTCTGGTTCAGCATCAGCAGTTGGTATCTTCAAGAAGCGCTCGCCAAGTCCCACAGTACGCAAATTCCGAGCCGGAATAACGAAGTATGATATCAGCGCCTTCTTGATTGATTCTGCCCGCAGCTTCGACAGCTTTGCATTATAGGCCGCAGAGCCTGGGGCATCAGTGTGACCCTCGATCAGGAAAACTTCATTGGGATATTTTTTTACGATCTTTTCGATAATCGCTGCAATGCCATCCAAATTTCCTACCTGCTCATCACGGATGAAAGCTTCGTTATAGCCAAAGCGGATTGTATCTATTTCAATACGCGAAATCGAGTCGCGCAGCTTTGGTTGAACGGCAATCTCGTCGACTTTGTAGCGCTGTTTTAAGGCGCCATTGAATTCCCGAGGCGGCGCGACCAAAACGTCTTCCATTTCGGCATCATCAATCTCGGCCGCGAACACATCGCGGTGTGGCCTGCGCGAAGGCTGGTAATCGGCTGAAATCTCAAATGAATCATCTGCGGCCTGCAATGCCAACTCGGCTTCGCGGCGATGACGTTCTTCAATCATCCGGCGGCGCAGAATAGCCCGGTCACGCTCAACCGATGCGCGCCAATAGTCGCGGTAGGATTGGTCGTAACCACGATTGTTTTGTGCGTCGCCAAAAATCTGAATGCGGATTTGCAATTCAGATACATCAAGACGTTCTGCTGGTCTTCTATCACGCAGCACTTGTTGTGGCGGCGTGAGGATTGTGATGATATTTGTGTTGTTTGTCACGTTAGTTGTTGTTGTAGGCTTCGGTGCTGGCTGTGGCGCAGCACCGGGCACAACAGGTGGCGGTGGAGGATTGGCCGCGTTTGCTTGTGCGGCTTTGAGCTGTTGGGCCGCTTCAACTTGGGCGATGCGCTTGCGCAGAATATCCTTCTCGGCCATCAATTTTGTACGCAAGGCGCGTTCAGTATCACGCGAAAGTTCATTGGCCGCCATTAGATCACGGATACCATCGAGACGCGCGCGCAATTGTTCATCGGTGAGTTTGGTTAAGTCCGTTTGATCTGCCAGATAAGCCTTAGCCTGTTTTTCTGCAGCTGGATCGCCGGTATTATTATCCAGCGCCTTTGTGTCGGCAGCCGAGGCCGCCACGACGACGGGTGGTGGTGGCGCTACCACGGCAACCTGAGGCAAAGGCTTTGTTTCAGGTGGCGGCGGTGGCGGAGGAGGAACTACCTTTGGCGCTGGTGCTGGCGCCAAAACAATTGCTGGAGGCGGTGCATCAATAGCAACTGGTGCAGGCGCTACCACTGGAGGCGCCACGGGTGCAATTTCAGCAACGGGTGGCGCAGAAGCTTTCGGAGTTTGTGCCGCTGCTTCAGCTTTTGCTGCTAAATCCTTAGAAGATTGATCTGCGGCGGCCTGATCTGCTGCAGCTTTATCAGCAGCAGCTTTATCAGCAGCAGCTTGGTCATTTCCTGCCTGAGCGGCGGCGGCCTTTTCCTTTGCAGCTTTTGCGGCAGCAGCTTTATCAACCGCGGCTTGGTCGTTTGCCGCTTGGTCAGTAGCAGCTTTCTCGGCAGCAGCTTGTTCTTTCGCAGCTTGAGCAGCAGCGGCCTTTTCAGCATTGGCTTGCTCTTGCGCAGCTTGATCAGCAGCGGCCTTTTCTGCAGTGGCTTGGTCTTTTGCGGCTTGCGCAGCAGCAGCCTTTTCGGCAGCGGCTTGGTCTTTTGCAGCTTGCGCAGCAGCAGCCTTTTCGGCAGCGGCTTGATCCTTTGCGGCCTTTTCAGCTGCTACTTTTTCAGAATTCGCCTGTTCTTGAGCTGCTTGATCTTCAGCTGCTTTCTTCTGTTCCTCGGCCTGTTGACGGCCTTGTAATTCGCCAGCAGCAGCCTCAGCCATTGCATTCAGCTGATCGCGGATATCCTTCGGCAATGCTTCATCTTTCGCCAATGCGCGGGCTTTCTTGATGCGCTTAGAAAGTTCCTGATCATTCAATTCAGCGGGACCGCGTGTATCTGCAATCAGCTTTAGAACATCTTCAGGAATGGCGGGTGCAGCAACTTCGGCTGCGGGTGCAGCAGGTTGCTCAACGACAGGCTTGTCTGCTGGCGGATTTTCTTGCGCCGCCAATGGCAATATAAAAAGTGCCAAACCAAAAAGACTGGCCGCATTCAATGATAGTTTCATAAGATTCTCCGATTCACCGCCCCAATGCTCTAGGACGACCGTGTTAATGCAAAATGACTACGGCAGAACTGTGTAGAGTTCTGCCGCAATTGTTCTTAAGTCTGAACGTCAGATGAACGAAATGGTTCCAAGGCGAATATATAAGCAAACAAGTTAAAGTCGACCAGCCTCGATGATGCGCTTCAGGAACCCGCGTGTGCGCTCCTGTCTCGGATTTCCGAAAATCTGCTCGGGCGGGCCTTCTTCGTGAACGACGCCTTCATAGAGGAAGCAAACTTTTGAAGCCACTTCCTTGGCAAAGCCCATTTCATGGGTGGCGAGCAGCATGGTCATACCTTGACTTGCGAGATCGCGCACGATGTTGAGAACTTCAGACACTAGCTCGGGATCGAGTGCTGATGTAATTTCATCGAGCAACATGAGCTTTGGTTCCATCGCTAACGCCCGAACAATGGCCACGCGCTGTTGTTGGCCGCCAGAGAGGCGGTCAGGATAGTCTTTTGCTTTGGCTTCCATGCCGATGCGTTTCAACAGAACCATGGCCTTTGATTCTGCCTCAGCTTTATCCATTTTTAAAACTTTGGTTGGCGCTAGTGTAACATTTTCCAAAACTGACATGTGTGGGAACAAATTATAGCTTTGAAATACTATGCCGACTTGCTGCCGCAGTTTGTTGAGGTCAACACCTGGGCCAGAAACACGGTCGTCATCCAGCCTTATTTCTCCAGATTGAATTTGTTCAAGTCCGTTAATGCAGCGGAGCAAAGTGGATTTCCCGCACCCTGAAGGGCCGATGAGGCATACCACTTGGTGTTCATCGACATTCAAATTTGTACCGCGCAAAACTGGTACGGGGCCGAAATGCTTTTCGACGTTCTTAATTTCAAGAAAAGCCATGGATCAGCCCCCTGCCCGCATGCGCGCATTATCACGCTCAAGCATTCGGTCGACAAGACGGGCTTGAGGAATGGTGATGAGGACAAATAGGATTGCCACAACTGTGACAGCCGAAAGATTGAAGGCATTGGCCGCAATGATCTTTGCTTGACTAAAAGCATCGACGACACCCACCACCTGCACCAGTGCGGTATCTTTTTGCAATCCGATAAAATCGTTTAGCAAAGGTGCAACAATGCGGCGAACGGCTTGGGGCACGACCACATAACGCATGGTTTGCAGGTATGATAAGCCCAGCGAACGCGCTGCCATAGTTTGGCTTTGATGGATGCTTTCGATTCCGGCCCGGTAAACTTCAGCAACATAAGCGCCGTATGTCAGCGTCAACGCTAAGATACACCAATAGGCGACATCAATGCGCACAGCAGCTGAGCGCTCCATTGGTGTGAGCGCCGAGAGGTCGACAAACCACCCCATCACATGAGTCATCAAAACATCTGATAGCCCTGATGTTGGAATGCCGAAACCAATCAGATAGAGGGTCACGATTCCCGGAAGCCCGCGAAACACATCGCAATACATTATAGCAAGCGCGCGAATTGGTTTTCCTGCTGGGCCTGGTGTTAAACGCAACAAAGCAACTATAAGCCCCCAGATGAGGACAAGTATTTCAGCAATAATGAATATGAACATATTAACGCCGAAAAATTTAACCGTCACCAACCACCATTTGGCTTGAATGAGTGGCAGCAAGAAGAAGGTATGGCCAACAGCTACATTGTTTACCAAGATGAAACAGATGAAGCCCAAAAAAATTAGCGCGAAAAAGCCCCAGCCAAAGGTGATCGAGGAATGGTCGCGAGCAGCGGCTGTATCGATACGCGCTTGGACAACATCACCAGCAGCTAAACGCCCTGTGGCACTGCGCGCCAGTTTTAAGCCACGCCAAGCTGGAATGAAAAGAGTTGCGACTGCCAATGTGACAGCGGCAAAGATGAACAGGAAAATCTGGCTGTTGGCCCCTAAATAATTCAGCGCGCCATTAACGATCCAAGATGTGCCAAGCGCGGCCAAAACACACAACGCTGCAAAAGCAATTGCACCCCATGCCAAACGATCAGCACGCTGGTGTAAAGAAGATGCGCCTGACTGTGGCGCATCTTCGGTATTATGTCGGTCGGTCACCTGAAATATCAGGGATTGAAGTAAGCAATGGTGGCTGGGTCTTTGCCCCATGCGGCGGCAAGATATTTACCACTCAACTTTGCCATAGTCCCATCGGCAACCATGCTAGAAATGATTTTATCAATCGTCGCATTGTTTGGGTTGCCCTTTGGATAGATCGCACCATAAGTTTCACCGGTTTTATATTGTCCGACAACTTTGAGCTTGCCGCCGCCCTGCACTTCTTGTGCAAGCACAATCGAAGTGTCGGTCATAGCGACGTCAATCTGGCCTGCTGTCAAAGCGGCGAACATGCTGCCTGCATCTGGATAAACTTGCGGAGCAGCCACGCCCAACTTGTCAGTTACGAAGGCAGCGCCAGTTGTGGCTTGTTGAACGCCAATCTTGGCCTTCTTGATGGTTACAGCATCTACAGGTGCGTCAGCTTTGGTCAAAACGCCAATGTCGGAGTTGAAATAGGCAGTCGAGAAATCATGCACTTTTTTGCGTTCGTCAGTGATCGAAATTTCTGACATGGCCATGTCAAAATCATGGGTCTGTCCGGCAATCAAAGCATCCCATTCAACTGGAACCAATTTCACCTTGTCCAAACCAGCACGCCAAGCAATTTCGGCGCCCATGCAATATTCCATGCCGTCTTTGATCGATTCTGGAGTATCGCCATTGTACCAGATTGGCGCTGGCAGGTTGGTTTCGAGTGTCAATTGGCCGGGCTGGGCTGGCTTATCGATTTTCATCGAGCCCTTTTCTCCAGTCACTTCGCAATTATCAATCATATTGGCAGCGCTTGCGGCGCTTGCCATTGCCAAGATGGCAACAGCAGCCAAAATCGTTTTCTTCATCATTCTGTTTCTCCCTGAATTTGAATTGTCACAATTTACACCCGAATTCACCCAATAGAGCAAGAGGGATTGCGACTTGTTCCATTTAAATTAAGGCGATAATGAAGCGCCCATGAGCCCTTCCCCATACAAAGTAGTCGCCTTTTACCAGTTTGCACCGTTTCCCGATTTCGCGGAAAAGCAAACGCCACTTTTGGATTTGTTCCATGCACATGGTATCAAAGGCACTGTTCTGATTGCAGCTGAAGGCATTAACGGAACAATTGCCGGGACGCCGACAAATATTGAAAAGGTTGTTTTAGGGATCACGGCAATCACTGGATTGGATGACTTAGAACCAAAATACGCGGACGCAAAAACAATGCCTTTCCGCCGCGCGAAAGTGCGATTAAAAAAAGAAATTGTGACAATTGGTAATGTCCCCGCTGATCCCTTAGCGAAAGTTGGCAAATATGTGGAACCTGAAGATTGGAACGCGCTGATTGCTGATCCTGATGTGATTTTGATCGATACACGAAATTCATATGAATATGGCGTGGGCACTTTCAAAAATGCAATTGATCCGCATACAGAAAGCTTTGGTGAATTCCCAGCCTATGTGCGCGAAAGATTGAACGCCAAGCCGGATGCGAAAATTGCGATGTTCTGCACGGGCGGGATTCGTTGTGAAAAGGCTTCAAGCTTTATGATGCATGAAGGGTTTGAAAATGTATTTCACCTAAAAGGTGGAATTCTCAAATATCTTGAAAAAATTCCAAAAGAAGAATCACTGTGGCAAGGATCGTGTTTTGTGTTTGATGAGCGCGTAGCGGTGGGGCATGGGCTTGTGCAATCAGAATATTCCCTTTGCCATGGTTGCATGAACCCAGTTTCGCCAATGGAACGCAGATCACCCAAATATGAAGAAGGCGTTTCTTGTCCGCATTGTGCGGACCACCTTACTGATCAACAGAAGGCTTCAAACCGTCAGCGTCAGTTGCAAATGACTTTGGCAAAGAACAAAGGCGAAAAACATTTAGGGCCGTTTTAGGGAGAATTGAAATGCTGCTTTATGTGACTTTAGGTTCGAATGATTTGGCGCGGTCGCGGAAATTTTATGACGCCGCATTGGCCCCGCTGGGGATAACGCGCAATCACATTGATGACGATGAACTAGGCTATGGCGCCAAGAACCGCACGCCCGAAGATCGTGAAAATATCCTTTGGATTGGACGCCCCTATTTGAAACTTCCAGCAAACTGGGGAAATGGCACGATGATTGCGCTGAGTGCAAATACGCGCGAAATTGTGGATGCGTTTTACATTGCTGCTTTGGCCAATGGCGGCACAGATGAGGGAGCACCTGGGCTCAGACCATATCATGCGAGTTTTTACGCCTGCTATGTGCGCGATCCGGATGGCAATAAGTTGAGTGCGGTTTGTGAGAAAGCTCAGTGAATTTAATGTCCTCTCCCTTTTCTTTAAAGGGAGAGGAAAGGGGCCGGCTGAGCGCAAGCGAAGTGGGATAGGTGAGGGACGACAGGCTCGGAGCTTGCGGCCAATCACCTCCCCCAATGCTCTGCATCGGGTCCCCTTCCTCTCCCGTTGAAGAAACGGGAGAGAACGATAGATCACCCCGTCCAGCCCAATCCCGCCGCAATGCAATTCATTGTCATCAAAAGCGACATATTCATTGCCTCTGTCGCCTTATCACCGCGTGTCTGCTTCAAAAGTTGCACTTGCCATTCATTGGCTTGATCGACCATTGGGCGCACGCGGTCGAATCTTCGGCGGAATCCTTGAAAGCGTTCGCAGAGTTCTTTGTCGCCCGATAACTCCAAGATCACTTTCGATGTGCGTTTATGCTCGTGCTTTATCAAAGCAAAGAGTCTTTCGGAATCGTTTCGATTCGGAACGAGGCTAGCGTATTTTTCGGCCACATTCATATCGGCAAGAAACAAAGATTTTTCGACTTCATCAATTGCCAGTCTAAAACCCGGTGACTTCAAAAACATTTCACGCAGCAGCTTCAGGCCATCTGCTCCGCTGGCCGAGAGATAATCATCAAGCGCGTAACCAAGGCCATACCAACCCGTAAGCAGATGGCGGTTTTGACTCCAGGCGAACACCCAAGGAATGGCGCGCAGATCGGAAAGGCCTTTGGCGCCGAAACGTCTTGAAGGGCGCGAGCCAATTTTGAGGAGCGCCAATTCTTCAACCGGAGATGCGGTTTGGAAATAGGTAATGAGAGCAGGATCGAGCGCCAACTTTTGGTAAGCCTTGAAAGAAAGTTGGGCGATATTTTCGACAGCTGCCTGATGCTGAGGATTGAAACGTTGCTCGCCGTCCTCGGATGATTTCAAGGTGTGAAGCAAAACAGCAGAAGTTAGCGTTTCAAGATTGATTAATGCTGTGCCGCGATTGGCGAATTTGGAGGAAACAACTTCGCCTTGCTCGGTCACGCGCATTTTGCCGCCAACTGAACCTGATGGCTGAGCTGCAATGGCACGTCCCGCGGGCGCGCCGCCACGGCTGACTGAACCGCCACGACCGTGGAAGAAGCTTATGTTCACGCCAGATTTTTTGCCAGCGCGGATCAATCGCCGTTGCGCCTCAAAGAGTTCGAAGTTGGCGGTGAAGAAGCCGCCGTCTTTGTTCGAGTCCGAATAGCCCAACATGATTTCTTGCGTGCCGCCATTGGCCGCAACTGAATTGCGAACAATGGGGTTGGACAAAAGACTTTCCATAATCGCCGGGCCAGCGCGCAAATCTTCGATGGTTTCGAATAGTGGCACGACGCGGATGCGACAGGATTCGTGACTTGATGGATCACTGAACAGGCCGCAATATTTTGCGAGCAGATAGAGGCCCAACACATCATCAGCACTTTGCGTCATCGACAGAATGAAAGTGCCTATGGCTTTTGGATCAGGGCCATCAAGGGTTTCGCGGATCAGATGGAGGAGGCCTAATAGTTCTTGGGCTTCTTGTGACACATCGCGGAACTGCGGAACAAAGCCCATTGGCTTTGCAAGCTCGCCTGCAATCCATTTGTTCCATTCGGCAGAATGAATTTCTGGGGCTTCGGATTGGTCGGGCGGATTCATCTTGCGCCACAGCTCTGTAATCACCCGGTTGATGACGGTGGTATTTTGACGAATATCAAGGCATGCCGTGCGAAAGCCAAACACTTCGGCTTCCCAGCGCACGGGGCGCACCAGCGTTGTGGCCAAGCTTGGGGCTTTCATTTCTGAAAGTGCATTTTCGGCAAAATGCAGAAGGCCAATCAACTCGTCGACCTTGGTAAAACCTTTTCCAACCGAAGCGGAATGGGTCGCATTTAGCCTGACCCTCAATGCACCGAAGAATTGACGAAAAGGCTCTTTCGGGTTGCGTGTGGTAATTTCATGAGTCGAGGATGCGAGTTCCAATTGCTTAGCCAATTCTGCGTCAAAGCTTTCAGGAATTGGCATTTCATAAGAACTAACAGAAATGAATTCGGCCAATTCTTTTAGTTTGAGATCGAGGCGCTTGACTGAGGCTTGAGCATTGGAGGCCAAGGCGCGACGGGTGGTTTCAACAGTGACGAAAGGATTACCGTCTCGGTCTCCGCCAATCCATGACGAGAATTTCAAAGGTGGCGAAATGCGCGCGGTGAGTTCCGGGTAATGGCGGATCAAAGCTGATTGCATCAAATCGCAAACTGCAGTGGTGCGGTCAAATAATGCGTCACGGAAAAAATGGAGGCCCCAGGCGACTTCGCTTTCAACCGATGGCTTTTCAAGCCGAATTTCGCCTGTCATCCACAAAAGGTCAATTTCGTTACGGAGTTGAACAAGCATCACTTCACGTTCACGGGGAGTCCAACGTGGACTGTCGAGTTCGAAGAGTTTCAAATAAATCCGGCGGTGGATTTCCAGAACAGTCACGCGCTTGGCTTCAGTCGGGTGCGCTGTGATGGTTGGGCCCACATCAAGCTTGTCTAAAACGTCTTGAACCGTTTCTGCCGACACACCCAATTTGGCTGCTTCAGCGAAAGCCTGGCTGATGGAGCCGCCCACTTCATCGGGGCCCGCTTGCTTTTCCAAGGTGCGGCGATTTCTGATTGCGGCGTTTTCTTCGGCGATGTTCATTAACTGCAGCCAAATGCCGATGGCTTGCAACGCGTGTTCGACGAGATGGCTCGGAATAGCAGCAGCAGCTTCGGGCTGGTCGATGATCGGCAGAACTTCCGGTTCGCGCGTTTTGATCACTTGGCGCAGCAAGTTTCGCAACGTGGCGGTGACTTCGTCGATATAACTGGCGTCTTCGGTCGCGATTTTAGTAAACTGGTTCATGATCCGTGCCCTGAATGAGGTGCGATCCTCAGATAATTAGGTGTTTTGTGCACTGCAACATAGTTGGAGTCAAGGGAAAGTCTGATTTGCGCTTGTGGTTCTCAGCAGCTATGCAGCGGCCATGTTATTGATCAATGATTTGACTTATCGTATCGGCGGGCGGGTTTTGTTCGAAGGCGCTTCTGCATCTTTGCCTACGGGCCACAAAGTGGGCCTTGTTGGCCGCAATGGTACGGGTAAATCGACGCTGCTGAAATTGATTTTGGGCGAACTCGTTCCGGAGTCGGGTGGCGCATCTATTCCGCGCAATGCTCGAATTGGCACCGTGGCGCAGGAAGCGCCGGGCGGTAAAGAAACTTTGCTCGAAGTTGTGATGGCCGGCGATATTGAGCGTGGCGAACTGCTTGCTGAGGCCGAGACGGCGACTGACCCGACTCGTATCGCAGAAATTCAAGTTCGGCTGGCTGATATTGAAGCTTACTCGGCAGAGTCTCGCGCAGCCGTGATTTTGGCGGGCCTTGGATTTACAGAAGAAGTGATGAACGGCCCCTGCTCTGCGCTTTCCGGTGGTTGGCGGATGCGCGTAGCTTTGGCCGCCGCGCTTTTTGGCGCACCGGATGTTTTATTACTCGATGAACCGACCAACTATCTCGATCTTGAAGGCACGATTTGGTTGCAGAGTTATATTCGCGATTATCCGCATACGATTTTGCTGGTGAGCCATGACCGCGATTTGCTCAACGTTTCGGTGGATGCGATTTTGCATCTCGATCAATTTCAGCTCACTTTGTATCAAGGCAACTATGATAATTTTGAAAACCAGCGCCGCGAGAAGCAAGCGCTCAATTCAAAAATGAAAAAGAAACAGGATGATCAGCGCGCGCATATGCAGGCGTTTGTCGATCGCTTCAAAGCCAAGGCTTCGAAAGCCAGACAGGCGCAAAGCCGTATGAAGGCATTGGCGAAGTTAGAGCCAATTGCTGACATGGTTGAAGGTGCAGTTGCACCGTTCATATTTCCAAACCCAGAAAAGGCTATCGCACCGCCACTGGTCGGTTGGGACAAAGTGGCAGTGGGATATGGCGATAATCCGCCAGTTCTCAAGAACATTACATTGCGCATGGACCCTGATGACCGGATTGCGCTTCTGGGTTCAAACGGTAACGGCAAATCGACTTTTGCAAAATTATTGTGTGGCAAATTGAAACCGATGTTGGGTGAGATGAACCACCCTTCGCGCTTGTCGATTGGTTATTTTGCGCAACATCAACTTGATGAGTTGACTGAAGATCGCACGCCTTATGAATATGCTTCTGAATTGATGCCTGATGAAACTGTGGCGCGGCGGCGGGCGAAATTAGGTGCAGTTGGTTTTGGGGCGCACTTGGCGGATTCGAAATGTTCGATTTTATCGGGCGGTGAAAAGGCGCGACTGTTGTTTTTCTTAGCAACATTCCATGCTCCTCACGTGTTGGTGATGGACGAACCAACCAACCATTTGGACATCGACAGCCGCGAAGCTTTGATCATGGCGATCAATGAATATGAAGGCGCTGTGGTTTTGATCAGCCATGATCGTCACATTATTGAGACTTGCGTTGACCGCCTATGGCTGGTGCATGGCGGAACTGTGAAAGCCTTTGATGGCGATATGGATGAATATACTGATTTAGTTTTGGGGCGGCAGAAGGCGGTTCGCAAAGTTGAGAAGATTGTGGAAGCTGCTGCTGCGCCTAAAATACCGCGCATGAGCTCGCAGGATTTGAAGAAGAAAACGCAAGAGCTTGAAATCAAAATTATGAAATCGAAAGATCAACTGGTGGTGCTTGATCAAGTTCTGAGTGATCATACGATTTATACTGAAGAGCCGAAGAAGGCCGCAGATTATGGAAAGCTGCGGGCGAAGATTGCTAAGCAAGTGGATGAGTTTGAGACGCAGTGGCTGGAGCTGAGCGAGGCCGTGGCGCATGGCTGAGAACTTGACACAAACCTGGGCTGGCGTTTTAGCCATTGCGATTTTTGTCGTCTCGTATGTGTTGGTTATTTTTGAAGAGCAACTGCATCTGAAAAAATCTAAACCAGTTTTGCTTGCCGCCGGATTAATTTGGGCGGTTATTGGATATTATTTTTCTGCAATTGGGAAAAGTTCAGAGGCTTCACATATTGCGTCTGAAGTCATCGGCGAATTTGGCCAGCTGTTTTTGTTCCTGCTGGTTTCTATTGCCTATGTGAATGTTTTAGAAGAGCGCCGAGTTTTTGATTGGTTACGCAATAAGCTTACTGGGCTGGGGATTTCATATCGGCAGCTTTACTGGTTGTTAGGCGCATTCACATTCGTATTGTCGGCGTTTTTGGCCAACATGACAACCGCACTTGTGATGGGTGCTGTGACATTAGCTGTCGGCAGGAAATCACCGAAATTTGTGACGATGACTTTCATATCAATCGTTGTTGCGTCCAACGCTGGTGGTGCATTCAGCCCCTTTGGCGATACGACGACATTGATGGTTTGGCAAAAAGGCAAACTTGGGTTCTCAGAATTTTTTCAACTGTTTTTGCCGTCCGTTGTGAATTGGTTGATCCCCGCTTTGATTTTGCAATTCGCTGTGCCGAAAGGTTTAGCGGAAGTCGAAATTGGCAAAGTGAATTTGAAACCCGGCGCTTCGATGATCGCGGCCCTGTTTGCTATTACAGTTGTAATCGCCGTGATCTTTCAAAACAGTTTTGGATTGCAACCTGCTTTAGGCATGATGCTGGGATTAGGTCTGCTGCAGGTTTATGCATTCACGCTCAACAATCGTGGCAGACATCGTCAAAATTCCGATATGGTTTTGGATTCTTTTTCTGAAATTGCGCGTTTGGAATGGGACACGATGTTGTTTTTCTTTGGCGTGATGTTTTCAGTCGCAGGGTTGAGCGCGCTCGGATGGCTGACATTGGCCAATCAGACATTGTATGGTGGATTTGGGCCTAGTGTTGCGAACACGGTTTTAGGTGCGGTCTCTTCACTCCTCGATAATATTCCAGTTATGTTTGCGGTTCTGGGCATGAACCCTGAGATGAATCATGCGCAATGGCTGATGATTACTTTGACGGCTGGAACGGGGGGGAGCCTTTTGGCAATCGGTTCTCCCGCTGGGGTGGCTTTGATGGGGTTGGCTCCTCAGCACTATAGTTTCATGGGCCATTTGAAATGGACTTGGTCTGTGGCGCTTGGTTATGCAGCATCTATTCTTACCCATATGTGGTTGAATTCAATACCGTTTTAAATTATTTTCATTTTATAGGATTTTTAGCTTGACACCGTACGGTCGGCCAGCTAGATATCGCTACATTCCACAATTGGGTACCTGCTTCGAACAAGTCCTGCAAGGTGACTGAGGACGACGTTTGGGCTGTTACTGATATGCGGAACTTTTCAGGATAACGGCTTGGGCCACGATGCATTGTTTGCCATCAAAGGTTATGGATGGTGAGCCGTAAAGCTCGTAGCCTTCTTCCAAGGCTTTCGATACTTTTTCGCAGAAGGCTTTGTCGTCGGGGCCGGTGAGTAATCGGTATTTGAGTTTTTCGGTCATTTTGCTTGGTCCTGCCATTTACCGCCCTCGTCTTGACGCCAATAGCTGACTGAATGGCCATCTGCTTTATGGCGTTTCCATTCGGCTCTGGCGGAATCCAAGGCTTGAGGGTCGTTGCCATCGAACATCAACATCGCTCTGGAAAGCATTGATATATCTGCGGGAATGGCACCGTGGATGTAGATACGCATTTTGGATTCGTTGGGGTTGTCTGATCCCGTCGTAAGCCAGACGGGTTGCAGTTCGCCCTGCCCGTCGCCGTCAAAACCATGCGGCAGGAAGGCTACATCTTCAGCGGCCCAGAGCATGTCTGAGATTTTGGTAACTTGCTCTTGGCTGGTGGTTTCAATCACCAAGGGAAGCCCACGTTCAATAGCTTTGGACACGATACGCGGCAGCACGTGTTCCAAGGGTTGCTTTTCGAGGTGGTAAAACCAAACATCCGTCATGAGGCTCTTTCACCTCATGGCGGAGATTCTTTCAAGCGTGATTATGCTGCACGTGCTGGATAATCAATGTAGCCTGCAGCACCCGGGCTAAAGAAGGTGGCTGGGTTTGCATCATTTAGTGGTGCACTGGTTTTGAGACGTTCGACTAGATCAGGATTGGCCAATGCCATTTTTCCAACAGGAACCAAATCAGCCAAACCAGATTTTACATCTTTGGCGAGATTTTCCGGTGTGGCGTTTGGACGGTTAACCAGCAATGGATGCTTCCAAGCCTTGCGAATATCGCTCAACAGATTTTCGTCGCCTGTATGAAGGATGTGGAGATAAGCAAGATTGAGCTTGTTTAATTCCGTGACCAGATATCGATAAAGTGCTGGGGCTTCTGGGCCTTGAACTAGGCCACCTGCGGTGTTGAGCGGAGACAGGCGAATGCCCGTGCGATCAGCACCAATTTCATCGGCCACAGCCTTTGCAACTTCGATGGCAAAGCGGGCACGGTTTTCAATTGAGCCACCATATTCATCAGTGCGGGAGTTGGCATTTGGCGCGATGAATTGTTCGATGAGATAACCATTGGCACCGTGGATTTCGACACCGTCTGCGCCTGCTTCAATTGCGCGCTTGGCGGCATAAGCGAAATCTTTGACGGTTTGCTTTATTTCAGCGTGTGTTAAGGCGCGGGGCACTGGAGTATTCTGCATACCCGTTGGTGTAAACATAGGTTGGTCGGCGGAAATTGCCGACGGGGCAACGGGTTGGCGGTGATGGGGTGTATTATCCGGATGAGAGATTCGGCCAGCATGCATGATTTGGATGTATAAGTGGCCGCCCGCTTTGTGCACAGCGTCAGTGACTTTTTTCCAGCCTTCGACATGGGCATCAGTATAAATGCCGGGCGTCGTCGTATAGCCCTGACCATCATCGGAGGGCTGAGTGCCTTCTGCAATCAACAAACCAAGTGAGGCGCGTTGTGCGTAATATTCAGCGGCCAAATCACTAGGTGTGCCATCTGCTTTGGCTCGGCTGCGGGTCATGGGGGCAAGGCCCAGCCGATGCTTAAGATTCATTTTTCCAATTTTAATGGGTTGCCAGATCGAATTCATTTTCCTGTCCTTATTATAATATTGAGGTGCAGCCATTTTGAGGTGCCACATTTCTTAAGTGGACAGCAATAAACTGTAATACAAGTGGGTACATTTATTTATTTTAGCCGACTTATGCGATTTTTTTGGCAGGCAGATTCGGTTACTTCTCGTAGTGATCTGCCACCAGCTTATTGAGCAACCTTACACCCCAGCCCGAACCCCAACTTTGATTGATGGCGGATTTTTCGGCGTCCATGGCGGTGCCTGCCACGTCTAAATGTGCCCAAGGTACTTTGTTGACGAAGCGTTGCAGGAATTGGGCTGCAGTGATGGAGCCAGCGAAACGGCCGCCGATGTTTTTCATGTCGGCGATGTCTGAGTCGATCATCTTGTCGTAGGCGGGCGTTAGCGGCATACGCCAAACTTTTTCGCCTGTCGCATAACCTGCATCGGAAATACGCGTTGCCAATTCATCATTGTTGGAGAAGAGGCCTGCATGTTCTTTGCCAAGAGCAACTAGGATTGCACCCGTGAGCGTGGCAAGGTTGATCATGAATTTTGGCTTGAATTTGTCTTGGATATACCAAAGCACATCAGCCAAGACGAGGCGACCTTCAGCATCGGTGTTGAGAACAGCGATGGTTTGGCCGGACATGGATTTGACCACGTCACCTGGGCGTTGGGCATTACCGTCAATGGCATTTTCAACGAGACCGATTGCGCCAATCACGTTGGCTTTGGCTTTGCGTTTGGCCAGAGCCAGCATGAGGCCCGTGACGCAGGCGGCTCCGCCCATATCGCCTTTCATATCTTCCATGCCACCTGCTGGCTTGATGGATACGCCGCCAGTGTCAAAGGTAACGCCTTTGCCAATGAAGGCGATGGGTTGTTGGCCTTTCTTGCCGCCATCCCAACGCATGACCACTAGACGCGCTTCGAAGGGCGAACCTTGAGCAACGCCGAGGAGTGCGCCCATGCCGAGTTTTTTCATTTGAGCTGGGGTTAGGATTTCGATTTTGACGCCGGCTTTGGCGAGTTGTTTGGCGCGATTGGCGAATTCGACCGGATAGAGAATGTTGGCTGGTTCATTGACCAAGTCACGCGCGAAGTGGTTGCCTTCGCGGATCGCCGAGAGCGGAGCGAACGCTGATTTGGCTTTTTCTGGACTTGCCGAATGTAAGGTTATGAAGTCGAGTGGTTTGGCTTTTTCTGGTTTTTTGGACTTGTATTGGTCGAAACTATAAACGCGGAGTGATGCGCCTGAAGCCAGTAATGAAGCGGTTTCTGCTTCGGACAAGGTTTTGTGGCTGGCCACTGCAATTGCAGCGGAAGTGGCTTTGGCTGATTGCAAAGCCCCTGCGATTGCGCCGCCTAGCATTTCGGTTTCATGGGCAGTGATCGAATCAGCCTTACCCAATCCTGCAACAATGACCCGGTCAAAGGCTCCACATGCGATGACATCTAGGAACTGATCACGCTTTGCCTCAAAATTTGCCGCCTTAATGGCGCGGGACAATTGGCCTTTGCTTGATTTATCCACTGCTGCGGCGGCGCTGGTGAGCTTTCCACCCTCGTTTGCGAATACGACGATGACGCCTGATTTTGGCAATGTGGCGTTAGCAAAGGCTATTTTCATTGGAGAATCCTTGATTTGTATGATGGATTGCATAGCGGGCTGGGCATTTGGCTTCAACTGAACATTTATGAGCTATTAACCACTACGGCTGGAAACTGGCTTTGACTCTTATTTTCACCAGTTTGTTGCGAAATATTTCTTCCCTTCACGGCGCGGTTAAAAGTCGTTAAGGATTGATAGTCGTTTTGTAATCGTTTTGGTGGTGGTGTTTGGGGCCGTTCAAGCAAAGATCAAGTGCTTTCAGCCGACTGCGGGGAACTGTTTCCTGCGGTGCACTGGTGCTTGGACTTGCGGTGCTGGGTTGTGTCTCACCTGCCCTAGCGATTATTGAAAAAACACTGATCGAGCCGAACCTGAAGATGCTGCCCAAGGGCACCAAAGTTGATGTGGTGGCCGACAAAATTACTTATGACCCGCGCTCGCTCAATGCGGTTGCAACGGGCACTGTGAGGCTGGTTTATGGGCCGTTCACTTTGGTGGCCACACGGGTTGAATATAATTCGAAGACGGGTGCTTTTAAAGCCAATGGATCTGTGGTGATCCGCGAGCCCAATGGCAATATTCTCAAAGCTGATTCAATCGATCTCACTAATAAATTCAAAACTGGGTTTGCCGAGCATGTGAAGGCGTTGTTGACCAACAATGTTACTATTACCGCAGAATATGCGCGGCGTTATGAAGGTGAGATAACAGTTTATACTCATGCGACCTACACAGCATGCACTGATTGCAAAACCCGCACAGGACATCCGCTATGGCAAGTGGTGGCAGATGAAGCGACGCATGATAACAGGGCACATGATATTCACTATGTAAATCCGAAACTACAGATCGGCGGTGTGACCATCGCAGCGGCACCTTATTTCACTTATCCTGATCCATCAGTGAAGCGTCGTTCTGGCTGGCTTGTTCCAGATGTAAAATTTGGCGGTACTTTTGGAGCAGGATTTGCGCCCGTGTATTTTTGGGCTTTGGCCCCCGATTATGATTTGACGTTCCGGCCATTGTTGACAACGCGCCAAGGGCCAGTGGCGGACGTGGAATTTCGGCAAGCAACCGCGACTGGAATATATAATATTCGTGGCATAGCAGTGCACCAATTTACGCCTTTGACTGGCGAAGACAATCATGACTGGCGCGGCGCTCTTGAAACCGAAGGTAAGTTTAAACTCGATCAAGATTGGAATTGGGGTTGGAACGGCACGTTTGTGAGCGACCGCACGTTTCTTGATCACTATGGTTATGATGGACGCGAGATTGCCTATAACAATATTTACGCCACCGAAATTCGCGATCAAGATTATGTTTCGGCACAACTGTTGAATTTTCAATCGCTCAGCACTTATGTGGGTCAGGCTGACTTGCCATATGCGATGCCCTATGTTTCGGGCGAGCATGTCTTCAAAGATGTTTCGTTTGGTGGCGATATTAGTTTTGATTGGAGCGCGTATTCGTTGCATCGCGATCAAAGCAGCTCACCATACACCACTGTCAATCATGGCACAGATCAAACGCGCGGCGTGTTTGATGTAAATTGGAAAACACAGTTTACGACTGATAATGGGATTGTGGTTTCACCATTTGCGAAAGTTCGCAACGAGATTTACATCACTGATAATGTGCCGGGTGCTTCCAGCACTGCTGAAACCACGGGTCAAATTTTGCCTTCGACGGGTGTTGATGTGCGCATGCCGTTTATTTCGTCTTCGCAATATGGGCAGAGCATTATTACCCCGGTGTTCCAAGTCATATCCGCTGCGGATCAGTCCAATGTGAACCAGTGGGGCAATGAGGACGCGATTACTTTAAACTTCGATCACACGAGTTTATTCTTGTCTGATCGGTTTACGGGGCTTGATCGCTACGAGGGTGGAACGCGGGCGAATATTGGCGCCACTTACGCTTATTATGATGCCAATGGTGGGTTCGTTCGCGCAAGTTTGGGCGAGTCTGTTCACATCGCCGGGCAAAACAGTTTTGTGGCAGGTTCAGGCCTCAGCGGCGAGAATTCTGATGTGGTTGGAAATATTGTTTTCCAACCTTGGAGCGACCTTTCACTCTCATATGAAGCGCGGATGTTGAATGATTTTTCAGCGCTTGATCGACAAGAAGCTTTGGCCAGCCTCACTTTTGACAGGATTTCCGCCAATCTGGGTTACTTAAATATTGCTGCCGAACCAAACTATGGCCGTATACGCGCTGAGAATTGGGTGCAAGGCGATGTTAAGGTTGGCCTCGAAGACGGATGGAATGTGTTTGGCGGGCTGACTTATGACATTGGTTACAGCCAGCTTACGCGCAAAACTTTTGGACTGGAATTTGACTGCGAATGTATGAACTTCAAAGTGGCTTATACCGGAACCAACGATCCGTTTACCCACGAAACCGAAGACAAAGTGTTATTGTCGCTGGAGTTGGCAACACTCGGCAAGGCAACAGTAGCGGCCGGCTTCTGATGATCTTGAGATCAGTTTTCGTCGTTGTTTTGTTACTTGCATTTTATCAACCTGTAACTGCGCAAGAAGCATCTGTAATCGCAACTGTTAACGACCATCCCGTGACGAGCTTTGATATTGACCAGCGCGTTAAACTATTGAGGATTTTGGGGCAGACTGGCGGCTTTGATCGGAAGAAAATTGGCAATGCGCTGATTGATGATGTGGTGAAGATCGATGAAGCGCGACGCTTTAAAATCGATCCGACTGAGAGGGAAATTGATGACCGCTTGGGCGGGATGGCCAAGGGACTCAAAACCGATATGGCTGGCCTTGAAAGTAAACTGGGCAAGCAAGGGCTGACGCTAAATACCATGCGTCAATATATTTCTGCGCAGATGTCATTTAGTCGGCTGCTGACTGCCAAATATAAAGAAAAAATCGCGGTTGATCCGGGCGAAGTTGATAAGAAGATGGCGGAAGTGAAAGCCGATATTGGCGACAAAGTCAGAAAAATCAATGCTGATCCGCGGCGACAACCGATTGAAGTTTACAGTATCCTTCAAATTGATTTTCCGGTTGAGGGTGGCGATCCGCAACTGATGCAATCGCGCGCCATTGAAGTGGGGCAGTACCTCCAAAAATTCAAAGGCTGCGGCTCTGCGCGCGCTGCGGCGGCAGGAATATTTAACGTTAAGGTTGGCAAGGTGATTGAGGCCGATGGCCGAAAATTGCCGCCTCCGCTGAAAGCCGCATTACAAGCAAAAGGTATTGGCGGCGCCATCGGGCCTGTGCGCGGGCCTAAAGGTGTTCAGGCCATTGCATGGTGTGGGCGGCGGATGATTGTGCCTCCTAAAATCAATGCGCCACTGCCGACGCGGGCAGTGATTGAAAACATGGCGCTGAATGAAAAGTTCGATCGCGTTGAGCAGAAATATTTGGCGATTATGCGTAAAGGTGCAGTGATCGAATATAAAGATCAGTCTTTCGCAAAATGAAGCCGCTCGTTCTAACCATGGGCGAACCAGCGGGTGTTGCACCTGAGATTACGGCGCAGGCTTGGTTGGCGATAAGGAATGAACCCTCGCAGCAGTTTTGTTTGATTGGGGATGCGGCGGTTTTCGAGGCGCGGGCCAAGGCTGCAGGATTTGATGTTTCGTTTATTGCTGTTGAACGTGTGGCCGATTGTGCTTCAGTTTTTGGGCGTGGGGTTCCGGTTATTGATCGGCCCCTTCCTGTCTCGTCTCTTGCTGGAAAACTTGATGCACGCAATTCCGCAGCGGTGATTGCTTCGATTGATGAAGCAGTGCGGCTTTGTTTTTTGGGCGAGGCTTCTGGCATGGTGACCAATCCCATTCAAAAGGAAACCCTTTATGATGTGGGGTTCAAACACCAAGGGCATACGGATTATTTGGCGTCACTGGCGCATGTGTCTGGACAAGAAGTGATGATGCTGGTTGGCGAAGGACTTCGCGCGATTCCTGTGACTGTGCATATTCCGCTGGCCGATGTGCCGAAGGCTTTAACGACAGATGCGATTGTTGCACAGGGCAAAGTGGTGGCTGCTGGGTTGACGAAATGGTTTGGTATTGCTCAGCCTCGGCTTGCGGTGACTGGGCTTAATCCGCATGCAGGTGAAAATGGGGCGATGGGCAAGGAAGACCAATTGGTCGTGGCCCCTGCTGTTGCTTTGTTGAAGGCGGCGGGCATTTATGTGTTTGGGCCGATCTCGGCCGATACGGCGTTTCATGCAGAGGCGCGCGCCACTTATGATGCGATCCTTTGCATGTATCACGATCAAGCTTTGATCCCCGTGAAGACTTTGGATTTTCATGGCGGGGTGAATGTGACTTTGGGGTTGCCGTTTATTCGCACCTCGCCGGACCATGGCACAGCGCTTGGGATTGCTGGCAAAGGTGTTGCGAACCCCACGAGTTTGATTGCCGCTATTCGCTTGGCTTCATCGATGGCTGCGCGCGCATGAGCGATGATGGCTTACCTCCACTTCGTGAGGTGATCGCGACGCATGGATTGGCTGCGAAAAAATCGCTTGGTCAGAATTTTTTGTTCGATCTCAATCTCACGCGGCGCATTGCAAGGGCTGCGGGAGATTTGAAGGATGTTACTGTTGTTGAAATTGGGCCGGGGCCTGGAGGACTGACACGAGCGCTTTTGATGGAGGGTGCATCTAAAGTGATTGCGGTGGAGCGCGATGAACGCACATTGCCAGCGCTTGCTGAAATTGCTGCGGCATATCCGGGGCGGCTCGAAGTGATTTCGGCTGATGCGCTTGAGGTGGATTGGGCACGTGTGATTTCTGGGTCAGCTAAAATTGTTGCGAATTTGCCTTATAATGTGGCCACGGCATTGTTGGTGGGTTGGCTGACCTCCAAAGAATGGCCACCATGGTTTTCATCACTTACGTTGATGTTTCAAAAAGAAGTGGCGATGCGGATTGCTGCCAAGGCGGGCGATGACGCTTATGGGCGCTTGTCAATTTTAAGTCAGTGGCGATGCGAAGCAACCAGATTGTTTGACGTAAACCGAAGTGCTTTCACGCCACAGCCGAAGATTACTTCGTCGATTGTGCATCTGGTGCCGAGGGCTGTGTGCGAACCACCGTGTAAAATGGAATTTCTGGAGCGCGTAACTGCTGCCGGATTTGGCCAGCGCCGCAAGATGTTGCGGTCTAGTTTAAAGAGCGTGTTCGTCGATCCCGTAGCAGTTCTGGAGCCGCTCGGCATCAATCCCAGTACGCGAGCCGAGCAAGTAAGCGTGGCCGATTTTGCTCGGCTGGCGATAGCCCTCGAGCACCAATCGCAAACAAATATTTTTGTAAATACGTAATCAATTGTTCATCGTCGGTTCATGGGTGATTCACTAATCTGAGGACGTTAAGTGAAAAGAGGGGGTAGTCAACTAAAGGAGACTATCATGGACCGTCGTTATTTTCTATCTGGTGCTGTCGGCATTGCCTCTACAGCACTTCTTGTTACAAAATCTGAAGCATCATCACCGCTGATGTTTTTGGGTCGCCGCAAAATCGATCCGTTGCTTGACTTTGACACCATTCATGTTGGTGCAGGAAAAGGCCTATTCCGCAAAATCCAGTTTCACGTCAGCGGTAATGATCTTTACCTCTATGACATGAATGTAAAATACGCCAATGGCGCGCATGATGACATTTCTACAAAGTTCAAAGTGTCACAAGGCCAATTCTCGCGCTTCATTGATCTGAAAAATCACCAACGGCATATCGAAAAAGTAACATTTTTCTACGGTAAATTACCTAATGGTCGTGGCCAAACACATATTGAATTGTGGGGTTGGCGCTAATTTGCCACCGACATCAATTGCGAAGAGATGCGGCCCCCTGAGGCCGCATCTTTTGCTGACATGGTTTTTTCATTCCGCACAAAGCCACTTAGCGGATAGGAGCCTGATATCGGTAGGTTTAGGCTTCTGAACGGAGGCTACTCTTGTCCAGCGCACCGATACTCCAAAGCTGGATTCATTCTCGCGGGCAAACTCGTCGCTTCGCTGAGGGCTAAAGGTCTGTCATCAACCCGCGAACAAAATCAGTTAAGCCAACTTGCCTTCTGCGGCGAAGTCTTTCCGCTGTAACAATTGCAGTTATCTGGCGGTGCGAGGATTCGATATCGTCGTTCACCACCACATAATCATATTCGGGCCAGTGGCTGATCTCGCGAGGGGCTTCGGCCATGCGTTTGGCAACAACTGACGACGAGTCTTGGTTGCGGCCAATCAGACGATCGCGGAGAATGTCGGCACTTGGCGGTAGGATGAAAATTCGCACCAGATCATCTTCCATGGCTTGGGCCAACTGTTGCGTGCCTTGCCAATCAATATCGAACAAAACATCGGAACCTACATTCAGTGCGACTTCAACTGGCTTTCGCGGTGTGCCGTAGGAATTGCCGAATACGGTGGCCCATTCCAAGAGTTGTCTATCTTGAACCATTTTATCGAATTGGGCTTGGCTGATAAAATGATAATCGCGGCCATCAACTTCGCCGGGGCGTGGCTTTCTGGTGGTGACTGACACTGACATTGAGATATTGGCGTCTGCGCCTAGGAGTTTTCGCGACAAAGTGGTTTTGCCTGCACCTGATGGCGAGGACATGACAAACAAAATGCCACGACGCGGGATGTGAGTGTGCGATGTCATTCTATGTTTTGTACCTGCTCGCGCAATTGGTCGATGATGGTTTTGAGTTCAAGACCGATAGCGGACATGGATTTATCACCAGCCTTTGAACACAGAGTATTGGCTTCGCGATTAAACTCTTGCGCCAGAAAATCAAGTTTGCGGCCAACTGGTTCTTTGCTGACCAACAGTTCTTTTGCAGCGGCGACGTGAGCGATCAAACGGTCAATTTCTTCTTGAATATCGGCACGTGTGGCTATCATGACGGCTTCTTGATGGAGGCGCTCCGGATCAAAGCTATTGCTGGTTTCGAGAAGCTTGATCACTTGTTCTTTGAGCCGAGCCTTGATTGCTTCAGCAGACCTTGCGGGATTACTTGCCGCAGCTTGGGTTAATTCTGCAATGCGGGAGACTTGATCATCCAGGGTTGCTTTCAATCTGCTGCCCTCTTCCAAGCGGGCGGCATTTAATGCGGTTACAGCTTCCGTCAATGACGACAGGATGCCGTTGTCTCTTGAAGTTTGTTCGGCTTCATCAATGGGTGTTGGCACTACCTCCAACACGCCGCGCATGGCCATTAGATTATCGACGCGGGGCGGTTCGCCACCCAATTTTATATGCAGGTCTTTCGCGAGAGCCAAATATTGATCAAGCACTTCGGCATTGATCGACAGTTTTTCGTGCTGCTTGCCATTGGCAATTGTGAGCGACGCTTGGATGTTTCCACGTTTAAAATTCTGTTGGACGGCGTTGCGGCTTTGGATTTCAAGGTGATCATAGCCTTGAGGCATGCGCAAACGCACATCCAAGGCTTTGCCGTTCACGCTTTTCAGTTCCCACACCCAACCATAATCGCCGCTGTTGCCAGCGCTGCGCGCAAAGCCTGTCATACTCGCCAAAGTCATATGGTTATTGTCGCCTTCGAATCAGAGTTTGAAAGATTTTAGCGGGGCTGAAAACTGCAGTCCTACTTCTTTGCTTTTTTTGGAATAGGAATTGGTACTTTTTTGCCATTTACCGTTACGGTTGAGCCTGGCTTTGCCGTTGTTACTGGTTGTGGCGCATCGCTAGCAGGTTCGGGTGGCACGGGTTCACCGTTAACAACAGGCTCCGGTGGAACCGGGTCTTCGACCGTGACTGCTGGCGGCGGAGCAGTTGGTGTTTCGGTCGCGGGTTGGGCCGGTACCGCAGGCAAAGCTGGACTTACGACCGTGTTTGGATCGGGCTGATCGACGGCTGCGGGAGCTGGTATTACCGGAACGGGTTCTTCTGTTCCTGTTTGTTGGGCGCGCCATTTTTTGACGTTGGCGTTGTGCTCGTCAAGTGTGGTTGCAAATGCGTGGCCTCCAGTTCCATTGGCAACGAAATAGAGATACTTCGTATTATCCGGGTTAAGTACGGCCTCTAACGCCGCCTTGCCCGGATTGGCGATGGGGCCAGGAGGCAAACCAGCAATGGTATAGGTGTTGTAAGGTGTTGACGCTTCGAGATCGGCTTTGCTGAGTGGGCGATCAAGTTTTCCTTTGCCGCCGACAATTCCGTAGATCGTTGTGGGGTCTGACTGCAGTCGCATTTTTTCGTTGAGACGATTGAGAAAAACTGAAGCGACTTTCGGGCGCTCTTCGGCCAAGCCGGTTTCCTTTTCGACGATTGAGGCGAGCGTTACCAATTCTTCGGGTGACGCGACTTTGGTTGTTGGCGGACGCGCTTTCCATAATGTGTCGAGCAGCTTGGTTTGCGCCGCCTGCATATCTTCGAGAAGCTTCTCGCGGGTTAGTCCGCGTCTGAAAACATAGGTATCGGGCAGAATTGAACCTTCAGCTGGTACGGCGCTGATTTCGCCATCGAGTTCTTTTTGTTCTGTTAAGCGGGCGACGACCATTTGCGATGTCCAGCCTTCAGGGATGGTCACTTTATAAGTAAGGAAGCGGCCAGCGGTAATCATGCCCAACACGTCATCCATGGAAGCATTTGCAGGGAATTCGTATTCGCCGGGCTTTAACCTACCGCCGCGAAATGCATTTACGGCCGCGGCGGCGCTGAACACGCGGGCATCAGCGATGATGCCCTGATCTTGCAATGTTGCAGCGATCTGGTTGCGATCAAGATTCTTTGCGATCCCATATATTTTTTTGTCTTTGAGCGGCCCGGGTGCAGTGAATGTGAGCCAAGCCCAGCTGCCCAATGCGGCGAGCAATCCACCGAATATGAACAGGAATGCAAATAACGAACCGAATACGCGCGTGAATGCGCTGCGCCTTATCTTTGGTAAGACTGGTTCTGAAACGCGTCTTGGGGGTTCTTCGTCGATCACAATTGGCCCTCCGCCCCAGAAACTCTACGCCGCAAATCGGCGCAATAGCAAGGATGCGTTGGTACCACCAAAACCAAAAGAATTGGACAGAACTGTGTTGATCGGTTTTTTAATTGCCACTTTTGGAACAAGATTGATTTGGGTTTCCACTGATGGGTTATCTAAATTCAAAGTTGGCGGGCAAATATTATCGCGGATTGCCAAGGTCGAGAAAATCGCTTCAACCGCTCCTGCTGCACCCAACAGATGGCCGATTGCTGATTTTGTTGAAGACATATGAAGGCCTGCCGCATCATTACCAAGCAAGCGTTCGACAGCGCGGAGCTCGATTTCATCACCCAGTGGTGTGGATGTGCCGTGGGCGTTGATGTAGTCAATATCGCCGGGCATGGTTTGAGAACGGCGAAGGGCTGACTTCATACAACGAAAAGCGCCATCGCCATCTTCGGCAGGTGCTGTGACATGGTGGGCATCACCAGACATGCCGTAGCCAATGATTTCAGCATAAATTTTGGCACCACGGGCTTGTGCATGTTCAAGTGATTCCAGCACGACAACACCTGCACCCTCGCCCATCACGAAACCATCGCGGTCTTTGTCATATGGCCTGGAGGCCTTGGTTGGCGTGTCGTTGAAATTTGTCGAAAGGGCGCGACAAGCAATGAAGCCAGCGATGCCGAGCGTTGAAATGCAAGCTTCAGCACCACCTGCGACCATCACATCGGCATCATCCATCATAATGATGCGCGCAGCATCACCAATGGCGTGTGCGCCTGTCGAACAAGCAGTAACGACAGCAGAATTCGGGCCTTTGAGGCCGCAATTGATGGAGATTAAACCAGAGGCCAAATTTATCAGCGAACCCGGAATGAAGAATGGGCTGATTTTGCGGTAACCCTTTTCAGCCAATAACAATGCCGTGTCGTTAATGCTGGGCAGACCGCCAATGCCGGAACCTACCAATACGCCTGCGCGATATTGTTCATCGGGTGTTTTGGGAGCGTAGTTTGCATCGGCCAAAGCCTGCTTTGCGGCCACCAATGCGTATTGGATGAAATCATCGAATCGGCGCTGGTCTTTGGGATCGACCCATTGATCGCGATTTAGGGTGCCATTGGTGCCGTCGCCGTTTTTTACTTCGAAGGCAATACGAGCAGGATAGGCCGATGCGTCAAATTTAGTGATTGGTCCTGCGCCAGATTCGCCTGCCAACAGTTTTGCCCATGTGTCCTCCACATTAGCCGCCAATGGCGATACCATACCTAAACCCGTTATTACGACGCGCCGCATTTCAAATCCCTCATCGATCAAAGGTGTATTGTAACATGACTGCGCGGGGATACAGGTTGCGCATTACGCCCTGCCCCCGCGCGAGATCCGTTTAAATTTGCCCTCTAAATTTGGGCAAAAAGTTAAGCTGAAGTTTTTTCAATAAACTTCACAGCATCGCCCACGGTCTGAATATGTTCAGCCGCGTCGTCTGGAATTTCGATGCCGAATTCTTCTTCGAAAGCCATCACGAGTTCAACCGTGTCCAAGCTGTCGGCACCGAGATCATCAATAAAGCTCGCTTCTTGCTTCACCTTGTCGGCATCTACGCCCAGGTGTTCAACTACGATCTTCTTCACTCGTTCAGCGATATCGCTCATGTGTTAGTATCCTTGTTAACTCATTACGCAGCGCAATCGGATACCTGAAGAAGGCCCCCTCAAACCACACCGCGTTGCTTGTTAGCACAAAAATGATTGCCGTCAAAAGAGGGTATTTTCGACCCGTAAACTTATATTTTTTTGGGGACAACCTTAGATTTATATGACGCCAATCGATTAAATCATTGCCATTCCGCCATTGACATGCAGGGTTTGGCCGGTGACGTAACCTGCTTCTTCTGATGCCAAATACAATACGGCGGCGGCAATATCATCCGGTCCACCCATGCGTCCGGCGGGGATTCGTCCTAGAATGGTTTCCTTTTGTTTTTCATTTAAAACATCAGTCATCGGCGTTGCAATAAAGCCAGGGGCCACGCAGTTTGCGGTGACGTTGCGGGCTGCAAGCTCTTGGGCGATGGATTTGGTCATGCCGATGATGCCGGCTTTGGAAGCAACATAATTCACTTGGCCTGGGTTGCCGGTCACACCAACAATCGATGTAATGTTGATAATGCGGCCCCAACGCTTTTTCATCATGCCGCGCATAGCAGCACGACAAAGACGGAAGTTTGACGTGAGGTTGACATCAATGACGTTTTGCCAGTCTTCGTCTTTCATGCGCATGGCGAGCCCGTCCTTGGTGATGCCCGCATTGTTGACCAAAATGTCGAGGCCACCCATGGCCGCTTCTGCGGCAGGAATGAGTTTTTCAACGTCTTCAACATTGGAAAGATTGCATGGCAAAACGTGAACATTGTCGCCAATTTGAGATTTGAGTTCTTCAAGAACTGCTTGCCTTGTGCCGGAAATGGCGATGGTGGCACCAGCAATGTGCAGGGCTTTTGCGATGGCAGCGCCGATGCCGCCGCTGGCGCCAGTTATCAATGCGGTTTTACCGGTGAGATTAAACATTGGCTTTATCCTTGCTTTAAATGTGCCGCTACGGCTGCAATATCTTCGGGTGTGCCGCAGGCCATAGCAAGGGCTTCGGGAGCATTCTTTTTTGCTAGTCCTGTCAACACCTTACCAGAACCTATTTCAACAAAAACTTTAACACCTTGGACCGCCATGTATGCCACGCTTTCGCGCCAGCGCACTGTCCCTGTGACCTGTTCCACCAGCTTTTGGCGAATGATGGCGGGATCGGTGACTTGGCTAGCCAGTATGTTGGCCACGAGGGGTACGGCGGGCACATGCATTTTAACGTCGTTCAAGGCTTTGGCCATCGCATCGGCCGCGGGCTGCATCAACGCGCAATGGAATGGTGCGGAAACGGCCAAGAGTATTGCACGCTTGGCACCTTTGGCTTTGGCGATTTCAATTGCACGGTCAATAGCGGCTTTGGAGCCGGATACGACGACCTGTCCATCCGAGTTGTCATTGGCGGCTTGACATACTTCGCCTTGAGCTGCCTCTTCAGCAACCAGCGATGCTGTGGCAAAATCTAACCCAAGCAATGCTGCCATGGCTCCTACGCCAACTGGTGTTGCAGCCTGCATGGCTTTGCCACGAATTTTGAGTAAGCGCGCTGTATCTGCAATTGAGAATGTTCCAGCAGCGGCCAATGCTGAATATTCACCCAATGAATGACCCGCGACAAACTTTGCCGTTACAGCCAGTTTAATGCCGTGTTCCATTTCCAGAACCCGGAGGGCCGCTATGCTAACTGCCATCAATGCGGGTTGGGCATTTTCAGTCAAAGTTAATTCAGCTTCAGGGCCGTTCCACATTAAGTCAGACAGTTTTTGGCCCAGTGCTTCGTCCACTTCTGCAAATACAGCACGCGCTGCCGCTGAGTATTCAGCCAATGCTTTGCCCATGCCCAATGCTTGGCTGCCTTGACCTGGGAACACAAATGCGATCGACATTTTCAAAAATCCATTTTTATGTAATTCGCCTCACCGACCATGGCAGTGGCCAAGAGTCAAGCCGCTGTAAGTGTTTAAATTTTGACTAAAATTATAGTTAAGAAGTTGTAAAGCCCTAAATGGATAGAAAGGACTTGCCTAAACTTACTGGGGAGCAAGCGTGGCTCGTATTTTTGCAATTATTTGGCTGACTTTGGCGATGTTGGTCACTGTTTTCGCATATGCTATCCAACAGCGTTGGACTGAGAACATGATTCAGGCCCGCCAACATTATGTGGATTTATCACATAAAGATACCATGCGCGGAGTTGAACATATTGAGAACAAATTCAAATCTATTTATGAAAATCTAAGAACGCTTTCTTATTTGCCAGGTGTGCGCGGAATCGACCGTCATGGAACGAACTTTAATGAGGAAGGGCGTATTACATTTCAACAGATCTACAACAATCTGGCTGTCAATCTTGCAGTTTCCGAGGTTTACATTGTCCCTGTCGACTTAGCGCCTGATAGGTTTGATCCGATCACGCTAAAAAATGAAGAGCCGGTCATGATGTTTGACCAACTGATCTTGAATGCAGGCAATGGTATGAGCAATCTTGATCGATTAATGAAACCAAATGATGTGGCCAAGAGAACCTCATCGGGGCCGAAACAAGTTGAAGTATTCGAATATCGGCAGCTGGTAGACCAGATGAAATGGCTTACAGAGAATTATGGGTCTGAAGATAAAATCAAAGATTTTGATGTTCCATTTATAAGTGGAAACGAAATTATTACCTGCGACAATTCCCAATTTATTAAATCGCTCAAAGACAAAGATCGCTCAGGCATCATTTTCTCGGTGCCATTTTATGGAGCGGACGGAAAACTAAGGGGAACTGTGTCGGCTATCCTATTGAGCAATAGACTTAATGCCCTTGTTCAAAGCAACAATATGGCTCTGGTGAACGTCAACAACGGATATATTAACGGTAACCTAGGCGATATTGGTTTGAAGAGTTCAAACAGTTACGTGACAGAAGGTAAAGCCGACGTAAATCTTATATATTCCGAGGTCGTGCCACTCAGTGTTATCGACAGTCGCAGCCCGTGGAATGTTTGGGCGGGACTTCCTGATAAAAGCTTCAACGAGAGTGAAGTTGTTAAAAACGCAGCAAAATCTCGTGCGCAGGAATTTTTGACTCTTGCCGGCATAGCGCTTGCCGCCGCCATAAGCATCTATTTGATGCAAGTTAATCTTGCGCAGGCGCGACGGTTAAATAAGGTTATGAAAAACGAGCGTGACCTATCAGCAAAGGCAGAAGCTGAGGCCACACTTAGCTCTGAAACTTTTCAAGCGCTTAACAATGACATTTGGCGATTGAACAATGATTTGGCAGAGAAAATAAAACTGCTTACCCAGGCACAAGAAGATATTGTCGAAAAAGGTAAAATGGCGCAACTTGGCAACTTAGTCGCGACTGTTGCGCATGAGCTTCGCAATCCTCTGGGTGGCGTGCGCACGACGACATTCTTACTTCGGCGCAAACTCAAAGATTCTCCGGTTGATGTCGAGGCGCAGCTCGACCGCATTGAAGTCGGTGTTTCGCGTTGCGACAATATTATTTCTCAGCTGCTTGATTTTTCAAGAACGCAGCCACTTTCAACTGAAGCAAAAGATCTCAATGTTTGGATGCAAGATTTGTTGGTTGAAGAAGCTGCAAAATTGCACGAAGACATTACAGTTCACTGCGTGTTATCTAACCCTGCGATATCTGCAGAAATAGATTCGGAACGTCTACGCCGCGGTGTGATTAATCTTTTGACAAATGCCGCAGACGCAATGGTCAACAAAACTGGAATTAATCTTGTAGGGCCTGAACACAGTCCAGAGATTATAGTCGAACTTCAACACAATGCGCGCGGGGTTGAAATTGTTGTTCGTGATAACGGCCCCGGCATCCCACCCGATGTCATGTCAAAAATTTCGGAACCACTTTTTACAACAAAAAGCTTTGGTACTGGTCTCGGCCTTGCAGCCGTCCGTAAAGTTGCTGAAATGCATGGCGGTGGATTGGAAATAAGTTCGGTTCCCGGCATGGGGGCGAGTTTTTCGATTTGGTTCCCTGCAAATAAAACATCCACTATCGCCGCGTGAAACTCGCTACGATTTCGACATGCGCTGAATATTTGAATTGGTCGACAGGGGTGATTGAACCAATTTTATAACCGCCCTTCACCAAAATCGCTGCATCGCGTGCGAAGCTTTGCACATCACATGCTATTGCAACAATTCGTTTCACTTTTGATTTCGCCAGGTTTTTGCTTTGATTTTCGGCCCCCGCGCGCGGCGGATCGAAGATGACTGAATCATACTCGTTCAATTCTTCCGGCACCAAAGGGTTATCGAAGAGATCTCGTGCTTCGGCTGTTATGGGCTTCAAGCCTTGGACAAATCTTGTGGCTTGCAGCAGCGATGCCACAGCATTTTTATCTGAATCGATGCCATGCACTTTTCCGATCTCGGCCAACCTGAACGTGAAGGGTCCAACACCGCAGAATAGATCAAGTATTTTTTTGGCTTTGCTGAGATGGGTTTTGGCCAAACGCACCAATTCATCCTCGCCGGCAGCAGTGGCTTGCAGAAATGAATTCACCGGAAGTTGAATGTGGGCTGGGCCAATGGCGATGGTTGGTGTTGTGAGCTGCGCCACCACCTCATCATTCAGAGCGAGGCGCATGATTTTATATTTTTCCATGATGACGCGGAATTGCGCGATATGTTTGTTGGCGGCTTGACGTTCAGCCTTGATCGCCACATCCAGTCCATTATCGGCAACTGTGATCATCACGTCGCAATTTCCGAGCGAAGGGCCAAAACTTGCAGCCAGCGCCGGTGCGTGAGCCAGTTGCGGCACGAGCACGGGGCACATATCAATTGCAACGAGATCATGCGATTTGGCCTCCATAAAGCCCGCGACCCACGCGCTGTTGATCTGACGCACATGCAGTGAAACACGTCTGCGCCCTGCCCCGTGTGCATCAACAAGGGCTGAAACTTCGGCATCGATGCCTTGAGATCTGAGTGCTTCGGTCACGAGGTTGCGTTTCCATTCAGCATATGGCGCAGGTTGCCAATGTTGAAATTTGCAGCCGCCGCACGTGTCATAATATTGGCAGAATGCCGCTTGTCTTTCGGGAGATGTTTCAATAATGCGTTTCAACTTGCCGTGAGCGAGTTCAACAACTTCGCCAGCTATAACCTTATTTACAAACATCATGGCCTCGCCACTGCGACCAATGCCGTCGCCTTTCGAACCCAGGCGATCAATTTTAAAAATAGTCATGTTATTCCATTTCAGTTGGATAGGTGAGAACGAGGGCAGAACCTGAGAGCATATTTATGCGCACCGTGCCCATGATAATGTTTGAAAGGGTGAGCGCTGAGCCTAATGGTACATCATGTTTGGTCAGCGGCCATTTCACTCCTGATAATGTGAGGCCACGCAAATCTGTGAAGGGCGCGATGCTTAGTCTCGTGCCTAAACTCAAATCGTCAAATTCAAGTTCATGAAAAAGTGCACGGGCTTCTTCATTACCCGATGTCATAAAAATATCCATGCCGCGCTTGGCCAGCGCCAACAGAAAACCTGCATGGGCCAGAGTATGATCGAACTGGCCACCAAAGCCCCCCACGAGGACCAGGCTCGTCGCACCACGGCGCAGTGCTTCAGCGATTGCCAATTCGCCGTCAGTTGCTGCTTTTTCCGCAGGGTGTGATTGACGCAGAACATCTTCATGTTTGCGTTGGAGATGTACGCTTGATGAATCGAAGTCTCCAACCCAAAGCTCTGGTTTCAAACCCAACACATCAGCATGCTGCATGCCGCTATCTGCAGCAATGACGCGCGCACCTTGCAGTTGCTTTTTGAGACGTTTGGTTGGTGTCACATGACCACCCAGCAAAATCACAAATTTTGAAGCTTCTATTTCCGACATGGCCACCATGTAGCAGATGCATCTTGCCAGCGCACCTATTCAAGTCTAGGAACAAATCTGCTCTCAACGGGGTGCCATTTTGGCTGAGACTGGCTTTGCCGCCTAAACCCGCTGAACCTGATCTGGATTATGCCAGCGGAGGGATTGCGAGCGGGCTTTCACTTATGGCGGCCCACTCTCATGCATTTCTGGCTTTTGGAGGAATGATGAAGAAGATTCTATTAACTGCCATTATGTTGTTAGCTCTTGGCGCAGTCGCGCAGGCCAAGGATATTTTGACTGTATATACCTATGAAAGTTTTGTGGGTGATTATGGCCCGGGCACCAAAATCAAAGCTAAATTTGAAGAGACTTGCGATTGCGAAGTTAAATGGGTTTCACTAGGCGATGGTGTTGCGGTTCTCAACCGTCTGAAGCTTGAAGGCAAGGACACCAAGGCGGATGTGGTGTTGGGGCTTGACACAAACCTGACAGCTGAGGCCCATGATCTGGGCGTGTTTGGCAAACACGGCGTTGATGTTTCGCGCGCAAAAGTGCCGGGCGGTTGGACAGATGCCGAGTTTCTGCCTTATGACTATGGCCACTTTGCATTTGTCTATAACACCGAGCAGGTGAAAAACCCGCCAAAGAGCTTGGACGAATTAGTGAACGGAGATCCGGCGCAAAAGATTGCTTTGGAAGACCCGCGTTCATCCACTCCGGGCTTGGGCTTCTTGCTTTGGATGAAAACCGTTTATGGCGATAAGGCCGCGGAGAAATGGGCGGTTTTGAAAAAGCGGGTTCTGATTACGGCTCCGGGTTGGAATGAGGCTTATGCTCTATTCACGAAAGGTGAAGTGTCGATGGTGTTTTCATACGTCACATCACCTGCCTACCATATGATCGAAGAAAAAACGGATAAGTATCAAGCTGCGAACTTTGCTGAAGGTCATTATCTGCAGATTGAAGTGGCAGGCCTAATTGAGGCTTCGCCGCATAAAGCTTTGGCGCAAAAGTTTATGGACTTTATTTTAACGCCGGGCTTTCAAGATAACATCCCGACAATAAATTGGATGATGCCTGCAAGTGCTACAACAGCGCCATTGCCAGCGGAGTTTGATAAATTGGTGAAGCCTTCGAAAACCTTGCTCTATTCGCCGCAAGAAGTGAATGCCCACCGCCGCGATTGGATCAATGAGTGGTTCAAAGCCGTTAATGGCTGAACGAACGCATCAACACTTCGCTGCTCAGACTCTTGTTCTGGGCAGCGTTGTTATGGGTCTTGTGCCGTTGATCTGGTTTGCCATTTCGCGGGGCGGGCTTGCTGCGTTTCGGCTTGATTCTGGGGTTTGGGATGTTTTGGGTTTCACATTGGAGCAAGCATTTCTGTCGACGGTTTTCTCCGTCGTGCCAGGCCTCTTCATTGCGCGGGCTTTAGCGCGTCAAGATTTTCCGGGCCATGCTTGGTTGCTGCGGTTGTTTGCTGTGCCGACTGCGCTTCCGGCAATTGTTGTGGTGTTGGCACTGACTTCAATTTACGGCAATCAACATTTACTTGGCGGATGGTTTGAGCTTTACGGGCTGGGCGGCATCTTGTTAGCGCATGTGTTTTTCAATCTGCCACTCGCGGTTCGACTTTTTTATGAGGCCAGCGAACACATTGCGGCTGAAAATTTTAGATTGTCGGCGCAACTTTCTTTCACCGATGCTGAACTGTTGAGGCGCGTCGAATGGCCTGTGTTTCGCAATGTTGTGCCGCGCGTGAGTGCTCTGATTTTTCTTTTATGTGCTGCGAGTTTTGTGATTGTGTTGACACTTGGCGGGCCTTCAGCCACCACGCTCGAAGTGGCAATTTATCAATCATTGCGGTTGGATTTCGATATCGGACGTGCATTAACTCTAGCGATCATTCAGATTGCATTGTGTTTGGTTCTGGTCGGCTTGTGCGGCAAAGTTATGTTACAACAGGTGACGCATGCGGGCAACCAACTGTTTCAAAAACGTTTTGACGGACAAAGTATTGTGGCGCGGGCTTTTGATTATGTGTTGATTGCTGCTGGAGCGCTGGTCGTTCTGCCGCCATTGCTGACATTGATTTTAAGCGGATTGACGCAGATGCAAATCACGCCACAAGTTTTAAATGCCGCTGCTTTCAGCTTGGGCATCGGATTGGGCTCGGCCGCAATAGCACTCATATTGGCGTGGAATATTGCTCAGCAGTCGGATTGGTTTTCGCAAGGTTTAGCGTTATCGGCGTTGATCGTTCCGCCTGCTGTTATGGCAACGGGATGGTTCATTATGTTGCAAGGTTTCAGTGACAGCACTTCTGTTGTGATTTCTACGATCGTCGCTCTCAACGCATTGATGGCCCTGCCCTTTGTGGTTGCAATTTTGGCCCCGGCATTTGAACGTAACCGAAAGAAACATGACAGGCTTTGTGCACAGTTGGCTTTGAATGGTTGGCAAAAGCTGCGGCATATTAATTTGCCCCTGATGTCTCGGCCACTGCTGCAAGCATTTTTATTGGCGTTTATTCTTTCAATTGGTGATCTGACTGCGATCACGCTGCTGGGCAATCAAGGCATAGTCACACTGCCGTCGCTGATTCAAATTCAGATGGGGCACTACAAAGGAAATGATGCGGCTGGCACGGCTTTTCTTTTGGCGATACTGAGTTTGGCATGTGCCTGGGCGGCCCAGAAATTTGGAGATCAAAATGATCCTGATTGAAAACGCCGTTTTTAAAAAGAGAAAATTTTCTCTGTCGATTGATCTTCATGTTAAGCCTGAATCTTTTGTTGCTGTGCTGGGGGCAAGCGGCGCTGGTAAGTCGACATTGCTTTCAATTATCGCAGGCTTCGAAGAATTGGAGCGCGGCAAACTTTGTTTAGACGGTGCAGACATGCATCATGTTCCACCGGCCAAGCGCCCGGTCAGCATGATATTTCAAGATCATAATGTGTTTGCGCATTTGAGTGTATGGGACAATGTGGCGTTAGGCATTTCTCCTTCGCTCAAATTGAATGCAGAACAAAAGGCGCAAGTTGATGCAGCGCTCGTCCGCGTGGGCCTTTCACAATATGCAAAGCGCAAGCCCGGCAATATCTCAGGTGGCGAGCGCCAACGTGTGGCATTGGCGCGGGTAGTGGTGCGCAAGCGCAAGATACTTTTATTGGATGAGCCTTTCGCAGCGCTTGACCCCGGGTTGCGGCACGACATGCTTGATCTGGTTTCAGATTTAAGGCGCGAACATGCTCTGACTGTTTTAATGGTGACCCATCAACCGGAAGAGGCTCTGCGTGCAGCTGATGAAATTATATTTGTAGCTGATGAGAAAGTGCGCGAACCGATTTTCAGCAAGACTTTTTTTAGTATGCATGATGATGGCGCAATAGATTCATATTTGGGAAAGACGCGTTAGGTTTTTACCAACCGCCCCCGCCGCCCCCGCCGCCACCACCGCCAGAAGAGCCGCCACCACCAGAACCGGAAGATGACCCCGGCGCTGTTGCAGAAGATGAAATAGTTGAGGCTAGACTATCGCCTAAGCTACTGCCCATACCACCATATCCGCCAGAATGACCGCTAGAAATATACCATGCGCTGGCGGCACCTGCCGCAGCGGCGGCGGCCAGAACTGCGGCGAATTTTTTGTTCCAAGCATTTTCACAATCAAGGGCCATTGCGTATGGTAAGTAGCGTTCAAACAATTCCGGGGTTTTTTCGGGTGGGTTCAATGCATCAAGTCGTTTTTCTTCTGCGGTCGTAAGGTAAAGTCTGAAGCCTTCGATTTGATCCAATACCTGCCGCCCTGTCACAGTTGGCGCTGGCATCAAATAATAGAACATCATGTTGAGCGCACCGATGGCGATGGTCGTGCCCACAAAAGCCAATAGAGTCGGCGAGATCGTTTCAGACGAAAAGAATGCAAAGGGAACACCAATTCCCGCTCCAAGAAATGGCACGATGAAAATGAGCGAAACAAGGGATTTGAGTTTAGAAAAGAATCCGCCCGCGCCAAAAATTCCTTTTATTGCCATTCCGCCGACGGACAGTATGACCAGCCAAAATGCACTCGAAAATCCACCTATAAACAAGCCCGTAATACCCAAGCCGTCAGGAGTTAAAAACGCCGAAATTGCCAAGCCGAAGATTGACAATATTATGCCAATTGCGAACCAGCCATAATTATTATGGAACAAGGTTCCGTTGTAAGCCTTCTCAAGGTTGCGCTGAAGATTGTTGACGAGCGAAGCAATCTTAACATGGTTGCTTTGTTCAAGATCAAACGGGATTTCAGGAATCAAGTTGTGGAGTGAAGCTTCAGAAGTGGTCAGCGCCGCACCTTGCCCTGCCAATCTCTCAATTGTGTATTGGCCTTCTGCGTTTGATATTTTCAAATATTTCTTAACACCAAGACCGACGAACGCGGCAGCAACTGCGGTGTTATCAAAGGCCTGTTTCCAAACATAGCGCACGCCTGCTGGTCCCAAATCTTGTGGGGGATGAAACAGTGGAATGATTGCGCCCTTGGGTGGATCGCGGCCCACCCGAGCCCAAGCGCTGAAAAAATATCCGGCGACGCCAAGCAGTGTCAGACCAAGGGTGAAGAAACCAATATTATCGCGCAACCACCAAAGTCGTTCTTGGCTTTGTGAAGGGGGCGACACAATGCCCTTCTGCCATGCAACCGCAATCGTCAAACCTTCACTGGAATGCAGAACACGCGTGGTTTGGGCGGAATATGTGTTTGAGGATGAAGAAGAACTCTTTGCGTCCTTTCCTGATGAACCAAACGAACCCGAATAAACTGAGCTCTGTTGGATTACTGCACCTGCGGGTAATTTTACATTGACGCTGGCGTCATGAATTTCAAAATCCCAACCATTGCCAGTTACGTTCCAATACAGCTCATCAAACTTATCAAAAAAACCGAGCTGACGGGCCGTTTGATATTTGATTACATAATTGTGAGTTCCACTTTGAACATAAACATCCTTACTTCCGATGCGAACGCGTTTTCCATTTGAAATGGATTCGATGGCGTAAGGTTCAGAATGGCCGTCAAGCGAAACACTTTGAACATCAAACTCGACAGTTACCTGAACCCCGTGTTTGTCGGTATAGCGCGTCGGAAAATCGCGAAAAATGCCGTGGCGGATGCGGTTGCCCTCTGATACCACCGTGATTGCTTCGGTCACATCCATCGACGCGTCAGTATTCACAACAATATCACTGTGAAATCTAAGGATTGCTTCTTCCGCATGCGCTGCCAGCGCCAGACTAAAGAAGCACAAGCATGCAATGATGTAACGTTTCATCAGCGTTGCTTGAAATCAACCGTGGGCACTGCGCGTGCCGCCGCATCGCCAATATCGAAGAAATCGGCCTTGGTGAAATGGAAGTTGTTGGCGATCAGATTGCTCGGGAAGCTTTCAATCTTGGTATTAAAATTGCGCACCGTGCCATTATAGTAACGACGCGAGAGTTGAATTTCATCTTCAATTCCAGAAAGCTTATCCTGCAGGTCGCGGAAATTCGCATCGGCTTTGAGTTCGGGATAGGCTTCTGCAACAGCAAACAACTTGCCCATGGCAACGCTCATGGCTTGGCCCGTTGCCGATTGGTCAGCAACACTTCCGCCTGCAATACTTTTGGCCCGGAGCTCTGCAATATCGCGAAACAGTTTGTCTTCGTGGCTGGCATAGCCTTTCACAGTTTCGATCAAGTTTGGAATGAGGTCAGCCCGGCGGCGCAGCTGCACATCAATGCCGCTCCAGCCTTCAGCCACCATGTTTTTATTTGAAATAAGCGAATTATAAACGGCGATCAGATAACCCGCCACGACCACGATGAGGCCGAGAATAATATAACCGATTGTCATGTGCTTCCCCTATTGTTGCCTAACCTCACTATAGCAGTGTTTTTCAAATTTGCATGGGACATTTGACGGAACCAAGCCAAGCGGCTCTAATGGTTCAAATTGTTCGGAGATTCATATGACGGCGACCCACCATCATGCTTTCAAGGGCCCTGAGGGCCAAGAGGACATGCCTTATCTTTTAACACCCGGCCCGCTTACCACATCGCAAACTGTAAAGCTTGCATTGTTGGCTGATTGGGGTTCGCGCGATACTGAGTTTAGGCAAGTTGTGCGCGAAATACGTTCGGAACTTCTGCGGTTGGCCGGATGTGATGATACATATGAATGCGTCATCATGCAGGGATCAGGCACATTTGCAATTGAAGCAGCGCTGGGTTGTTTTGCGCCTTCAAAGCGGTTCAAAACAATGGTTGTCGCCAACGGAGCTTATGGTGAACGAGCGGCGCAAATTTTGGGGCGCATTGGGCGCAATCACGTTGTGGTTAGCAAGAGCGATGTGACTCAGCTTTCACCCTCGCATTTCACTGATAAGTTGGATGAGGATCGCAACATCAGCCATATCTGGCTGATCCATTGTGAGACCACCTCTGGCATCGTGAACCCACTGGGTGATCTGGCGCGGGCTGCCAAACAACGCAGCAAGATTTTCATGGTTGATGCCATGTCGAGCTTCGGCGGCATTCACATTGATATGGTGCGTGATGAAATTGACGTGTTGGTATCATCGTCCAACAAATGCATAGAGGGTATTCCCGGTTTTTCATATGTGTTGGTGAAGCGTGAATTACTTGAGGCATCACAGGGGCAATGCCATTCCGTGGTGCTTGATCTTTATGAGCAATGGAAGGCGTTAGAGGCCAATGGCCAGTTCCGATTCACTCCGCCCACCCATGCTTTAGTGGCGTTCAGACAGGCATTACGTGAGCTTGAAGCTGAAGGCGGTGTGGCAGCGCGCGCTGTTCGTTATCAGAGGAATGCAGATACGTTGATTAAAGGGATGGCTGCGATTGGCATCAGGCCTTTGCTTGATGATAACGAAGCTGGTCCGATTATTCAGACATTCCTTTGCCCGCGCGATAACAATTTTAAGTTTGAAACTTTTTACGATGCGCTGCGGAAACGTGGCTTTGCAATTTATCCGGGCAAGCTTACAAAACGTGATAGCTTTCGCATTGGTACGATTGGAAAGCTCGATCAGGCTATTATGGAACGCGTGGTCAATGCGATAAAAGAAGTATTAGATGAAATGAACGTTAAAGATATGGCTCCCGCTGCAATATGAGCAAAACTGTTGAAGTTAATGACCGTGTTTACCATTGGCCCAAGGCGCCTTTGGTGGTGATCTGCTGTGATGGCAGCGAGCCCGCTTACATGGAAATCGCCATGTCTGAAGGATTAATGCCAAATTTGAAGTCGATGATTGCCAAGGGTGAGAACCGGCGCGGGCTATCGGCCATGCCTTCGTTCACCAATCCGAACAACATGTCGATCGCTACGGGTCGCACGCCGGATATACATGGCATTTGTGGAAACTATCTCATCGATCCCGCCACGGGTCTCGAGACTATGATGAATGATCCGAAATGGTTGCGCGCTCCAACGATATTTGCAGAATTTCAAAAGGCTGGTGCGAAAATTTGTGTGGTCACAGCCAAGGATAAACTGCGGTTGTTGCTCGGCCATGGGTTGGTGTTTGATGGTAGCGCAATTTGTTTTTCTTCGGAGAAAGCAGATAGAGCCACATTGGCCGACAATGGCATCGCTGATGTTTTGACATTTTTCGGAAAGCCTCTGCCCGAAGTCTATTCCGCTGATCTTTCTGAATTTGTTTTCGCCGCTGGTGTGAAATTGCTAGCGCGTGATAAGCCAGACTTGATGTATCTTTCTACGACAGACTACGTGCAGCATAAATATGCACCGGGTTCGGAGGGGGCCAATTCATTTTATAAAATGATGGACGGTTATTTGGGCTCGCTTGATGCACTTGGTGCAACAGTGGTGATCATCGCTGACCATGGCATGAAAGATAAGCATTTGGCAGATGGTTCACCTGATGTGATTTATCTGCAGGATGTTTTGGACGCTGCATTTGGTGTTGGCGTCAGCAAAGTCATTTTACCAATCACAGATCCCTATGTCGTTCATCACGGTGCACTTGGGTCTTATGCCACCGTTTATTTGAAAGGTGTTGCACCAGACGATGTGGCGTGCGTGATTTCAAAGTTGGAAGGCATTGACGCAGTTTATTCCAACGCTGAAGGTTGCGCCAAGTTTGGGCTTCCGCCAGATCGGACGGGTGATTTGATTGTGCTGTCAGGCGGACCCACATTCACGAAAGTGATCGGATCTTCTGCGTCCAAGCATGACCTGTCCGGCCTTGATGCGCCGCTTCGATCACATGGCGGATTATCGGAACAAGAGGTGCCCATCATCATCAATCGCAAAACACATAACCTGCCAAAAGACTTGCGCAATTTTGATGCGTTTTTCATTGGGTGCAACTATGTTTAAAATCATCCAAGAAACCATGCGCATTGGTGGCAAAAAAATTGATACCGAAAAACGCATTGAAGTGCGCTATCCATTCACCAATGAAGTGATTGGCACTGTGCCCGCCGGAACAGCAGCACACGCAGCGCAAGCCTTTGCAATTGCCGCCGCGTTCAAGCCAAAACTTACGCGTTATGAACGCCAACAAATTCTATTTCGCACCGCCGAATTGATCCGCGCCAAGAAAGATGAATTATCGCGTATTATTACCCTAGAGCTTGGCCTTTCATTGAAAGATTCGGCTTATGAATGTGGCCGTGCGTATGATGTGTTTTCGCTGGCGGGCCAATTGGCGATCAATGATGATGGTCAGATTTTTTCGTGTGATCTCACACCACAAGGAAAGTCGCGCAAAATTTTTACTAAGCGCGAGCCTATCGGCGTCATCAGCGCCATCACGCCCTTCAATCATCCGCTTAACATGGTGTCACATAAAGTTGCACCTGCGATTGCCACGAACAATTGCGTGGTGTGCAAGCCCACGGAACTCACTCCTCTTACGGCTATCATGTTGGCTGATATTCTTTATGAAGCGGGCCTGCCGCCCGAAATGTTCCAGATTGTTACTGGCAATCCAGAAGATATTGGCGATGAGATGGTGACGAATAAAGACATCAACATCATTACATTCACGGGCGGTGTGCGTGTTGGAAAAATAATTGCTGCCAAGGCTGGCTACACCCGCGCGGCGCTTGAACTCGGCGGCAATGATCCGCTGATAGTGCTCGACGATCTGAGTGATGATGAGCTTGATAAAGCGGCAGAACTGGCGGTTGCGGGTGCTACCAAAAATTCGGGGCAGCGTTGCACAGCGGTCAAGCGCATATTGGTTCAGCCGAAAGTGGCTGATCGGTTTGTTGAAAAAGTTTTGGCCAAAGCCAAGAAGCTGAAATTTGGTGACCCTATGAATCCTGAAACTGATTTGGGTTGTGTGGTGAGTGCACGTTCAGCGGAGATGTTTGAGAAGCGCGTGCTGGCCGCGGCAGAACAGGGTGCCAAAATTCTTTATCACCCTGAGCGCAGAGGCGCAGTGCTTCCTCCGATCACAGTTGATTTCGTCGATCCAAAATCTGAATTGGTTTATGAAGAAACTTTTGGGCCCGTCATCCCGATCATACGTGTATCAGCTGATGATAATGATGTGATCCGCGTTTCTAACTCCACACCATTTGGCCTTTCCTCAGGCGTGTGCACCAACAATCTGCAGCGCATCACCAAATACATTGAAGGCCTGAATGTGGGCACGGTGAATATTTGGGAAGTGCCAGGATACCGGATCGAAATGTCACCCTTTGGTGGCATTAAGGATTCAGGCAATGGCATAAAAGAAGGTGTGGCGGAGGCAATGAAATTTTATACCAATGTCAAAACCTGGTCGCTGCCATGGCCTTGAATCGATGAGCGGCCCACTTCAAGGCATTCGTGTTCTCGATCTCACCCGCGTTCTTGCTGGTCCATGGGCCACGCAAATGCTGGCTGATTTTGGTGCGGAAGTAATCAAAATCGAAAAGCCCGGGGAAGGTGATGACACGCGCGGCTGGGGGCCGCCTTTTGTTAAAAACGCCGACGGGACGGATGGCGATGCCGCCTATTTCCAATCCGCCAATCGCGGCAAGCAATCGGTCTGTATCGATATGGCCAAGCTCGAAGGTGCTCAACTTATCAAAGCCTTGGTGGCAAAGTCTGATATTTTAATTGAGAATTTCAAAGTCGGTGGCCTCAAGAAATATGGCCTTGATTATGAAAGCTTGAAAGCCGCAAATCCGCGTCTGATTTATTGCTCTATCACTGGCTTTGGCCAAACGGGGCCATATGCAAATCGCGCAGGCTATGATTTCATGATACAAGGCATGTCTGGCGTCATGTCGATCACAGGAGAGCCAGATGGCGAGCCCATGAAAATGGGTGTTGCGTTCTCGGATGTGTTTGCTGGCTTGCATGCCGTAATCGCCATTCAAGCCGCCCTCTTCCACCGCGAACGCAGTGGACAGGGCCAATACATCGATATCTCATTGCTCGACAGCCAAATCTCAGTTTTGGCCAATCAAGCGCTGAACTATCTCGTCGGCGGCAAGGTTCCACAACGCCTAGGCAATGCCCACCCCAACATCGTCCCCTATCAAACTTTCGAAACCGCCGATGGCCATATCATTATGGCTGTGGGTAATGATCGTCAGTATGCGGAATATTGCAAAATCATTGGTGCTCCAGAATTGGCTGTGGCGCCTTATGACACGAATAGAGGAAGGGTCGAAAATCGCGCCACTCTCATTCCCCTACTTGCTCCCTTGATGAAACAACGCACAACGGCACTATGGGTCAAAGCCTTCGAAGCCGCCGCTGTTCCCTGCGGCCCAATCAACACAATTGATCAAATGTTTGCGGATGAGCAAGTACTGGCCCGTGGAATGCAAATCGGTATGACGCGTGAAGACGGTGTGCAAGTGCCCGGCGTTGCTAATCCGGTAGTTTTCTCACATACGTCAGTTGAATATTCAACGCCATCTCCCAAGTTGGGCAATGCAACGGCTGCAATTCTCGAACAGGTTCTAGGGTTGAACGCCGAGGAAATCGCTGCGCTCCGGTCCAATGGCTCATTAGGATAATGACAACCAATTCTCCAAGTTAACTTTCTCTATTAAACATATAAAAAATAACGTAATCAAATGGTCTCTGTCGTTAGCATTTCTTAACACTGCTTTATTCATAGTTCCACTTGGCCAATTTTGTTTCTGGGGAGTTATCGTCATGAAGGCAAATTATCTGTTACTCGCGTCATTGGTATTTACAGTTCCAAGTTTTGCTATGGCAGCCGAAACAGTAAATTTTTCGGTCAAAGCCTCCCAGCCATCGCTTGCTGACAAAACACAACCAGACAGTTTTGTTGTTAGTTTGACGGATAAACAAGTTGAAACCAATTTGCGGGTCGAATGCAAAAGTGCGCAAGCAGGCTTTATCACAAGACAAAATCAATCTTGTTCAGTGACAGGAACAGGCGCGTTGATCAACCCGTCAAACGGTCAGAAGCTCCAACGGGCGCAATATGCTGGTGGGCTGGATGTGCAACAGAATGGCTTTGCCGATGGGGCTGGGATTTCGACAAACTATCTCACGCTAGGCAAGGTTCCGGCATCGAATGGATCGTTTGGCGGAAACATTATGTTGAAACCAGAGAAAATCAGCACAGGTGCCAGCGCATTGCGCGACTCGTTGATGAAGAATTTCTCGAAAACGCAATCTGGGATGATTGATAAGCGTGTTGATACAATCTCTTTCAACAACTTTACCACACCATCAGCAGGTCTTCCTTCGGACAAGGGCTGCTCATGGAATGGTGACATGCTTTACACTTACCAAACTCAATCGTGGTTTATGAATATCACTGCAAAATGTGATACCAAAAGCTTCGCTATGAAAGGCAATATGCCGTTCACGGCCACGCCGAATGTTGGCAGCCAACACCAATATGATTTGACCCTCACCCTACCATCGACCGAGGCCTCGTCAGATGAAGGGCTGTTTGCCAAGCCCACGGGTGATAATGATTTGTTTGCAGTCGCTGATGGCATTTCGGGCCAGATTATTATGAAAGAAAGCAACTTTGTGGATACGGAAGTTGATGGACAAATGGATAAAGTGGCCAGTGAGATTAATGCAACTGGTACGTTAACGGGTCAAAATGTGCCAATTGAATTGGTGCGTTCATTTTCCCAAATCATCGGCATATTATCGCGCACATTCTTTGGCGCCTAAGAGACAAAAGCGGAGGGATAAGCAATGAGTTTGTTATCAACTCTGATCATTGGGTTTGTTGTTGGCATCATTGCTCGATTTTGGATGCACGGTAAAAACAACCCAAGAGGATTCATCCTAACGGCATTGATCGGTTTGGCCGGTTCATTTGCTGGCACATTTCTGGGTCAGTTTTTTGGTTTTTATCAGCCGGGCGAAAATGCTGGGTTCTTTGGTTCGGTTATTGGCGCAGTCGTACTGCTTTATGTTTGGGACTATTTTGCGAAAAAGCGTGCACCTGTTGAGGCTGCTCCAAAAATTGATAGCAAAGGCTAAAACCGCGTCGTCAAAGTTGTCGGCCATTCGGGTGACGCATCAACGAGGGCTGCCGCTAAAAACCTATATTGGCCCGAGACAATCATCACTCCCGTAAATAGAATTTTAGGTGATCGGATCATGCCACGTGTGGGTGATAGCACTCATCAGTTATTATTCTCCATTCTTGGCTCCAGCGCCCCTGCAATTGACAAGTTGAATAAAGACAATATCCTTAATTGTTAACTTTCAATTGGAGGGTAGACAAATGGCTGATGATCGTTGGGCTGGTGGCTGCCAATGCGGCGCAGTGCGTTATTTGCTAAAGAAGAGACCCAATAATCCGTGCCTCTGTCATTGCCGCATGTGTCAAAAGCAGTTCGGAAATTTTTTCGCCAGTTTTGCGGGCGTAGACATAAAATTTTTTGAAATTACGCGCGGAGAAATGTCATTCTTCCGCAGTTCAGACGATGCCGAGCGTGGCTTTTGTCGTGAATGTGGAACACCGCTTGCCTACAAATTTGTTTCGCAGCCACGCATCGATGTTTCGATAGGTTCGCTTGATCGGCACAGTGAAATGAAACCTGAATTTCAGTATGGGATTGAAGCGCGTGAGCCATGGTTGTCTGAAATAATCAACTTGCCAGAATCTAAAACGGGTGAGAATGACAATGGGGTTGGCGACACACCTGAACGATTTGAGAAAATCCGTATGTCAACAAGACAACATCCTGACCACGATACTACGCAATGGCCACATCATACTTAGTTTCAAACTGTCAAGGAGGATTCGGCAAAGAAAACAACTTCAAAACCGCGTCGTCAGCGCCGTCAACCATTCAGGTGTTGCATCAACCATAGCTGCCTCCAAAAACTTATCTTGGCCTGAGACAATCATCACTCCCGTAAATACGAACAACGCGCCCAGCACCGATTTCACCATTGAACCCGATGACAACATCTTCCCGCGCCAATGCATGAGAAGCTCGCGCGACATCATGCCGATGATCACCAATGGAACCGCAACGCCGAGGCCAAAGCTCACCATGGTCACGGCCACCTGCGCCAGATTGTGGCCCTGAGCGGCCAACAGAGATGCAGCTCCCAAAGTTGGCCCTACGCAAGGGCTCCATACCGCCCCCAGCAATAATCCAATGCCGAACTGACCACCTGCCTCGCCGCCGCCGAAGCGATGATCGACCCAATTACCCACTGGCCCTGAAGCCACCGCAAATTGGCGCTGAAGGAATGGAACGGCCAACAACAGGCCGATGGCGATCAACATCACAGCTGAGATCAATCGGAAGAATTTACCGTCAAGCCCAATCGAGAATCCGACCAGGCTCACAAACATGCCAATCACGACAAAAGATAAAACCAATCCCGCCGCGAGCAGGATTGGCCCATATCTGCCCTTCGAAGCCGCCGTGCCCAGTACAACGGGCACTAGCGGCAGTACACAGGGCGACAATATGGATAGGCTTCCCGCCGCGAACGCGAAAAGAACATTGAGAAACATGAAGTGCTTTTAGATCGCTGTTGCGAGCAAGGCGCCGATGGATCCAGTCTCAGTATCGCCCACGGAACGTCCCGTTTCCTTGGCACCTTTGAACACAATCAAAGTGCTCTGAGATTGCACATTTAACGCCTTCAAAACATCAAGTTGTGTATCAAAGTTCACGCGCAACATCACCATGTCTTTGTTCTTCGGGTCAGCGAGCAAGCTCTTTAAAATAGGCCCTTGTGCCTTGCATGTGGGGCACCATGAAGCCCAGACATCGACAAGAATTGGCTTTCCAGCCTTTTGCGCGGTTTTGAAAGCTTCCATCGTGAACTCGGTCTCGGCTGCTCTCGCAAATGCAGATGGCATGGCTATACCGACTGCGGCGAGCGTTATAATATTGCGGCGTGTTGGCATGTGATAAATCCTATCAACTGTTAGATTCGTAGATTAGACCATCACGGCCCGGAATGCATTGAAGTTCAATGCGTCCTAGATCACAATTTCGTTGATTGAATTTTACCGTAATGTTCGAAATACCTAACAAAGGAGAGCGCCATGCCAAAAACCACTGCAACCTGGAACGGCCAAATTATTGCAGCCAGTGATCATTGCATCGAAGTCGAGGGCAACGCCTATTTCCCGCCTGACGCGCTCGACATGAAATTCTTCACGCCAATTGATAAAACCAGTATGTGCCCATGGAAAGGCACGGCTTCTTATTTTGACGTGGTGGTTAATGGCAAAGCGAACGCTGGCGCCGCTTGGATTTACCGCGCGCCCTTGGCAGCAGCAGCCCCGATCAAGAACTATGTAGCCTTTTGGAAAGGCGTTGAAGTCAAAGGCGGAAATTTTGCCTCGCCAATGGCAGGCAGTGCTAAAGCTCATCATTCATAAAGAACGGCTATTTCTACTTTGCATCGGGCTAGCGCGCCGATCTGACTTTACCCCCTGTCGTTTTCGCGCTATCTGCCGCTTTCAGAACAGGGCATACAGGTTTCATGGCTAATCTTATCATCACCTATTGGCGCGATATTCCGTCCGCCGTTTCCGTTAAAATCGGGCGTAAAGAGGAAAAGCGCATGTTGGATAATCGCTTTATGGAAGCCATTGATATGGCGGCCATGCGCGATGGCGCGACGGACACGGATTCATATCTGGCGGACTGGCGGCGCTCTGAGCCTGTCGCAGTGGGCGACGATCTGACAGCTGAAGTTGAAAAAGCCAAAGCCGATCTCGAATCGCATTATACCCACGACCTCATTAAACAAATTATCGGCAATGGAGGCCGCAATATCTCATGACGCATACTCTCGTAGCCTCTGCCACGCGCGAACACATCATCGGCTTTGACAAGCCGTTCACAGTGATTGGTGAGCGCATTAATCCGACAGGCCGCAAGAAGCTGGCCGCTGAAATGCAGGCGGGCAATTTTGAAACAGTCATCGCCGACGTGTTGGCGCAAGTTGCTGCTGGTGCGCATATTCTGGACGTGAACGCCGGTGTGACCGCCGTCAACCCAAATGAAACCGAACCGCCTTTGATGCGCCAGACTCTGGAAATCGTTCAATCAATGACTGATATTCCACTGTGCATTGATAGCTCGGTGACGTCAGCTTTGAAGGCTGGCCTCGAGACTGCGCGCGGTCGCCCACTCGTGAATTCTGTGACTGGTGAAGAAGAAAAGCTTGAGGCTATTTTGCCTCTGGTTGCAAAATACAATGTTCCAGTTGTGGCTATCTCGAATGATGAGACAGGCATATCGGAAGATCCAGATGTGCGCTTTGAAGTGGCACGTAAGATTGTAAACCGTGCCGCTGATTTTGGCATTAAGCCATGGGATATTGTGGTTGATCCGTTGGTTATGCCAATTGGCGCCATGGGCACGGCTGGCCAGCAAGTGTTCCGTCTCGTGCGGCGCTTGCGCGAAGAGCTGAAGGTCAACACCACATGCGGGGCATCCAACATTTCCTTTGGCATGCCAAACCGTCGGGCGCTCACAGGCTATTTCCTCGCCATGGCCGCCAGCCACGGCATGACGTCAGCTATTATGAACCCGCTGCATGATGAAGACATGCATGCCATTTATGGTGCCAATGTTCTCAACGGCACAGATGCTCATTGCAAATATTGGACAAACCGTTTCCGCGAAATGACGAGTGGACCATCGGCATCGGCACAAGCGGCAGGATTGCAATCGTCAAATGAAGATATTGAAGCCCGGCGCAAGGCGCGTGAAGAAAGGCGTCGGAGATAACGTCCTCTCCCGCTGGCGGGAGAAGGAAGGGGACCCGAACACCGAAGCGCAGCGTAGGTGTTTTGGGGGAGGTGAGGGTCTGTCTTGCCTTCGCACAACCCCTCACCTATCCCATTGCAAGGGCAATGGGCCCCTTTCCTCTCCCGCAAGCGGTAGAGGACGTTTAAAAGCGAGTTGATATGACCGACACTAACCCCCTCATCGTCTTCACTCCCTCAGGCAAGCGCGGGCGCTTTCCCTCTGGCACGCCTGTGCTCACAGCCGCGCGGGCGTTAGGCGTCGACATCGACTCCGTCTGCGGCGGCCGTGCCATCTGCGGGCGTTGCCAGATCAATGTTGGTGAAGGTGATTTTGCCAAGCATGGCATCACCTCGGCGGCTGATCACGTCACCGCCATCAACCAAGTCGAAATCAGATACGATAAATTGCGTGGTCTGGTTTCTGGCCGCCGCCTCTCCTGCCAAACTCAAATCCTTGGTGATCTGGTCATTGACGTTCCGCCGGAATCTCAAGTGCATAAGCAAGTGGTGCGCAAAGAAGCCGACACTCGCGCCATTGAGCTTGATCCCGCCACGAAGCTTTGTTTCATCGAAGTTGAAGAACCGGATATGCACAAGCCCTCCTCCGATTTAGAGCGGGTTTACATCGCACTCAAAGAACAATGGGGCGTTGAAAACATCACCTGTGATTTGTCCATCATCGCTGCTTTGCAAAAAACTTTGCGCAAGGGCGAATGGAAAATCACCTGTGCCATTTATTCGCGCGCTGCTGGCGGCGGCAATCGGCTTGCTGCCATCTGGCCGGGCTTTCATGATCAAGCTTTCGGCCTCGCCGTGGACGTGGGCTCCACTACCATTGCCGCTCATCTCACCAATCTCTCCACTGGCGAAGTTAAATCCTCCGCAGGCCTGATGAATCCGCAAATCCGTTTTGGTGAAGATTTGATGAGCCGCGTTTCCTATGTGATGATGAACCCCGGCGGCGAGGCAGAAATGACCACGGTCATCCGCCAAGCGTTGCAACAGCTTGCCGAAGAAGTGTGCAAGCAGTCGGACACCGACATCACCAATATCATGGAAATTGTGCTGGTGGGCAACCCCGTCATGCACCACCTTTTCCTCGGCATTGACCCCACTGAACTGGGCGGTGCGCCCTTCGCATTGGCCACTGGCCTGCCGCTCACTTTCCCGGCGCGTGAGATGGATTTGAAATTGAACGCAGGCGCATTCTGCTATGTGCTGCCCTGCATCGCGGGCCATGTGGGCGCTGATGCGGCGGGCATGGTGCTGTCCGAAGCGCCGCACGAGTCAGATGAAATGATGCTGTGTGTAGATGTGGGCACCAATGCTGAAATCGTGCTGGGCGACAAGCACCGCCTGCTCGCCTGCTCATCCCCCACGGGCCCCGCCTTTGAGGGCGCACAAATCTCTTCAGGCCAACGCGCTGCCCCCGGCGCCATCGAACGCATCCGCATCGACCCCGAAACCTTAGAGCCGCGCTATAAAGTGATCGGTTGCGATTTGTGGTCGGACGAAGCAGGTTTCGAAGAAGCCATCGCGCAAACGGGTGTGACAGGCATTTGTGGCTCAGGCATCATTGAAGCAATTGCTGAGATGTATCTTTCCGGCGTCACTGGTTCCAATGGACGGGTTGACGGCGCCATGGCTGCAAAATCAAGTCGCATAATAGAACAGAAAATTGTAGATCCGGTAAGCGGTGAAATTAATCGCATCTATCATTATTTGGTTCGAGACGGTCAACCGCGTATCCTGATAACTCAAAATGACGTACGCGCCATTCAAATGGGCAAAGCCGCTTTATATGCAGGCGTGCGCCTGTTGATGGATAAGCTGGGCATTGAGAGCGTAGGCAAAATCAGATTGGCCGGAGCGTTTGGAAGCCACATCGACATGAAATACGCCATGGTGCTGGGCCTCATCCCCGATTGCGATCTATCGCGCGTGCAGTCGGCGGGTAACGCCGCAGGCACAGGTGCGCGGATTGCACTGCTAAATAAAGCTGCCCGCGACGAAATCGAACACGTGGTGCGGCGGATTGAGAAGATTGAGACGGCGGTTGAACCCATGTTCCAGCAGCATTTTGTGGAAGCAATGGCCTTTCCACATAAGACGGCTGATTTTGTGAATTTGAAGAAGGTGGTGACTCTGCCGCCACATAAGGATGTGGTGACGCTGGGGGATGATGGTGGGGCGAGACGGGTGAGGCGGCGGGGATAACTCCAATTCCCCGCACCCTCCCACTTCGCTGTGCTTCGCGGGCCCCACCCTCGCCCCAACGGGGCGAGGGAAAGTAAGGAAGAAGTTGCAGCTTCCTTTCCCTCTCCTCGTTGAGGAGAGGGTTGGGGCCCGTCGAACGTAGTGAGATGGGAGGGTGAGGGGCCTTAACGCAAGCTCTGAATTATCACTTCGAGAACTGGGCCAAGATCGCCAAACACTTCCTCATTGCGAAAACGGATCACGCGGTAGCCCTGCCCCACCAAGAATTCAGTTCGGGCGGCATCATGCGCCAGCTCATCGGGTGTCTCATGCGTCATTCCATCAATTTCAATAATCAATTTTTTCGCGCGACAAACGAAGTCGGCAATATACGGTCCGATAGGTTCTTGCCGCGAAAATTTTAAATTATTCAGTAGGCGATTGCGCAAGTGATGCCACAGGATTTTCTCCGCAGCAGTTGCTTCACGGCGCAGCTCTCTTGCGCGGGCCAGTGTTGTGGGGTCTTTACGCATGAGACCTAACCTAAATCCCCGCACCCTCCCATTGCAAGTGCAATGGGCCCCACCCTCGCCCCAAGGGGGCGAGGGAATTAGAGCACAACCGACGCGGCGGCGTATTTAAGAACTGCAGTAATATCCGCGTCTTCTAAATAGGGATAATCCTCAAGGATCGCCACCCTCGTCTCTCCAGCCGCCAGTAAATCCAATACATCACTCACGCGGATGCGGGTGCCGCGAATAACGGGCCTTCCGCCGCAGACTGCTTGATCACTTTTGATACGCGAAGCCAATTGGGTCATGTGCATAGTTTAGCGCAGCTGCAAGAAACTAACAATCTGGCGCTCGAACTCAAATCGCTGAACACCATTTCATTCAAAGGACCGATTATCCGGTTGCCTTCACGCATCAAAACTCCACCGCACCGCCGCCGCGTTTCCAAGCTTCAAACGCGCCCATATTTCTAACATCGGCAAATCCCATTTGCTTTAATGTGGCGCCGGCCAGTGCACTGCGATTGTCCGCTGCGCTATAAACAATAATAGTTTTATCCGGCACCAATTCAGGCACATGTAAAAATGAATTCCGATCAGCTTTATACTCAAGCAGTTCACAGGAAACATTGAGCGCGCCCTTTATTTTGCCGGCCGCTGCAATCTCGCTCACATGTCGAACATCCAGAAACAGAACATCTGATTGACCTAATAGTCTGGCCGCATCAGCTGGCGCAATAGAGGGAACAAATATACGCGCGGCGCTCAGGCGTTCGGCAACAAAGTTCTGCATTAATGATATCCAAATTGTAAAACTACAATTGAGATACGAGTCAGGTGGTCAATCTATTCCGCCGAATTATTTTGCGCTGTCGCCGCCCATCATCCCGTCACTTCACTGCCTCAATCTTTAGCAGTGCAGGCTCAGGCGATTTTGTAAGTTCGACGAATTTCTCTTTTGTCATTTGGGCATTTGCCGTGCAATCGTCGCCTTTAAAGCTGATTGCGTCTTTCATTGAAACGCTAGTTTTCAAAACCTTGCAGCTCAAAATATTCAGCACCAGGGATTTGCCTTCAAATTTTGCCAGGAGATAGGTGGCAGGCTTGCCCGTTTCGTTGGTTTGCATCAAAAACCACTGGTCACTTAGCTTAGCAAAGAGAACATTGATGTTGCCAGATTTGTCTTTCACCACATAGTGATTTCCCACCGTGGTGAATTTCACAACATCTTCTTGCTTTTTCCACTCGCCGCTCTCGCGATTAAAAGCCACGAAGCTGTTTCCAAACTGCTTGAGAACGGGCTTCCCCTCATTTTCGGAAAATAGCGGTTTGGGGGATTGCAAAATACAGCCGCATAGCAGCAAGCAGAGTGAAACACTCAGAAAGCGAAACAGCATATTCATTCCACTTCGCCGCCGCCGTCTTTCCATCCGGCAAAGCCACCCATGTTCAGCACATTCTTGTAACCCATGTCTTTCAGCGTCTTGCCGCCCAGGGCCGCTCGGCCGCCCGCGGCGCAATAGGTGATGATGGTTTTCTCAGGATCCAGCGCTTTATTGTGAGACGGCGCAGATGTGTCTGCTTGGAATTCCAGAAGGCCGCGCGGAATGTGTAACGCCCCTTTCACTTTGCCGCTAGCTTGCACTTCAGTTCCGTCGCGCAAATCAACGAACACTACATTTGGATTTTCCGCCATTTTCATGGCTTCTTGCGGGGTGATGGTTGGCACTGCGGCGCGGGCTTCGGCCAGCATGTCTTGGACGGTTTTAGTCATGGAAAGCTCCTAATCGGGTTCTTTTCGATGATAATCGTTTTTGCTTTGGATGTCAGTTTTGATTTCGATCGTCGGCGTTATTGATGCAGCCGGGCCAGCGTTGTGTGCCCATTTCGATCTCACGCGCAAATGTCGATATTACCAGAAGCTAGCAGGTTCACCGTACGGTGTCAACACTTATTTTCAGGTTATAGCATTTATTTTCATATCGCGTTCCAATTCGCCATAACCTGTGAACCGATATTCATATTCCAGCCCCAGTTTCACCGCCGCCATTTCAGCGTGTCTTTGCAAACCTTCATCCTCCGTTTGGGCCAAATAGATCAGCTTGGTATAATTGCCAAAATAATCGCTCAACAATTCAGGGTGCCTGTCCAATCCCATGCCCTGCCACATCAGTTTATCGAAATGCCGCGCAAGATAGTCGGTGAGATAGAAGCTGGTCATATCCGCATCGGCACGCGCTGCGAAAAGTTCATTGCCTGTATAGAATGCATAACAATGTGGCCCGCCAATGCGCTCAACACCCTCCTCCGCCAGCATCGCATCGAGCAAGCCGCCTGTGCCGCAATCACCATAGAGCACGAAGATCGACTTATAGTTGGCTTTATTGTTTTGAATCTTCTCGCGCAAAGCAGGCACAATAAATTGCGGTGTGTTGTGCCATTTGGCAGGCAAGCATTGAATATCGAAGGTCTGCCAATTGTTGATTTCAATTAAATCAACTATCTCGCGGGCCAGCGCGCCACAGGCCAAAAGCAGCACGCGCGCATTGTCCGTGTGCTGAGCATAATGATCGGAAGGGCCAAGATCGAGTGTCGTCATCCGCATTTTCCCCTTTGCCAGATGTTAACCAAGTTTTCGCGTCTTCCGCAAATTTGGAGAGATAGGCACAATTCGACCGACAGATTTTAACTGGCGTTAATAGGTGTCGCGTAGTTTGCATACATATCCACTGGCAACCAAGCAAATGCAAGGACTGGGGATAGGTGCTGTAACATAAATTGGAGAATTAAATCATGAAGAATTTCATTAACGACGAATCAGGCGCAACTGCAATCGAATACGGTCTGATCGCCGCTGCTATGGCTGTTTGCTTGATCGCTGCAATGCCATTGATCACCAACGCTTTGATCGCCAAATTCGGTCAAATCGCCGGTTATTTGAAGTAATAGTTATGTGGTTGTTTTGCCTGATTGCAAAACATGCCGCTTTAAATTCGGAAAAAGGCATCGCTCTGCGGTGCCTTTTTTTGTCGCTCTAAGATGCTGTTAGACACTTATTAACTTAAGACGAAGTCATTTGAAACCTAAACAAAGTCGTCTCTAATCTTCTGGGAGGAATTCAGAGACCGTTAATTTCTGAACGATAGGCTATTCTACAGAGGGTTCGCTTGGCTGATATTGCGAACAATGCGGACTGAGGAGAATACGAATGCTGGCTTTTTTTAAAAATGAACGTGGCGCGACAGCAATCGAATATGGCTTGATTGCGGCTCTCATGGCTACTGGCTTGTTGATTGCTATGCCTCTCCTCACCGATGGGCTGATCGCCGATGCAAACAATATTGTTGGGTATCTCAAATAAAAAAAGAGCGACTCGAAAGCCGCTCAAAAATTTACACATCCGTAAATAAAATTATGCGGGAAGTTGATTATGCTTTCTCGCCATAAAGCTTTTGGCCGTTTCAACCGCCACCGCCGCATCGCGGCAATAAGCATCAGCACCTACGGCTTTTGCAAATTCTTCGTTCAACGGTGCACCACCAACAAGAACGATATAGTCATCACGAATACCTTTTTCCTTCATCGTGTCGATAACAACTTTCATATAAGGCATAGTCGTCGTCAACAGAGCTGACATACCGATGATGTCTGGTTGATGTTCGTCGATGGCTTTCAAATAATTCTCAACGGGATTATTGATCCCAAGGTTGATGACTTCAAAGCCAGCGCCTTCCATCATCATGCCTACCAAATTCTTACCAATATCGTGAATGTCGCCCTTAACAGTGCCGATCACCATTTTGCCAAGGCGCGGTGCGCCAGTGGCGATCAGCAACGGACGCAAAATGGCCATGCCAGCTTTCATGGAATTGGCGGCGAGCAAAACTTCAGGCACAAACAAAATGCCGTCGCGGAAATCAATACCTACAATGCGCATGCCCTCAACCAAGCCTTCGGTCAAAGTCTTGTAGGGAGTCCAGTTCCGAGCGAGGAGAATATTGACTCCCTGCTCCACTTCCTCTTTGAGGCCGTCATAAAGATCGTCGTGGATTTGTTGAACCAGTTCCTCATCATTGAGGGAATTCAGATCAAGTTCGCCTTCGTCGCTCATCACAGCACTCCAAAATTCTGCTTGGTGTCTAAACTTACAAGCGCTTAGTTAAAAAACACCACACTTGCACGACATGCACTTGCCTGAAACCGACTGTTGAGACAAGGCTTTAAGCCCGCTAATGATATCTCAATCGGAGAATCCAAATTGCAGTATAAGTTTGATATTGAGGCCGCCAGAGCCCAGTTTCCCTCGCTTACCTTAAAAGACGCTGGAAATTCGAGGGTTTATTTTGATAATCCAGCGGGAACCCAAGTTCCGCAACAGGTCATCGACCGCACGGTTGATACTTTAATTCACCATAACGCAAATTTAGGCGGCTATTTTAAAACCACAATGAACGCTTCAGCCATGGTGGATGAGGCGCATCAGGCTTGCGCCGATTTTTATAATGCAGCTTCGGTTGAAGAAATCATTTTCGGCCAAAACATGACCACGCTCACACTTCACATGTCGCGCTGCCTCGGCAAGCGCTTCAACAAGGGCGATGAAATTGTGCTGAGCCGCATGGACCACGATGCCAATGTTGCACCTTGGTTGCTGCTGGCAGATGATTTGGGGCTGGTTGTGCGTTGGATGGAGTTTGATACCGAAACGTATGAATTTGCCGCAGATGCTCTCACCAAAGTTCTGAGTTCAAAAACCAAACTGTTGGCCATGGGCATGGCTTCAAATTGCACCGGCACAGTTCATGACGTCGCGAAGTTTGCCAAAGAGGCCAAAGCCGCTGGCGCCCTCGTCTATCTCGATGCTGTTCAATATGCGCCGCATTATGCCATTGATGTGCAAGCACTGAATGCTGATTTTGTCGTATCCTCGGCCTATAAATGGTTCGGCCCTCACATGGGTATTCTTTGGGGTCGCAAAGAATTGCTGCTCGAAACTTTTGGCTACAAAGTTCGCGCCGTTGGAAATGAATTGCCGCATAAATTTGAAACTGGAACTTTAAGCCATGAAGGTATGGCGGGATGTTTGGGGGCGATTGAATATCTTGAGCAGTTTGGCAATGGTGATACACGCGTGGCAAAACTGAATTCGGCCTGGGGCAATTTGGCCGAATATGAAAAAGGCATCACACTCCAATTGATTGATGGTCTGCGCAAAGTGAAAGGCCTCACTATTCGCGGCGTCACCTCCGCCAATGCCATGCACCGCCGCGTGCCAACGGTTTCATTCACTGTCGATAATGTTGCACCCGAAAAACTGGCGCGACATTTTGCGGGCGACAATATGTTTGTATGGTCGGGACACAACTATGCTCTAGAGCCGATCAAGAAAATGGGCCTGATGGACAAAGGCGGCGTTCTGCGCGTTGGCTTGGCGCATTATAATACAGCATCAGAAGTAGATGATTTTTTGGGGTCGCTTAACCGCGCACTGAGTTGAGAGGAACACATGGTATTTAAAATTGCCGTTGTCGGTATTGGCAAGATCGCTATAGACCAACATTTGCCCTGCATCGCCAACAACAAAAAATTCCAACTGGTGGCTGGCGTCAGCCGCCACGCTACTTTGGATTATGTGCCGTGCTTTGATTCACTTGCGGACCTGATCAAATCGAAAATAAAAATTGATGCCGTGGCTCTGTGCACTCCGCCATCCGTGCGCTTGGCTATGGCGCGGGAGGCTTTGGATGCGGGTTACCATGTTCTGATCGAAAAACCACCCACACCTACCATTGGTGAAATGGTTTCGATGATTGACTATGCGAAAAAGAAAAAACGTGTGCTCTATGCAACGTGGCATTCGCGCTACAATAAATCCGTCGATGAAGCCAAGAAGCGGCTCAAAGGCAAACACGTCAATTTCATGCGCGTAACGTGGAAAGAGGACGTGAACAAATGGCACCCTGGCCAACAATGGATCGCCGAGCCCGGTGGATTTGGTGTGTTTGACCCCGGTATTAACGCGCTTTCAGTGGTCACCAAGATTTTACCCGATCCAATCTATGTCGAGTCATCGCGCATCGAAGTGCCCGAAAATTGGAGCACACCGATAGGTGCTGATATCAAATTCAAGCGCGGCGATGGCAAGCCCGTTGATATGAGTGCCTCATTCGATTGGCGGCAACGCGGCGAACAGATATGGGATATTGAACTCGCGACTGCAGATGGCATGAAAATGAAGCTCTCAAAAGGCGGCACAGTTCTCCACGTCAACGGCAAACTGATCATGGAAGCGCCGATGGAAGAGTACCAAATGATATACAAGAAATTTGCGAAACTGTTGAAGACAAAGAAATCCGAAACTGATTACTCGCCGCTGCAGTTAGAATGCGACGCCTTCATGCTGGCCAAGCCCGTGGTGGTTGCGAAGTTTGAGTGGGATTGATTCACTCTTCCAACAACTGCGCCACCATATCTTTATGACGATTGAGAAAGTTGCGGGTGATTTCATAGTGCTCAGTGTCTTCATAGGCCACGCGTTCTAAACCGCGCGGCGAGACTTGATATATCCAAGCGTCCGGATAGGCCATCAGGATTGGCGAATGGGTTGCGATGATGAATTGGGAATTGAGCTTGATCAAGTCATGCATACGCACAATCATCGACATTTGCCTTGAGGGTGAAAGTGCCGCTTCCGGTTCATCAAGGATATAAAGGCCGTTACCTTTGAAGCGATTTTCGATGAGTGCGAAGAACGATTCACCGTGAGATTGTTTATGGAGCGACTTGCCTCCGAAGCTATTTATGACCGGTGGACTCCAAGGAGCGGGTATCGCATCCATTTCTTCAATTGATGTAGCAACGTTGAAATAGCTTTCGGCGCGCAGAAAAAAACCATCTTTGGCTTTCTTGGCGCTTCTGGCCAGTCTTATCAAATTTGCCAGCGCAGAGTGCGATTCAAAAGTTCTGAAGTTAAAATTCTTTGAGCCACCCTCCGCATTGAATCCCCACGCCACGGCCAGCGCCTCTATCAATGTCGATTTTCCAGAGCCGTTTTCACCAACGAAAAATGTTACTTCCGGGTGGAACTCAATCTCTTCGATTTTTGAAATGGCAGGTAATGAGAACGGATAGGCGTCGCGGTTTTCAACACGGTCCCAAAGGATTTGAGCGCTCATCAAATAGTGCTTGGCTTCATAGGCTTTCATGACGTGGGAATATCGAGGGAAATTTGCCGTTCCGCAATCCCCTTGTCGCAGCGGATTGATCAAAGAGCATTGACGGCAAAAATAACTTCGGCATACTTGGTTTTTTTTGGAGACACCAATGCCCGGACTTCTTCCTGATGTAGACCCTGATGGCTTGCAAGAGTTTTCGGTGGTGTTTACTGATCGATCGCTTAATCACATGTCTGCCAAGTTCCAGGGTGTGATGCGCGACATCTCCACTTTGTTAAAAGACGTTTACAAAGCGGATGCTGTTGCTTTAGTTCCCGGTGGCGGCACTTATGCGATGGAAGCTGTGGCTCGGCAGTTTGCTAATGGCAAACATGCTCTCATTATTCGCAACGGCTGGTTCTCATTTCGCTGGACGCAGATTTTTGATGCGGGTGGTTTTGCGGCCAAGACCACGGTGATCATGGCAAGGCAGAATGCCAATCATGTTCGCTCGCCTTATGCGCCACCGCCGATTGAAGAAGTGGTCAAGAAAATTCACGAAGAAAAGCCCGATGTGGTGTTTGCGCCGCATGTGGAAACCTCATCCGGCATTATTTTGCCTGACAGCTATCTGAAGGCGATGGCCGCAGCTGCCCATGATGTTGGCGCCCTCATGGTTTTGGATTGCATTGCTTCTGGCGCCATCTGGGTTGATATGAAAGCTACAGGTGTGGATGTATTGATTTCAGCTCCGCAAAAGGGCTGGTCGGCCTCGCCTTCTGCTGGATTGGTTATGATGTCAAAACTTACAGAAGCAAAATTAGCGGAAACAACATCCAACAGCTTTGCCATTGATCTGAAAAAATGGCGCGCCATGATGGCCGCTTATGAAGGCGGTGGTTTTGCCTATCATGCCACCATGCCGACCGACGCGTTGCTTGGCTTTCGTGACACGATGAAGGAAACCCAAGAGCTGGGATTTGAAAAATTGAAAGCTGCGCAATGGGCGTTGGGCAAATCTGTGCGCGCATTGCTGGCGGCCAAGGGCGTGCAATCAGTTGCTGCCGAAGGCTTTGGCGCACCGGGTGTTGTGGTGTCTTACACTGATGATTCAGACATTCAAAACGGCAAGAAATTTATTGCTGAGGGAATGCAAATCGCAGCAGGCGTTCCCTTGCAAGTAGGCGAAGGGCCAGAGTTTAAGACATTTAGGCTGGGGCTATTTGGCTTGGATAAGTTGACGAATGTCGAGGGCACCGTCGAACGCTTGCGGACGGTGATTGATAAGGTGATGTGAGAATATCAAAACCAACTCACCAACCACAAATCTAATTTTGATCCGCGCGGATAAAACGTGTTCACGAGATAGGCAGTCAGCAGCGCCACCCCTGCTCCACCAAGAATATCGCTCGCATAGTGCATGCCCACAAAAATGCGCGAGAAGCATACGAGCAGTGCTGCACAGAAGAATGCAAACGCAAGTCTCCGAAAGTCATTGAGCAAGTATGCAAAGGCAATTGATAGCGATGCAATGGCGTGGTCGGATGGGAATGACCAGTCGATGGTTTTGTCGATGATAAGATGACTTACTCCAGCGTCGTATGGTCGGATGCGGTGGATGAAGAGCAATATAGCCTGTGCAAACAGAAGTCCGAGCAAGAATGTTAGCCCAGCGATAATTGTTGTTTGGCGCAATTCCTCACGGGGACGTTTCCCCCACCACTGAACAACGACGGCCAACACCATAGGTGGTACACCGAATTTTGTGATTAGAATAAAAACTTGATCGGCAATATTGTTTTGACCGCTGAGATTATTGATCAGCTGGGTGATGGTTACGTCCAATTTTATGTCTCGCTCAAACTAAAGATTTTCTTGCTGCAATTTTTGCAAAGCCGCTATCGCTTTCTCCGCATCTTCCACGCTCACAAAAATATGATCATGATAATAGGCGGCCACGACATTGGCGGAAATTCCTTCGTTGCCCAGCGCCGTCGCGAAAGCTGCTGTGAGGCCCACACCTGAAAGCGCAGAGTGCACTGTCAAGGTGATCCATGCGCCGCGAAATAGAATTTCGAGACCGGAATTTTCGGCAGCGGTGAGTTCCACGATGAACGTCGTTGCCTCTTGCTCGCGGAAAGTTCCGATAATGGATTCGGGCGGCAGCTTGGCCAAGACCGATTGCACATCATTCGATGACAGATAAGCCACGCGCTTTTCGTTCAATTTAGGCGACATGGTAGCCAGCATGGATTCTAGATTTGAAACAGGCTGGCTCATCGTGACTTTAACTCCGACGTCGTTCTCTGCGTGCTGCACCGTCAGCGGCTTGATCAATACCTTTGGCCAGTGCTGAGACTTCACCGAGTTTTGCTTCGACCAATTCAACAGTTGGGCGCGGGCCTTTGGTATGGCCTTCCAGCGCTTGGCGCATAGACGCCAGATGTTCCGGGCTGGTGCCGCAGCAACCGCCGATAATCCGCGCTCCTGCATCAAGCGCGATGCGGGCATAATCAGCCATCAGTTCTGGCGTTCCTGTATAATGGATATGGCCATCGCGGTATTGCGGTACGCCGCAATTGCCTTTGGCCACAACATTCGCGTCTGGCCTTGCGGCGGTGATGCCCATGACGGTTGCGATTAATTCCGAAGCGCCTACTCCGCAGTTCGCTCCAATGGCCACGGGTTGGGTTAAAAGCGATGAGGCCAATGCGCCGAATGCTGTTGGTGTGATGCCCATCATAGTGCGGCCGTTGGTGTCAAAGCTCATGGTGGTGACGATGGGAAGGCCTGCAGTGGCCGCACCTTCAACAGCAGCGCGGAGTTCTTCTTCGCCCGACATGGTTTCAATCCACAACACATCAGCACCTGCTTCTTTCAATGCGGCGGCTTGTTCTGCAAACGCGGAAACACCTTCTTCATACGGGAAGGTTCCAACTGGCATATAGATTTCGCCGGTTGGGCCAATGCTGCCTGCCACAAAAATCTGGCGGCTTGTGAAAGCATCAGCTTCGGCGCGGGCATTTTTTACGGCGGCCATATTAAGTTCGCGAACGCGGTCTTGACCGTCATGCAATTTCAAACGGTGGCGATTGCCGCCGAAGGTGTTGGTGAGAACGATGTCCGCACCCGCTTCAATGAATTGGCGGTGCAGTTTGCGCACGCGGTCAGCATGTTCCACATTCCACATTTCTGGCGCATCACCCGACATCAGGCCCATCTGAAAATAATTGGTGCCAGTGGCACCATCGGCCAGCATCCAGGGGCGGCTGTTCAGGGCTTCTGTAAAAGTTTGGTTTTGCATCGTGAACCTCAAAAAACTATATAAAGATTTCTTTATATGATTGGCGCGCGCTGATCAAGCGCTTTGCTTGCCGTAAAATAAACCAACCACATGTTCGGCTTCTGCGAAGAATAACCAGCGCTCGACCCATGTGGCGATGGCGATTGCGGGAACAGCTAGATAGGTGAGCCATTGCCAGTTGGAGGCAAGGTACATCAGCAGAAAACTCAGGTTCAGAAAGAATAGAACGACGAGACGTAATTTGCGCGCATGGCGACGACCAACGACATAGCCCATTTCTTTCATGATAAAGTTCATCGATGTGTGCGGCAGTTCCCATTGGCGGACACCTTCGCCCAGTCCAGTAGCAGCGCCCATAGTGTGAGTGTGCTTGGCATTGTCGATTTTGCGCCAATAGATGAACTTTAATACGCTGCATGCAACAATCGCGATCATCGCAAGTATTGCTTGAAAGATAACGAAGCGGCCAAAGGCGTTTGCGATTGCGGCGGTGAGCACTGCGCCTGTGGCCAACGCAAAGGCGATGTAGATGGGGCAGACGAGAGGGTTATTCCACGCGCGGATTGTTTTGAGTGTCGAATAAATCTTCGCTGTGCAGAAAACAGTGATCAAACATATGATGGCTGTTGCGTAACCTAATGGCGCTATCAAAGTTGGTGCATCGATGAGGCCAGACCAGGATGCGCCGAATGCGAGGGCGATGGGGTAAGTGATGATGGCTGCCACACCTTCACGCGAGAGCCATGATGATCGCCATTGTGATAATGCCCGCCACGCGCGCTCGGGGCGACCTAAATGCATGGTTGAAGAGAGGAGGCCCGTGGTGATGAGAGCCAGTGCGACGAACAAAGATGTGAAGGCGAAAGCTTGGGTTGATGCACGGCCATGACTTGCGCCCGCTAGCGCCAATAAAGACAGCAAGCCATAACCAGCGCCGGATGCAGTGGTGAACAGGATGACGGAATAGGCGGGGTTCATCCTTCTAACTTACCTGAATTATCGTCTGGATTCGCTGCGGCGGATGCGCTTTTGCTGCTGAGTAGTTTATCGGCCCAGAGAAAAAGTTTTTCCATCGTCGAGCCGTCTGCCTTCGGAAGCTTTTCAATATGGGCTTGCGCGGTGTTGCGTCTGGCTCGGGGTGGAAGATATTTATTGGTGGGCTTATAGCCCATCTCTGGCAGCAGATCATAACCGCCGCGCTCTTTAACCAGCAGCGACACATCAGAATTCACATCACCCAAATCACCGAAGTGACGCGCTCCCGTTGGACAAGCTTTCACACAGGCGGGCACTTGGTCTTCGGGTTCTAAGTTTGTGTTGTAAATTCGGTCAACACAGAGCGTGCATTTTTTCATCACCCCTTGGGTGTAATCATATTCGCGTGCACCGTAAGGGCAAGCCCATGAACAGAGTTTGCAGCCAATGCAAGTGTCGGGGTTAATCAGCACAATGCCATCTTCGGCACGTTTATAGGATGCGCCCGTCGGGCAAACTGTGACGCAGGCTGGCTCTTCGCAGTGGAGACATGAGCGTGGGAAGTTGACGATGCGCGAGTCATCACGCCCCTGTTCTTTCACTTCATAGCCATGAATGCGGTTGAACCACGGGCCAGTCACATCTTTGCCTTGTGGGTTAGTATCAGTCAGCGGGCCATTATCGCCTTGCGCGTTCCACTCTTTGCAAGAGGTGGCACAAGCTTGGCAGCCAACGCAGGTATCGAGGTCGATGACGAGGCCGAGCTTTTTGGCGGATGGAGTTGGGAGTGAGGTCATTTGGCGAAGGCCTTTTTGAGTGACTTCAATTTAGAGAACTGCGGCCAAGATTCATTTTTCTGATCCGCACTCTTCTCAACCCGCACGCGCAGATCATACCACGCCGCCTGCCCCGTAATCGGATCGCTGTTTGAATAGCGATATCCACCTTCACGTTCTGGAAGAAGATCGCTGATTAAGTGGTTGAGGAGGAATCCTTTTTTGGATTCGGGTGAGTCCGGCGACAAACCCCATGCTCCTGAGCGCTTACCAATAGCATTCCAAGTCCACACCGTGTCTTCATTTTGACCGTCGAGCAATTTGGCTTGGCCTTTGATTTTGCCGTGATGTGAAATCACATCCACCCAATCCCCCTCTTTAATGCCCAAACTATCGGCGCGCTTCTTGTGAATGTATAACCAATTGCGGCCGAGAATTTGGCGGAGCCACGAATTCTGCGAACCCCATGAATGATACATGGCCATGGGGCGCTGGGTGATGGCATGCATGGGAAATTCGGTTTCGCTCACCATCGTGCCTTCAAATGGCGGATACCAAAATGGGATCGGATCAAAATAAGTTTCGATGCGTTTTTTATGCTCGTCAGGAGGCTGCACTTTGCCATGACCGCGCGCGGAGAGGCGGAACTTTTGCAGCGTTTCAGAATAGACATGATGGATGATGGGATCAGGGCGCGGCAGGAAGCCGAAGAAGGTGGCCCAATCGAGATAGTCCCAATTCACATGGCGATAATATTTCATGTTGTCGGGCAGTTCTTGATACCAGTGGCAGCCATTGTCGATATAGGCTTTGAGTTGACCCGGGTTCACCTGCCCCCTGCCCGCAGCAGTTCCATCTTTCCCACGGAAACCAGCAAGTGGCCCAAGGCCGGGAGCGCGTTCATGGTTCACGATGTAATCCGGGTAGCCGCCGGGATAGCGCGGATTGCCGTCGGCATTGGTCATTCCAGGAAGGCCTAAGCGATAACCCAAATCGAGCAGAACGGTTTGGAATGGGCGGACGTCACGGTCAGGCTCCACCACAGGTTGGCGGATAGAATCCGCTGGTCCGTCAGCCTCCGAAATTGGGCGGTCGAGCATTGAGATGCAATCCCAACGCTCCAGATATGTTGTGTCAGGTAAAATCAAATCGGCGTAATGCACCATCTCTGAGGCATAGGCATCAGAGTAGATTATTTTGGGAATAACATATTCGCCGTCTTCGCGCTTATTCGTCAGTGCACTGATAGTATTCGGCACATTCATAGCTGAATTCCAGCTCATATTGGCCATATACATAAACAGCACGTCAATATTATAGGGGTCACCCTTTGCGGCATTGTTGATGACCATGTGCATCATGCCATGGGCGGATAATGGCGCATCCCATGAATAGGCTTTGTCGATGCGTAGCGGGGTTCCATGCTCATCCACCAACAAATCTTCTGGACTGTTGACGAAGCCAAGCGGTGGGCCGGGCAATGGCGTGTTGGGTTTCACCTGCCCCAATTTACCCGCAGGCTTTACGTTGGGTGGAATGGATTTTGGGAATGGCGGTTTATAGCGCGTGCCGCCGGGCACATCGATGGTGCCAAGCATGATTTGTAAAATATGAATGGTACGGCAGGTTTGGAAACCATTGGAATGGGCGCTAATCCCGCGCATGGCGTGCATGGCAATTGGGCGGCCAATGGTTTTTTCATGGCGGCGGCCCAGATAATCCGTCCACGGAATATCAAGCTCAATGGATTCGTTAAATGCCGTGTGTGCCAATTCCGACGCGATGCGCCTTGTGGTTTCGGCGGACACTCCACATTTGGCAGCGACAGTTTCTGGCGCATATTCCGCGCTGCTGAAACGCTCTGCAATTAAAGTGAAAGATGTCACCACTTTTCGACCATCGGGCAATGTGAAACGACCCAGCAAACAAGGATCAGAACCAAAGGTCATGGCCACTTTGGTGGCATTGGTTGTAGGGTCCCATACCAACGGCGTTCCAGCAGCATTACGGAGGATTAAACCATCATCCGCGCCGCCTTTATTTTCAATCACCAGCCACGGAGAATTTGTATAACGCGACAGATATTCGCCATCAATCTTTTGTGCTTCGAGCAAGCAGTGGATGAGTGCTCCTGCAAATAAACCATCCGTCCCTGGCGTAATGCCCACCCATTCATCGGCGATGGCGGAATAACCCGTCTTCACTGGATTGATGGAAATGATTTTTGCGCCACGCGCTTTAAGCTTGCCCAAGCCTGTTTTGAGCGGATTCGAAGCGTGGTCTTCGGCAACGCCAAAGAGCAGAAAATATTTTGTGTGTTTCCAATCCGGCTCGCCAAACTCCCAGAAGGAACCACCATAAGTATAAAGGCCAGCCGCCGCCATATTGACCGAGCAGAAGCCGCCATGAGCTGCATAGTTGGGGGTGCCAAATTGTGAAGCCCACCAGCCCGTGAGGCCTTGGGATTGGTCTCTGCCGGTGAAGAATGCGAGCTTTGCAGGATTAGTGTTGCGGGTTTCAGAAAGCCACAAGGTTGCAGTGCGCAGTGCTTCTTCCCATTCGATTTCTCTGAATTCGCCGGAGCCGCGTTCGCCTACGCGGATCAATGGTTTGGATAGTCTCGCAGGTGAGTAATGCTGCTTGATGCCAGCTGCACCTTTGCCACAAATGACGCCCTTGTTCACGGGGTGATCGCGGTTACCATCAATGTATATGACTTTGCCATCTTTCAGATGCACTTTGATGCCGCAGCGGCAGGCGCACATGTAACAAGTGGTGGTTTTAACCTCGTCCCAGTTTTTGGGCGATGTGTTGATTTGAGGTTGTGGGAAGACTCGCATGTAGCAACGATAGCCAAACACGGGCGAGCGCACTACGCCCATATTTTTCGAGTTTGTTGGGCCAGCCCTTGGCAAGATTGCGATCTGGCCTTACGATAGAGCCAATTTTTGAAATTGGACCTAAACGATGCGCGATTGGCTTATCCATATTAAGCGGGGCGAATATGCTTCGCTGCAAACTCAGATCAGAGAGGCTTTGGTCTCGGCTATTCTTGATCGCAAGTTGGATAAGTCTGAGCCCATTCCGTCTACGCGGAAAATGGCGAAATCGCTTGGCGTATCGCGCAACACTGTAGTGTTGGCGTATCAAGGGCTTTTGGACGACGGCTATCTTTTAGCGAAGGAACGCTCAGGCTATTTCGTTTCTGATAAAGCGATTGATGACACTGTTGCAAAACCTCGTTCAGCCAAAAATGGTGTTGCGAAAGTATCTTCTGAACTTGATTGGGGAACGCGTGTGAAGCAGCGACCCAACAGTTTAGAAAATTCAGTAAAGCCGTTGGATTGGCAGGAATATAACTATCCGTTTATTTATGGCCAAGTTGATCACACGCTGTTTCCGCTGGCAGAATGGCGCGATTGCACCAGACAGGCCTTGGGGAAGAAATGGTTTGGGGCTTGGACCAATGATACATGGTCCAATGATGATCCGCTGCTTGTCGAACAAATCCGCCGCCGCATTTTGCCACGCCGCGGTATTATGGCGGCAGATGACGAGATTTTGGTGACGCTTGGCGCACAGAACTCACTGTTTTTGTTGACGAGCCTTTTGGTCGATCGCAATACCATGGTGGCCATGGAAGAACCTGGCTATCCTGACATGCGCAATATGTTTAAATTGGCGACTGATAAACTAAAGCTGGTGCCGATTGACGAGAAAGGCCTTGTTGTTGGGCCGCAGCTTGATGATGCAGATGTTGTGTTCACAACACCTAGCCATCAATTTCCGACAACGGTGACGATGCCATTAGAGCGGCGCATGGCACTGTTGAAAAAAGCTTCTGAGAAAGACTTCATCATCATTGAAGATGATTATGAATTTGAAACCAACTATGTGAATGAGCCCTGCCCCGCGCTTAAATCTCTCGATGATGAGGGGCGTGTTATTTATGTGGGGTCGCTTTCAAAGACTTTGTTTCCGGGGCTTCGCATTGGCTTTATGGTTGGGCCCAAGGCATTGATTGCTGAAGCGCGAGCGCTGCGCCGTTTGATGGTGCGACATGCACCAAGCAACAATCAGCGCACTGTGGCTTTGTTTTTATCGCTGGGCCATCATGACACTTTGATCAGGCGGTTGCATAAGGCTTATCGCACGCGCTGGGAGATTATGGGGGCGGCGCTAGAAACGCATTTTCCAAGCTCAACGCGAATTCCTTCATTTGGCGGTACAAGTTTTTGGGTGAAAGGTGCGGCGAAGTTAGATAGCGAGATTCTAACAAAGGCTGCGGCTGCAAAAAGTATTCTCATCGAACCAGGCCGAGTTAATTTTGGAGCCGCGCAACAACCAAAGAATTATTTTCGGTTGGCGTTTTCGTCAATCGATGAGAAGAAAATTGAACCCGGCGTGAAACTGCTGGCTGAGACGATAAAATCACTTTCATGAGCACAGATAATAAACTTCAAGCTATTGGCTTGGTGATGCTTGCTGTGATGATGGCTTCAACACAGGACATGATCGTAAAATCGGTGTCGGGTGTTTATCCCGCCTATGAAATGGTGATGTTTCGCTGTGTCACATCAGTGCCTATTTTAGGTATTTGGTTGGCGATGAAGGGTGGATTGCCAACACTCGCAACACCCTATTTCCCACGCATTCTATTGCGCAGTTTGGTTTTGGCTTCGGCTTACTTTGCTTATATTTTATCACTCTCGTCTTTAGCGATGGCCAATACCGTTTCGATCTATTTCACCTTACCATTATTTGTTGCAGCTCTCTCAGGATGGGGCTTAGGCGAACGCGTTCCGCTGCATCGGTGGATTGCAATTATTGCGGGCTTCATTGGCGTTTTGGTAATGGTTCGGCCTGCTACGGGCAGCTTTCAGCCAGCATCGCTCTTAGCTCTCTATTCGGCCTTTGCTTATGCCGTTGGCCAAATGATGGGGCGGTCGCTTTCGCAAAAGGTTGATACGTTGGTGATCAGCAATTGGCAGAATTTGATTTATTTGGCAGTCGCTGTTTTAATGGGTCTCGTGGTTTCTATTTTCGGCCTTGCCAATGAGGGCAGTAAAACATTGGCGTTCTTAACGCGACCACCAAGTTGGCCATTGGGTGAGCACTACGTTGTATTGCTTTCGATGGGATTTCTCGCTGCGGTTTCGATGATGGCATATGTGAATGCTTATCGTTCAGCACCCGCAAATTTTGTCGCACCATTTGAATATTCAGCGATGATTTGGGCGGTGCTTTATGGTGTTTTATTTTTCCATGATTTTCCAGATTTCTGGACTTTGGTTGGGGCCGCCATCGTGGTGAGTGCTGGCTTGTTTATGCTGTGGCGCGACCATGTGATGGGCCGTCAAACCACAGGATAGCCCGCCCAAGCTTTAACGGCTCTGAGTGCGAGTGATGATTGCAAACGTTGCAGTCCAGGCAGGCGCGAAAGTTTGGTGCGGTGGATGCGTTCGTAATCAGTGGTGTCGGCTGCGGCAACACGCAGAAGATAATCGAACTGTCCGCTCATTAAATGACATTCTAAAATTTCAGGAACACGCTGCACTGCTTTTTCAAATTTTTCGAAAGCCTCTTCAGTTTGGGCTGTGAGTGAGACTTCGACAAAGAACTCATTGGCCAGACCAAGCTGCTTGCCATCGAGTGTTGCATTGTAACCCGTGATGATTCCGGCCTGCTCTAGAATTTTCACACGGCGGTGGCAGGAAGAAGGGGAAAGACTGGCGCGTTCGGCTAATTCGGCAATTGGCATCGTCGCTTTGCGTTGCAGCTCGATAAGAATGATTTTATCTGTCTTGTCTATATTATGGTATTTCATTCTAATAAAATGGCATATATTAGAATTTTTGTCCAGATGGGCCACGCGAATGACCGCAGAATGAAAAGTAATTCCATCTTGCATCGACTAATCTCGTCTAGAAAAGAAAAGGAAACACAACATGCTGATCGGCGTTCCAAAAGAAATTAAGAATCATGAGTATCGCGTTGGCTTCACGCCAACATCGGTGCGCGAAGCGGTTCGCAATGGCCATCAAGTGTTGGTGCAAAATGGCGCTGGACTGGGCATCGGGTCGGGCGACGCTGATTATGTTGCTGCCGGTGCGAAGATGATTGCTGATGCGCCTGAAATTTTTGCCAAGGCTGATATGATCGTGAAGGTTAAAGAACCTCAGGCAAATGAACGCGCGATGTTGCGCGAAGGTCAAATTCTCTACACTTACCTACATCTTGCTCCAGATCCTGAGCAGACCAAAGGCCTCGTGAAGTCAGGCGCGATTTGCATTGCTTATGAAACTGTTACGAATGCGCGCGGTGGGCTGCCATTGTTGGCCCCAATGAGCCAAGTTGCTGGCCGTATGTCGGTTCAGTCTGGTGCGCATTGTTTGGAAAAGGCACAAGGCGGTCGCGGCATGTTGCTCGGCGGTGTGCCCGGTGTAGCATCGGCCAAAGTCGTGATCTTGGGTGGTGGTGTGGTTGGAACCAACGCTGCTGTTATCGCACTTGGAATGGGCGCTGATGTGACAATCATTGAGCGCAGCACCGACCGGATGGAAGAATTGGTCGCACGGTTTGGCCTTGGCGTAAAAACGCTTTACTCAACACAGGGTGCTATTGAAGACGAATGCGCTGCGGCTGATTTGGTGATTGGTGGTGTGCTCATTCCGGGCGCAGCCGCGCCAAAGCTGGTGACCAAGGCCATGTTGAAGGATTGGAAAGCAGGCTCAGTGTTTGTGGATGTGGCAATCGACCAAGGCGGTTGCGCTGAAACTTCGCATGCCACAACGCATGCTGATCCAACTTATGTTGTTGATAATGTAATCCACTATTGTGTGGCCAATATGCCCGGCGGTGTGGCGCGCACTTCGACATTTGCGCTCAATAACGTGACACTTCCATTCGGAATGGCGATTGCAAATAAGGGTTGGAAGAAGGCGTTGGCGGATGATGTTCACTTACGCAACGGCCTCAACGTGGCTGCGGGCCATGTTACTTACAAAGCTGTGGCTGATGATTTGGGTTATAGTTACAAGTCAGCAGAGAGCGTTATCGGGTAAATTTTTAACAGGCTGATTGAAATCAATTTTCCTTTACGTCGTCATTCCCGCGAAAGCGGGAATCCAACTTGACCGCAATTCGTTTTGTTAGAAGTTGGGTTCCCGCTTTCGTGGGAATGACGAGTGTTTTGGAGTTGAACTTAGATAGCCCGTTAAATTAAGACTTCGTCTTTAAATAGTAATTGGCATTCTTTCCATAGATCAGCCCGCGCAGAATACGCCGGGCTGTTTCTGTTTTGCGCAAGGGGTCAATTACCAGACGTGCGGCATCGTGAGCCAATACCTTGGCGGCATCCATAACTGGTGAAACGCCGGGGCCGCGTTGTGGCATGCCGAAGCGGCGCAGCGTGCCGTTCATTAAGCGGATCTTGTTAAGGCGCAGAACTTCGGGGGTTTTCCATGTCATGGCCATGGAGATTGAATAGGTGCTTCCGGTGCTCACCCAATGCGGAATCATATAAGGCATGTGGACTGCATCACCGGGCTTTAACGTGTGCAGCGTTGCGCGCTCTTCAAACCAATCTTCATAGCGGCGGTTGCGATGACGGCTGGGCGAGATTTCCAGATCTTCTTCTGTGAGCAGCGTGCGATCTTCATTATCAAAAGTGCTGACAAATTTATCGCCCTTGATTTGAATCAAGATGTTTTCTTCGGCGTCATTGTGGAACGGTGTTGTGGCGTTCGCAGAGGATACGAAAATGAAGCCTTCAATGTCTGAAAAATCTGACGGCTTGCGACCTGCCGCAATGTTTGCTTCGGTTACAAACTGCTCAAGCAAAGCTCGATATTCTGGCTGATTTTCCACATGTTTGATCACCATCCATGCATTTTCTGTTTCAATGGATTTGATGACATCTTCAGCCGACCGATCAATTTTAGGTACTTCCTCAGGCTTAGCACCTATGGCCACTTTACCTGAATTATATTCAATAGCATCGCCGGGTAAAGATTTGGCCAATTCGACTAAGCGAGATAGTGTAAACAGCGGATTGTCCGCCAATGTATGCTTCAGCCGAAAAGGCTTTTTCAGAAAATTATCGCGGGCAATTTGTGGATCGACAATGACGACGCTCATGATCTGTGCTGTCCCTTAAGTTTGTAATATAAGTCGCGGGCGAGCCCACGCCAATGAATGCGCTGTTGTTCAAGTTTGACGATGGTGTTGAATTTCAGTTTCGATATTGAAGACGGTGCCACGAACACATTGACCATCTCTATTCTGTCGCGCCAGATGCGGTCGATCATCGGATGATTTGGAATAGCACTTGAGTCGATTTGCTTGATATGGGTTTCGGCAAAAAGGGCTTCTGTTGCGTCGAGAATAATTTGAACGCCGGGCGAGTATTTGGCGAAGTTCTCGTCATAAGCAATTTTGCCAAGCCATGCTTGATCGCCCTCAACAATGGCAAAAAGTGAAGCAATTGCTTTGTCGTCTAATTTCAAGCTCCAGAAGCGAAGTTTGTGCGATTGATGAAGTTTGGCGCAGGCTTCTTGGACCGCAAGTTTGAGCTTTGAGTTTGAAGCAATTGCCGTGCCTCCGCTGCCCTTCCAGCCTTTCGATTCAAGCGATAGTAGGTCATCGATAAATGGTTTTGGGTCTTGGCCTTGCTTCAGCGTTTCAGTAATCATTGCCCCCTGCTCGCTTAAACGATTGCGCAGGCGCTTGAATTCTTTTCGGCGCTTTTGATCAAAGTTAGTTTGCAGCCAATCTTCAAAAGTACCGATAGGTTTTAGAGCTGCACGCTGCCAAGTTTGGAATATCCTAAAATTCGCCGATTGTTTTTTCAGCGTCTCGATGAACGCCCCTTGTGCGGGAATAGCGGTCAACAAAACGGGTTGTGTCTGAGCATTGATAAAAGCCAAAAGCGTGCTTGCACCTAATTCGGCATTGAGATGCGGCAAACCACTGGCTGTGAGCGGTGTGTCCCAAGTTTTGACGAAGAGGCGTTTTGATGAAACTGGGAATGCCATAAGCAGGTCTGGGCCATGGCGCACCGTCATTAGTTTTGCGCCGCCGACATGCTTCAGAAGCGGGAGAATCAGATCCGGTGCATTGTAGCCGGCGGGTTGGATTGCGCTCGCGCTGAGGGCTTGCCAGTCAGCGCGGAGCGATTGCGCCTCATCTGCGCTCAGCTCCGCCACCTTGAAATCTTGCCATCTTCCAGCCAACATGCATCCCAACTTGCAATTCATTTGCCAGTTAACGACGCGCAGCTTCCAAACAATAAAAAAGGCCACGAAAATCGAGGCCTTTTTGAAAATCTCGTAAATAAAGGCTTAAACTTCAGCCTTAATATCCATAACTTGACGGCCACGATACATGCCTGTCTTCAAATCAAGATGATGCGGACGACGAAGTTCGCCTGACTTCTTGTCTTCGATCCAAGTTACAGTTTGCATTTTTTGACCTGAGCGGCGCATGCCGATGCGGCTGCGAGACATTTTTTTCCGTGGAACGGCCATAATTTAACCCTCTGATATATAATGATTCTTTGTAAATAATGGCCGATAGACCAACATCTGTTGGCGGGCTTATAGCCGAAGGCTTTAGTGGATACAAGTCAGATAGGCATCAATATCATTCATGCGGCCTTGGATGCTATTGGCAACAATTTTCACGCCGCGCGATGGTTTGCCAGCATTGCGCTTGATCGGATTAGGCAAGACAGCAGCAAGCAAAGCAGCCTCCCGCTTGGTCAATTGGCTGGCCGATTTTTTGAAATGATATTGCGAGGCGGCCTCCGCGCCATAGATTCCCGGCGCCCATTCGACAATGTTGAGATAGACTTCCAACATGCGGTGCTTAGTCCAAATGAAATCCATCCAATAGGCGGTTGGAATTTCGAACACTTTCCGAATGCCGCTGCCACGCCCATCCCATAGAAACATGTTCTTGGCCGTTTGCATTGATATGGTGCTGGCCCCTCTAGACGGTGCTTCACCAGCTTCAAAGGTGGCCCCGAAAGCATCCTGAAACTCCACCCAGTCAACCCCATTATGGCCACAGAAGCGCGCGTCTTCGCTGCTCACCACGGCACGTGCCAAATTTGGCGACATTTGATCCAAACTCATCCACTGTTTGTGAATGCCATTTCCCGAAATGAGACGGCTAAGCATGAGGTTTGAGACAGGTGGCGGCAGAACACCATAAACCAGCGTCATCAGAATCGGCCAAGCGATGATGCAGCCAAGAATCCCTAGGGCCCAGCGCTGCCAGGCCTTGCGGGCATACCAATAAGTCTTCAACCGTTTCGGGAATGCGAATTGCATCAAAAGTGGTTCGTGATTAGAGTTGTTTGAACTATGTGAAACAATCACATCCTTTAACCGTCATTCCTGCGAAAGCAGGAATCCAGCTTTCAACAAGTCACCCAGCCTCAAGCTGGATTCCAGCATACGCTGGAATGACGGTCGAGAATGGGACCGTGGTGGGAGTAAAGGTCTCATAACACAGGGGAACTTGATTTGGCACTATCCGCTTTTGAACAGGCCTTAAGTTTGGCGGCTACTGCCACTGAAACTCGTCTCAATGCACTTCTCCCCGAAATTCCGGGCAACCGCCTCCGTGATGCGATGCGCTATGCGGTTTTGGGGCAAGGCAAAAGGTTGCGGCCGTTTTTTGTTTTGGAGTCTTGCAGGCTCCATAAAGTCGACATTGCATTGGCGCTTGATATGGCCTGCGCGCTGGAATGTGTGCATTGCTATTCGCTGGTGCATGATGATTTACCCGCAATGGATAATGATGATCTGCGGCGCGGGCAGCCCACTACGCATAAGAAATTTGATGAGGCCACGGCAATTTTGGCAGGCGATGGCTTGCTGACTTTTGCGTTCGAGATTTTGGCGCGGGCCAATGCGCCAATAGAAATTATTTTACAGCTCGCAAAGGCATCAGGGCCTGACGGAATGGTCGGTGGGCAAATGTTGGATATTGAAGCCGAGACCAAGAACTTTGATTCTCTCTCAGCGATATCATCAATGCAAAGCAAGAAGACAGGCGCGCTTTTTGAGTTTGCGTGTATTGCCGGCCCCATGGCGGCAGGCGCCAATGTTTTATATCTGCAAAAATATGCTGAAAACATTGGCGTTGCATTTCAGATCGCCGATGATGTTTTGGATATTGAAGCGAATGCGGAAACGCTTGGCAAAGCTACCCAAAAAGACAAGTCAAAAGGCAAAGCCACATTTGTCGATTTTTTAGGATTGGCTGAAGCAAAAGAAGAGGCCAAACGCAAAGTGGACGCTGCTTCGCATTGGTTGGCGTTTTATGGAAAAAGTGCTGATGTATTGAAACAGGCCGCAAACTTTATGATCGAGCGCCGGAAATAATTTCGCGCGCCTGCTCGTAAGAACTTATTCGATGCACCCAACCGTGACGCACTGCATAAAGCCATTTCAGTTTTTTTGAATTCGCAATGTCGTTTGGTGAAACGGCCAGCAGTCCAGCGCGATCATAAGAAGCCACGCCCTCCTTCAACAAAACCGAATCTGGATCAAGATTATTGCGGCGCTTGGCTTCGACCAAGCCATATTGAATATAGCCGCTGCAAATAAATGTCTTTGGTGTCCAAGGCTTATAAGCAGTTGTGCGCCTGCTGATGCGCGACCAACCAAGCTTGATTCCGAACCAAACTGATAGCCCCAAGTTTACGGCGATGCCATAATCATAGGCGGAATTCACCTGATCAAGCATAATGCCACCGACCAGCTTGAAGAATGCGCGGTCTAGGCCGTGGCCTTGCAGGCGGAGGATTGCGATTTCTTCGGGTGGATTCTTACCTGTAATCCATCCCTTGATGTTAGCAAGACCAACACCTGAGGGCATGCTCTCAAGAACAAAAGTATTGTCGAAATGCTCCTCCAAGCTTGGAAGCAGAAACACAAATGCCGAATGCGTAAAAAAACTTCCCGTACCGAAATGGACAATGCGGCTGCCCCAAGTTTTATTGCGGGTAAGGATGATGTCACCGCGATCCATGTAACGGTCAGCATCCTTCAAAAATTCCCCAACTCGCATCGGAAAGTGTGGCGGTTCAGCCCCAGCGTTTGCTGACATAGTTTTCAACGATTTCTTGGAACTGTTGCGATATGTTTTCGCCGCGCAAGGTTTTCACTTTCTTACCGTCGATATAAATTGGGGCGGCGGGAAGTTCGCCTGTGCCCGGCAGTGAAATGCCAATATCGGCATGTTTGGATTCACCTGGCCCGTTGACGATGCAACCCATGACTGCGAGCGACAGATTTTCAAAACCGGGATAAGTTTCGCGCCAATCGGGCATACGGTTGCGGACATAAGATTGAATATCTTGGGCCAGTTCTTGGAAGACGGTTGATGTGGTGCGACCGCAGCCGGGGCATGCAATGACCATGGGGGCAAACGCGCGAAGGCCCATGGTTTGCAGAATTTCTTGGGCGACGATTACTTCCCGCGTCCGGTCACCGCCGGGTTCGGGAGTGAGAGAGATGCGGATGGTATCGCCAATGCCTTCTTGCAACAAAACTGAAAGCGCAGCTGTTGAGGCGACAATGCCTTTTGATCCCATGCCCGCTTCGGTGAGGCCTAAATGCAAAGCGTGATCGGTGCGTGCAGCCATCATGCGGTAGACGGCGATCAAGTCTTGCACTTCTGAACACTTCGCACTGATGATGATCTTGTCGCGCGCGAGTCCCAACTCTTCGGCAAAATGCGCAGACTCAATTCCAGAACGTACGATGGCTTCGTGCATCACAGCACGTGCAGGCATCGGGTATGCGGATTTGGCGTTTTCATCCATCAGGCTTGCGAGCATGGCTTGATCAAGTGAACCCCAATTGACCCCGATGCGGATTGGCTTGTTATGTTTGATTGCCACTTCAATCATCGTGGAAAAATTGCGGTCTTTCTTATCTTTAAAACCCACATTGCCAGGGTTGATCCGATATTTAGCGAGTGCCTCAGCGCAATCGGGATAGGCAGTCAGCAACGTGTGGCCGTTGTAGTGAAAGTCCCCAACCAGCGGCACATTGCAATTCATTTTATCAAGCGCCGCGCGAATGGCGGGCACAGCGGCTGCGGACTCTTCGCGGTCAACGGTGATGCGCACGAGTTCTGATCCGGCTTTGGCTAGTTCAAAACATTGCGTGGCTGTTCCCTGCACATCGGCCGTGTCCGTATTGGTCATGGACTGCACAGCGACTGGTGCACCACCGCCCACTTTGATGTGGGCGACGTTTACGCCGATAGATTTTCGTCTGGTTTCGATTGCTGAATAAGTCATGGTATGCCTAATTGCTCTGCCTTTTTAACAAGGTCAATACAAACAGAAAGCTGGCACACAGGACGATGGAAGGGCCAGCAATGGTTCCATAAAGAGCCGACATTAACAAGCCGCCGATTGCTGCAATGCATGCAAAAATGATTGACCACATGGCCATGGATTCCGGCGTGTTGGCCATGCGTCTTGCCGCAGCGGCGGGAATGACGGTCAGAGCAGTAATCAGCAGAAGTCCCACAATTTTCATGGCGAAGGCTGTTACTGCGGCCATGGTGATCAAGAAAACCAATTCCACCCAAGGCACATTCACGCCTTCAGCCCGTGCTAAATCTTCATGGACGGATATGGCGATTAAATCGCGCCAGAGATAAGCGATCACGGCAAGAACGGCGATGGCACCAATCCAGATTGTGATCACATCATTCTTGGATACTGTCAGCACGTCGCCAAATAAAATATCAAGATGGCCCGTCACGGCGCCGGTCACCAAACCGATTGTGATGATGCCGAGGGCTAATGCCGTATGCGAAAGGATGCCGAGCAGAGTATCGGTGGCCACTTGCTGTTGGCGTTTAAGCGCGAGCAACAGGAGTGCGACGAGTATAGCTGCAACCACTGCACCCAAGGTGATGCTGACGTTAAACAACAATCCAACTCCAACACCCAGCAAGCCTGCGTGGGCCAGTGTCTCGCCAAAATAAGCCATGCGCCGCCAGACGATGAAGCAGCCGATGGGACCTGCAACGATAGCAACACCTAGGCCAGCAAGCAGGGCGCGGATGAAGAAGGGTTCGGAGAGGATGGAAATGTTCATGGATTAATGCTTGTGCCCATGACTGGGTTTGAAATCGCTAAAATGCGAATGTTCGTGACTCTCATGGTCGTGATCATGATGATGCGAATAGCCTGCAATCATCGCCGCTGCTTTGGGGCCAAACATTTTTGAGAATTCGGGGCTTTTCTGCACAGCTATGGGCGCCCCTTCGCAGCAGATATGGCGGTTCAAACAAATCACGCGGTCACTCTCAGCCATCACCATATGCAGATCATGGCTGACCATGAGAATGCCGCAACCACGCGCCTTGCGAATGTTTGAGATCAATTCATAGAGTTTCAATTCACCGTCAAAATCCACAGCTTGAACAGGTTCGTCCAACACCAGCAATTGCGGTTGGCGGAGAAGTGCTCTCGCTAAAAGCGCACGTTGCAACTCACCACCCGATAGATCAGCAACGCGCGCATTGATCAAATGTGCGATACCTGTTTCAGCCAAAGTGTGCTGCAATTCCTGTTCACCTGCTTTGTGTGTAAGCGTGAGCAAACGGCGCACAGACAATGGCACATTGGGTGAAACAGGGAAGCGTTGCGGCACATAGCCAACGCGCAAATCTGCAAACTTATGAATATGGCCTGACGTTTGCGAGATCAGACCGAGCATCACTTTAATAAGCGTCGATTTGCCAGCACCATTGGGGCCGATTACGGTTACAATTTCACGGTCGTGAACCGAGATGTTCACATTCTCTAAAATGTTGCGCCCCCCGATCTTTAGGCCAAGCGCATGTGCGGAGATGAGTGCAGGATTGATCTTCAACATATCAGCTATTCAACGCGCAATGATTGCATGTGCCCGATAATTCGATCACAGTTTTATTGATCGCGAAATGCTTTGTCGCTGCTGTGCTTTGCAAACTGGTGTTGGTCGCGGGTTCTATAACTTCATCGACAACGCCACATTTATCGCAGATTAAAAGAGTCGGTTGGCTGTTAGCGTGACTTCCCGAGCAAGCCACATAAGCGTTGCGACTTTCAATCTTGTGCACCAGATCATGCTCAAGCAAAAAATCCAGCGCGCGGTAGATGGTGATGGGGGCAGGCCTTGCTCCGCCTGAGGCCATGCGTTCGATAATTTCATATGCCCCAACTGCGCTATGGCTTTCGGCTACGCTGGAAAGCACGTCTCTCCTTTGCTCAGTCAACCGTGTGCCACGCTTAGCGCAGGCTTGTTCTGCGCGGGAGATAAGGTCTGCGGTGCATTGGTCGTGGTTGTGATGAGAGATCAACATCCATGTTATATTATAACATTGCATCCAATTTGCAACTGGCTCTTTTCAAAATGCAACATTGGTCGCAAGTTGTAAAAAAGGAGATCACCATGATTGGAACAGCCAAAGCCACCATATTCGTCGAAAATGAACGCGTAATTGTAACCGAGTATCGCTTTCAACCCGGCCAGAACACAGGTTGGCATAAGCACGGGCACGACTATGTTGTGGTGCCTTTGATGGACGGCAAAGTGAAATTGGAAACAATTGACGGCACAAGCTTGGCCGAAATGAAAAAGGGTGTTCCATATTTCCGCAAAGAAGGCGTTGAGCATGATGTAATCAACGCCAATGATAGCGAATATGCTTTTATCGAGATCGAGCTTAAATAGGCTTACACCATTGAAAGCAGAAGTGCTGCCGTATCAACAATGTCTTCCACTGTCGCGCCGCGCGAGAGATCAGAAACTGGCTTGGCAAAGCCTTGAAGAATTGGACCGATCGCTTGCGCGCCGCCTAAATATTGCGTGAGCTTATAAGCAATGTTGCCCGCATCGAGATCAGGGAACACTAACACATTTGCCCTGCCTGCCACATCGCTTGGCTCTTTCAATTTGTGGGCGGCGACGGTGGCCGAAAGCGCAGCGTCGCCCTGCAACTCACCATCTATTTTAAGATGGGGCGCACGTTCGCAGGCCAAGCGCAAAGCTTGCACCACCTTATCGGCATCAGGGTGACTGCCGCTGCCTTTGGTCGAGAAGGAGAGCAATGCGATGCGCGGCTCACTATTTAAAATCTTAGCCGCACTCGTCGCTGAAGCCAGAGCAATGTCGGCCAGTTCATTTACGTTGGGCTGAATATTCACGGCGCAGTCGGCAAACAACAAACATCTGTCTGGCCATTGCATCAGGAAGAAACTTGAAGCTGTCTTGATGCCTGGGGCAAGGCCGATGGTTATCATGGCGGCTTCAATCACGCGGGCGGTTGGATTAGCCGCACCGGCCAACATGGCATGTGCCGCACCAGTGGCCACCATTGCGCCTGCCGCATAAAGTGGTTTTTTCAGAAGCCGCACAGCCATTGCTTCATTCATTTTTTCGCGCCGCGCCAACACCAATGCGATAGCTTGCGGCGAAGATTCTGGCATTTCCAAAATCGGCTCGGCCAGTCCCTGCTCTTTCAGTATTTTCGCGGCGGCCTGAATGCGTGGGTCATCACCCTCTGGCATCACCAGCTTGAGGTTTTGGCTCTTGATCTTTGCTTTGGCTTCGTCAATCACATTGCTCATAGAAACTGGAATACTGATAATGTCTGAAGAAGAGAAGATTCAAATCAACCGCGGCCTTAAAGGGGTCTATTTTGAACGCTCCGCAACCACGTTTATTGACGGCAAGGCCGGGGAGCTGCGCTACCGGGGCTACTCGATCCATGATCTCGCCGAATATTCCAGCTTCGAAGAAACAGCATATTTGTTAATCAATGGTGAGTTGCCAACTGCAACACAATTGGCTGATTTCGACCAGGCTTTAAAATCTGAACGAAAACTACCACCTGAAATCATTTCGCTCATTACTACACTAAAATCTGGCCATCCCATGGATGTGTTGCGGACATGTGTTTCTGCACTAAGTGTATACGACCCACTAGAAGCCGACAAATCCATCGAAGCCGCACGCATCAAAGGCATTAGGCTTTCATCACAAATCCCGATGATTGTTGCAGCTCATGCCGCTATTCGCGCTGGCAAACCAATTCCGCCAGCTGATGAAACGCTTTCTCATGCGGCGAATTTCTTGTGGATGATGACGAGCCGCAAGCCTTCTGCAGATGCTGCGCAGCTTATGGACCGCGATTTGATACTTCATGCCGAGCATGGCAGCAACGCATCCTCCTTCGCCGCACGCGTGGTGATCGGAACCGAAGCTCATCTTCATGGCGCGATGACAGCTGCGATTGCTGCCCTTGCAGGCCCTGCACATGGAGGTGCGGCCGAAGATGTGATGCGCATGGCACAGGAGATTGGAGCCCCCGAAAACGCCGCCGCTTATGTCAAAGCTAAACGCGCTGCTGGCGAAGCTGTAACCGGCTTTGGCCACCGCGTTTACCGCACTGAAGACCCTCGTGCACGGCACATGCGTGACGGCGTCGAAAAACTTTCACGGGAAATGGGTGAGCCAAAATGGTTTGCTATTTTACAGGCCGTTGTCGACGCGATGAAGCCCTATGCGCGGTTTGGCGTGAACGTAAATGTCGATTTCTATTCTGGAGTTATCTATTATCTCAATGGAATTGCACCGGATTTATTCGTGCCAATCTTTGCTGTTGGCCGCGTGCCGGGCTGGACGGTGCAATGCATTGAACAAATGCAGAATAATATCTTGATCCGCCCCCTAACTCTTTATGATGGCCCTGAACCTCGTGCCTATTTGCCGATTGCCCAAAGATAACCTTTAACCTGCCCCCTGATCGCCACAATCCGAGCTTTAAAAGCTTGCGTGTTGCAAAACAGTTTCAGTTTTTGCAGGGCGGGATGGTGCAGTTTGTAGATAGAGGAATCCGGTATGAGAGCAATCTTATCCGCCGTGGGGTTGTGTACTTTTCTGATCAGCTCGAATTTTGCTGATGCAGAAACGAAATCTCAAGAAACTGTCATTGGATTGCTCGCAGCGGAGCCACAATGGCTTGCTGCTGCCTCGAAAATCGCAACAAAGCTCGATCATGAAAACGGCATTCGCATTTTGCCCATGTTAGGTGCGGGAAGTATTCGGGCGCTAAATGACCTCGAGAATTTGTCGGTAATTGATGCGGCCATCGTGACGTCAGATTCCCTCATCTATGCATCACAACAAGATATTCTGAACGGTCAGCAGGCAAAATTTAGTTACATTGCGAAACTTTCTGCAGTTGACGTGGTGTTGATCGCGCGGCGTGACATTGCAAATGTTGAAGGCCTGGCGGGTAAACGCATTGCAACCGGCCCAGCCCAAAGTGCTGCATTCGCCACCGGGGAATTGATGTTCAATGGCCTCAATATTCAATTTACCCGTGTTGCAAAGCAAGATGAAGCAGCAATTGATGCACTCAATAGTGGTGAGGCAGATGCCGCGCTAATTTTAGGAACAGACATTTCAACAGCCGCTTTGAGCGATGGGCGCTTTCATGTTCTAAAATTGCAGATTCCTGCCCAGCTCGCAAAAATCTATCAACCCGCAATCTTGACCTCGCGCGAATTGCCAGGATTGGTGGTGGGCAAGCAGAGTGTTGAAACATTGGCAACGTCGCTGACGCTCGCAGTTTATGACAGACCAAGCGATTTTGCTCATGCAAACTCTCTGAGAAATTTAACATCGATGATTTTCAAATTATCCGCTGGAGATAGCGGAGGAAATCTTGCCGCTGCCGTCCCGGGCTGGAAGCGTCATGCTGAATCGCAAAAAATATTAGATCAATCTCAAGCCAGCAACTTGAACACCGCCACAATTACACCAACAGGGAGCAAGCCATGACGCACATTCGCGCAAAGCAAAATGACGATTCTTCTGACGTTAATTCGGTTTGGGATGATCCCGTCTCGTCAAATTTAAAAACTCCCAGTTGGTTTGCGCAGGAGCCACAGGAAACATCGCAAGATTCGCATAGCGATGTCTATGGCTCATCAACTCAGCCCTATATCGAAACACCCAATGCTCAAGCTTATGAGGCTTATAAACTCAGATTAGAGCAACGTTTCCGCGATGCTCAAGCGATTTACGATCAACCCAATTCTGTCACACCACCAAAAAATCTCAAAGGCCCGCAGACACGTAGGCCAACTTTGCCGCTTCATGAAATTAATGGACGCAAACGGCTCTATGAATTGGAACAACAAGATCATGCTGGGCAACTCGCAAACAGCAAAATCTCTGCCACTCCATGGGCGCGTATGATGACGCTTGGCACGGTCGCCATATGCATTGGTGCAGTTGCCGGATACGGATTTTCAAATGGTGAATTCGTTAAACAAAAATATCAAGCAACTTTAGGAATGTTGCAAACCAGTATTGAATCACTGACCCGCTCTTCAACCGTCGAGCTGGTCAAGCCGGTCGCTGTTGCAAATCATGAAAGTGTTATTACGAAGAAGTTTATTACCACCGCGACATTGGATGTGAACGATGTAAGAGGCACTTTGGGCGGAATGATCCCCTTGCTGCTCACCGCCCAAAACCCAGATTCGACAGAGCCTATTTCACTGAAAATTTCGGGACTTCCCGATAATGCCTATTTGACAGCTGGCGTGAAATCCGCGCAAGGAAGCTGGACGCTCAAGCCATCTGACCTTGGTGATGTTAAACTGGTTGTTCCGCAGTCCAACGTCAACCAGTTTGAAATGGAAGTGGCTGCAATTGAGGACCGGACGGGTGCACTGGTCGCGCCTATCAAAGCTATGAATGTAGAATTGCAAAATGTAACCCCTCAAACTGCTGCTCTACCTCTGACCCAAGCTGGGGATGGAAAAGTAAATTCTGAAATTGCAGCGGCAACACTTCCTTTGCCCGTTGTGGTTTCGCCGGTTAATGCTGCCCCGGAAACCGCCACAGAAAAACTTAATGAACCATCGGCAATCCCGACGCCGAAATCTGAGGCAGAGGATTTGGTTGCTAAAGGCAATGCGCTTTTGGAAAGCGGCGATATTGTTTCGGCCCGGCAATTCTTTTTACGTGCGTCTGAAATGGGCAATGCGCAGGGCAGTTTTGGTGCAGCACGCAGCTATGATCCAAAGGTATTTGCTCAATTAAATGTCGTTGGGCTCCAACCTGATGCGAAGTTGGCTGCTGAATGGTATAAGAAGGCGGCCGATGCTGGTGTCGTAGCATCTACACAATAGTCTTTGGTATCGACAACACTGGTCGATACGGGCATTAATTCACCGACAAGACTATTTCTAAAGGTGAATTATGCGCGCTGCTGATTTTATTGTTTCAAGCCTCAAAGCCCACGACGTGGCCCGTGTCTATTGCGTGCCCGGCGAAAGCTATCTGGCATTGCTGGACGCGCTTTATGGCAGCGGCATTGAAATCATCGTTTGCCGCCATGAAGGGGGTGCTGGTTTCATGGCTATGGCGGAGGCTAAGCTTACAGGCAAGCCCGCTGTTTTGTTGGTCAGCCGTGGGCCCGGCGCTACCAATGCTTCGATTGCCGTTCATTCAGCAGAGCAGGACGGCGTGCCTCTAATTGTAATGATAGGCCAAGTGGCCCGCGAGGAGCGCACACGGGCAGTTTTTCAAGAAGTGGATTACGGCCAGTTTTTCGGTGGCATGGCCAAGGGCGTTTATGAAGTGACGGAAGGTGCCAAGCTGATTGAGCTGATGCCGCGGTCATTTCGTTTGGCGATGGAAGGTGTGGCGGGGCCAGTTATTCTCTCATTGCCGGAGGATATGCTGCGTGATGAGATCGGTACGCCAGAGGCCGTGGTCTATCCCCTGCCCGTCATTGGCGGCGCACCACAAGAAATTTCACATATCCAAGAAATGATTGCACAAGCCGAGCGGCCATTGATTATGGCGGGGGCGAAACTTCGCGGAGCTTCGGGTGCTGATACATTGGCGCGCTTTGCTTCGTCACAGCGCATTCCCGTTGCAGTCACGTGGAAAAATCAGGATGTGTTTGATAACGGTTCAGATTTGTTTGCAGGCCACTTAACGCCTTCCACCACTGCTGGACAGCGCAAAGTCTTGGCCGAAGCGGATTTGGTAATCGCGGTGGGCACAAGGCTTGGGGATTTTGCAACACTCGGATTCACATTGCCCGAAGCCCCTATTCCAAAACAGACACTGGTTCATATCTATCCGGACGCCGCAGCCATCGGCAAAGTGATCCGCACCGATTTAGGAATTGTCGCTGATCCCGTTCAAGTGTTGAATGGCCTTTCGCAAACGGTGCGCGTGGTATCAGCGGTGCGTGAGCGTTGGGTGAGTGATGTGAATGCCGCCACTAAGGCCGCGCAGAAATTTACATCACCAATGCCCGATGATGGCGTAGATTTTGGATTGGTGACGATGGCTCTCGCCAAGTTGGCCCCTGCTGATGCAATCATTACCACGGACGCGGGCAATATGAGCACATGGCATCATCGCCATTGGCCGATGACGCCGAAGGGCAAACTGCTCGGCTGCATCGCCGGAGCCATGGGTTTTGGAGTGCCCGCTGCAGTGGCTGCGCAATTGGTTTATCCAAACCGCATGGCAATTTGCCTTGTGGGTGATGGTGGTGTGTTGATGACCGGAAACGAACTTGCCACCGCGATGGCATATAGGCTGACACCGAAGATTGTTATTTCAAATAACAACATCTACGGAACCATTCGGTCGCATCAGGAGAAGAACTACGCAGGCCGCGTGTCAGGTACAAATCTCGTAAATCCAGATTTTACCGCGTGGGCCAAAAGCTTTGGTGCCGAGGCATTTGAGCTTGTTATGGGTGATGATGTTGAGGCCGTGGTGCGTGCGTTTCTGGGTTCTAAGGGTGCAGCAGTTTTGCACGTGAAATCAAGTGCGAAGGCGTTATCAGCAGGTGGGGTATTAAAAGACTGAGGGGTATTCGATTCAGGTCCCCGCCCGTCCAAACAGCGCCTCGTATAGTTTCCGGTCGCGGCCATAGACATCCGTCCTGAACTCAATGCCATTTTCGCTTGAAAACGCAGTCGCGTAGATCAAATGCACAGGTATCGTTGCGGGCAAGTTTACTCTGGTGTTTTGCCCGCCTGCCCACACATCATTGACTGCGGTCTGATCCATGCCAGCACGTTCAAGTAAAGAATAAGCCAACCGTGTCGGATCGGACAGGCGGATGCAGCCATGGCTAAATGCGCGTGTGCTATTGGCGAATTTATCTTTGGCTGGTGTGTCGTGAAGATAGATGTTGAACTTATTCGGCAGCATGAACTTAACCTTGCCCAGAGCATTTTTGGGGCCTGGTAATTGTCTAAAAGTAAAAGGAAATGAACCACCGCCGCCATAGGATGACCAATTGATGGAATTCCAATCAACCACTTTTCCACCCGCAAACACTTCAAAATCACCCGCATAAGCCATGGGGTTGGCTTGCAATTTGGGTAGCATTTCTTTGGTGGCTATAGAATATGGCACCGTCCAATAAGGATTGAGCTCGAGATATTGCATGGCGCCCGAAAACTCTGGCGTTTGCGTGGCCACAGCACCCACCACAACATTCATCCGGTCGATGATGACGTTAGATTGCCAGTGCTGTAATTCAAAACCAGCAATGTTCACAAGAAAATGTTCGTCACCCAAATTATCCGGCATCCAGCGCCAGCGCTCCATGTTGAGCATAATTTGGCGTTGGCGTTCTTCTGGTGAGATATTTAAAGCGACAATGGTTTGTTTGCCTAAAAGCCCCTTGGCTTCCAAGCCATGCCGCAGTTGAAATTTGCGCAAAGCAATGGCGAGGTTTTGGTCAAACATTGCTGAGCCCGTGTCATTCCATTCATAATCGCCAGTGATGCTCAAAATTTTGCGAACGCCCGGAATGCGCGGATCAGACACGCCTGCTTTCACCACAGCCCCTTGCGCGATGGTCGGCCAAGTCAAGCCTTCATCAATCACTTGAGTGTAAACCTTCAACATCTTTTTCAATGACTGATAGTGAATATTACGCGGCTCAAAGCCAGCTAAAAACTTGTTTGGATCAGACTGTTTTTTGAGGTCGGTCAACACGCGCTGAACATCAATGGTCTTCTGCACGCGGAAAAGATTTGGATCTACTTTTTGCGGCGCAATGCGTCCGATTTTTAAATCAGCAGCGTAAGCGACAAAAAACGCCGAAAATGCAAGTTCGGCTTGAGCGGCGGCTTGCGGATCAATCGGGTTTAGATCGTCGCGTAATGATGAGAGATAGGCCACAGGATAATCAGCCGAATTAAGACCATCAAGCTTGGCTTGTTTGAGCCGCGCTATGAAACTGTCCATGCGGCCCGTGCCAACCCAGTAAATAGCGCCGCGGCCATTCACATAATGCGCAGTAAGTGCTGGCCGAATGCGTTCAACCGGAAGGGCAAGGCGTTGGCCGTTGGTCAATAGTTGCGCTATTGCCGCCTGAACTTGGCCTGCGTCTTGAGAAAATGCCGCGATTGGCGCCACCAACAACAACGCAACGACAACAACAAATCGCAATAAAGCTCGCATTCTTTCCTCGCCGTGTTCGACTCAAATCATCATAGCGCGAAACTATACGTTGAGTAGCAAAAACTCGCGTTCCCAGGAGCTGATCACTTTGCGGTAATGCTGCATTTCTTGAAATTTGACGTCTTGGTAAGCTTCAACAAATTGCTCGCCCAAAACCTGCTTCAGTGGCTTGTTGTAGTTCAGCTTATCCAGCGCTTCGTCCAAACTGATCGGCAATGTGTGCGCATAGCGGTAAGCCGAACCTGTGACGGGGTCTGAGGGCTTTATTTTCTCTACCATGCCCAGATAGCCGCAAGCTAGCGACGCCGCAAAAGCAAGATAGGGATTGGAGTCTGCGCCCCCTACTCGGTTTTCAACGCGCAAATTGGCAGGATCGGATGCTGGTACACGCAAAGAGACTGTGCGGTTATCCGTGGCCCAATGCACATTGGTTGGCGCATCGGATTCTGGCACCAAGCGGCGATAAGAATTTACGTTAGGCGCAAGCAGTGGCAAGGCACCAGCGAGATAACGCTGCAAACCACCGATATGGTTGAGGAAAAGTTTTGAAGGCTGGCCGTCTTTTCCAGTGAAGATATTTTTGCCGGTTTTTGAATCCATCACCGATTGATGAATATGCATGGAAGAGCCTGGTTCGTTTTCATGCGGCTTGGCCATGAAGGTGGCATAAACATCATGTTTCAAGGCCGCTTGGCGCACGGTGCGTTTGAACAGGAATACCTGATCAGCCAGTTCCAGCGGATCACCATGGTTGAAATTGATTTCAAGCTGAGCTGGGCCCGCCTCATGGCTCAGTGTATCAACATCCAACTCCTGCGCTTCGCACCAATCATAAATGTCTTCAACAATAGGATCGAAATCATTGGCGGCGTCAATTCCGTAAGCTTGGCCACCAGATTCCTTGCGGCCTGATCTGCCAACAGCGGCTTCGAGCGGATAATCGGGATCAAAATTCTTCTTTACCAGATAGAATTCAAGCTCGGGGGCCACCACAGGCCGCCAACCCTTGTCTTTGTAAAGCTGCAATACGCGCTGCAGCACATGGCGCGGCGAGATTGTAACGGGATCATGGTTCAAGTGAAACGCATCGCAAATCACTTGCGCTGTGGGTTCGGTGTACCAAGGCACAATGCGAATGGTATCAACATCAGGCTGCATATAAATATCGATGGCACTGTCGCTTACCGCATTGGTGTCAGACACAAAGCGGCCGTTGATGGTGAGCGTAAAGACTTCTTCAGGAACACGCAGGCCCTTTGATTTATGGCCAGAGAGGAATTTTTTGGGCGGCAGGATCTTGCCGCGCGCAGTGCCCGACATATCAGCGACGAGGCATTCGACCTCGCTGATGCGGTTGCTTGAAATGTATTCCTCAAATTTGGCTTGGCTCATGACACCTTATACTGCGTTGTTCGAGCGTTTTGACTTTTCGCAGAAAAGTCAAAATCGCCCTCAGGTTATTCTAGCGATCACCTTTCTGCCTTTTGACGAATCCGTCAAAAGGCAGGGCGATCTGTCCTTGAGTCGCAGTCTAGCGCGGGTTGTTGACCAATAGGAAGGGGGGAGGTTAGAAGGATTAATGCCCGCATCCATTTCAAATAGATCATACTATCAAGCCACCGCCAACCGCACTATCTCCACCATCCCGCTCGAAGGCGATGTGACGGCGGATGTTTGCATTATCGGTGCTGGCTACACGGGTCTATCGGCTGCGCTGGAATTAGCCGAAGCGGGATACAAAGTTGTGGTGCTGGAAGCTGAAACAGTCGGATTTGGCGCATCAGGCCGCAATGGCGGGCAAATTTGCACGGGCTTCTCCTCAGGCCAAGGAAAGATCGAAGGCCAAATTGGCAAGGCTGATGCCAAAAGAGCGTTTGATTTATCAGAAGAGGCCAAGCAGCTGATTTTAGACCGTGTCGAGAAACACAAAATTGATTGCGATATTCGCTGGGGCTATATGCATTGCATCCCCAAAGCCCACCAATTCAAGCATTTGCAAGAATGGGCAGATGAGTATGAAGCGCTGGGTTATGGCGGTAACACGCTTCTTACAAAAGCTGAATTAGAACAAAAGCTTGGAACAAATATATATCACGGCGCATTAAGGGAATCTCATGCCGGGCATTTCCATCCGCTGAACTATTGTCTCGGGTTGGCAGCGGCGGCTATCAAGGCGGGTGCCGTGGTGCATGAGCATTCAGCTGTCACCGAAGTCGACACTGGTGCAAAGCCATGGGCGCGCACGAAGAAAGGAAAAGTGACCGCGAAATTCATGATCATCGGCGGCAATGCTTATTTGGGCAAAGTGGTGAAGCCGCTTTATGGCCGTGTGATGCCAGTTGCGAGTTACATTATCGCTACAGAACCTCTTGGCGAAAACCGCGCCAAAGCTTTGATCGCAGATAATGAAGCCGTGGCCAACACGAATTTCATTGTCGATTATTATCGCAGGTCAGCAGATCATCGCATGTTGTTTGGTGGTCGTGCGAGTTATTCGGGCCGCACACCCCCTGCCCTTGGCGAATATATGCGCCCGCGCATGACGGCGGTTTTTCGGCAGTTGAAGGACGCCAAGATTGACTATGCGTGGGGCGGCAATATCGCCATCACCTCAAACCGCATCCCCGATTGCGGCAGGCTTTCCCCCACCGTCTTCTACGCCCACGGCTATTCTGGCCAAGGCGTTTCGCTGGCTGGCATGTATGGCAAGCTGATGGCCGAATGCGTGCGCGGCACGGCAGAGCGGTTCGATTTACTCTCGAAGATCAAGCACCTACCCTTTCCGGGTGGCCCCATGCGCACGCCGCTCCTGGTAGCGGCGATGGCTTATTATAGGGTGCGGGATGTGTTGAGTTGACTTTTGTTGGTCTGTGTGCCAACAACACTGCATGCGTTATGTTTCTTGGGTCAAATCAGCGCTGAAAGATTTTAATGAATTTCCGCTCAGCGTGCGTGAGACTATGGCGGAGGCCTTGGACTATGTGGCCGATGGCATTTTTCCAACTTTAGCAAAACCATTAAAAGGAATTGGGTCAGGAGTTTTTGAACTCGCACTACCCTATGGCGGGAATGCTTGGCGCGTTGTGTATGCTTTGAAAATTGATGACCACGTTTGGGTTATCCATGCTTTTCAGAAGAAATCGACGAGTGGAATAAAGACGCAGAAATCAGATATTGAACTCATCAAATCTCGTATCAAGATACTCAGGAGAAATGCAAATGGATGAAGAACTTGATGTAGTCCGTGGATCGGGAAATATTTTTTCTGATGTAGGACTGCCAAATGCTGAGGAAAGGCATATGAAATCCCGACTAGCCGTCATGGTGCTCAAAAGGCAAGAAGAACTAAAGTTGACCGTCCGTGCAGCCGCAAAATTGGCTGAATGTGATGCCGCAGACATTCAGCGTATCCGTAACGCTGATCTCAAGAAATTCACTATTGATCGGCTGATTCGATATGCCATCAATATGGGCTGCAAAGTTGAGCTAAAAGTTACTCAACCAAAAAAAGCCGCATAATCTACTCCGGCATCTTCTCCGCCCGCGCACCCTTCTGCCAAGCGCGCAAGCATAGATATTCCATGATCAAGCCCGCCGCAGCACCGCTGGTAATCTCCGCATGATCGTAAGGTGGTGACACTTCAACCATGTCCATGCCAACAAAATTGATATTCTTCAGTCCACGGATCATTGATGCTGCTTGGTGATATGTCAGGCCGCCTGGAATAGGCGTGCCCGTTGCTGGTGCGGCTGATGGATCGAGGCAATCGATGTCGAAGGTCAAATAGGATTTCTGCTTGCCGACTTTTTTCTCGATCATTGAAACCAGATCTGCCGTCGATGTGGCGTGCACCTCATCGGCATAGATGATGCGAAAGCCCATGGTGGTTTCGCCAGCAAATGTGGTGCGGATGCCGATTTGCACGGATTTATGCGGGTCAATCAAACCCTCGCGCACGGCATAACCAAACATTGTGCCATGGTCAATGCGGCCGCCATTATCAATTTCAACATCACGGTGTGCATCAAAATGCACAAGAGCCAATGGCCCGTGCTTTTTGTGATAAGCTTTGAGAACTGGATAGGAAATATAGTGGTCGCCACCAAGCGTTATGGTTTCTGCACCCGCATTCAAAATATCAGCGGTGTGCTTTTCCAATGCTACGGGAAAGTCTTCTTTCTTGCCCCAATCGAAAAAACAATCGCCATAGTCGGCCACTGCCAGCGTATCAAACGGGTCAAACATCCATGGCCAAAATGGGCCCCAAGCATTCTCAGCTGAAGCCTTACGAATGCCTTCCGGCCCCATGCGTGTGCCGGAACGATGCGACACGGCCTGATCAAACGGCACACCCGTCACCGCAATATCAACACCTGTCAAATCGCGGGTATATTTGCGGCGCATGAATGAGAGCGCGCCAGCATAGGTTGGTTCCCATTGCGTGCCCTTCAGATTTTCGCGGCGAAACGCTTCATCGCCGGGTGGGCGGGTGAGCTTGTCCATTTCAAGTGCCATAATATTCTCCGATTACATCTCTGACTTCACGTCAGCATAGGTTTTATCCAAAGCCAACCTTACCAGTCTGATCATCTCATCAATTTCTTTTTTCGATATGATGAACGGCGGCGACAGCACCATTGTATCCCAGCAGGCGCGCATGATCAGGCCGTTGTTGATCGAATGATCGCGGCAGATGGTGCCAACACGACCACAATCATGGAAGCGTTCACGGGTCTTTTTGTTTTTGGCAATTTCGATAGCACCGATCAAACCAACTGAGCGCGTTTCACCAACGATGGGGTGATCATTCAATGATGCAAGGCCAGCGGCAAAATAAGGTGCCAACTCAGCCACGCGCTCAACCAATTTTTCATCTTCGATAATTTCGATGTTTTTGAGCGCCACAGCAGAACATACAGGATGGCCCGCATAGGTCATGCCATGATAGAACTCGCCACCTTTTTCAAAGAAGTCTTTGATCAAATGTTCAGAGAACGCAGCAGCACCAATCGGCTGGTAACCAGAAGACAAGCCTTTGGCCATGGCCACAATATCAGGGTCAAAGCCAAATGTTTCAAAGCCAAACCAATTGCCCGTGCGGCCAAAGCCGCAGATCACTTCATCTGCCACGATAAGCACGCCATATTTTTTACAGATGCGCTGAATTTCTGGCCAATAGGTTGATGGCGGGATTAGAACGCCCGCTGCTCCTTGAAGGGGTTCACCGTAAAACGCAGCCACATTATCTGGCCCCAATTCGAGAATTTTCTTTTCCAGTTCTTGTGCCGCATCAAGGCCGAATTCTTCTGGCGTTTTATCGCCACCAAAATCATACCAATAGGGTTGTTGAATATGGTGGAAGCCTGGCAGCAGATCACCGCCCTGCCCATGCATGGCCGGAAATCCACCCAAATTTGAAGCAACCCAAGTTGAGCCATGATAGCCGCGACGTCTGGCAATAATGTGCTGGCGATAAGGCTTGCCCATCAGTTTCCAATAATGGCGGATAAAGCGCACAATCGTATCGTTAGTTTCGCTGCCAGAATTAGCAAAGAAAATATGTTTAAAACGTTCTGGCAAAACGCTTGAAATTTTCTCTGCAAGCATCGTCGTCGGCACTGTCGTGGTTTTGAAAAACGTGTTGTAAAATGGCAGATCAAGCATTTGCTTATAAGCAACTTCAGCCAATTCCTTGCGGCCATAACCAATGTTCACGCACCAAAGGCCGGCCATGCCGTCCAATATTTTATTGCCCTTGCCATCCCAAATATAAACGCCGTCCGCATGGGTCATCACGCGCGGGCCGCCATTGGCGTGGAATGTTTTATGATCCGTGAACGGATGAAAATGATGGGCAATGTCAGCTTTGACAATTTCTTCGAGATTAATATTTTTTGGGACGACGTTCATAATGGTGCTCCAGATACGAAAAGGGTTCCAGCATTGTGGGCTGGCTTCACATAACAATCAGGGCAGAAATGCTAAGGCTTGAATCCAATGCGCGCGCAATTGACCATAACGTCATCGCGCAGTGTTCGACCAATAATGGTGGAATGAATTTTCATGAACTCAGTATGGCAGCTTGGTTGCGAAAATGCAAACTGCTCGCAAAGTCACCTGCGATCAGTTGATGTCGTGGAGTGTCTGTCATTGTGTATCGCGGCGACTTCGGCTCCCGCACAAAAGTGTCAGTGCCCATTCTTTTTCAGCCAGTCATTCATGAATGTAATCTCACCTTCCTGCGCATTAACAACATCACTTGCCAGCTTAAGTAACGAAGCGTCCCTTACATATTGCTGTGCGACTTTGGCCATATCAATGGCACCTTGATGATGTGGAATCATGCCTTTGACAAAATCGACATCGGCATCGCCTGAATAGGTTGCCGACATATTCTTCATCATCACCGACATGGCTTGTTCATTGGCTTTCGCAGAGTCGGGCACAACGGGAAATGCTGTTTGATCAGCTTTAGCAAGCCAATCTTTCATGAAGGCAATTTCGCCTTCCTGCGCTTTGATCACACCTTCCGCCAGCTTCTTGATTTCGGGGTCCTTGCCAAATTGCAAAACCACTTTGGCCATATCAATGGCCCCTTGGTGATGGGGCATCATGCCTTGGACAAAATCGAGATCGGGCTTGCCTGTCATAGTCATCATCATGCCCTTCATCATTGCGGCCATAGCGGTCTCATAAGCTTTGGTGGAGTCCGAAGCCTTTGCCATCGTCATCGCCGAATGATCCATACCGGGCATATCGGCCGATCCTGCTGTTTGCATTAACGCGTAACCTGTTGCACCTGCGAGTGCTACAAATGCAGCCACCATGAGGGCTTTTGTATTCATGTTAATTCTCCAATCCGAATGTGAATTACTACTTGTTGCTGCGTCCTAAAATCTCAATGATCTCAGAAATTTTCTGGCGCTGGTCTTGTTTGTTGCCGCTCGAAATGGCGTGTTCAACACAATGGCTAACGTGATCGCGGAGAATCTCTTCTTCAGCACGGCGCAAGGCCGCTCGCACCGCTGAAATCTGCGTAACAATATCTATGCAGTAGCGGCCATCTTCAACCATGCGGGAGAGGCCGCCCACTTGGCCCTCTATGCGTTTGAACCGTTTGAGCACTGCAACTTTAGCTTCATTTTGCATACTTGATAAATACCTATAGGGGGTATAGGTGTCAAGTCAGGAGATTGCACAATGGATCACAAGTTTGAAATGAAACATTTGAAAGATGGCGCCGCTGTCGACTCTGTTTGCGGTATGAGTGTGGATATTGCCACCGCCAAGCACATAACCAATTACCGGGAACAAACCTATTATTTCTGTGGAGCAAGCTGCAAAGCCAAATTTCAGGCTAGTCCCGCAAAATATCTTGATGTGGTTGCCAAAGGTTCCGAGCCCGTTATTGCGGGTGCGATCTACACCTGCCCCATGCACCCGCAAATTCAGCAAATTGGCCCCGGCTCCTGCCCGATTTGCGGCATGGCGCTGGAACCTCAAACGGTAACGGCAGATAGCGGCCCCAATCATGAACTCATTGACATGACACGGCGCTTCTGGATTGGCCTTGCACTTACTATTCCGGTCTTCATTTTGGAAATGGGTGGCCATGTGACAGGCCTCACCATGTTGCTGGGGCAACAGCTTTCCAATTGGATTCAGCTGGTTTTGGCCACACCCGTCGTGCTCTGGGCGGGGTGGCCGTTTTTTGTGCGTGGTTGGCAATCGCTACAAACTCGCAACCTCAACATGTTTACTTTGATTGCGATGGGCACTGGTGTCTCTTGGACTTACAGTATTATCGCCACGATCGCGCCCAACATATTCCCCGCTGCGTTCCGGCAGATGGATGGTGCGGTCGCGGTTTATTTTGAGGCGGCCGCCGTGATCACCGTGCTTGTCCTGCTGGGACAGGTGCTTGAACTTCGTGCCCGCGACCAGACATCCGGTGCCATTAAAGCACTTCTCGGACTTGCGCCAAAAACAGCACGGCGGTTGAATGCCAAAGGCGATGAAGAAGAGGTGTCTCTTGATCTAATCGTGATCGGGGATCTCCTCCGTGTCAGGCCCGGCGAGAAGGTGCCCGTCGATGGCGAAATCACCGAGGGGCATTCGTCGTTGGATGAATCAATGGTGACGGGCGAATCCATGCCCGTTAGCAAAGATATCGGTGCAAAGGTGATAGGCGGAACGTTGAATGCCAGCGGCAGCTTTGTAATGCGGGCCGAAAAAATCGGCAGCGAAACCATGCTGGCTCGCATTGTCCAGATGGTTGCCAATGCACAGCGCAGCCGTGCTCCCATTCAGCGCATGGCAGATCGTGTTTCAGGCTACTTCGTTCCCGCCGTCATCGCCGCCGCTATCATGGCTTTTGCCGCGTGGTCAATCTGGGGGCCAGAGCCGCATTTTGCTTACGGGATGGTTGCCGCCGTCGCAGTTCTCATCATCGCCTGCCCATGTGCTCTTGGCCTCGCAACGCCCATGTCGATTATGGTAGGCGTGGGGCGTGGTGCGCAGCTGGGTGTTCTCATTCGTGATGCTGAAGCACTGGAGCGTATGGAAAAAGTCGATACGATTGTGATCGATAAAACAGGCACGCTTACAGAAGGCAAACCTTCGGTCACCGCTATTATTGCAACCGATGGCCAAGATGAAAATGAGCTGCTGCGGCTGACAGCTTCAGTTGAACAAGCCAGCGAACACCCACTCGCAGCAGCCATCGTCAGGGCCGCAAGAGAGCGGAAGTTGGAAATCCCGAAGGTCATGGGATTTGACTCACCGTCTGGCAAAGGGGCCATCGGCATGGTGGAGCGTAAGCGCATGGCCATTGGCAACGCCAACTTCATGGCTGAACTCAATATCGCTGTTGATAGTCTGGAGGCGAAATCCGATGCATTGCGTGGCGATGGTGCAACGACTGTGTTTGTGGCCATCAACGGCAAACTGGCGGGCATTGTCGGCATAGCTGATGCGGTGAAAGCAACTACGCCGCAAGCTCTGGCAGCACTGCGCGATGCGGGCATTCGTATCGTCATGTTGACGGGAGATAATCGCATCACGGCTGACGCCATTGCAAAACGCCTTGGCATTACTGAAGTGGAAGCAGATGTGCTGCCCGATAAAAAGGCCGATGTTGTCGCCAAGCTCAAAGCCCAAGGCCTTATTGTTGCTATGGCGGGCGATGGCGTGAATGACGCACCAGCCCTTGCCGCCGCTGATGTCGGTATTGCAATGGGAACCGGAACAGATGTGGCCATGGAAAGTGCAAGCATCACCTTATTGCGCGGCGACCTGATGGGCATTGTTCGCGCCCGTGCTCTATCCAAAGCAGTGATGGGCAACATTCGCCAGAACCTGTTTTTTGCGTTCATCTATAATGCGGCAGGCGTGCCCATTGCGGCAGGTGTTCTTTATCCTGTCTTCGGAATTCTGCTCTCCCCGATGATTGCAGCAGCGGCGATGGCTTTGAGTTCTGTCAGCGTAATTGGCAATGCGCTCAGGTTGCGCGGAGCATCTTAGGAGAATTGACCGTTGCCCTGACCTTGGAGGTTAAACATTCCGAAAATAGAGACATAAAGGCCGCAGCAAAAACCCAATGACAAGTGTTGCCAGCGTGGCCCCGGCCAACAGAAGATTCGTGGGCATGAAGGCTGGATGGATATTCAAAAGATAGATTGGAACGGCGCAGCCTGTGACAATAATAACCGGCAGCCAAGCCTCAACCGCATGAAGGGCTCCTGGCAAACCGGAATTTGAAATTTCCGCTTTCAGAAACGCCGATGCCAACAAGCTGAACAATAAAGAAAGCAGAGCCACAGCGATGAATAACAGCTCAGGAGATAGTTCTAGGCGTCCAAATCCCAAACCGTCAATGAATGCCACAACGAAAACTAAACCGGTTAAAAAAGCAGCTGCCGCGCCAGCTGTTTCACCAATGCCTAAACTTGCTACAACAACCCCTAAGAACGCGCTCGATGTCAGTACAATAAGAACCGACGATCTAGTCGATTGCTGCTGTTGATCAGCTACCAAAGACGGATGAGCCACATTCATGCCTTGTTGGAAAAGTATGCGCGCGAGCGAAGCGTTGGATTCGCCCTGAATTGGTGTCACTTCAAGACGGTAGACATTATCACCCGACAAAAACAACGTTTTCAGTCTCGCATCCAGCTCCTCAAGATTTGGTTCCTCAATTGCTGCCATTTGATTAGCGCGATCATGCAAAGCATTGAAGCTGCCAAAAATGCGATTTTCAAACTCGATAACTTCAGCATTGCTGCTGGTGGCTGACAGCAAGGCCAAACTGCGCCTGAACTCGTCTGCGGCTTTGCGCAATTCAGGACGTGTTGCAGGCTCTGCAGCAATGTCGCTCAAACTATCCTGCAGCGTTGAAATCTGGTCGCGTAAATCATCAGGTGTTTGAGCCACTAATGATCCAATCTTGGGAAACTGATCTTGCAGCGGTGCGAGTGCTTGTTTCTTGGCATCGACGTCTTGCGGTAAAAATGCACCTAGCCAGCGCACGGCTTTAGCTTGCGGGATGAGCATTAACTGCAGCAGAGACTTCTGTGCTTCATCGATGTTTGACGCGACAACGTTAACGGGTTGGTCGGCCAGATCTTGCAATGGCTTTGTCTTCAAAACGTTGGGTGCAACAAACAGCCCGGCACATGCGGCAACGAGTAAAGCCAGTGTGAGAAATGTTCTTAATCCTCGCCAAGCCCTGTTATCAAATATTGCACCCAGCAACGGCTCGATCCAATCTTGTGCCTGCCAATAAACTACCCTGCCAGAAAGCCCAATGATTGCAGGCGCAATTATACTGCTTGCAATGAACGATACTAATGTTCCGGTGCCTGCAATCGCAGCCAGAAAAACAGCCGATCTTCCCCACAACGCCAAAAACCCTATCCACACAGCAATGCCGATTGCTGCCTGCCATGCCATGCCGGCACCTTGCTTTTGGGCAGCAAACATAATGGCCGTTTCCGTTGAACGGTTTTCCGATAGTGCTTCAACATTTGCAAATGCAGTACGCGCTGCCATTATCAAGGCGCTGAAACCAACACCCACATAAATCGGCCAAATCGCTACCGCCAGTGACGGCAGCGCAAAGCATGCAAACGCGATCGCGACCGAAATTCCTGCCACAGTGGGCAGGCCAATCATGACGATAAGATTGATACGGCCCAACACCGAAAAAAGCCCCATGAAACATAAGAGGCAAGCCATAAAAATGGCTTGGATGATGCGGCTTTGCGGAACAATTTGTGACGCAATCTCGGCTGATTTATGAAGTGGGCGCTCAGCCACAACATGCGTTGCTTTGTCTTGCTCAAGTGTCTTGAAATTTTCTGTCAGAAACAAATCGACGTTTTCGGCTTGGCCCTCTTTCGGTAGAACCAGCACCAAGGCTGAAGTTGGTGCCTGGTTCAAATTGAGGCCAGCAATTTGTGTCCAATCAACCGGCTCTTTTGTTCCCTGCATCAAGGCTTGCAATGATTTTGCTGATTGCGAAAATAGCTCATCGAGCCCTTGGGGATCGCGGCCTTGCTTTATCGTTGCTGAAACTTCGTTGACCAAAGTCGCCAAACTTTCTGCACTTGGGGCCTCGGCAATTGCTGAAAAAAGTGGGCGCAGTGAAAGAGCATAGGCAACACGCGTATCGATCTCGGCTTTTGAATAATATAATATAGCGTGGTCTTCGTAATAAGTTCCAGTTCCCGGCGCAAAAACGAGATCAAACTTATCTTTTTGAGATTCAAGCTTTTTGACCAACATCTCTCGCGCCTGGCTTAAAGCTTGTGGATTCGCGTTGTTCAATTGGATCGTGATGAGAGATTCTAAATGTGGAAAATTCTGATTTAGAATTTTCATGTTTTCCGTCGGCACTGAATTTACAATGAATTCGAATGGCCGTTGCTCGACAGTCGAAATTTTTTGGACAGCGACATAACTCGCCGCTCCAATGATGGCGCACCACAACAAAAGCACCAAAGTTGCATTCCGAAATGCACCACGCGCAATTCTCGCAAAAATATTTGGTTGAAGGCGTTGCGACCTGGGTTCCGGGCTATAGTCGTCAAACAGAGTCTTTCTTGGCATGCGATCCATCAATTCGTCGCCTACCCTCGTTTACGCCTTTGATAAGACACAAAACTCACCGGTATCATCAACAAATAAATACCCGCTACAATTGCGAGAGACTCCCACGGATACGCTATCAAAAACAAAACGCACAAAGCCATCGCCGCAAGCAGCGGTAAGACCACCTCACGCGGCACACGAGCCAATGTTTTGCCAGAAAATGTGGGCACCCGGCTCACCATTAAAATGGCAATTAGAACTACAAACCCCGCAATAAATTTTGCGTAGTCATGTGCATCGGCATAAAAACCAAGGAACTGATAATAAAAAGGTGAAAGCGCCAACAGTGCGCCGGCTGGTGCAGGAATGCCCGTGAAATAAGCAGCCCCCCAACTTGGCTTATGCGGGTCATCCAACGCGACATTAAATCTTGCCAAACGCAATGCGGCTGCAATCGCCAGCATTAAACACACCACCCAACCAAAAGTTTTGAGGCTGCTGAGTGCGCTAAAATATAGCATCAAAGCGGGTGCAACACCGAAATTTACAAAGTCCGCCAGCGAGTCGAGTTCTGCGCCAAAGCGCGATGTGCCATTGAGATAGCGTGCCAACCTGCCATCCATCGCATCAAGTACGATGGCCAGAATAATAAAGCTGACAGCAATTTCATAACGCCCTTCGACAGAAAAGCGGATCGCCGTGATGCCGCTGCAAAGTGCAAGCAGTGTCAAAAGATTTGGCAAAAGAAATCTGATCGGCACGGGCTTGAACCGTTTGCGTTCGCTTTCTTGGGGTACCGTGTCAGCCATCAGTCTTTACGACCATTTCTATTCGGGCCGAGTTGGCTCAAATCTGCCAGAACAGTTTCGCCCGCAATGGCGCGCTGGCCTAAACAGGCTAGGCTCGCCACGCCCTTTGGCAGATAAACATCCACCCTGCTGCCAAACCGGATTAAACCAAAACGCTGACCTGCTTGCAAACTTGAGCCCTCATCCACAAATTTCACAATGCGACGAGCAATCAACCCAGCAATTTGCACAACGCCTATATTCACACCAGCGCCCGTCTGCAATGTGAGTGCTTGGCGTTCATTATCCTCGCTGGCCTTATCAAGCTCAGCATTTACAAAAAGCCCAGGCACATAGGTGAGCTTTGTGATGCGCGCCGCAATCGGGCTGCGGTTTACATGCACGTCAAAGACATTCATGAATATAGAAATACGGGTCATCATTTCGCGCGGCAGATCAAGCTCGGGCGGTGGTATCACACTTTCAATAGCACTCACGCGCCCATCGGCGGGCGAAATCACCAAAGTATCGCCGAGTGGTGTCACACGCTCAGGGTCACGGAAAAAGTAAGCGCACCACGCCGTCAGCACCACGCCAATCCACGCAACGGGTTGGTAGCCGAGCCAAAAGAACAGCAAAGTAACACCCGCAAAGATGGCAATAAACCGCCAGCCCTCGCGGTGGATCGGGGCAAAAGAAGTGGTAACGCTTTGGATGATCGACATGGGCACTCTGTAGCGGGTTTGATCGCGTAATGGAATCAATTCGTTCAGGCTTTATACCAGTAAAAAGCCCGCATTGCTGGAGGGAGCAAGGCGGGCCATTTTTAGAGCGTTAAATCAACCTAATGCAGATAACTGCCCACAACCCGAAGCGCTGGCTTCGGAATGAACGGAATTGCCGAGAATGCGTCGTCATTGTCGGCTTGTTCGAAAGCTGGCATTGCGGCTGGCAAAGCTTCAGTGCGCACTGCCGTACCCGTCGCAACCGCTGTAAACATGCCTTCCGACATTTCAAAAACTTCCAAGCGCATGCCAATGATTGCATCAGCACCTAAAAATTTGGCCTGCGCCTTTGCCTTTTTTTCGGCCTCTTCTCTTGCCGTGTTCAGTCCTTCGGCCATATCGTCCATGCTCGAATATTGCAGAGTGCGCTGTCCGCCGTAATTATATTTTGTAATGCGCTTCGACCAAAGGGCCGATCCGCGCACAACACCGAGCGTTTCTTCTGTACTACGCCCAGCAATGGTCTCCATCGTGGATATCTTCATTTGACTTAGTCCCCAAATTGTTATGGCGCTGTTTTCTGTTATTCGAAAACTTTAGCACCGGTCCCGTTTCCCGCATTAAGCTTGCGGTTGATGAGGGTAGTATTAGGTTGCAAACGTAAACAAAGATGAATGTGAATTGCATTTGCATCAAATTAGAAGCAAATTTTCAGCTCATTTGAGCGACTGGGTTAATGCGGACTTGGCAGTTGTACTTAGCAATTAGTTGATTCACTAAGCATTCACCTTAGGCCTTAACAGCTCTTCAGCTTTCGGCCCGCGCTCGTCCAAATTCTGTGCCAATTTGCGTCGCGCTTCATCTGCCTCTTGCTGGCGGTTCCACATATCAGAATAAAGACCGTTCCTTTTCAGCAGCACTTTATGTGTTCCGCGTTCAGCAATTTGGCCTTTCTCAAGCACGATGATTTCATCTGCATCAACAACGGTCGAAAGCCGGTGCGCGATAACGACCGTGGTGCGATTTTTTGAAATGCGTTTCAATTCGTTTTGGATGTCTTGCTCTGTCAAACTATCCAGTGCCGATGTAGCTTCATCCAGAACAAGAATGGGCGGGCCCTTCAAGATCGTTCGTGCAATCGACACGCGTTGCTTTTCACCGCCCGAGAGCTTTAATCCACGCTCACCCACCATGGCATCATATCCCAGTGGCAGGCTCATCACAAATTTATGGATCTGCGCCATCTTTGCCGCTTCTTCCACCTCAGCGTCAGTGGCATCGGGCCTACCATAGCGAATGTTATAGCGGATCGTATCATTAAACAGCACTGTGTCTTGCGGCACCATGCCGATGGCGCGGCGCAACGACTCCTGTTTCACATCCGCAATGTTTTGCCCATCAATCAAAATCCGGCCTGCGGTAATATCGTAAAAGCGAAACAATAATCGCGAGATTGTGGATTTGCCTGCGCCTGACGGGCCGACGATAGCTACCGTTTTACCGGCTGGCACATGCAGCGAGATGTTTTTTAAGATTGGCCTTGCCGCATCATAAGCAAAGGATACATTCTCAAAAACAATATCGCCCTTCGCAGGCTTGAACTCAGCCGCACCCGGTTTGTCTGCGATCTCAGCATTTTGGCGCAAAATACCAAACATGCCTTCAACATCAATCAGCCCTTGCTTAATTTCGCGGTATGATGAGCCGATGAAATTGAGTGGCATATAAAGCTGGATCATCAATGCATTGACCATCACAAAATCACCAATCGTGCTGGTGCCCTTGGTAATTGAAAGTCCGGCCATGACCATAACAATGGTCAGGCCCACCGAATAAATCGCCGCCTGCCCTGCGTTCAAAACCGCCAGCGACACCCAAGTCTTGATTGCCGCCTGTTCATAAACAGCCATTGAGCTATCATAACGATTGGCCTCGTGGGCTTCATTACCAAAATATTTGACGGTTTCAAAATTCAACAAACTGTCGATAGCTTTCGTGCCCGCATCATTATCTGCGTTGTTCATGGTGCGACGAATATCAATCCTTCGCTCGGTGGCCCAATAAGTGAACCAGAGATAGGCCACAACGGTCACAGCGATCACGGCAACATAAGTCCAACCAAATGAATAGGCCAGCACACCACACACCAAAGCGATTTCGAGAATGGTCGGAAAAGTGTTGAATAATGAAAAGCGCAAAACGGAATCTACGCCATTAATGCCGCGCGAAATAATCCGTGAAAGCCCGCCAGTGCGGCGCTCTAAATGAAATTTCAAACTCAAAGCATGGAGATGTTTGAACGTGCTGAATGAAAGTTCGCGCACGGCGCGTTGGCCCACCTTGGCAAACACCGCATCGCGCATCTGGCCAAACACCACCATCATAATGCGGCCCACACCATAGGCCAGCACCATAAAAAATGGCACGCTCAGCAAAGCAACCTCAATGCCTTTGCTGGCCGCCAATGAATCGGTGGCCCACTTAAATGCATAAGGGGTAAGAACCGTGATGATTTTTGAGCTTACCAATAGCAATAGCGCGACGACAACACGCGCCTTAATGTCCGCCCTACCCTTGGGCCAGAGCAGTGGCATCAACCCCTTCATGGTTTCCCACTGGCTGGTCTCGCCTGTAGGTTTCGTCATCGCCGAATCCATCATGGAGTTGCGGCCAGCGGCGTTGTAATAATTTGGCCGGGATAGATCAGGCGCGGATTTTTAATCAGCGCTTTGTTGGCTTCATATAAAACTGTGTATTGACGACCAAACCCATAAAGATTTCTCGAAATCACCCAGAGATTATCGCCGGGCTGAATCGTGACAGATGTTGGCTTGGCCACTTCTACTTTCACCGTAGCAGGTGCTGATTCAACTTTTACCTCAGCTACTGGCGTTTCAACCTTGGTAGGCGGATTTGCAGCGGCAACCACAGCTGCGGCCTTTGCTGCATCTTCACGCTTGAATGGAACTTCGATGCGCGAAGCCACATCACCTTTTGCATCCATCTGGTCGAGCCGCAGCGTAAATGTGCCGGGCTTAATCGACGTGCCACCGCTGTAATTCCATTTGCCCAAGTCATCGGCTTTGGTTTCGCCGAGATAAATATTATCAACATAAAGGCGCACGGGCGCATTTGCCAAAGCACGGCCCGCAAACAAAATATCGCCCGTGGCACCATAATCAATGGCATCGAGCGCCACATCATTTGTCAAAGGTTTCGGCGCTTGAATTATTTTCGTCGGCGCATCTGGTGTTAACACAGCAACCGTATTCTCGCCTTCGCCTTTCGGCTGCACTGCAACAGCCACAGTTTGCGTGGAGACTTGGGTCACACCTGCAGTGGTGGTTTCAAGCGTCAGAGCGCCCGCCCCTGCGGGGAGCGCCTTTTCAGGGATCATCACGAATGAACCATCAGGGGTCGCTTTGGTTGTGGCGACAATAACACCATTGAGCTTTGCCACCACATCGGTGCCTGGCGCTGCGCGACCAGCGATCACCGCCTCGCCATTGGTTTCAACACGCACAGTATCAAAGGTCGGGATGATGGGTTCAACCACTTTTGGCGCTTCCACTGGCTTTGCTGGTGTGACAGCAGCGGCTACTTGTTGTTCAACAGGTTTTGCCGGTTCAACTTTTGGCGCTTCAACAACGGGCACTTCAGCCTTCGGCATTTCAACCTTCGGCGCTTCGGCAACAGGTGCAGTAACCTTCGTGGGCTCGACCACGATCACTGGACGGGTGGAAACATAACCAAAGGCGCCTGCCGCAATTACGGCAAGTGAAGTGAATACAGCGAGAGGGTTAATCTTCATGTTGTTTAAAATCCGTCGGTTTAAGTCAAAACGTTCTAGGTGCTATATAAGCACGAGTCGGGCGCTTCATAAGGCCCCGCTTTACACAATGCAAACCGGAGAAACCATGGTTATTCCTACTCACCGCCTGTGCGTTTATTGTGGCTCTGGTCCGGGCCGAAACCCGGCCTATATGCAGGCCGCCGACGAACTGGGGATTGCTATGGCCAAGGCTGATATCGGGCTGGTTTATGGCGGCGGCGGCATGGGTCTGATGGGCCAAGTGGCGCGCGGTGTTCTGTCGGCGGGCGGGCACGTGACGGGCATCATCCCAGAGTTTCTGGTGAACCGCGAACGTATGCTTGAAGGCGTTTCGGAACTCATTGTCACCAACACAATGCACAAACGCAAAACCATGATGTTTGAAAAAGCCACAGGCTTTGTGGCCCTGCCCGGCGGCGTTGGCACGCTCGAAGAACTGGCCGAGATCACCACATGGGCGCAACTCGGCCAACACGCCAAGCCCTTGATTGTGTGCAATATTGAAAATTATTGGGATCCTTTATTGGTGTTACTTGATCACATGCGCGCCGAAAGCTTCATCCGCGCAGGGATGGAAGTCTTGGTCGAAGTGGCCAAAACCGCCGCCGACGTCGTGCCAATCTACCAGCACCGCCGTTCAGTGACCGTTGACAAAGTTCCGTTGAAGATAATTCAGGACAAGTTGTAGAAAATCAGCAGTAGTTTTTTGTCAACACCACCCCGTGACCGTCATTCCCGCGAAAGCGGGAAACCAACTTATATCACAGAAAGAAAATTGGATTCCCGCATGCGCGGGAAAGACGAATAAATGGAAAGTTTGGAACGGGAGAAATTAGCATCCTCTAACCCAGCTCTCCGGATTTACTTGCATATAGCCTCCTCACCGTACGGTGTCAAGGATTATTTTACTTCTTTAGAATTTTCTGTTTGAAGCGCAGAAACCGAGTATATCACCAACGCAATCCAAATGATTGCAAAAGAAATCAGTTTCCATTTGTCTAAGGGTTCGTGAAAAACAAAAACCGCCGCCAAAAACACCATGGTTGGCGAAAGATATTGCAACAATCCTGCTGTGGAATAGCGAATGCGTTTGAGCGATGCCGCGTAGAAAATCAGTGCTCCAGATGTGAGAGCGCCACAACCCATAAGCATCAACGTATCAAAAGCATTATCACCAAAATGCGTCATCCCATTTTTTGCCAACCAAATCTCAACACCAATCAGTGGCAATGCGATCAGCAAAACCTCAACAAAAAATCCCGGTACTGGCGAAACAGCAATTGTCTTGCGCAGCAAACCATACAAACAAAACGAGGCTGCCAAGGATAATCCCAAAAACGGAAACACACCTGTAGCGATCGTTTCAAATGTCACCGCAACGCAAGCAAGTGCAATGGCCGACATTTGCATCCGATTAAATCGCTCATGCAGAAAAATATAACCGACAGCCACATTCATCAACGGATTGATAAAATAGCCAAGGCTAGCTTCAAGGGTGCGGCCATGCTGAATGCACCAAATATAAAGCGTCCAGTTAAAAACGATAATCGCACTGGTCAAAGCCAATATCAAAACTGTTTTGGGATTTTTTAATACGGCCCAAACTTCCGCATATTGCCCCAGCCACCACACCACCAGTGCAGCAATCGGAATTGACCATATGCCTCTATTTACAGCAATCTCCATCGGGTTGATATGGCGGATCAATCCAAAATAAACCGCCATCCCGCCCCAAAACAAATGGGCGATGACGGCAAAGAGAACGCCCTTATTTGGTTCGCTCAAATTTTTCAGCATGAATTATGCGCTCACACCTTCGCGCAACAGCTTGAAGATGATAGCATCCAGCAAGGCTTGGAATGATGCTTCAACGATATTGGGTGAAACACCAACCGTAAACCAGCGCTCACCCTTGGCATCTTTGCTTTCAATCAAAACCCGCGTGGTCGCACTGGTGCCACCATTGAGAATGCGCACTTTGTAATCTACCAGTTCCATATCATCGATATAACGCTGATAATGCCCAAGGTCTTTGCGCAATGCGACGTCCAGTGCGCTCACAGGGCCATTGCCCTCACCCGTGCTGGTGAGGATTTCGTCACCAACCTTAACTTTCACTTCGGCCTGCGAATACATCTGACCATTCTGTTGGCCCACATTCACTTGAAAGGTTTCGACATCAAAATAATGCGGCACATTGCCAAGCGTTCGCCTTGCCAGCAATTCAAACGAAGCGTCGGCTCCATCATACGAATAGCCATTATTCTCGCGCTCTTTCACTTCACGCAGCAAATGATCCAGACGCGGATCATCTTTGGCAATATCAAGATTGATGCGTGTTAATTCAGCCAGCAGATTTGATTTGCCCGCCTGATCGGAAACCAGAATGCGCCGGTTGTTACCCACACTGGAAGGCGGTACATGCTCATAGGTCTCCGGTTCTTTGGCCAAAGCCGAAGCATGAATGCCGGCCTTGGTCGCAAATGCACTTTTGCCAACATAGGGCGCTTGCGCATTTGGCGCGCGGTTCAGTAACTCATCGAAGCCACGTGAAATTGATGTGAGTTGCTTTACATCGACACCCAGTTCAAATTTATCTGTGTACTGACGTTTTAAAGCCAGCGTCCCAATGATTGAAATCAAATTGGCATTGCCACAACGTTCGCCAATACCGTTTAACGTTCCTTGGATTTGGCATGCGCCAGCATCAACTGCAGCCAATGAATTGGCAACCGCCTGTTCCGTATCATTATGCGCATGGATACCGAGATGCGAACCCGGAATCAATTTCGTCATTGTACGGACGATTTCACTCACCTCAGAAGGCAGCGTTCCACCATTGGTGTCGCATAACACCACCCACCGTGCGCCTGAGTCATAGGCAGCCTTGGCGCAAGCTGTCGCATATTCAGGATTGGCTTTATAGCCGTCAAAGAAATGTTCGCAATCAACCAAGACTTCTTTGTTTGCCGCTTTCGCAGCGGCAACAGAGTCAACGATGCTTTCCAAATTTTCCTCATTGGTGCAACCCAGCGCCACCCGCACATGATAGTCCCAAGACTTGGCCACAAAACAAATCGCTTTCGATTTGGTCTGCAATAAAGTCTGCAACCCCGGATCATTCGAAACCGAACGCCCTGCCCGCTTGGTCATACCAAACGCGGTGAAGGTCGCCTTAGTGTTGCGCTCACTGCCGAACAGCTCATTATCCGTCGGGTTCCCGCCGGGATAACCGCCCTCAATATAATCCACGCCCAGCCTATCGAGCATGTCCATAATCACAAGCTTATCGTCCAGCGAAAACGTAACGCCCGGCGTCTGCTGACCATCTCGGAGCGTGGTGTCGAAGAGAGACAGGCGGGTTTTCATCGCTTCACTTCCCAACTCGTCGTGCCATCCTTGTTATCCTTGATCGCAACACCCATCGCATCCAACTCATCACGAATGCGATCAGACTCTTTCCAGTTTTTGGTGTGACGGGCGACGAGGCGGTCTTCGATGAGGCGGATAATGGCTTCGCGGTCAACGTTGATGGCATTTTTTTGCTTGAGGCTCCCACTCAAGGTCAGTCCAATCAGGTTGAGTGATGCTTTGAGTGCTGCATTTTCTTTGGCCTTGCTCAGTTGGTGCAAACGCTTGAAAGCTTCGTGCATGTTCAAGTCTTCGGAAAGCCAGTCTAAGAAAGTTTGATCTGGCTCGGAAGCTTCGATGTTCTCAATGCTCTCTTGCCACGCCAATAGAGTGTTTTCCGAATCGCTCAAGCTGTCCTCTGTCCAATCAATCGGCTGCCGATAATTGGTGCGTAACATATTATACCGCGCCACTTCCCCCGGCCAATCCTTCAACACATCAGCAATGGTCACAAAATTCCCCAAGCTCTTGGACATCTTCTGTCCTTCAACTTGCAGAAACCCATTGTGCATCCAAACATTGGCCATCACGTCCGAACCATGCGCACATCTTGATTGGGCGATTTCGTTTTCGTGGTGGGGGAAGATTAAGTCCAACCCGCCGCCGTGGATGTCGAAGACTTCGCCCAAATAACGTTTGCTCATTGCGCTGCATTCGATGTGCCATCCCGGCCTGCCCCTGCCCCACGGGGATTCCCAGCCTGGTTCATCGGCGCTTGATAATTTCCACAACACAAAATCCGCTGGATTTTTCTTGTGGGCCTCCACGGCAACGCGGGCGCCAGCTTGTTGGTCTTCCAGTTTGCGGCCAGAGAGTTTTCCATAATCGGCCATTGAGGACACGCTGAACAGCACCTCACCGGCAGCCGTATAGGCATGACCCTTATTGATCAGTGTACTGATAATATCAATCATGCCGTGAATGTTATCCGTGGCGCGGGGTTCCTCAGTTGGAACCAAGCACCCGAGTGCCGCAGCATCTGATTGAAACTGATTTGCAGTTTTCTCAGTCACATTGCGGATCGCTTCATTCAGCGGCAAGTTTGGAAAATCACGCAAAGCCCGTGCGTTGATCTTATCATCCACATCGGTGATGTTGCGCACATATTTCACATGTTCCGCGCCATAGAGATGGCGCAGCAGGCGGAACAGCACGTCAAACACAATCACGGGTCTGGCATTGCCGATATGGGCGAAATCATAAACTGTGGGGCCGCAGACATACATGCGCACATTATTCGGATCGATGGGGGAAAACTCCTCCTTCGTTCTCGTCAGCGTGTTGTAAAGGCGCAAAGTCATAGGTCTTCCTCTTGGCTTGCCGCCTGGGAGATGCGCTATTCAGATTTTGAGTAAGCGGCGCCCAGCCAGCGATATGTCGCTAGATGCAAATAATAATGCTGCAAATGGCAGCGTTTGGGGCGGTGGTCATTGTTGCAAAATGCGGGAAAACTTCTGCTTCGTCAAGGGTGACCCGAAACAGGGTTGCCATGCCGTTTACGACATGGCCTCGCCCCAAGCCGGCTGATAAGTAATGGTGATGAATCAGCATCAACATCGAATAGGCCTTTTGATCTGTTGCATGGCCCCATTGGCTTGGTCTCTTTCTGGGTTGTTCACGCGGGCGATTTCAACGGACTTGATGGCGCTGTTGTTCTGGCGCGGGCTGTTTTCTGGAACGGCGGTGTTTGTTGCATTCCTCGTTCTCGAGCGCGGCCAAGCTTGGAAAGCGCTCCAAAAACTGCGCTGGCCAGCTTTGGCCGTGGCGGTATTATCAGCCGCAGGCATGATCACTGGCATTGGATCCTTGCGCTATGGGTCAGTGGCCGATGCCATGGTGATTTATGCAACTGTGCCATTTATTACAGCGGGCCTGGCTTATGTGACGATCGGCGAAAAACCATCGCGCTCGACCATGATTGCATCAGTGGTCGCGCTGGCTGGTGTGCTGATCATGTTGGTGGGTTCAGGCTTTGGCGGAGGAACCATGTTTGGCAAAATGTTGGCCTTTGCGATGACGTGTTGCATGGCTAGTTTTTCAGTTTTGCTGCGGCGAAACCGCGATGTGCCGATGTTGCCTGCCATGGCGGCCTCGGCTTATCTGGCCGCTTTCTTTTGCTTCTGGTTCGCAGATTCGTTGAAGGTATCGACACAAGATATTGTGTTGATTGGTTTATTCGGCGTTGTACAAAACGCTGCAGGTCTCGTTTTCTATACACTCGGTTCGCGGCTTGTGCCAGCGGCAGAAGCCACTTTGATCGCCGCTCTCGAAGTTCCTCTCACACCCTTATGGGTTTGGCTGTTTATGGCCGAAATTCCAAAAGGCCCCACCTTGTTGGGCGGGGCTGTGGTTTTGGTGGCTTTGTTCGGGCATATTTATAACGAATTGCGCGGGCGGACACCCGCAGAGCCCGAAGGGTTTGAAGCGGGGGTTTAACTCTTGGCAAATTCAAATTAGCCGTCATTCCCGCGCAGGCGGGAAACCAACTTCAAGCAGGTCTGAAGTAGGGAAGTTGGGTTCCCGCCTACGCGGGAATGACGGCTAAAAGAGAATTGGGGAGGAATGATTATGGGCGCGCTGTTTGATTGAAAAGGATCTTCTTTTCCTCTTCTGTCATCGGCCTTGGTGGCGAGCCCTTGGCATATGCTGCCACCACAGCAGGACGCGCCTTTATTGCCTTAAACCAACGATGCAGATGCGGAAAGTCTTCTAGTTTTTGCTTATGGTTTTCGTAAGGCACGATCCACGGATAGCTGGCCATGTCGGCAATTGAATATTCGCCTGCCATAAACTCACGGTCGGCCAGGCGCTTGTTCAGCACGCCATAGAGGCGGTTGGTTTCTTTGGTGTAGCGATCAATGGCGTAGGGCACTTTTTCGGGTGCGTAGACATTGAAGTGTCCATTCTGACCTGCCATTGGGCCAAGGCCGCCCATTTGCCAGAACAGCCATTGCAGCGTTTCCACCCGGGCGCGGATATCGGACGAGATGAACTTGCCGGTTTTTTCAGCGAGGTAAAGAAGGATGGCCCCCGATTCAAAAACACTGATCGGCTTGCCACCATCTTTTGGCGCGTGATCGACGATGGCGGGCATGCGGTTGTTTGGGGCAATCGCCAAGAATTCGGGCTTGAACTGTTCGCCCTTGCCAATATCTACTTTGTGGATGGTGTAAGGCAGGCCTGCCTCTTCCAGAAAAATCGTAATCTTGTGGCCGTTTGGCGTGGGCCAATAGTGAAGGTCAATCATCGGGGGAGCCTTTTTGTAATTATTTGGATTACAGATATAGGGTTTCGCGATTTGGTTTCAAGCAGCTTTAATCGCGGCCATTGTTTCCAATGTTTCAACACAAGCGGCGGCGGCTTCGCGGCCCTTGTTATGCGCATCATCGCGGCTCCGCGCGATGGCTTGTTCGTCGGTGTAGGTGGTGATGATACCAAAGGTGATGGGCATTTCCATTTTCAATGTTGTCTGCATCAAGCCGTAAGTGGCACCCAAACTGATGAATTCAAAATGTGCTGTATCGCCTTTGATTACGCAACCTAAACATACAACACCGTCATATTGTTTTGACTTGGCCAAAGTTTGCGCAATGAGCGGAACTTCGAATGCACCAGGTGCTGAATAAATGTCACCCTCTGCCACCTTTATGCCGTGCTCTGCGAGATAAGCTAATGCACCACGCTTGAGGCCAGAGGTGACGGGCTCGTTGAAACGGCTCACCACAATGGCGATGCGGAAATTTGATTTTGGCATTTTAGTTTCTCACTTTGAGTTCGAATGAATGGCCAAGCTTTTCGCGCTTCGTGGCCAGATAATTTGCGTTGAAAGGATTGGCTTCTATCACCAGCGGGCGTTGCTCAACAACATTGATGCCTAGCTCTTGCAGAGCGTGTGTTTTATCGGGATTGTTGGTGAGAAGTGTGAGTTCAGAAACGCCAAGCGCTTTCAACATATGTGCTGCTGCCGCATAATCGCGCGTATCATTGGCAAAACCCAAGGCGGCGTTCGCTTCCACCGTGTCATGACCCTGATCTTGCAAAGCATAGGCTTTGATTTTGTTGGCAAGACCAATGCCTCGGCCTTCCTGGTTGCGCATGTAAAGCACAATGCCACCCTCGCTTTCTGAAATCATGCGAATAGCAGTTTGCAGTTGCGGGCCGCAATCGCAGCGCAGCGAACCAAGTGCCTCGCCCGTGAGGCATTCGGAATGCACACGCACCAATGGCGTTTTCGGCAATGGGTGTTTGACGATGGCCAAATGTTCTGTGCCGTCAATGCGGCTGCGGAAGGCATGAATCGTCAGGGCGTCATCAGCATAGGCTGTGGGCAATTCAGATTTTGCGACTTCGTCAATCAGCACTTCGGTTTGCAAGCGATGCTTAATTAATTCTGCGATGCTCAGAATTGGGAGGTTGTGAGTTTTCGCAAAAACTTCAAGTGCGGGTCGCCTCGACATTTCGCCATCATCGCCCATGATCTCGCAAATGACGCTAGCGGGGTTAAGGCCCGCGAGTGTCATCAAATCGACTGCACCTTCGGTGTGTCCGGCGCGTTTCAAAACACCGCCTTCTGCTGCACGCAGAGGGAAAACATGACCCGGCGATACGATATCTTCAGGTTTGGTGTTGGGGTTAATAGCGGTGGCAATGGTGTGGGCGCGGTCAAAGGCCGATATACCGGTTGTAATACCATCGCGGGCTTCAATTGAAATCGTGAATGCGGTTGAACGACGTGCGCGGTTGATTGGTGCCATTGGCGGCAAGCTGAATTTATCCAACTGCGCCGCCGTCATCGGCAAGCAGATCAGGCCACGGCCATAGCGTGCCATGAAGTTGACCGCTTCGGGCGTGGCAAACTGTGCTGCCATCACCAGATCACCCTCGTTCTCGCGGTCTTCATCATCGGTTAGGATGATCATTCCGCCATTGCGCAGTTGCTCTAGAGCTTTTGATAAGGCTGACATAGTCTCTCCACATATTTGGCCATCACATCAACTTCGACATTGATGGCGTCACCGATTTTCGCGGCAAAAAGATTGGTGTGTTCCCAGGTGTGTGGGATGATGGTGATGGCGACTTGGGTGTCGCCATTTTTTAATTCGGTTAGACCGTTGATGGTGAGGCTGATACCGTTCAGACAGATCGAACCTTTTTCCACGCAATAGCGCGAAAGGCTTTGCGGAAGGTCAAACGCCAAACGATATGCGCCATCTTCGGGAATGATTGATGTGAGTGTCGCTTTGCCATCGACATGGCCTTGCACCATGTGGCCGGAGAGGCGTGTGTTCAAACTTACAGCACGTTCAAGATTGACGTGGCTGCCGGTTATAATTTTATCGAGATTGGTGCGGGCTAAAGTTTCGGCACTGGCGAAGAAATCGGCAGCACCATCTTTGTCGAACTTTGCAACAGTGAGGCAAACACCGTTCACAGCAATGCTCTCGCCAAGACTGAGGTCGCTGATACCTGTGGCCACCGTGCATTGCAGAGCGCCGTTTTCGTGCACGGCATTGGTGACCTTGGCCACACGTTCAATGATTCCGGAAAACATGGGATTCCTTGTTTTGAATGATTTGGATTTGGTCGGGATCGCCCTTGGTGATCAGCACATGCTCATCCCAGAGACCACTGTTTAAGAATGATTGGGTGAGCGAGGGGCCAGCTTCGACGAGCACTTCGAGTGCACCCTGCTCTGCCAGATGTTTCAACACTTGCAAGAAATTATCAGCGAATGAAATTTTGAAACCGCGCTCGATTGCAGCATCGAGATAGATTTGCGGAACGCGGCGGCGCCGATCGAATAAAACGAGATGGCGTTGTTTGTTTGCGAACTCCTCAACCAGTCGCACAGTGAAATGCGGGTCATCGGCCAACACGGTTCCAGAGCCAGTAATGATTGCATCAGCGCGGCGGCGTAGTCGATGGGCGAGGATCAATGATGATTGCGATGTGAAAGTCTTTTGACCAGATGGCGGGATCATGCTGCCTTGCACATTGACGGCTTGTTTGATTGTAACCCATGGCAGGCCTTGCGTGGCGCGTTTGATGAATGGCGCGATCAGGCGTTGTAAATCTGATGTCAGTTTTGGAGCGTCTGCTTGGTTCAAAATCTGTACATTCAAACCAGCTTTGCTTAAGCGATCAGCACCTCCACCTGCGACGTGCGGATTTGGATCAGCCATTCCGATCCAAACATTTTTTGCTGGCGTTGACAGAATGGCTTCTGTGCAAGGCCCGGTGCGGCCCGTGTGGTTGCAAGGTTCGAGGGTGACGACGACGCTGTGAATGAGTTCTCGCTTAGCACATTGTCTTATGGCCAAGGCTTCAGCGTGAAATGTGCCTGCTTTTTGGTGAGCTGCCACGGACAGCACGTTGCTGTCTTTATCAAGTAATACGCAGCCAACTGGAGGATTAGGCGCGGTGGCTCCCTCAAACTTCAGAGCCTCAGACAAGGCAAGTTTCATGGCTGGCAAGATGCCTGCCGCCGATTCCAAACTTGCTCTTTCCTTTGTAAACTCCATGCCCTCGACTCGTCATAACTCTGACGTCAACAGGGCAAATGACACCACGCGTCCACCGCTTTCCAAAGAAAAGCAGATTCCGCGCGTCATCATTGTTCTCTTCCATCCGGACTATACCGTCGGCCTCGGAATTTAACCGAGTCTGCTGACCCTATGCGAAACAAACGTTTCACTTAAGCGCTCGCGGGCTGATGAAGTTTCCTTCAAACACCGCCGGTGGGGAATTACACCCCGCCCTGAGAACGTATTCTGTAACTTATATAGTCATCATTTTCCGGAACTGCAAGTCAGCTCCGAAACTCGAAATCACTCCGCCGCTTCAGCCGCTTCTTCATCCACCCAAGTTTTCGGCCTTGAGGCCATTTCTTTTTTCAGTTCATCGGCCACAAGGAACGAAAGTTCCAAGGCTTGTGCTGCATTGAGACGTGGATCGCAGAAGGTGTGGTAGCGGTCGTTCAGATCTTCATCACGCAGCGCACGAAGGCCGCCTGTGCATTCGGTCACGTCCTTACCGGTCATTTCAACATGAATGCCGCCAGCATGTGTGCCTTCAGCTTGGTGCACGCCCATAAAGCGGCGCACTTCAGTCATGATCGCTTCGAATGGACGGGTTTTGTAACCTGAAGTGGCCTTGATCGTATTGCCATGCATCGGGTCGCATGACCACACAACCACCCGGCCCTCACGTTTTACGGCGCGGATCAAATCTGGCAGATGCTTTTCAACTTTGTCAGCGCCAAAGCGAGCGATCAACGTTAGGCGACCTGGTTCGTTTTCCGGATTCAAAACGTCGATCAGTTTGATTAACTCATCTGGCTTCAATGTTGGGCCGCATTTTAAACCGATTGGGTTTTTTATGCCGCGTGCGAACTCGACATGGGCGTGATCGAGTTGGCGCGTCCGATCACCAACCCAAATCATATGGCCCGAAGTTGCGTAATAATCGCCGCTGGTGGAATCAATGCGGGTCATTGCTTGTTCATAGCCAAGTAACAAAGCTTCATGGCTGGTGAAGAAATCAGTCGTGCGCATTTGTGGTGCGGTTTCAGCTGTAATGCCGCAAGCGCGCATAAAGCCCAGAGTCTCAGTAATCCGGTCTGCCACTTCTTGATATTGTTCAGAAGCAGGTGAATCTTTCAAATTACCCAAAGTCCATTTATGCACGTGTTCAAGATTGGCGTAGCCACCTTGAGCGAAAGCCCGCAGCAAATTCAGCGTAGCAGCAGATTGGCGATAAGCCATGATCTGGCGCTCAGGATCAGGCTTGCGGCCTTCCACTGTGGCTTCTGCGTCATTAACGATGTCACCCCGGTAAATTGGGTATTCCACACCATTGATGGTCTCAGTCGGCGTGGAGCGCGGTTTGGCGAATTGGCCGGCAATGCGGCCCACTTTCACAATCGGCTGGCCGCCTGCAAATGTGAGAACAACCGACATTTGCAAAAACACGCGGAAAAAATCACGGATGTTATCAGCCGAATGTTCGGCAAAGCTTTCGGCGCAATCACCACCTTGCAGCAAAAAGCCCTTGCCTGCTGCAACATTTGCCAGCTTGCGCTTGAGTTTACGGGCTTCACCCGCAAAAACCAATGGTGGAAATCCGGCCAAATGGGCCTCCACAGTTTTCAGTTTTTCGAGATCGGTAAATTCCGGCATCTGCATCACCGGGAATTTCCGCCAGCTGTCAGGTGCCCAAGTCGCGCTCATCACATTAACTCCAATAACACAATAGCCCCCTAATATAGGCCACTTGGTTTCTATTATCCAGCACTACAGATTGGCGCAATGAAAATTGCGACGAACTGTTAACCTTTAGACAATATAACCTTGAGATAAGGGGCGGCAATACGTGTAAGGGATATGATGTACGATCTGCTTAATCGGGTTCAATGGATCGAAATTTCGGCCTATTTGACTTCAGGTCAGCCTTCTTTGCTCATGCAACTGGTGGCTTTGAATGCGCTTTTTCTCATTGCCATTATATTTGTACGGATTCGTCGGAACCCCGACTCCAAGCGGCGTCCGCATTTCTATGTTCAAGAAGCATTATTGCTTTTTAATCTGTTTATACTCAGCGAAGATCAGTTTGCGCCATTTTACTTCCATCGCATTGAACCTTTGATTTACAACTTCAAACATTGGGTACTTTGAGTCACTTGCCTTTATCGGCGAAAGACTCCATCGCTGATCGGTAAGCCAACTGTTTATCCACATTCCAATAGCGCAGATCATCAATGCGGATAGGTGCGCCTGAAATGGCGCAACGCACATATTCGCCCTCGCGGACAATCTGAAAATCACCATCAAGATATTTCACTTTGGCTTCGCGCTGGGGTGGCAGAGTGGGATCGATGAAGTTCATATGGTTGAGATAGCGACTATAACCAAAGATTAAAAGAGCGAAGCTTGGGATTTTTTTGGTGTGGCCGTAACGTCCAACCTTCCATCTTGCATTTCAATTTGAAGTGGAGTGGGTGGCATCACACCTGTAATTTTTTGCATCGGTTTGCCATGTTGATCACGGATCACCGCGTATCCACGTTTCAGAACCGATTGATAGCCGAGTGAGGCAAAAAGTTTGAGTTCTGATTTTAGTTGATCTGATTTGCGCGTCGTGAGCTGTTTCATGGCCCTGCTCAAGCGAGCCTGTTGGTCTTTCAATCTGCGGCGTTGCTCGGACACGCGCTGTGCCATAGGTTTGATGCTGAGCTTTCCCGAACTGCGAGCAAGCGACACAGCATGAACTTGGACATTGGCTTTCAGCGCCTTCGGCAATTTTGATGCGGCCACATCTAGGCGCTGACGCGCAGCTGCCAAAATTTCATCGGGTTTTGGCAAGGCGCGCGCGGCAGAATGAAGTCTGGTTTTGGCATCGCCCACCACGCGGCCCATGGTGCGCTTTTGGCGGGCGTTGAGAGAGGCGAGTTCGGCCAGCAAATCGGCACGCACGGGCACGGCTTTTTCAGCGGCGGCTGTGGGCGTGGGGGCTCGGAAATCTGACGCGAAGTCGATTAGCGTGGTATCTGTTTCATGGCCGATAGCGCTGATCAGCGGGATGGCACTCGATGATGCTGCACGAACAACGATCTCTTCATTAAATGGCCAGAGGTCTTCAAGCGATCCCCCGCCCCGCGCCACGATCAAAAGATCAGGCTTGTGTTCCATCGCATTAAAGCCTTGGATCGCCGCTGCCACTTCTGCCGCCGCTGTTTCGCCTTGGACTCGCACTGGCCAGACGATGACATGGCGCGGAAAGCGATCATTCAATCGGTGCAAAATATCGCGGATCACTGCGCCTGTGGGAGATGTGATAATGCCAATGGTGCGCGGCAGATAAGGCAGAGGTTTCTTGCGGGCCTGATCAAACAGGCCTTCGGCGGCCAGAGTTTTCTTGCGCTCCTCGAGCAGCGCCATGAGTGCGCCCACCCCTGCGGGCTCAACATTTTCGATGACGATTTGATAATTGGATTTGCCGGGATAGGAGGTGATTTTGCCTGTGGCGATCACTTCCAAACCTTCCTGCAATTTGGAACGCAGCTTATTGAACACACCGCGCCAGATCACCGCATCTAATTTTGCGCCGTCATCCTTCAGCGCGAAATAAGCATGACCAGAACTGTGCGGGCCGCGATATCCCGAAATCTCTCCCCGCACCCGCACATGGCCAAAACGATCTTCCAGCGTGCGTTTTAAGGCATGAGAAATTTCAGTGACGGATTGCTCACCTAAGTTTGGCTTGGTGACTTCGATGATCTCACCCGTTTCGGGGTCATAGTCGGGCATTGTGGACATAGGTTAGTTTCTCTTGATTCTCGCAGCAGGCATGTCAGAACGCAGTCTAGCACAGGATATCAATCTATGAACCTTCTTCTCATTGGCTCAGGGGGCCGCGAACATGCACTGGCTTTTGCTTTGGCGCGGAGCCCGTTGCTGACTAAGCTTTACGCAGCTCCGGGCAATCCGGGGATTGGGAAACTTGCTGAGTTGGTTTCAGTGAAGGTGGCCGACCATAAGGCTGTGATTGCGTTTTGCAAGTCGCATGATATTGGCTTTGTGGTTGTTGGCCCTGAAGCGCCTTTGGTGGCGGGGTTGGTGGATGACTTGACGGCGGCAGGCATCAAGGCGTTTGGGCCTTCGAAATTTGCGGCGCAACTTGAAGGCTCGAAAGGGTTCACAAAAGATATTTGTGCCAAATTTGGAATCCCCACGGCTGCTTATGGTCGCTTCACAGATGAGGCGAAAGCAATGGCAAATCTGAAGAAGCATGGCGCGCCGATTGTCATCAAGGCTGATGGCTTGGCGGCGGGCAAGGGTGTGACTGTGGCGATGGAAATGTCCGAAGCCGAGAATGCTGTGCGGGAGATTTTCGCGGGCCGCTTTGGAACAGGCGAATGTGTGATTGAAGAATTTATGGAAGGCGAGGAAGCGAGTTTCTTTGCGCTCTCTGATGGCGTGAATGTTTTGGCTTTGGCCACAGCGCAAGACCACAAGCGCGTAGGAGATGGCGATGTGGGGCCGAACACGGGCGGTATGGGCGCTTACTCGCCTGCGCCTTGCATGACGCCAGCTTTGTGCGCCGAAACCATGGAAAAAATCGTGAAGCCCACTGTGGCTGCAATGGCATCGATGGGCCACCCTTATAAGGGTGTGCTTTATGCGGGGCTGATCCTCACGCGTGAAGGGCCGAAACTAATTGAATATAATGCGCGGTTTGGCGATCCGGAAACGCAGGTTTTAATGATGCGGCTCAAAGATGATTTGCTCACGCTGCTGATCGCCAGTGTGGATGGGACGCTGGATAAAATGTCGGTGCGCTGGCGTGAGGAGTCGGCGCTGACGGTTGTGATGTGTGCCAAAGGCTATCCTGGCGATGTGATGAAGGGGAGTCATATCAACGGCTTGGCACAAGACTTTGGGAAAGACGTTGAAGTGTTTCATGCAGGCACAGCGCTGGACGGCGAGTTCATTGTGGCCAATGGCGGGCGGGTTTTAAACGTGACGGCCCTTGGCAAAACGCCGCGCGAAGCCCAGATGAAGGCTTATGAGGCGGTTGATAAAATTGACTGGCCTGAAGGATTTTGCAGACGTGATATTGGCTGGCGGGCAATCTAAATGAAAATTGGTTTGGCTTTAGGGGGCGGCGGTGCGCGGGGCTTGGCGCATGTTCCGATGCTTGAGGCGTTTGATGAATTGGGTTTAAAGCCCGCTGTGATCGCAGGCTGCAGCATGGGAGCCGTGGTGGGCGCTGCCTATGCTGGCGGCATGTCAGCGCTGGAAATTCGTGAGCACTCCATCCGTTTGCTTTCCAACAAAATTGATATGGCGCGGCATGTGTTTGGTGCAAAGCAAGCAAGGCTACGCGATATAATTTCGCTGAGAAGTCTCACGTCCCTGCATCTGGATGGGAAAAAGCTGGCGGATATCGCCCTGCCTGATCATCTGCCGCAATTGATTGAAGAGCAGAAAATTCCGCTAAAAGTGGTCACAGTGGATTTCGAGCGGATGGAGGAAATAGTATTGACCTCTGGTTCTATTCTCGAAGCTGTTGGTGCATCGATTGCTATTCCTGGATTGATTTCGGCACCGCGCATCAATGGTCGGATCCACGTTGATGGCGGGGTGAAGAATCCTGTGCCATTTAATCATGTGACGGAGGGTATGGATTTGGTGGTAGCAATTGATGTGACTGGAAAACCTAAAACAATTAGCCGCGCGCATCCATCGAACCTTGAAATAGCTGTTGGCTCGCTTTTGATCATGTTCAATGAACTTGCTGAATTGCGCCGGGCGCAGACACCGCCCGATATTTATATCTCGCCTGAGATTAACGGATTTGGCCCGGGTGATTTCTTTAAGGTGAAAGAGATCTTTGCAGCAGCTGAAAAGAGCAAGGATCAGTTGAAGCGCGAATTGGAATTACGAGTCAAAGCATTGGCTTAACGGCGCGTCTTGAAGAATTCTCTCAACATGGTTTGCGCTTGGCTTTCGCCTATGCCGCTATAAACTTCGGGCACGTGATGACAGGTGGGTTGGTTGAAAAAGCGCGGTCCGTTTTCTATGGCGCCCATTTTTTCGTCGCCTGCCGCAAAATAGACCCGCCTGATGCGGGCAAAGGAAATGGCGGCGGCGCACATGGCGCAGGGTTCGAGGGAGACGTAGAGATCACAATCGATGAGACGTTCGGAGTCTAACGTTCTTGCAGCGGCACGAATGGCCAGCATTTCAGCGTGGGCTGTTGGGTCTTTGAGCTCCAAAGTTTGGTTTGCGGCCTTGGCGACCAAATTACCAAGTGCGTCAACTATCACGGCGCCCACAGGCACTTCGCCACGTTTAGCAGCCGCTTCCGCTTCGAAGAAGGCTAGCTCCATTGGCTCTGGCAGTTTTTGTTTCATGGCGCTACATGAGCGATGGGTTTGGCTTTGGTCAAGAGGATTTGAATTTGCGCATTGTGGGTGGAAAATTTCGGGGGCGAGATATTTTAGGGCCAACCACGGGTGATACACGACCTACGTCCGACCGGGTGCGTGAATCCATTTTTAACATTCTGGCGCATGGGATTGCAGATTTTGCGCTGGAAGATGCCCGAGTGATGGATGTGTTTGCGGGAACGGGTGCGTTGGGGCTAGAGGCAATTTCGCGCGGGGCGAAGTTTTGTTTGTTCGTTGAGGAATCCGCCGAAGCGCGTGGGATTATTCGCAAGAACACGGATGCATGTGGCGTGATCGGCCAGTGCAAAATCTGGCGACGCGATGCCACTGATCTAGGGCCATCGGCACCGCAATCGCCGTTCACGCTGGTCTTCGCTGATCCGCCTTACAATAAGGGATTGGGCGAAAAGGCGCTGGTTTCGCTGGTTCAAGGCGGATGGTTGGCGTCGGGCGCGATTGTGGTTTTGGAAGAAAATGTGAAGGCTGTGGTGGCCGAGGTTGCTGGCGTGACGCTGATTGATAAGCGCGCTTATGGAGATACGCAGGTTCGGATTTATAGAGCCTCCTAGCTTCTTCCGAAAAGTCTTTCGATGTCGTTCAGTTTCAACTCGATGAAAGTTGGCCTGCCATGGTTGCATTGGCCGGAGTTTGGGGTGATTTCCATTTCTCTCAAAAGCGCGTTCATTTCTTCGACGCGCAACACGCGCCCTGCCCGTACGGAATGGTGGCAAGCCATGGTGGCGAGGATGTGGTTGATGCGTTCGTCGATGGTTGAGATGTTTTCGAGTTCACGCACATCATCAGATAAGTCGTTGAGGATTGCGACGATGTTTGCGTTGCTGAGTGCCGCTGGAACTTCGCGCACAAGGACAGCGCTTTCGCCAAATGTTTCGGTGACGAGGCCAGCTTTGGCGAGCAGCTCATCCACCGACGCAATTGTAGCCGCAGCACCGGAATCGAGGTCAACAACTTGCGGAACCAACAATGGCTGCGTGATAACGCCCTGCCCTGCGCGTTCGCGTTTTAGGCGCTCATAGACGATGCGTTCATGGGCGGCGTGTTGATCGACGAGTATGAAGCCATCGGTAGTTTGCGAGACGATATAGGTGTTGTGGATTTGGGCGCGAGCAACACCTAAAGGATATTGCTTTTGGGTTTCGGATAATTCTTCGCTCGCCATGGCTTGCAATGGCATTTGCATTTCAAAATTGGCTTGCGCGGTTTCAGCAAAACCGTCTGTATACGGACTATAATTTGGGGTGTAGCTGCTGCGAAAGGCCGCTGCTGTGGTGAATGATTTCGAGGTATCGGCTTTTGCAATTGTACCCGCAATTGAGCGGCGAATAGCCGAGACGATGAGGCCACGCACAAAACCTGAATCACGAAAGCGCAGTTCAGTTTTGGCGGGGTGCACGTTCACGTCCACACGGTCGGGCGCACAGGAGATGAACAATACTACTGCGGGATAGCGCCCGGGTGGCAGCACGTCGGCATAAGCGCCTCGAATAGCGCCTAAGATCAATTTATCGCGCACGGGCCTGCCATTTACAAAAGCAAATTGCATGGTGCTTTGGCCGCGCGCAAATGTGGGCAGGCTGGCATAACCTTCGATGCGGATGTCTTCATTGGCGTGATCGATCTTCACTGCGTTTTCGAAAAATTCACGGCCAAGAATACGCTTAATACGATCTTCAGGGCTTTCAAGCGCTGGCGCATCAAGCCAGCGTTTTTCTTCGGTGATGAAGGCAAAGCCAACTGCTGGATGTGCAAGGCTGAGGCGCCGCAAAACGTCTAGGGCTTCTGAGGTTTCGCTACGATCAGTTTTTAGAAATTTTAGGCGCGCGGGCGTAGCGTAAAATAAATCGCGGATTTCAATTTCGGTACCTTCGCCTAAACGGGCGGGTATGAGCTCTGACTTGCGACCTGCTTCGATTTGCAAGGTGAAAGCATCAGCCTGCCCACGTGCGCGCGAGGTGAGTGACATGCGCGATACGCTGGCGATTGAGGGCAAGGCTTCGCCGCGAAAACCAAGCGTATTGATGAGAATTAAATCGTCATCGACAAGTTTTGAGGTGGCGTGGCGTTCGAGGGCGAGTTCGATTTCTTCTGGCGACATTCCGTAACCATTATCCGTTACCCGGATGAGGGATTTGCCGCCGCCCCTAAAGACGACTTCGATTTGAGTGGCGTCTGCGTCGATGGCGTTCTCGACAAGCTCTTTCACCACGCTGGCGGGGCGTTCAATTACTTCGCCAGCCGCAATGCGGTTGATGGTGCCTTCGGGGAGTTTACGGATTCTCATGGGTGCAGATTAGACTGTTGGGCCCGCGAGCTACAATAAAAATGAGAACTTAAGGCGATTTTGACTTTTCCATGAAAAGTGAAAACACATTATTGGTCGTTAAAAATCGCGCCTATGTTGGAGACGGTTCCATAGTTCGGATTGGTTTCGCGTTTCTTTTTCAGAATTGCGGCCTTCAATTCAGCTTGCAACAATTCAGGCTTTTTGGGTTTGCCGTCGGCATCAATTTTGGAAATACCGTATTGTTCATATAAGTCAGGCTTGCGTGTGACAGGTGCAGCAGTTGAGGCGCTGGCCATTTGTTTTAATGGTTTTGCACTTGGTGTTTTAAGAGTCGAGGCGGCAGCAATAGGCTCAACCGGGCCATTGGGTTCATAGTTTTCTGACGTTTGGTTTGGAACGGCCAATTGTAAATCGGGTGGCATGGCCAAGGCGTTGCCGACGGGAATGTTGGACGCTTGCGGCACATTTGATTTGCTGTTGAGCAAAGACGAGCCGGTTGAACAGCCAGCCAGGGCTAGCCCAGCAATAATCACAATCGCCTTAGTGTAAACAGTTTTCATCAAATACAATATCCTTCGCGCCAGCCTATCGCGCTAAAATCTGGCAATTCCAAGGCTTAGTTTTGCCGCTTCTCAACTGCGGATTCATAAAGCAGCAGGCCCACGCCTGCAACTATCGCCACATCGGCAGGGTTAAAGATATACCAGTTCCAATTGCCCCAGTGCAGCAGGAAAAAATCTGCAACTGCTCCGTGTACTGCGCGATCTAGTGCGTTGGCCAAAGCGCCGCCGATGATGAGGCCAATGGCGGCCACCGTTGTGGGGCGGTGGCTGCGGCAGGCCCAGATCCACAAAACGATAGAGATCAGTATACTGACGATGATCAGAAAGGCCTGCGTGTTGGTGCTGAACAATCCGTAGGACACGCCGTGGTTCCACGCCATCACTATGTCAAAAAAAGGCGTGATGGTGATTTCGCGGCGCTCTTCCATTTGCACAATGTTCAGCAGATACCATTTTATCGTCTGGTCGAAGCCGAAGGTTAACGCCACAAGCGCCAAGGCCAGCGGCGACAGTCTGCTCCAAAGTTTTGGAATCGTCATACGGTTTTCCCGAAGCGGTGCATCCATTCGCGCACGGCTGCTGCATCACGCGGGGTGATGTCGGGGAAGTCTTTGTCGGTGCCAATATCTTTCGAAATTTTCCACGAGCGGGCGCATTTGGCACCTTCGGCCTTGTGGAACACAACAGCCACATTTTTCAAATCATCCAGGCGGAAGGCCTCTGCTGGCCCCTCGCCCACTTCAAGCTCAGCGCCAGAGGTAATGCAAAGTTCGGCCAAATCTTGGGCTTTTACCGCATCAATGGCCCATTGTTCCATTTGGATGAAGACCGTCGGTGCAGCTTCGAGAGACGAGCCGATAGTTTTGTTGGCGCGTTCAATTTCGAGTGCACCCGTGACCGCGCGGCGGACATTGCGGATGACCGTCCAATTTTTTGCCAACTCTTCGTTTTTCCAAACATCTTGCGTTTTGGCAAATTGCATCAGATGCACTGATGATCCTTCGCCATTGAAGCGCGACAGCCAGACTTCCTCCATGGTGAATACCATGATTGGGGCCCACCATGTTGTTAAGCAATGGAAGAGTTGATCCATTACCGTACGGCAGGCTTTGCGTTTCAAGCTGCTCCACGGGTCGCAATAGAGCGTATCTTTGCGGATGTCGAAATAGAAGGCCGAGAGTTCGACGTTCATGAAGTTGGTTAAAGTGGCGGCGACTTTTTTATAGTCGTAAACTTTGTAAGCTTCGGCCACTGTCTGGCCGGTTTCCCACAATCGGTGCAGAATATAAGCTTCGAGTTCGGGCATGTCTTTGGGGTAGACCGTTTCCCAATCATGCAAGCCTTCAAGCGCGCCCAACATATAGCGGAAGGTGTTGCGCAGTTTGCGGTAGTTTTCGACGGCGGATTTGAGAATCTCTGGCCCGATGCGCATGTCATCGGCGTAATCACAGGTGGCGACCCACAGGCGCAGAATATCAGCGCCCGAGTTCTTGATCACCTCTTGCGGAACGGTTGTGTTGCCGAGGGACTTTGACATTTTGCGACCATCTTCGGCCAATGTGAATCCGTGGGTGATCACTTGGTTGTAAGGTGCTCGGCCCCTTGTACCGCAGGATTCAAGGAGAGATGAATGGAACCAGCCGCGATGTTGGTCTGAGCCTTCGAGATAAACATCGGCTGGCCATTTGAGATCGGGGCGTTCTTCGAGAACGAAAGCGTGGGTGCAACCAGAGTCGAACCACACGTCCAAGATGTCTTTCACTTGCTCGAAGTCATCGGGGTTATGATCGGGCGCGAGATAAGTTTTGGCGGCACCCTCTTCATACCAAGCATCTGCACCATGTTCACAGAATGAATCATAAATGCGCTGGTTCACTTTGTTATCATTCAGGATTTCGCCGCTGGCTTTGTTCACGAAAACCGCGATCGGAACACCCCATGCGCGCTGACGCGAGATCACCCAATCGGGGCGTTGCTCAATCATGCCACGCAAACGGTTCTGGCCCGTGGGCGGGAAGAACGTAGTTTGTTCAATGGCCGCCAGAGCTTTTTCGCGAAGCTTGCCCTTGTCCATCGAGATGAACCATTGCGGCGTGTTGCGGAAAATGATTGGCTTTTTTGAGCGCCACGAATGCGGATAGCTGATGGTTTTTTTGGTGTGGGCCAGCAACATGCCGGCTTCTTTCAGCGCTTCGATTACACGCGGGTTGGCATCTTTCCATTTGCCATATTGGTCGATAACGCGTGCGCCATCAAAGCCCGGCGCATCCTTGGTGTAGAAACCATTTTCATCGACGGGTGTCGGCACCGTGTCGTCGATCCTTCGCTTTCGCAATTCAGCCTGACTGGAAATCCAAACATTGTAGTCATCTGCGCCATGTGATGGCGCTGTGTGAACGAAGCCAGTGCCGGCATCGTCGGTAACGTGATCACCGTTGATTAGAGGAACTCGATAAGAATAGTGTTTACTTGAATTGACTGGCTCAAAATTGGAGAATGGATGAAAACACTCCATCCCTAACAGCAGTGCGGATTTTACATCACGCAGCCGCTGAATAGCGAGGCCCGTTTTACTAGAGAATTCTTCAGCAAGTTTATCCGCAAGAATGTACTTCTCCTTGCTTTCGTGTGCTTCATACAATCCATAGTTAATCTTCGTGGAAAAACTAACCGCCTTGTTTCCTGGAATCGTCCACGGAGTTGTCGTCCAAATCACTACATTCGCAGATGCAAGTTCGTCGGGATTGTCGCCACCAACCCCTACAGAGCCCCCAACACCGCGAACCGGAAACTTCACAAAGATCGTATCAACCGTAATATCTTCATATTCAATTTCAGCTTCAGCCAGCGAAGTGCCTTCCACCACGCTCCACATTACGGGCTTGGAGCCGCGATAGAGTTGCCCATCGCTTGCAAACTTCAACAGTTCCCGCGCAATGATGGCTTCGGCTTTGTAGTTCATGGTGAGGTATGGATTATCCCAATCGCCTTCCACGCCCAATCTTTTGAATTCTTCGCGCTGCACATCAACCCAGCCTTGCGCAAATTCGCGGCATTCCTTGCGGAATTCGTTGATCGGAATATCGTCTTTGTTTTTGCCAGCGGCGCGGTATTTTTCTTCGATCTTCCATTCAATCGGCAGGCCGTGACAATCCCAGCCCGGCACATAGTTGGAATCCTTGCCGCTCATCTGCGCGCCACGCACCACGAGGTCTTTCAAAATTTTATTGAGCGCATGGCCGATATGGATGTTGCCATTGGCATAGGGCGGGCCATCATGCAGCACGAATTTTTCTTTGCCTTTGGATTGTTCGCGTAGCAACTTGAACAAGTCCATATCTGCCCAGCGCTTCAAAAGCTCTGGTTCTTTCTGTGGAAGCCCGGCTTTCATGGGGAAGTCGGTTTTCGGCAAGAAAACGGTTTCGCGGTATCTATCGGTCTTTTTAGGTGCGTCGGTCATGTGAACTCTTTTGATTTGCGGCGCTTGTAACAGGAAGGCTTTGCGGAATAAAGTGTTCTCAAAGGACGCTCAAAATGACTTCATTGATCACCATCCCTGCTCGCCGTGGCGTGGCAACCCGTTTAAACGTCGGGCAATCGATCAGAGTGATCAACACTCATGGCAATCAGGTGGTGGATTTCTGGGCGTTTAATGCCGGGGATTTGCGCGAATATATGGGCATGGAACATTGCCGCGCGTTTTGGAGCAGGCTTTACCCCATCGCTGGCGACAAAATGGTGACCAATCATCGCCGGGCGATTTTGACGATGACAGAAGACAATTCCCCCGGTCGCCACGATACGCTGATTGCGCCATGTGACAATGAACGCTACGGGCTTTTGGGCTGCACGCACTATCATGACAATTGCCGTGATAATATGCATGCGGGATTGGCCAATTTGGGGATTTTTGTGCCCTATACGCCGGACTCTCTGAACCTATTCATGAACATCCCATGGCGACAGGATGGATCACTTGAATGGGGCAATTGCCTGTGCAAGCCCGGCGACAGCGTCACATTCCGCGCCGAGATTGACGCGACAATCGTCATGTCAGCCTGCCCGCAAGATTTGCTGCCAATCAATAACGGCATCACAACCGAAGCGCATTGTCAGATTTTGGATTAAGGTTTAATGGGGCAAAGCTTTGCTTGGGCTTCGCGGGATTGGATCATGTGGAAGGCGATGCCCAGCAGCCCGAGGCCGAGGGAGCACAGAATTCCCGGCAACGGGCCGTGACTGAGCGACAACGCAGTTCCGCCTAATATCGCTCCACCGCCCAAGGCCAAAAGCCCAACCTTGGAGGCGCAGCAGAGAAGACAACCGATTCCGAAACTTCTTGAAATGTTCATGAGCACAATTCCTTTGCAGCCAGCCTATGCCGATCTATGGGCCTTGCAAATCACAATTTCGGAATTGGTTATTGGAGGGTTAAATGGTTATTCACAAAACTACTTCTTTTTCGCCGCTCTTGCTGCAACATTCATATTGATTGCGGACTTGATGAGTTTCTTAAATGCTGGCTCATTCAACTTATCGCCTTCGCGCAGATCAATGGCACGGCGCACGTTGCCTTCTAAGCTAGAATTAAAAAGTTGCTTTGGATCGTCAATTGCAGCTCCGCGCGCGAAGGTGAGTTTCACGACTGACTTATAGGTTTCACCCGTGCAGATAATGCCATCAAACTCCCACACAGGCACGCCGCGCCATTTCCATTCTTCAATCACATCAGGTTTGGCTTCACGAATAAGTTTGCGAACATGTGCCAGCATGTCGCCCCGCCAATCGCCTAGTTCGGCAATGCGCTTAGTTATGTTGTCAGAAGCGCTCAACAGTAATGCTCGGCGCTGCCCTGCTGCTCAATGGCATAGCGATTGCCATGAGCAAATCCTGCGGGGAGAATGCTTTCAATCTCTTTAAGGTTTTCGGCCGTCAACTCAATGTCTGACGCTTTGAGATTTTCCGCGTGATGTTCTGCTGTACGCGTGCCAGGAATTGGAATGATGTGATCGCCCTGCGCCAACACCCAAGCATTGGCAAGTGAAGCAGGTGCCCAATCGCGCTGATGCGCATAGGCTTTAAATTTTTCGATATAGGTGATATTGCTCGGCCAGTTTTCAGGCTGGAAACGTGGCATGGCTTTGCGCCACTCTGTATCTGGCATTTTTGCTGGCTCGACCATCACATCGGTGAAAACGCCACGCCCCACGGGAGAAAAGGCCACCAGCGCCGTGCCGTGGCGTTTGCAAGCTTGGATAAGGCCTAGTTCAGGCAGACGCGTCCATAACGAATATTCATTTTGCACGGCCCGCACATGGTGGACTTTTGAAGCGCGTTCCAGCGTGTGCGGTGCGATTTCGGAAAGGCCGATGCCACCGATTTTTCCTTCTTTCACAAACTGCGCCATGGTGCCCATCACATCTTCGATGGGGATAGAGTGGTCACGGCGGTGGACATAATAGAGATCAACATGATCAACGCCGAGCCGTTTGAGTGAGCCTTCGAGGCATTCACGCATGAACGCGGCGGTGTTGCTGACACCGCGCGGATTTGGATTAATGCCGCCTTTGGTGGCGATCGAAACCTTGTTTCGTGCGGCGGGGTGTTTTTTGAGATGCTGGCCAATCAGGGTTTCTGAAATGTAAGGGCCATAAATGAGTGCGGTATCGATGTGGGGGCGGTCTTGCGCGAAGACGAGGTCCAGCGCTTTGCGGCTGGTATCATCATCAGCGGGGCCAAAAGCGCCTGCGATGCTCATTGCGCCAAAGCCCACTTCATCAACCATGGGGCCGTTTTTTCCGAGTTGTCTTTGTTTCATGGTTGCTCCTTATCAGATGGTGCGAAATTACGCCATTCTTGACGCATGCGCTGAGTGCGGCTACGGCATGCAATTATGAACATTGTACGCTTTGCTCCATCGCCCACCGGGCGCATTCACATTGGTAACGGCCGCGCCGCTATCTTGAACTGGCTGTTTGCTTTGAAAACAAATGGCCAATTTATACTGCGCTATGATGACACCGATACGGCCCGCTCCACGCAAGAATTTGCCGATGGCATCAAGACCGATGTGGAGTGGCTGGGGATTACGCCGCACAGGGTTGAATGGCAGAGCAAGCGTTTTGATCGCTATGATGATGTGGCAGCAGATTTGCGGGCGCGTGGACTTATTTATGCCTGCTATGAAACCGCTGATGAACTTGACCGCCGCCGCAAGCGGCAGCAGGCGCGTGGGCTGCCGCCGATTTATGACCGGGCTTCATTGAAGCTGACGACTGAGGAAGTTGCGGCTTTCGCAGCTGAGGGACGCAAACCGCATTGGCGTTTCAAGTTGGCCAATGCGCCTGTTGATTGGGTGGATATGATCCGTGGGCCTGTGCATATTGATACAGCCACATTATCTGACCCCGTGCTGATCCGCGAAGATGGCACTTATCTTTATACATTGCCCTCGGTGATTGACGATGTGGATATGGCAGTGACCCATGTGATCCGTGGTGAAGACCATGTGGTGAACACGGCTGTGCAGATTGAGATTACGCGGGCCATTGGTGGTGTGGTTCCGGCTTACGGGCATTATTCGATGTTGCTCGGGGCTGATGGCAAGGGATTGTCTAAGCGCATTGGTTCGCTTTCAATCCAATCCTTACGCGAAAGCGGATTGGAATCGATGGCTGTGGTTTCACATGCGGCACTGCTTGGCACGTCGGACAATATTCATCCGTGTACGGACATTCAGGAATTGGTAGATGGGTTTGATTTGGGCAAGCTGAGCCGCGCCCCTGCCCGCTTTGATGAAGCGGAATTGGCGGGGCTGAATGCGAAGCTTTTGCATATGACGTCTTATGGATCTGTGGCTCATCGCCTTAATGGTGTTTCCGAAGCCATGTGGCTGGCAGTGCGCGGCAATGTCGAAAAGCTTACGGATGTGACGCAGTGGCGCGATGTTATTAATGCATCGGGCAAGTTTGAAGTGGCTGCTGATGACATGGGCTTTATTGCCAAAGCGCGTGAATTGTTACCGCAGGAGCCTTGGGATCAAACCACTTGGAAAGTTTGGACGGAGGCTGTGAAAGCTGCGACAGACCGCAAAGGTAAGACGTTGTTTATGCCGCTGCGCATGGCGCTTACTGGACTGGATCATGGGCCGGAATTGGCGGCGCTCTTGCCACTCATTGGGCGCGACAAGACGCTTGCAAGATTGGGTTAAGTGTCAACGTTTTTGTTGACAACCGACCCCCACATATGGTAGTATAGGATTAAGTGTTGGGGTACGGTTAAGCCGCACTTTTGAAACTGAGCCGCAATTGAGCGACTCTAGGACATGACGCTAAAGGATAGCTCATGAAATATACCGAATTCCGCCGCTGGCTGAAGAAGCAGGGCTGTACTTTTGAAACACGTGAAGGCGGCACAAGCCACATGATCGTGAGATACAAGGACAAAGAAACGACCTTTCCGATGCATGGCAGCAAAGAGATTGGTACTGGCTTGGTTCATGCCATCAAGAAGCAATTGGGATTGAAATGATCAAGTATCGCGTAAAGCTGACGCCCGATGATAATGACACCTTTTTGGTTACTTCGCCAGATTTTCCAGATGTCATCACCTTCGGCGAAACCCGTGAAGATGCTTTGCATTATGCCGTTGGGGCGTTTCGTGAAATTATTGCCGCGCGTATTCATTACAAAGAACCCATTCCCAAACCCTCGCGCATTAAAGCTGGTGAGCCATTCATTACGTTGCCTTTGCAAACTGAAATGAAAATTCGGCTGTATGAAGCTTTGCAAGAGAATGGAATGAAGAAAGCTGAGCTGGCCCGCATGTTAAATTTGCACCGTCAGGAAATTGATCGCTTGTTGGATTTCAAACAATCGACCAGTATCGGCAAGATTGAGGCGGCCTTTGCGGCGCTCGGCAAGCAGCTTAAAATTGAGGTTGCCGACGCGCCTTAATCGGAGCAACATTATATCATGATCCTAGTTGGCCAATATGACTCGCCGTTTGTGCGCCGTGTCGCTGTCACGTTGCATCATTATCATATGCCGTTTGAGCGTAATGCGCTTTCGGTTTTCTCCAACATGAAGGCGATGCGTGAGATTAATCCTTTGGTGCGCGTGCCTGCTTTGATTATTGAGAATGGCGAAACGCTGATCGATTCTGGCGCGATTGTTGACTATCTGGACCACAAGGCCGGGCAAGCCCGATCACTCACCCCTGCCAATGGGCCTGAGCGGCGCAAGGTTTTGCATGCAGTGGCGCTGGCCACGGGTTGCATGGAAAAGACCATGGCGACTTTTTTTGAGCGTTATTTTCATGAGGGCAAAGCGCTTTCGAAAGACTGGGAAAAGCGTTGTTTGGATCAGCTTCATGCTGGATTGGTGGCGCTCGAGAAAGATTGTGGCACACCTTGGTTTTCGGATTTGCATATGAGCCAAGCCGACGTGTCGATTGGGTGCATGATAGGCTATATCAAGCTTCGCGTGCCTGAGGCATTTCCGGCTGATAAATATCCAAAGCTTCATAGGCTTTCGATGCACTGTGAAATGCGTGAAGAATTTACGTCTTGCAGGCCAGCTGCAAATGAGACAGTGCCAGCGAGATCATAAATTAAAAGGCGGCAGATTGTTTTCCAAATCGGTGATACTGTCATAAGCCCCTGCGCCCAGATTTGAAAAACCATTCATCAGCAAAGCTTCTCGTGTTGATTTAAGTTCTGGATCAGCGAAGGTTTTTGTCAGCGCCACGCGCAGGTGATCTGGATTGCCTATGCGCGTGACGAAGGGCAGGCTTGGCACCATTGGAGACTGGGCAATTTTCACCAAACCCTCCAATGCTTCTGGACGATATTTTTCGGCGAGTGCCACGCATACTGCGTCGATGGCGCAAATATCAGCCCTGCCTTCAAGCACTGCCTGCAAAGAATTGAGATGTCCGTCGGTGATTAATTTGCGCTCAAAGAATTCACCAGCTTTCACAAAAGGTGCAAAAACGAGCTTTAACGCCAACATGCCAGACATTGAATCTATCGCATTTATCGCTGGAGTTTTCCCGCGAAATTCTTGAAGTGGTGCGGCTTTGCGAGCGAAAATGAAGCTGGAATAGGTTGCCTCCTTGCACCCCGCACAAAGATAATGTGGGGTTGCAACATAATTCAATAAACCTTTGAATTCATGTGTAAATGGGTAACCGCAAGTTTGGCTGAAAGTGAGATTTGGATTGCGCCACGGGTCGGAATGGGGGCTCTCTCGATCGAGTGTAGCGCTGAATCCAGCGTGACGTTCAAAGCCCGCCCAAAAGGCATCCGTGTGTTCACGGATTTCGGGCCAATCATACATGGGGAGAGATGCGATACTCATTCTGGTTCCATAGGACTGTTCAATTTCGGTATCATCCTATAGACTAAGGTTATAACGGCAACTCGAATCCTACCATGAATTCTCAGCGCATCGCCCGTATTGAATGGCCGACCCTTGCATTAATTGTGATGGTCTACACATTGTTATTTTGTCTTGTTTGGTTCCATGCGCAATTGCCTTGGTGGGTTATTTTACCATTTGGGGCTTATGCTGCGTGTCTTCATTCATCGTTGCAGCATGAAATATTGCACGGGCACCCCACGCGCAACCGGTTCGTGAATGAGCTTCTCGTGTTTGTTACTCCGCATCTTTGGCTGCCTTATGGGCGGTATCGTGATTTACATCTCAAGCACCATAATGATGCCCATCTCACTTGCCCGGTCGAGGATCCTGAGTCGTACTATCTGCTGCCAGAAGATTGGAATTCGATGCCGGGCCTGAAGCGGATGCTTTACACATTCAATAACACACTATTTGGCCGTATGTTGATTGGGCCCGCAATAGGCATCATCCGTTTTTGGTCAGACGAAATAATGCAGATGCTGAAGGGACGTCGCGATACAGTTAGGTGTTGGAGCGGATTTGTTATTTCCAGTTTCATCGTCCTGGCATTTGTCTATTGGGCCGGGATGCCGATTTGGCAATACATTCTACTCATTGCTTACCCTGCAATTTCTTTGGCATTGGTGCGCTCTTTTTGCGAACATCAAGCTGCGGAAAATGTTGGAGAGCGCACGATCATTGTTGAGGCTTCTGCCTTTTGGTCTCTTTTGTTTTTGAATAATAACCTGCATTTGCCCCATCATGACAGGCCAAGCCTGCCCTGGTATCAATTGCCCGGCTATTATGCCGAAAGGCGCGAAGCGTTTTTGAGCAAAAACAATAACTACCTGATGCGTGGATATGGTGAGATATTTCGGCGGTATTTTTTCAAACCCAAGGAGAGTGTTTACTATCCAAACGTTTCTTGGATCAGTTAATTCGACTATGATCCAGCTTCGGCTTAATGGCGTTAAAGTTAAATGGGTAAAATTTCCGTTATTATTCCGACACGCGATCGTCCTGAGTTTCTGGCTCAGGCTGCACATAGCGTATTGCAGCAGCGCTTTTCAGACATTGAATTATTGATCGTGAATGATGGCGCATTGCCGGTTGCCGATTTTGGCGATGACCGGGTTCGTGTTCTTAACAATGAAATGCGCGGCGCAGTGCCAGCCCGAAATTTAGGAATTTTGGAAGCAAGCGGGAGTTATATCGCCTTTCTTGATGATGATGACTATTGGATAGACATCTCGCATTTAGCGCAAGCCAGTGCGGCATTGAGTGGTTCATCAGATTTTTATTTTGCCAATGGTTACATGCTAATGCCGAATGGAGAGCAAATTTTGTTTGACCGCGAGGCAGACAAAAAATCGCTGATGTCAGACAACACGATCCTCATTTCAACAGTTTGCTATCGTCGCGATCTTCATGTCCAACTCGGAAACTTCGATGAAACATTGCCCTATTATTGGGATTGGGATTGGTACTTGCGTGTCGCCAATGCAGATTTCCGGATAGCACACTCCATCCAACCGGGGGTCGCTATTCGTGTTCACACCCAAAATATGTCTGGCGAAACCAACCGCGAGGCTCGGCAGGAGAATTTAAATTCGCTGATTTCCAAGCACGGTCTCAAAAATATTACGCTCAAAAACCATCTTGATTTCGTTTGACGCTCCTTAAGTCATTGTAATTAAATGCTTCTTTTTGTGACAAGCTGTTAACCCTTAATTAACCCTGTATTTCTGGTGCTCTTTTGATTCTCATTTGAAAAGAGGTGCTAAAAATAAGGGTTTTCTTGGCTGTCTTGCTCATGTAGTTTTTGTCATAGTTTGATTCGCCACCATAAAGGAGAGAGCCATGGCTGATGAAAAAGTACTGACCGTTGCGTTGACAAAGATCGCGGCTGAGTTGGCCGAGACGCATGAGATGTCAAAGAAGGCATCTGCTGCGTTTTTGAGCGATTTCGTAGATCATGTTGTTAAGAACCTCAAAAAGGGTCACAAAGTTCGTGTGACTGGACTTGGCATTTTCCAAGTGAAAAAGCGCCCTGCCCGCCTTGGTCGTAATCCACTGACTGGCGAGCAAATCAAGATCAAAGCATCGAAGAAGCTGGCCTTCCGCGCTGCTAAAGAAGTGAAAGACACGATCTAAACTTTTTTAAATTTTAATTTTACGGCCTAGCAGAAATGCTGGGCCGTTTTATTTTATGTTGCTTCGCGCAGCTTGTGATTTGATCAAATCGCGCTGATCCCTTTATCATTTTACCGAAATTGTTAGAATTCAAACTTCCTGCTTTTTGTGTTGATGCGACGCAGGCGCCACAGAAAGCAAATAAGCGCAATATAGTTGCCGCAATAGTTTAAAGTTGAAACTGGGAGAAAGTGCTAAATGCCATTTTGGATTGGCTAATATTGAAAAATCAAAACGCGTTGAAATAAACTCACCTCCGATGGTGATTGCGGCGCAGTGCCATTGGCGTTAAGTTTTTGTTTAGAATTCGAAAATGGAATGAAACATGAAAACTTCAGCGCAGGTGGTGGTGATTGGTGGTGGTGTTGTAGGGTGCTCGGTGCTCTATCATCTCACCAAAGCAGGGTGGAAAGATGTGGTACTGGTTGAGCGCGATATTCTAACTTCCGGTTCCACTTGGCATGCTGCTGGCGGCTTTCACACTCTGAATGGCGATCCGAATGTGGCGAAGTTGCAAGGCTATACGATTGGCCTTTACGATGAGCTGGAGAAGATTTCCGGACAGGCTTGCGGACTTCACCGTTCTGGTGGTTTGATTTTAGCCGACACCAAAGAGCGCATGGAATGGCTTAAAATGGCCCATGCCCGTGCGCGCTATCTTGGTCTGGAAACCGAAATGCTTTCAATGGCAGAGGCTAAGAAGCTTAACCCTCTTCTGGAAGAGAAATACTTTGTCGGTGCGATGCTCGATGCGGCTGATGGCAATCTCGATCCTGAAGGCACCACCCACGCTTATGCCAAGTCTGCCCGCATTGGTAGCGCTGAGATCTACCAGGGCACGCGGGTTACTGATTTGCAGCACCGCGCGGACGGCAGTTGGGATGTGATTACCGAAAAGGGAAACATTCATGCTGAGCATGTAGTGAACTGTGGTGGCCTTTGGGCGCGTGAAGTGGGCCGGATGGTGGGCATTGAGCTTCCCGTACTTGCCATGGAGCATATGTATCTAGTGACCGATGAGATGCCAGAGGTCGTGGCTTTCAACGCGGAGCGCGGACATGAGCTTCCGCATATCATCGATTTCAAATCTGAAATTTATATGCGTCAGGAACGTTCAGGTCTGGTGCTCGGTACTTATGAACAAGATTGCAGGCCATGGCAGCCAAAACAAACCCCCTGGGAGTTTGGCCGTGAATTGTTGCAGCCCGATTTGGACCGCATCGCTCCGAATTTAGAACTTGGATATAAGCATTTCCCTTCTCTTGCTAAAGTTGGGATCAAGCGTGTGATCAATGGGCCGTTTACGTTTACACCCGATGGCAACCCGCTGGTGGGGCCGGTGCAAGGTGTTAAAAACTTCTGGTGTGCTTGCGGTGTTATGGCAGGGTTCAGCCAAGGTGGCGGCGTTGGTTTGGCGCTGTCGCAATGGATGGTGAATGGCGATCCGGGCTTTGATGTTTGGGCTATGGATGTGGCGCGCTTTGGCGAATGGGCCACGCGTGCCTATACCAATGAGAAAGTGCGCGAAAATTATTCGCGCCGCTTCTCGATCAAATTCCCCAATGAAGAATTGCCGGGGGCACGCCCGCATCAGACAACAGCGCTGTATGATACGATGATTGCGCAGGGTGCTGTTATGGGCGACAGCTGGGGTTTGGAAACGCCGCTTTGGTTTGCGCCAAAGGGTGTGGAGCCCAAGGACATATTCTCATTCCGCCGCTCTAATGATTTTGAACATGTGAAGGCCGAAGTGTTGGGCACCCGCAACGGTGTGGGCGTGACTGAAATCGCTAACTTTGCCAAATATGCGTTCAAGGGCACGGGGGCTGAAACATTCCTCTCGCGCATGATGACCAACAAGATGCCAAAGCTGGGCCGCATTGTGCTTACGCCAATGTTAAACCCGCAAGGCAAGCTGATTGGTGATTTTACCATCGCCAAAGCTGATGATGAATTGTTCTATATGTGGGGTTCATCACAAGCGCAGAAATATCATATGCGTTGGTTTGAAGCCCATTTACCGAGCGACGGCAGCGTGGCGATTGAGCGACTCGATATGAATTTGGTTGGCCTTTCAATTGCGGGGCCTAAGTCTCGCGCTGTGTTGCAGGCGATGACTGATGCGGATGTTTCTAATGCGGCGTTTAAGTTCATGGATCATCGTTCCATGGATATTGGCAACACCCCTGCCTTGATCAACCGTGTGACTTATACCGGAGATCTTGGGTTTGAAATTTGGGTCAGGCCTGAATATCAGCGCAGACTTTATCATGCGATTATGAAAGCGGGCAAAGAGCATGGCATCATCAATTTTGGCATGCGTGCTTTGCTTGCTATGAGATTGGAGAAAAATTTCCCCACTTGGTACCGCGAGCTGCGCCCGATTTATGGCGGCTTTGAAGCGGGTATGGATCGGTTTATTGATCTGACGAAAAATGATTTCATTGGGCTTCAAGCCGCGCGCGAAGAAAAAGCCTCCGGCGGCAAACTGCGCCGGGTTTCATTTGTGGTTGAAGCAACGGACGCCGATGTGCTGGGCGATGAGCCGATTTGGCATAAGGGTAAGGTGGTGGGTTGGGTCACATCTGGTGGCTTTGCGCATTATCTGAACAAGTCGATGGCGCAAGGTTATGTTCCTAAGGAGCTTGTGGGCGATGATGAGTTTGAGATTGAGCTGATTGGTGAAATGAAGAAAGCTCGGATCAATCATGAGCCGCTGTTTGATCCTAAGGGCGAGCGGATGCGGGGTTAGGCAAGCGCCGCGACAACTGCCTCGGGTCTCTTATCGATCACCATTAACAATGTCCGCGCAGTGCTGTCAGGGTTCCTACGACCCTGCTCCCAGTCGCGCACTGTTGCAGCGGAGAGGCCAAATTTTTCTGCAAATTTAACTTGCGAAAGATTCAATCTCTTCCGAATGGCACTTACGTCAATAGGTTCGACAACAAAGCGACGCGCAGGTTTAACCTCACCCTTTGCAATTGCTACAGCTTCTTTAGCACTTTCAATCAATTCACGGCCAAACTTGCTCATCTTCTCTTCCTCATAAACTCTCGATATGCCGGGCCGATTGTTGGTAGCAATTTAGCCAACTCATTCTTTTCCGACATTGTTAGATTCGACTTGGCATCTTTGCCGTATATGCCAAGTAGAAAAACAGGAATGTCATCGCCACCAAAATAGTGGATCGTTCTCACACCACCACTTTTGCCTTTACCACGGGCAGCATGGCGAAGTTTACGAGCACCGCCCGTTCCAGTCATAAGATCACCAGCTAACGGGTCACGCGCAATTGTTGTTATAATATCTTGCAATGCTTCTTCATCTATACCCGTCGCATCGGCTTGCCTTTGAAACAGTGAAGTTAAAAGAACTGCCTGCATTTATTTTTTATACGGCATCGCCGTATATTTGTCAAGCGCAGCGCCCATAAAAACCCATTTGGTCTTCCTTGGTAAATAGCACACCCGGCCTATCGAAATAGCTGAACACCGCAATCAGGCGTTCTTTGGTTCCGCGCACTGTTGAGACTTTGTGTGCGGTGTTTTTGCCTCGGAACACATTGAGAGTTCCGGCGCTTACCTCTAGCGTTTGCACGTCGGGGTCTTGGCCGCGCAGTAACTTTGCGACACCATCATAATTCGGTTCGTCCTCGCTGCGCAAATCAGTGCGATAAACAAAATCGCCGCCCTGCTCAGGCGCTTGCAGCAATAATGTGGTGGTGAATTCGCTGCGGTCGAAATGCCAGTTGAGGGTTTCGCCGTCACGGTAAGCCATCACGTTCACACGGGCCAGTGCATCGCGCATCGGGTAAAGCGCTTCTTTTCCCATGCAAGTTGCAAGGAATATGATGAAGGGTGCCCATTCATAAATCCACATAATAGTGCTTTGTGAAATTTGGTCGGCACAGACCGTATGGTTTATGGTGTCGACTTTCACCAAAGCCGGATGACCTGCCGCCAGTTCTGGAATCTGTTTGCGGAAATATATGTTGTGGCTGCGTTTGTGAACAAACGAAAGTGTACCCATCACCGGTTGAATCTCGGCTACGATTTTTTTTAAGGCCACGGGCTTCACCAAACCTTCGAGATTGAACATGCCATCTTTTGCCAAATCAGCTTGACATTTCTCGACGAGGGCGAACCAAGCAGCCGATCCGGGCTTGTCGATCGGATAAAGATCAAGATCAAGAATGTCTTTCATTCTGCAAACTCCATAGCTGCATCAGTTACTGCTTCCCACGCACTTAAAGCAAAGGTACGCATCGTGTAGATGTGGAACGCGTTTTCTCCTACGCAATGGATGAGTGCTGGTGTGTGGTGAATCCCTGTTTGCACGAACATGTCAGGTTTGAATTGTTTGTGATGGAAATCGATGGCGCAGAGTTTGGCAAATACGGAGCGCGTGTTTTCGCCTTCGAGTGCAATGCGCGTGCGGCTGGATGACAACGGAGTTGATATACACGCATCGGTGTTGACGGATTCACCGATTAACCAAATCTGCGTTGGATTGATCCGCAGTTGCATTCGCCCATCATGCTCAAACACCACGCCTACGCGCGCTGGGATTTTGCCAAGTGCTTTTTTCAGTTCCTTTTCGGCACCAGCATATTGCGTAAGTGTAAAATCGGGCGCTTCATAAATGTTAAGACCCTTGCCTCTGAACAGCTTGGCACTGGCCAACGCGGAGACGCGCTCAAGCATGGAGGCGTTCTCCTTGCTTGTCGATAAAATGCGGCGAAACAATACGGGCCTTCACGTTTTCGTTCTTGAGCGGAAAGGCGCAGATGATATCCTCGCCCTCATGTTTCAGGCCGCCACTATAAAGAGCTAACGCGATATATTTGTTTAGTTCGGTCGACCAGGTTACGGAGGTGATATAGCCGCGGCCATGGCCTTTGATTTCATCCGTTGCCGCAAATAGTATCGCGCCGCCACGCAGCTTGGCGCCTTCCTCAATGCATTCAATGCCAACGAGGCTCCAGCGTTCAGGCGCTTGGCAATCTTCGCGGAAGCGCAGTTCTTTGCCAATGTAGGCTTTTTCTTTGCCAGCCATTTTACCGAGGCCCAAATCATCAAGCGTGTTGCGATGATCAAGATCAGCTCCAGCAACATGGCCTTTTTCGATGCGCAGTGATGCAAGTGCTTCAAGTCCATAAGGTTTAATGCCAAGTGGCTCGGCAGCTTTCAAAATATGTTCCCAAAGTGCCGTCGTATAATCAGCAGAACAATGAACTTCATAAGCCAACTCACCGGAGAATGAGAGGCGTAGGACGCGCACTTCAACACCTTCGAAATTAAAATCCATCACGCCCATATAGGGCAGCGCTTCGTTACTGATGTCGATTTCAGGGAAGGCCAATTGCAACGCGCGGCGCGAATTGGGGCCGGAAACCGCCATGCCGCCCCATTCATCCGTCAGCGATGTCACATGAACATTTAAGTCCGTCCAATGTATTTGTAACAGAAATTCAAGCCAGCTCATCACTTCGCCTGCTTGCGCCGTTGTCGTAGTCATATAAAATTGCGTATCGCTGATGCGCGAAGTTGTTCCATCGTCCATCACCACGCCATCATCATTCAACATCACGCCATAGCGTGCGCGGCCAATGGGCAGTTTGGCAAAGCCGTTGACGTAAACACGGTTCAGGAATTCGGCAGCGTCTGGTCCCTGCACGTCAATTTTACCGAGTGTTGAAACATCCGAAATGCCAACATTCTGCCGCACCAATTCCATTTCTTTGATGTATGCTGTCTCGGGTGTGTTGCCCGCCCAATCATAATACCAGGCCCGCATCCATAATCCGGCTTCAATAAATGTTGCGCCATTGTTAACGTGCCAATCGTGCAGCGGTGACAAGCGTTTGGGACGGAAGTGCGACGATACCGTGCGGGCGGCGATCGCGCCCACTGTCATCGGTGAATAGGGTGGACGGAAGGTTGTTGTGCCAGCTTGTGCGATAGGAAGCTCGCGCAGTTCAGCCATCATGGCCAGCGCGTTGATGTTTGACGTTTTACCTTGATCGGTGCCCATGCCCAAGGTGGTGTAACGCTTTAAATGTTCTACGCTGAGATAACCTTCTTGATGTGCGCCTCTGATGTCTTTCACCGTCACATCATTTTGGAAATCGACGAAGGCGTATTTTTCATTCGCCTTTTCAGCAGCATTCCAAATCGGCTGAATTGAATATTTTCGGTCTTCGCGCATTGCGGGAAGATCGAATTCTTTAATTTTTTTAGAGTCAGGCAAAGCGGCCCGCGCTGCTGCGTCGCCTTCGCGAATTGCAGCGAGCAAACCAAACGTGCCGTTAATAGCACCTGCCCCGAAATGTGATTTTGCAAATCCGCCGGGCACGAAAGCTGCAATCTTCTCATCATACATTGGTTTGATGCCTCCATGTGATGTGAGATGCACAACGGGGCTCCAGCCACCGGACATGCCTAATACATCGCATTCAATTGTCACCGCGTGTCTGCCGCTCAAACGCACGGCGCGCATTTGCTTTTCACCCAGCACATCAGCAATGCCGCAACTGGGAAAAATCGCGATGCCGAGTTGAGCGGCACGCGCCATCAGATCACCCGACAACGTGCTGCGATGTTCGGCGACGGTCACAGCTACATCGTTTTCCGCAAGGTCAAATGCCGTGGCATAAGCACTATCATTGTTGGTAACGATCACCGCGCGTTTCTTCGGGGCAACGCTAAAGCGATTGAGATAGGTGCGAAGTGCCGAAGCCAACATCACGCCGGGGCGATCATTGTTGACGAACACCAATGGGCGTTCAATTGCACCTGTCGCATAGATAATGTTAGAAGCTCGCAGCTGTTCAGTAATCATTAGTGCTGGATGGTTCTCCGGCGAATGGCTGAGCACAACCAGATTATCGTCATAAATGCCCTGCGCCGTTGTGCGCTTCAGAAGCCGCACTTCACTCGATTTTTCAAGCTCAGCAATTTGCGCTTTGCGCCAGCGTTCTAATTCTTCATTGCCTGACGACAATATACTTCCGCCAAATTCAAAATCCTGCTCGACGAGAACGACGCGCGCGCCACTCCGCGCAGCGGCAACTGCAGCAGCAAGGCCCGCGGGGCCGGAGCCGATAACAAGCACGTCACAGAACATGTGGCGCATTTCATAACGCGCCGTATCCACATCGGGCACTGCAACACCGAGGCCAGCAGCCTTGCGGATGATCGGTTCATACATCATCCAGGATTTTTTGAGCGGGCCCATGAAGGTTTTATAGTAGAAGCCTGCGCCAAAGATGGGCGAGAGCAACTGGTTCACGGCCATCAAATCGAAGTTCAGCGAGGGCCAGGCATTTTGGCTTTTGGCGATGAGGCCGGATTTTAGTTCAGCTGTGGTGCTGATGGTGTTGGGTTCGGTGCGCCCGCCAATACCAGTCGTGAACAGTGCATTCGGCTCTTCAATGCCAGCGCCAATGATGCCGCGCGGGCGATGATATTTAAAGCTTCGGCCCAGCAAGGTTTTGCCATTAGCCAGCAACGCAGACGCCAATGTATCGCCAACAAAGCCGTCGAGCGTTTTTCCGTTGAATTGGAATGAGATCAGCTTGGTGCGATCAATGTGCGATGGCTTATCGATGCGTTTGAAGGCAGTCATGTTTTTGACCTTCCCCTTCTCCCCTTGAGGGAGAAGGTGGATTGCGCATCTTGGCGCAAGACGGATGAGGGGTTGGTGGAGCGAGTTCTGTTGCCGACACTCCCCTCATCCGGCGCATTCGCGCCACCTTCTCCCTCAAGGGGAGAAGGAAGAATTGTGTTCGTCGCCGTGTTGCGATTTAGTTTGAACCATTGGCGGCAGCCATAAACATGTTGCCAATATTCAAGGTGTGGGCCTTTGGGGTTATCGAACACAAATTTAAAATCATGCCATTGTTTCAAATCACCCGAGCCATGGGCGGGACGCACGTTAGATGCGTCGCCGCCATAGCGGAATTCAGCCACATCTCTTTCACCGCAATGAGGGCACGGAACTCTCATTGTTTATAGGCCCAATTGCCGATGCCATATTCATCAAGCTCTTTGCCTTTTTCGAAACGATCAAGCGAGAAGCATTTGTTGAGTTCATGTTCTTGATCATTGGCAATCATGTAAGCGAAAGTGGTGCCGGATGCAGGTGTGGCTTTAAAGCCTTGATAGCACCAACCACCATTCAGATAGAGGCCGTCAATTGGCGTTTTGCAAATAAAGGGCGAACCATCCGGCGTCATATCTTGAATGCCGCCCCAATGCCTCAGCAGCCGCATGCGCGACATGAAAGGCAGAAGCGTGGTAGCGCATTCCATCACGGATTGAATGCGGTGGAATTGTCCGCGCTGCGTATAGGTGTTGAAGCCATCAATAGGCCCGCCAAACACCATGCCGCCCTTATCGGACTGTGAAAGATAGAAGAGCTCCGCCCCCCAAGACACCACATGATGGACGATTGGCTTTACAGGTTCGGTTACAAACGCTTGGAGGATGTGGCTTTCAACTGGCAGCTTCAAGCCAGCCATTACGGCAACATGTGAAGTGTGGCCGGCGACGGCGATGCCGACTTTGCCAGACAATATTTTACCGCGTGAAGTTTCAACACCAACGACTTTATCGCCATCTCTCAATATCGCGCGGACCTCACAATTCTCAATAATATGCACGCCAAGTTGCGAAGCCGCGCGCGCATAACCCCAGGCCACTGCATCGTGGCGCACAGTTCCGGCACGCGGTTGGTGAATTGCACCATAGATAGGAAAGCGCGCCTCTTTTGTATAATCGAGATATGGCAGTTCCTTCATCACTTCATTGCGGTCAAGAAGTTCTGCATCAATGCCGTTCAGTCGCATGGTGTTGCCGCGCCGCGCAAAAGCATCAACTTGCCCCGGCGACACTGCTAAAATCATTTGCCCACGATGCGAAACCATGCAGTTGAAATTTAACTCGTGTGACAGGCCTTCCCACAATTTCATAGAGTGTTCGAAAAACGCGGTATTTCCCCCAATCATATAATTCGAACGGATCAACGTTGTGTTGCGGCCAACATTTCCAGAGCCGATATAGGATTTTTCGAGAACGGCGATATTTTTTACGCCATGGTTTTTGGCCAAGTAATATGCTGTTGCCAGACCGTGCCCGCCACCGCCGATGATGACTATATCATAAGATGATTTAGGCTCCGGCTTGGCCCAAGCTTCAGGCCACGGTTCGGACGGGCGCAAAGCGTGCCGCGCAAGAGAAAATATGGAATAGCCTTTTGCCATGTAGGCTTAATATCTGAATTTATTGGCCATTCAAGCGCCAGATTTTTCACCAGTGCGGCCACGCTCAGCATATTCGGCAAAGATCAACGCAATAATTCCAAACACCACAAAGGCAATGGTAATTGGAAACATGGTGCCGTCATAGAAGCGCCCTGCTAATCCGCCACAAACAACGGCAATGAAGGTGGACAATGCGCCGGACACTGCTGCCGCCATGCCCGCAATGTGGCCCATGGGTTCCATCGCCATGGCGTTGTAGTTTCCAAAGATCATTCCATTCACGAAGAATGAAATATAAAATAAAACCACCACAATAGGGAATGGCGGATGGCCCGCATAGATAACACACAACAACAACATGACACCCCAATCAACCAAGAAGGCATAAAGCGCCCATTGCGAGAGTTTGCGCATGCCCAATTGGCGCACATAGATGCCGTTCAATGTCATGGAAACTGCAATCCCCGTGGCCAAAACGCCGAACCACGTCGAAAACCAGACGCCTTGGTTAAATTGTTCGCCAATAATCTGCTGCACTGTGCCGAGGAACGTTGTGAATGATGCAAAGATGAAACCCACTGCAACTATGTATCCAAGACTGACCGGATTTCGGATCACTTGGGCTGCACTGTCAAGGAGTTTGGCAACACTAAACTCAAGCCGATTTTCCGGTGCAAGGGTTTCTGCTTGGCGCAGCGCCAACCAGATTGACACAATGATGGCGGCCACAACAAAACCTGCAAAAATATAGCGCCAACTCGCAATGTTTAAAACCAGCTGCCCTATTGTTGGCGCGAAGATCGGCACCAACATAAATACCGACATTACAAAGCTCATGATGCGTGCCATGTCAGCACCCCTAGCACCATCGCGCACCATAGCCATTGACACAATGCGGGGGGATGCGGCCCCAAAACCCTGTAAAAGACGGCCTGCAATCAACATCGGAAATGACGTTGATACCATGCAGAGCAAAGCGCCAAAGATGAACAACACGAGGCCTACATAGATTGCGGGCTTGCGGCCTACGGAATCCGACACTGGACCAAAAATCAAAGTTCCGAACATCATGCCCGCAAAAAATGCCAACACGATGAATTGCCGGTCATTTGAGTGAGCCGCGCCCAGCTGCGTGGCAATTTCGCCTACAGCCGGCAACATTGTATCAATCGACATGGCCACCAAAGCAGTAAGCATTGCTACAAGGGCGATAAATTCATTTGGGCGTGTTGTCTGCATGATTTACTTTATAAAACGCATAGCGCGCATGACGTCAAAGAAGTTGTCCGTCTCAATACGGTTGGTGCGATTGCCGATGTGTTTCACACCGGGATAGAAGGACTTCTCATAAGCCAAATCCGGTGTCACGTATGTTACGTCTAAAATACATTTGGTCGGCGGGGTGATGAGACATTGTTTGAGATCACCCAATAAAGATTTCTCAACGCCATTCATGATGGCTTCTTGCGCAGCGGCAGGCGACATGGAAATGGTCGACGCGCCCCTGCCCGCTTTGACCGATACATAAGAGATATTGGCATTGGCGGCCTTGACCTCTTGCATCAGGCCCTTATCGCCGCTCACCAAAACCGTGGGCACGCCGAAAGTAGCTGCAGCATTTGAAAACAGCGTGAACTCTGAAGCGGGCTTGCCGTTGAGCACAATGGAATGCGTGCGCGTATTCATGGTGTGGGCTAAATTGTTTTCTTCGGAGCCAACGCCCGAATGCCAACCGATCATGATCAACGCGTCAAAACTTTGGTCTAGTTCCTGGATCATGCTGTAGGGGTGGCCAGACCAGCTACGGATAATGTTGCATTCTTTGGGCAACAGGGTGGTGATCAAGTTGCGGCCTGAATCATGGGCATCCTTAATCCAAATTTCTGTGGCACCAGCAGCGCGTGCGCCCTCAACAGCAGCGATGGTTTCGCGCGTCATAATCTCGCGGAATTCGTGCCAGTCGGGATGGTTCTTTTCAGCCTCGTCCCAGTGGGTGATGCCTGCCACGCCCTCAATATCAACACTGATGTAAATTTTCATTTTTGCTACACTACTTGCCATGAAGATCGATTCCAATAGGCGTTCCGTGCAACTCGACCCGCGTGATGCGCAATTCTACTCGAACCCCTATCCCTTCTATCACAGAATTCGGGCCGAGGTTCCCGTGTTTCAATGGGAAGAATATGGCCATTGGTGCTTTGCTGCCCACGAGGATGTGAATGCGCTGTTGCGCGACCGCCGCTTTGGTCGCCAGATTTTGCACGTGGCCTCGCGTAAGGAATTGGGCTGGCCCGAACCTCCGGAGCATATTGCGGCGTTTACTGCGCATGAAAAACATTCATTGTTGGAGCTTGAGCCACCGGTGCATACGCGCCTGCGGGGCCTGATCAACCGGGCTTTTCTCTCGCGCCAAGTGGAGCGTTTGCGCCCTATAATTGTGAGTCTTTCCAATCGTTTGATAGATGGATTTGAAGCGAAAAATGAGGTGGATTTATTGGCCGCCTATGCCACGCCGATCCCGGTTATTGTGATTTGTGAATTGTTGGGTGCGCCCGTGGAAATGGCCGATAAATTTCTGGCATGGTCACATGATCATGTGGCCATGTATATGGCAAAACGCGACCGAGCGATTGAGGACAGAGCGGTAAAATCGGTTCTGGAATTTAGCAGCTATATGCGCGGGCTAATTGCTGAAAGGCGCAGGAACCCCGGGGATGATTTGCTTTCTGAACTAGTGAAGGCCGAAACCGAGGGGCAAAAACTTTCGGAAGATGAACTGGTGACAACCGCTATTTTGATCTTGAACGCGGGCCATGAAGCCACTGTGCATTCCATTGGAAATGGGGTGAAAGCGCTGTTGGAGCGAGGCATGTCCGGGCCAGTTACCGAGGGACTAATAGAAGAGGTTCTGCGGTTCGATGCACCGTTGCATATGTTCACCCGCTATGCGCTGGAGGATTTGGAATATGCAGGTGTGCGTTTAAAAAAAGGCGAAACCGTGGGTCTGATGCTGGGTGCAGCCAACCGAGACACTGCGCGCTTTGCCGATCCTGATGTATTCAACTCCGCCCGCGATCCCAACCCGCATGTGAGTTTTGGCGCAGGCATCCACTTTTGTGTGGGAGCGCCACTTGCTAGGCTGGAGATGTTAATTGCTTTTGAAGTGCTCTTCGCGCGGCTGCCGAAATTGAGGCTGGTGGGGCAACCGAAGTATAAGGATGTCTATCATTTTCATGGGTTGGAAGAGTTACAGGTTGGGTTTTAACCCTGTCGTTTCCTCGCCACTCCCTGACGCTTGTTGCCGCCTGCCCGCGCTGTGTTGAGACTAAACAGGTTTAAGTGAAATTTTCTCAACAAAGGCCATCCCCATGTCTGATGATGTTCAACCCGCTCCAACAGGTCGCCGTGGTCGTGGCGGTGCTGATGCACGCCGCACCATGCGGGGGTCCACTGAGGTGAAGCAAGCCGGATATATTCGCCGCAAGATGAAACCTTATGAGCCGTTCTCGGATGAACAGCTTGAGTTGATCGAACACAATGCCGAAACCGTGCTCCATGAAACAGGCATTGATTTTTATGATGATCTTGAAGCGGTGCAAATGTGGCGGGATGCGGGTGCTGATGCTAAGCTTTCAGACACAGATCCATTGCGTTACAGGATTCGCTTTCCGCGCGGCCTCGTCCGTTCACTGATTAAAACTGCGCCGCGCGAATATGTGCAATATGCGCGCAACCCTGCCAATAATGTGGTGATCGGTGGTAATAACACGGTGTTTGCTCCGGTTTACGGCCCTCCCTTCATTCGCAATCTTGATGAAGGTCGGCGTTATGCGACGATTGAAGATTTCCGCAATTTTGCCAAGCTCGTTTATATGTCACCATCTTTGCATCATGCGGGCGGTACGCTTTGCGAGCCTGTGGATATTCCGGTTGCCAAGCGCCATTTGGATATGATCTATTCGCACATTAAATATTCTGACAAGCCGTTTATGGCCTCTGTGACGGCGGGCGAACGCTCGGATGATTCCGTTAAAATGGCAGAGATGGTTTTTGGCAAAGATTTCGTTGATCAGAACTGCGTGATGACATCGCTGATCAACGCCAACTCCCCCATGGTGTGGGACGGCGTTATGTTGGGCGCGCTGAAAGTTTTGGCGCGGGCCAATCAGGCTTGCGTGATTTCACCGTTTATTGTGGCTGGCGCCATGTCTCCGGTCACTTCGGTTGGAACGCTCACGCAGATTTTGGCTGAAGCTTCTGTGGGCATTGCGTTCACGCAGCTCTGTCGCCCGGGTGCTCCCGTGGTGTTCGGCACATTCGCCTCTTCCATGTCAATGCAATCAGGTGCGCCAACATTTGGCACACCGGAGCCTGCACTGGTTTTGTTTGGTGCTGCCCAACTCGCGCGGCGCATGGGTGTGCCGTTTCGTTCGGGCGGTGCATTGTGCGGCTCGAAAGTGCCAGATGCGCAAGCCGCTTATGAGAGTGCCAACACGCTATGGCCGACGCTGATGGGCGGTGTGAATTTCTGTTTGCATTCGGCAGGCTGGCTAGAAGGTGGGCTTTCATCAGGTTATGAAAAACTGATTATCGATGCCGATCAACTGACCATGTTCCAAGCCTTTGCCGAAGGTTTGGACTTTTCAGAAAATGGCCAAGCGATGGATGCCATTCGCGAAGTTGGCCCGGGCGCACATTATCTCGGTTGCAACCACACGCAAAAGAATTTTGAAAACGCCTTCTGGCGCTCAAGCTTGGCCGACAATAATTCGTTCGAGCAATGGCTTGAAGATGGCCAGAAAGATATTGTGGTTCGTGCCAATGCCAAGTGGAAGCAGATGCTGAACGACTATGTTGCCCCGCCACTCGACGAAGGCATTGACGAACAGCTTCAAGCGTTCATGGCCAAGCGCAAGGAAGTTTTGCCGGATAATGTGAGCTAAGCGGCCGGCTTCTTATCTGTAAACGCAAACAGCATCACACCTGCGATGACCATTGCAGCGCCGATGGCATCATAGAGCGTAAACTGTTCGCCCAAAATCCAAACCGCCAATGAGATTGTTATCAGTGGCGAGATGGTTGCAATCATCGACGTCGATTGCGGGCTGATGCGCGCGAGGCCAGCATTGACGAGGAATGACGGCATTACTGTTGCAAATATCGCAGTACCTGCCGCTAGCCAGAAAAAGCGCGGGCTGGATGAAAAATCAAAGCTTTGGCTGATAATCACATAATGCGCGATGCAGGCCACAGCTGAACCTGTGAGCGCAATTGATGTGAACAAGGCGCTGCCCATTATGGTGATGAATCCTTTGGCCAACAATTGATAAAGCGCGAAGGTGACCGCACAACCCAAGACCAAGACCGTTCCGATGATCACGTTGCTTCCACCAGAAGGCAATGCAGAAAAGAAAACCACGCAGAGACCCGCATAGGTAATCGCCGCAGCTAAAACGCTCATCCATGTGATGCGCGCTTTGAAAAACATCCAGCCAAGGAACATCACAAAGATTGGATAAGTGAAAAGCACCAATCGTTCCAATTGCGCTGTGATATAGGTCAATCCTTCAAAATCGAGCAACGAAGAAACATAATAGCCGATGAAGCCTGTGGCCAGCGCTTGGCACGTGAGCTTCAAACTCGGCAGCGCCTTGCCTTCGCGCCGCAATTGGTAAACCGTATAAATGCCGACTGCCAAAAAGAACGGCAACGCCACAAGATTGCGTAAGGCCAACATCAAAGCAGGATTAACTTGGTCCATATAGGCTAGCTTGATAAAAATCGCTTTGGTGGAAAAGAGAGCAGCGCCCGCAGCAGCGAAGGCATAGCCCAAGAGACGAGATTGGTTCATGGGATGCTATCTACACATTGGCCTTTGATTTGTCGCGGGTTAGATCTTATTTCTGTCATCCTTCGTCAACAACCACCACTCACCGTCACCCCTGCGAAGGCAGGGGGCCAGCTTTTTTGTTCGTACGGCATGATCAAGCTGGATCCCTGCCTTCGCAGGGATGACGGACTTACTATTTGCAAGCAGAAATTATTAGCAAACGCTCTAACTCAAATCCGCATTGCTAATTTCCTTCAGCAGTTTCATCTTAATTGCCGCCGCATAAGCTTCGTAGTTTTCAGTCCTGATCACAAAATGGCCGTCTCCCCCTGTCACTTCGGTTTGCAGATAAGTGGTTAAATCTCGCGCTTCATTTTCAATGGCCAGGCCGTTTATGGTGATGCCACCTGAAATCAATTGCGCCCTCACCTTTGGCACTTTGTCGCCCGTATTTGCATAGCCATCGGTCGAAACATCAACCACGCGGCGAAAGCTGGCTGGCGCACTATCCAGCAGGCTTTGTGCGAAAAGCAATGCAGATCCAGTTGCCGTGCTGCCGCGATATAAGTCCCTAGGTGCTCGCAGAAAGATTTCGGCAATTTCTCTGCCATCATCCACTGTCGCAAACAATCGCCACGGCACAATCACATATTGAACATCCTCGTCCGACCAGAGAAAAGCTGAAATGGCGATCTTCTTCCGGGGGCCTCTCGTTACCGCTTCCAAAACTTGTGGATCGAGGAAAGCCTGGCCAGTTCCGCGCATTTGCAATTGATATTCGGTTGGGTCAACGCTGTAAGAACAATCAATCGCCAGCACCAAAGCGAGGTCGACCTGCGTGGCGGCGAAGGCGCTTTGCGGCAGACCGAAAGCGCCAAAAAGCCCAAAAAATGAACGACGCGAACATCTCATCAACAAAGCGTATGGCAAAGCAATTCTGCTCGCAAGCCATCCCTTGACGTAAGCGCTATATCGGGCCAGATATAGGGCATGTCTCCTGCCCTGATCGACCCATTTGGCCGCCATGTCTCCTATCTCCGCGTTTCGGTGACGGATCGGTGTGATTTCCGTTGTGTTTATTGCATGTCCGAGAACATGACGTTTTTGCCACGGCAGGATTTGTTGACGCTGGAGGAGCTCGACCGGGTTTGTTCGGCGTTTATTGCCCAAGGCGTTCGGAAATTGCGGTTGACGGGTGGTGAGCCCTTGGTGCGCAAAGGCATTATGACATTGGTGGAAAGCCTGTCACGGCATTTGAAATCGAGCGCATTGGAAGAACTGACGCTGACCACCAATGGCAGTCAGCTTGCCAAATACGCCAAGGAATTGGCGCAGCACGGCGTGAAACGGATTAATGTTTCCGTTGATACTTTAGACGAAAAGAAGTTCCGTGAAATCACCCGCTGGGGCGAATTGCCAAAAGTTTTAGATGGCATCAAAGCTGCGCAAGATGCTGGCATTCATGTGAAGATCAATGCTGTGGCTTTGAAAGGCGTGAATGAACACGAAATCCCCTCCATGGTGCGTTGGTGCCATGAACAAAAAGCCGATCTGACCTTAATAGAGACAATGCCTTTGGGTGATATTGACGGTGACCGCACGGATCAATATCTGCCACTGTCAATGGTTCGTGCGCAATTGATGGATCAGTTCACGCTCGAGGACATTCCATATAAAACCGGTGGCCCGGCGCGCTATGTGCGTGTGAAAGAAACCGGCGGGCGCATAGGTTTTATTACGCCGCTCACGCATAATTTCTGCGAAAGCTGTAACCGCGTGCGACTTACCTGCACTGGCACTTTATTTATGTGCTTAGGCCAAGAAGATGCTGCAGATCTGCGTAAACCCCTTCGCGCTTCTGAAAGTGATGGGCCTTTAAATCAAGCCATTCTGGAAGCGATTTCGCGCAAGCCCAAGGGCCATGACTTCATCATTGATCGCAATCATAATAAGCCAGCTTTGTCACGTCACATGAGTGTGACGGGTGGGTGAATAATCCAGCTTACTGAAGCGTACGTTTAAATTGTCATCAGTAATTTGGAATCCACATGAAAGCCAAACTTCTAAGTCTCACCACGGCCGTTCCTCCCTATGTATTTGAAACACGCGCAATCGCCGAACAGGCGGCCAAGACTTTTAGCAGCATGGGCAATGCGCTAAGCAGGTTGCTGCCAATCTATATGCATAGTGAGATTGAAACGCGCCATTCCGTCTGCCCGATGGAGTGGTTTTTGGAGCCGCGCGGCTGGCCAGAACGCACCGCGAAATTTATGGAAGGTGCTAAGACACTCTTTAAAGAAGCGGCCAGCAAAGCCTTGGATGAGGCAGACTTAAAAGCCAGCGAAATTGATGCCATCGTAACTGTTTCATCAACAGGCATCGCCACACCTTCAATTGAAGCGCATATGCTCGTCGAGATGGGTTTTCGCGCCGACGTTCAGCGCGTACCAGTGTTTGGTCTTGGCTGTGCTGGCGGCATGTCTGGCTTGTCATTAGCCGCGCGTTTAGCGGTGTCGCAACCCGGTAAGAATATTTTGATTGTTGTGATCGAGATTTGCACCTTGGCTTTTCGGTTGGATGAAATGACTAAAGCCAACATTGTGGCTACGGCGATTTTTGCAGATGGTGCTGCGGCTGCAGTTTTGTGCGCGGGCGAAACGCATAGCCTTGGCGCAATAGAATTTGCAGGTGAACACACATGGCCTAACACAATTGATGTCATGGGCTGGCGGGTTGACCCTGAAGGTTTCGGAGCGATTTTTTCGCGCGATATTCCTGACTTAACCTCAAAAGACTTGCGCCCCGCCGCAGATGCGTTTTTGGTGCGGCATGATCTGAACATGGCGGATATGGATCACTTCAGCTTCCATCCCGGTGGTGCGAAAGTCATCGCAAATTTAGAGCCCGCCTTCGAATTGGAAATGGGTAAACTTAAGAATGAACGCGCTATCTTGAAAAAATTTGGCAATATGTCAGCGCCCACTGTTTTGTTTGTTCTGAAAGAAGCGCTGAAAGACAAACCCAATGGCCGCCGTTTCCTCGGCGCACTCGGTCCCGGCTTCACAGCCAGCTTCATGACAATGGTGCATGAATGAACTGGGCCATCGTTATTATGGCATTGGTCACGTTACAGCGTTTGGGCGAACTGGTTTTAGCGAGGCGCAACACGGCGAAGCTTTTGGCTTCTGGTGGATATGAAATTGGTGCCTCCCATTACCCAATCATAGTTGCCTTTCATGCCGTTTGGATTCTGGGATTATGGTGGCTGGCCCCTTCCCAACCTGTGAATTGGTATTTGATCGGTGTTTTTGCAATTTTGCAAGCCTTGCGCGTTTGGGTGATCGCCACGCTTGGCTCGCGCTGGACGACGCGCATCATTCGGGTGCCGGGTGAAACATTGGTGGCACGCGGGCCGTTTCGATTTCTAAATCATCCTAACTATGCGGTGGTGGTTGCCGAAATATTTGTTTTACCGTTGGCCTTTGGGTTGGTTTGGTTTTCAATAGTCGGTGGACTGATTAATATTGGAATTCTCGCATGGCGCATTCGTGTAGAGAATACAGCGCTCGCACCGGTGCGGCATTAGTTCGTATGTTTCATATTCGCCATGTCATCGATTTTTCCGACAACTGCGTCGATTGAAATTTTACCGGATTTTTTGAATGTCATTTCGAGCGGCACATGATCGCCAACCCTCAGGGGGGCCTTCAAGTCGGTCAACATGATGTGCATCTGGCCAGGCTTTATATCGACCGTTGCACCCGCAGGAATTTCTAAGTGATCCAACATCTCCATTTTCATAATGCCATTTTTGTCTTCCGATTTATGGAGCATGGCGCTTTCGGCCACTGGCGTCGAAATTCCAATCAGTTGATCGCTATCTTTGCCCATGTTCATGATCGACAAATAAACAGCACCCGTTCTACTCTGTGGGGTTAGCGACGGGGTGGCAATAAGGTTCATAATCATAATATCTTGGGCACCTGCCCGCTGGCCCAGAACCGCGCTCAAGAGAATAGCACAACAAAAAATTATAGCTTTCATTCGTCTGGTTTTTCACGCTTCGGTCCCTTCCACAAGGGAGCGTGACAATTGGTACATATGTGGCCAGCCCTCTCACTTTTACCCAGACTTGGCACTTTCGTTCGGTGAGGTTTCGCGCCAATTAGCATCCAGAGAGGAAAATCATGACCCCAGCGCCGACCGAACGCACCCGCGTAAAACGCCTAAATAAGCGCGCCCATTATGACGAGGCGACGATCCATCCGATTTTGGATGCACAGCCGATGTGCACCGTAGGATATGTGTTCAAAGGCTCGCCTTATGTGACGCCCACGCTACAATGGCGCGAAGGCAATCACATTTACTGGCATGGTTCCGCCGCCAGTCGCATGTTGGAAGCTTCGGAAGATGCTGACGTTTGTGTGAACGTCACGATCTTCGACGGCATGGTCATGGCGCGGTCAGGCTTTAATCATTCCTGCAATTATCGTTCAGTCATGGCCTTTGGCAAAGCCCATAAAGTGAAAGACCGTGACGAAAAAGAAATGCGCCTCAAGAATTTCATGGAACATCTCTATCCCGGTCGCTGGGATATGTTGCGCAAGATGACTGATAAAGAATTGAAGGCAACGACCATGCTGGGCCTGGAGTTGAATGAAGTGTCCGCCAAGGTTCGGAATGGCCCGCCGGGAGATGATGAAGAGGATTATGCTTTGCCACTTTGGGCCGGGGTAATTCCGATGGTGACCACGATGATGAGGCCAGTAGATGATCCGCGTTTGATTGCGGGTATGGTTCCACCAGATCATGTATTGGGGTTTAAGATTGGATGATCAAGTTTGGTCGCGCACTTCAACATGCACGATCAATCCTGCTTCATTGAATGTTGTTACCTGCGTTCCTGCGCGCTCTGATAATTTTCCAGTTTTGACGCTCGTTGTTTTCAAACGCCAATCTGAGCTGAACGTTTTTGGCCCTATCAACTCAATATTATCATCAACGGAAACTTGATCTGCGAATTCTTCAAAATAAGTTTTGAACGAGGCTATTATATTGGCGCGGCCCAATTTTTGATTGTTCAATCCGCTCGAAACATAAACCGCATCCTCAGCAAACATCGCTTCAACTGTTTTAAGATCAAACGCATTTAAGGCATTGAAATAGAGTCGTAATCGCTGCTCGAGATCACTCACCCAAAGCGCCCATAATCCGCACCCAGCTTTTTATGCCGCGCTGAAAGCTTGAGACATTGTATTTTTCATTGGGACTGTGAATAGCATCATCGTTCAAACCAAAGCCCACCAAAACCGAGTCCATGCCCAGTATATCTTTGAAGCTGCGCACTATAGGGATTGATCCTCCGGAACCCATGAGAACGGCTTCTTTCTTAAACTCAGCTTTGAGTGCGGCAGAAGATTTTTGGATGAATATGTTGTTCTCAGAGATTTCTGATGCTGGACTGCCGCCCCCTTGGCCTGAAAATGTGATGCCAGCATCTTTGAGCATTTGTTTTTTTGCAAAGGCTTGGAAGGCGGCCAAAATCTTTTTTGGATTTTGTTTTCCAACCAAACGGAAGGTGAGTTTGGCGTGAGCTTTGGATGGAATGACGGTCTTACCCCCTGCCCCGGTGTAGCCGCCCCAAATGCCGTTCACTTCAGCGGTAGGCCTGGACCAGATGAGTTCAATCACGCTGCGCCCCTTTTCGCCTGCTGCAGATTTCAAACCGACTGCGCCTAAAAACTTCTTTTCTGAAAATTTCAGCGAGGCCCACTGCTTCTTCACTGCCTTGGGCAATTCGGCAACGCCAGTATAGAAGCCGGGGATGGCCACGCGCCCATTTTTATCGTGCAGGGCTGAAATCAATTTCGACAGTGCTCTAATCGGGTTCATGGCCGCGCCGCCATACATGCCAGAATGTAAATCAATCGATGGCGATGTGATGGTGATTTCCTCATGCACGAGTCCGCGCAAACGCGTGGTGATGGCTGGGGTTTTTTCGTCCCACATATTGGTATCGCAGACAAAGGCCACATCGCAGGACAGTTCGGCCTTGTTGGCCTTGAGGAACGGGATGAGTGATGGTGAACCAGACTCTTCTTCGCCTTCAATCAAAAAAGTGGCGTTGATCGGCATTGATCCTGTGGTGGCGATCCAGGCTCTGGCCGCTTCCACGAAAGTCATCAACTGGCCTTTGTCGTCTGCTGTGCCGCGCCCATAAATGCGCTCCACCCCGTCTTTGTCCTTTTTCAAAATCGGTTCGAAAGGTTTGGTGTGCCAAAGCTCAACTGGGTCAACGGGTTGCACGTCATAGTGGCCATAAAACAAAACATGGGGTGTTTTTGCTGTGGCGGATTTGGATTTATAGTGAGCCACAATCATCGGATGGCCGCCAGTCGGGCGGGCAGCAGCGTCAAAGCCCATCGCCTTTAGCTCTGCCACCAAGACCTCAGCTGCAGCGGAACAATGTTGCTTAAATGCCGGATCAGTGGAAATTGATGGGATGCGCAGCAATGTGAACAGCCTGTCCATGCTGGCCTGAAAACCCTGCTCTGCGGTGGCCAAAACTTTATCGACGCTCATTTATGATCTCCATTAGCAATTTCATTGATCAGGCGTGCCCAGCTGCGCATGCCTTTGTGAAAGGACTCCACATCATATTTTTCATTGGGGCTATGGACCGCATCGTCCTGCCGCGCAAAGCCAATCATTAAACAATCTAACCCTAAATGGTCTCGAAAACTTTGCACCACAGGGATGGATCCGCCAGAGCCTGTGAGCGCTGCGGCCTTGTTCCATTCGGCTTCAAGCGCAACACTTGCCGCTTTCACCCACCGGCTGTTTTCCGAAACGCTGATGCCGCTGCTGTCGCCGCCTTGATCGGTGAATTTAATTTTGCAGTTAGATGGCAATTGCGCCTTCATATATTTACGGAATGCGGCATGAATTTTTTTCGGATTTTGGCCCTCGACCAAACGGAAGGTGAGCTTTGCCGTGGCCGTTGCGGGCAGCACGGTTTTAGCCCCCGCACCCCGGTAGCCGCCATAAATACCGTTCACCTCAGCGGTCGGTCTGGCCCAAAGCTGTTCGAGCAATGTGTAGCCTTTTTCACCCGATGGATGTTTCAAACCAACAGCGCCCATAAACTCTTTCTTGTTAAACTTCAGCTTCTGCCATTGTTTTTTGCGCGTGGCGGAAACCGGTTTCACACCATCGTAAAATCCCGGAATGGTGATCCGGCCATTTACATCATGCAGGCTTGCCAGCAATTTTGCCAAAATCTTAATCGGGTTCACCGCTGGCCCACCATAGTATCCTGAATGCAAGTCAATGCGCGGGCCTTGAATTTCAATTTCCTCAGCAATGCAACCGCGCAGCGCAGTGGTAATGGCTGGTGTTCTATTATCCCACATTTCAGTGTCACAAATGAACACGATATCGGCGTCAAATAATGCCGGGTTCTTGGCCAGAAAACGGTCGAGGTGACTGGTGTCACCTTCCTCATCGCCTTCCAATAAAACCGTGAGATTGAAGGGCAATTCGCCATGGGTTTTAATCCATGCCTTGCTGGCTTCCAGAAACGTTAACAGTTGGCACTTATCATCGGCAGCTCCACGGGCAAAGATTGCATCTTGCCCCTGTTCGCCCTTGCGCTGTTCTGGCTCAAAAGGCGGGCTGGTCCACAGGTCAAAAGGTTCGGCAGGTTGCACATCATAATGACCATAGAACAGAATATTCGGCTTGCCCGCCACATGCTTGGATTTGCCAATCACAACAGGCTGGCCCGTGGTTTGGTGCTGATTGGCCGCAAAGCCAAAACTTTGAAGATAGGTTTCAAGCCACGACGCGGCCTTGGCGCACTCTGCGTTATAGGCCGGATCGGTGCCCACGCTGGCAAAGCGCAACAGCTCAAACAAAGTGTCGCAACTGTGCTTGAAATCACTGTCAATCAGGTTCAGGACGGGTTGAAGTTCTTGCATGAAATTAGCGAATCCATCAGTGTTCTAAATAGTCTAGCCCAGCCAAGGGCAAAACACCAAAACGGCCTATTATGACAATAGAAACGCCAGCATCAGCACCAGCGCACGGCTTTGTTCTCGCCCGTGACAGCTTGCTTGCGCATGCGCCTGCGTCTCGGCTGCGCCGGTTCCGCCGCAAAGGGTATCAACGCTACCGCCTGATGGTCTCCAACATTGATCTTTCGCTGCTGTGGAAGCGGCGTTGGTTCATCATCACGATGATGGTTGGCTTCTCGATGATGTCGCTGCCATTACCCACGGGCCTCACTCATAACGGCCTTATCGTTCTGGCTATGTCGGTCATGGCCACCATGCTGTTTATCAGCGAGGCCGTGCCCCTGCCCACCGTGCCGCTATTAATTATTGTTGGCGAAGTAATCCTGTTGAAGGTCGATCCCACAAAAGTCGCGCAGAGTTTGATGACGGATTCTGTTTTGTTCATCATGGGCTCGCTCATGCTGGCAGTGGCGGTGGTTAAGCAACGACTGGACAAACGCATCGCGTGGTGGATTGTACGCATGACTGGTACCAACGTTTATTGGATCAGCTTTGGCATCACCACGGTTTGCGGGGTATTAGCAGCGTTTATTGGCGAACACACTGTGGCCGCTATGATGTTGCCCGTTGGCGTAACGCTGATTACGCTTACATCGAATGATCCGAAAAAAGTTCACAACCTCGCAGCCGTGATCTTGTTTTCGATTTCCTACGGCTGTTCAATTGCTGGTGTTGCAACACCATCTGGCGGTGCGCGTAACGCCATCATGATCAGTTATTGGAAAGACTTTTTCTATAATCCATCTGATCCCGCCACCAATCGCTATCTCATGGACTATGTGCACTGGGCAATTTATGCGTTTCCTATGTTCATTGCGCGCCTGCCTATTGTCGGTCTGCTTTTGATTTTCACCTTCAAACCCGAAACGATTGATATGTCGCGCGCCATCAGCCGCTTGCGCACGCAGGTTTCGATGCAAGGGCCGATGCGCGGTTCGGAATGGATGACGATCCTGATTTTCTTAGTCACGATTATCTGCTGGGTTCTGTTTTCCGCGCAATTGGGATTGGGGGTTATTGCGATTGCGGGAACGGCAGCGTTTCTGATTTTTGGGTTGGTGCGCTGGGAAGACATTAACGCTGGCGTAAACTGGGGCGTGGTGTTGCTCTATGCGGCAGCCATTTCATTGGGCGTGGAAATGAAAGCCACAGGGGCTGCTGAATGGGTGGCGGGAAGCGTGATCCAGGGCATGGCAATGATTGGCGCTGGCAGTGACTTTGGCTTCAATGTTGCCATCTCGTTTTTGACCATCGGGGTTTCCAACACCATGACAGCAGGTGCGGCGGTTGCGGTTTTGGCACCTATCGTTTTGAAGACGGCTGTCGCCGCTGGCGAAGATCCACTCCGCGCTGGTTTTCTCACCGCAATATCCTCAGCCTTCGGCTATCTCACACCGGCCGCCCAACCGGCCTTCACGATTATTTATGCATCAGGCTATCTCAAAGGATCGGACTTCTTTAAGATCGGCATTCGTATGATGATCATATCGATTGTCGTTTTGCTGTTGACCGCTACATTCTATTGGCCACTATTGCCTCACTAACCGAACGGAGAGTTATGGCTTTAAACCTGTTCAAACGCACCCAACTCTCAGATCGCCAAGAAGCAGCGGTTCAAAAGACCTTGTCGCATTTGCGCGCGCAGCGGCGCAACCGGTTTCGCATTCTGGCTTGCATTGATGGCAGCGATGAATCTTTCGTGACAGTGCGCGCTGCAGCGGCCTTGGCGGCCACGGACGACAGCGATATCATTGTGCTCTATGTGCGCCCTATTGACCAAGGCTTGCATTCAGGGGGCTTGCAAGTGCGGTTGGCGCGGCAGAATATGATGGATGCAGGGTTTGAACTTCCCGGTGTTTCATATCTGAAACGAGCCCTTGAAGTGTTGAAAGAAGCAGGCGTCGATGCTGAAAGCTGGCCACGCGAGGTTGAACATCAAGATGCATGGGGCGACCCTGCGGGCGACAACAAGGCCGAATATCGCAGCCCTTCAGGGCGCAGCGTTGTTTTGAAGTTAAAGACTGCACCCGATGTGGCAGTCGGCATTCTCGATCAATATGAACTAGGCCCATATAATTTGATGATTTTGGGCGAGCCTTCGCGTTGGCGCAGCGAGTTCATGTCTTTCTTCGATGCGGGGATTGTACAGACTGTTACCACTATGGCTCCCTGCTCTGTTCTGGTGGCCAGGCCATCCCGGGAGCGCAAGGGATTTTTCATCTGCACGGACGGCACATCGCGCTCGATGCAGGCAGTACGCCGCGCCGCTGTGCTTGCGCATATTATGCAAGAGCCGATCACACTCTACACCGTTGCCCAGGATGAAGCTTCGCGCCCTGCGGCTGAGGAAGCTGTGGCCAATGCCAAAGCCCTGCTGAAGGCTATGAAGATTCCAGTCGTTGAGACCAAAATTGGAATTGGCAAAGCCTCGGAAGAGATTGTTGAAGCTGGTTCGAGCTATAATGTTATCGTGGTATCGGACGAAGGTCGCAGCCGCGTACAGCGCCTTATCAAAGGCTCAATTGCCTCTGATGTTGTGCGTGGCGCAAGGACAAGCGTTTTGGATGTGCGATGATGACTGACTATCAACTTTACTGTCTTGGTGAATCTGGTAACGCCTACAAGGCGGCCTTGATGCTCGAACTCACAGGACAGAAATGGAAGCCAATCCTTGTTGATTTCTTCAATGGCGAGACTCGCACTCCTGAATACCGCAAAAATGTAAACGTGATGGGCGAAGTGCCCGTATTGGTTTATGGCGAAAAAAAGCTGACGCAGTCAGGTGTCATCCTTGATTATTTGGCCGAGCAGACGCGAAAGTTTGGACCTAAGAGCGAGGATGAGCGACGCGAGATTTTGCGCTGGACGCCTTTTGATAATCACAAGTTTACGAGTTACATTGCCACTTTGCGCTATATTATTTCTCTGGCGAAAACAGGAGAGACACCTGTGACAGAATTTTTGCGCGGGCGCGTATTAAACAGTTTGAAAATTGTGAATGACCATCTGGCGAGCCAAGACTTTCTGATTGGTAAGCGTATGACCATTGCCGATTTGTCGCTCTGTGGTTATCTTTTTTATGGCGACGAATTACCGTTTTCACTTTCGGATTATCCGAAGGTTATGAATTGGCTGGATAGAATAAAGAGTGCTCCCGGGTGGAAGCACCCTTATGATCTCATGCCGCGAAAAGCTTAAGCGTCAGGCTCTTCGGTTGAATCGATGTATTCGTTCAAATGTTCGAGGTTTTCAAAGCGCATCCAACCCTCGTCTGTTTCAGCTTCAACTGTTTCATCCGATAATATACGAGCAGGTCGCCCGCGAATGATTTTTTCTTCAACGACGTAAAGATCAGGATCAGCCTCGGCGACTTCTTCCTCGACGACAGGTGCTTTTATTTCAACAGCAGATTCGGGTGTCGAGTGATGCGGTAATTCCGTATGGTCGTGGGTCGCGGTAATGCTGTCCATTCCACCTAATGCTTTTTTGATATCGGCTTTGGCCTCATCAAGGGCAGCAATCGTATCTGCAACACTGGATTTTGTGGTTTCGGCAGTTGCCGAGGTCGATCCCGCAACAACAGCAGCGGTCACCGTTGCGGTTTCGACAACATCACCCGCCGCTTTACGACCAAACCGATTAGGCATTTGGAATGGCGCTTTATCTTCACCAACTTCTGCGCTTGACTCACTTACGATTTCTGCGGGTTCCGTTTTTGCCGACCCGCCCACAGTTTCGGCTCTTTGAACCACTCTGCCGCTAGCGCGCAAAGCGTCAATCACTCCGCCAAGACCCAAGCTCAAAACGCCACCAACAAAAAGAATAGCCGCTGTATCTGGCAATAGACCATAGGCTTGCATTTTTCCGGGTGAGAGTGTCGTCATCAATGCCAAGGCCACACCCGCTGCAGCCAATAATATGCCAAGTAACCACATCAATTTTGACATCATAATTTCCTTTTCAGCCCGAATCGTTTGCTCAAGCACTCAATTTTCGATTGAAGCCTGACTGTCGTTAACATTTTGTGAAGCATAATTGGAACAGTTTCAAGCTTCGAAAATGATTTTTGGAGCGGGTTTTAACCCTGAACCGCCTTCTAAAGCCGCCCAAATCTGCCTTGCAATGGCTATATAGGTTGCCGTGTGGGGGGAATCTGGTTGGCTGACAACGATGGGTTCACCTGAATCCGAGCGTTGGCGCAGCTCTAAATCGAGTGGAATTTCACCCAGAAACGGCACACCAAGTTTGATGGCTTCAGCTTTAGCACCACCATGCGAGAAAATTTCGTGGCGCTTGCCGCAACCATCGCAGATGAAATAGCTCATATTCTCAATGATGCCGAGAAGCGGCACATTGACCTTCTTGAACATATTGATGCCCTTGCGCGCATCCAGCAAAGCCAAGTCTTGCGGCGTTGAAACGATGACAGCCCCCGACAAAGGAGTTTGCTGTGCAATGGTGAGTTGGCTATCGCCAGTGCCGGGCGGCATGTCGATCACCATCACATCGGTCTCGCCCCAAGATACTTCGCGCAACAATTGTGTGAGCGCCGACATCACCATCGGCCCGCGCCATATCATGGCCGTGTCTTCATCAACAAGAAAACCAATGGAGGCCACTTCAACACCAAAGCGCTGCATGGGCTTCATTCGCTTTCCCTCAGCATCACTGGCCTCGGGCCTGCCGCTTATTCCAAATAATTTAGGCATTGAGGGACCATAAACATCAGCGTCAAGCACAGCCACTTTCAAACCAATAGATTTGAGCGCCAAAGCCAGATTGATGGCAGTCGTTGATTTACCAACGCCACCCTTGCCAGAAGCAACAGCAATCAGATGTTTGACACCGGGAATACCATTGCGCAAATTCTGTGCTGAACTCACTTTGGGCCCAGGTTCTCGCGCAGGTGCTCGTTCAGCAGTTAGAGCCACGATAGCTTTCGTTACGCCCGGAATGGCGCTGACAGCCTTTTGCACAAACGCTTGAAGCTGTTCCATGCTCTTCATATGTTGCGGGTCAGCATTTAGCGCGAACATTACTTGGCCGTCTTGGATGGCAATTTCAGAAACCAATCCCGCCCCTACAATATTTCCGCGCCCATCAGGAGCAGCAATGCGCCTCAACTCAGCAAGCACTTGTTCTTTAGTCACATCAGGCATCATGGTTTCCGATTTATGAATTATGCGAGCTTCTATAGTAACTTTAATGGTCACTCGCTAGGGAGCATAATTATTGTCTCAATATTTACCTAATTCAAACATCTGAAATTAGACAATCTTTGATAACCCAACTGCTTGATCTCAATAGGGATGTTCGATCATGCTGGTGGAAGCTGCTTTAGAAAACCCGGAAAATCGTCAAAACATACATTTTGACGAGCCTGCCCGACGCCGCAAAAAAGCTTCTCCATCTCAGTTCGAAGAATCCCTGCCAATGGAAACCAACATTCCATGGCAACGCGATATTCTCGAAATTTTTTTACGTAACCAATTGCAGCTTGCGCCTGCCATGCCTCTTTTAGCCGTGATGTTCGGGTTTACGGCTATGACGTGGGTGCCCATGGTCAATGCCCTTTCCTGGTTGATTGCCGCCTTGGGCTGCAACGTGATCCAACTCTATCTTTGCCAACTCTATTTTAGACAACCACGCGATATTCACGAACAACGTGATTGGATCGGGATGATTTCGGCGTCCGAACTTTTGCTAGGTGCGTGCTGGATTATTCCGCTTTTTATATTTTGGCCTTTCTCCAACACATTGCAGGGCGCATTCATAATCTCCGCCATTATGGTGGTCAGTGCGGCGCGGTTTTTGTTGGTCAATAACTTTATGCCGGTTTTGATTGCCGGAACCTGCGTCATGACAATTGGCGTTGCCTACCGTTGTGCATTTGAGGGAGGGCCGATCTATTTTTCGCTTGCGGGTTTGATTATCACGCTGGAAGTTTTCTTTTTATTCATTGCGCGGCAATTGCAAGGCACAGCACGTGATATGATTATTTACCGCAATGAAAAAGATGTATTGATCGCGGAATTGAAGCTCGAACGTGATCGTGCAGAAACCGAAAAATTAAAAGCCGAAACAGCAAATCGCGCTAAGTCTTCGTTCCTCGCCAATATGAGCCATGAACTGCGCACGCCACTCAATGCCATTCTCGGTTTCTCGGAAATCTTGGAGCGCGAATTATTTGGGCCGTTGCAGAATTCAACTTATAAAGACTATGCAGGCGACATTCATCATTCGGGTCAATATTTGCTTGGATTGATCAACGATATTCTCGACATCTCTCGCATAGAAGCTGGTCGTCGTGATGTGCGTGATGAACCATTTCATCTGCTAGAAGCCATGGAACATGCTAGCCACATGACGGGGATTTCGGCTGCAGAAAAAGATATTACAGTTCGGTTTGATGCTGAACATGGCACTCCCAAACTATTGTGCGATATTCGGGCGATCAATCAGGTGGTAATTAATCTGTTGACCAATGGCATCAAATTTACGCCAACGGGTGGCAATGTTTCAATGTTTGCCAAGCGCACCGAACACGGCACCGTTGAATTCCGTATCAAAGATAACGGCCCCGGGATTCCTGCGGAAGAAATTGCCCAATCACTCGCGGCTTTCTCGCGCGGCAGCTTGGCGACAAAGAAAGCCATTGACGGGGCAGGCCTTGGTCTTTCCATCGTCAAGGGCATTATGGAGCTGCATGGCGGCACTGTGGAAATCAAGAGTGAATTGGGCAAAGGCACAGAAGTCATTTGCACCTTCCCTGCCAAACGTGTGCTTTCTGGCCCACGAGGAGAAATTATGGCGGGGCCGTCTATTCAGTCAGACAGCCACCGCAAATTGATTGCTCTAACGGCTTGACTATTCCTTATTGGCAACACCGGCACTGGCAAAAGTGGCCATGTCGTTGTGGCAATTGACGGCGGCCTTCACAATGCCTGCAGCCAATGCCGCTCCTGATGCTTCACCAAGGCGCATGCCCAAATCAAGCAGTGGCACCTTGCCGATTTTTTCAAGCAACTTTCTATGCGCCGTTTCAGCAGAGCAATGGGCCGCCATGCAATGATCCAAAGCATGGGGATCAAGCTTGAACAAAACGGCGGCTGCGGCAGTTGCAACATAGCCATCGATCAAAACTGGGACATGTTCCATGCGCGCAGCTAAAATGGCACCGGCCATGGCCGACAATTCGCGTCCGCCCAGGCGCCGCAGAACCTCCAATGGATCATGTAAATGGCTTTTGTGCAAATCGACTGCACGCCGTATTGCGTCTGCTTTGCGTTTTACACCTTCAGCATCAACACCAGTTCCGGGGCCAACCCATTCTTCGGGCGAGCCACCAAACAAACCGTAAGCCAAGGCCGCTGCAATTGTCGTGTTACCAATGCCCATTTCACCAATGCAGAGTAAATCGCAACCACCAGCAATGGCCTCCATGCCATAGGCAAAAGTAGCGGCGCAATCCTTCTCGCTCAACGCCGCGTCCTGAGTAATGTCGGCTGTGGGTTGTTCCAGAGCCAATTCGAAAACCTTTAGGCCAAGATCAAAGGTCTTGCAGATTTGATTGACGGCCGCACCGCCGCTTTGAAAGTTTGCCACCATCTGCGCAGTCACAGCCTGCGGATAGGCCGCCACACCTTGTGCCACCACACCATGATTGCCAGCAAATACCGCAACGACTGTGCGCTCAACGCGCGGTGGGTGACGGCCCTGCCAGGTGCTCACCCATTCTGAAATATTTTCTAATTTGCCCAATGCGCCGGGCGGCTTGGTGAGCTGGGCTTCATGAGCCTTTGCCAGTTCAGCGCTTTCCATGTCAGCCCCTGGCATATTCTTAATCAAAGAACGAATATCGTCGAACGGAAGTCCAGTCGTCATTTTAGAAAATTTCCTTATGAATTTCAGCCCTGCAAGAATTTTTCCCACGAGGTCGATTTGGCCTGCTAGTGGAGTTTACTTACAACCCAGCTTTTCGTCTGTAATCACTCCATAATCCTAAGTCACATTGAAAATTCGTCATGAGCGACACTTTATCCAATAGACCCGAAAACACTGGCGGCTTCCGGCCATTTGCTGAAATTTTGGTCAGTTTGCGGTTCCTAACGCGCGTGCCCATTCCCTTCATGCGCACCATTGACCCACCAAGCTTGGCGCAATCGATGAGGTTCTTTGGCTTTGCGGGTGCAATGATTGGCACTTTAAATGGACTCTGTTTGGTCGCTTTCTGTTGGTTGCATGTGCCAGCAATGGTGGCAGCGATAATAACCTGCGGTTTTGGGTTGGTCATTACAGGTGCCCTTCACGAAGATGGATTGGCAGACTGCGCAGATGGTTTGTTTGGCGGGCGTGACCAACAGCAACGCCTGTTGATCATGAAAGACAGCCGCATCGGCACCTATGGTGCTTCTGCCTTAACGATTGCACTTTTGTTGCGGCTTTCGGCATATATGGCGCTCTTGGTTTTGCCCGGCTACGTTGTCGTATTAATCCTTGGCGCTGCTGGTGCATTCTCTCGTGCCATGGTGGTTGACATGATGTGGGCCACACGCCCTGCCCGCAGTGATGGTCTTTCCGTTTTGGCAGGCAGACCAAGTCGTGGCAGCGCTCTGTTTGCCATCCTCACCTCGGGACTATTCATGCTCTATGCGTGTGCTTTCGCACGCGCCGATGCGGGGATATTTGCTCTGGCGGCCGCAGGGCTTTTGACCGCATTTGCAAGGCGCGTCGCGCTGCGGTTGATTGGTGGCCAAACGGGTGATGTGTGCGGCGCTGTGCAGGTGATCGCAGAACTCGGAGCGCTAATCGCCATCGTCGCAACGATTGGTTAACCTTGTCGACAAGTTTAGATATTCTGTGAACCTTTCTTGACCCGCAGCGACACTATGCTCGCTTCACCAGTGTGGAGTTTGCGATGCGTTTTTCTGGCCCCTTGCCGAGTTTGGTTTTATCAGCCCTCTTGATTGGCAGCGCTGGCCTGCCGGGTTTCTCCGCAAGCCCTCAAACACAGACACCCATAAAACTAATGTCAATGACCGAGCTCAAAGCTGGCAATGGTGGGCATTATATTGTGACGGCGCACATTAATAAGTCAGATATTTCAGTCTTGGTCGACACTGGCGCAACAGTGGTCGCACTGAGCTATGAGGATGCCGAAAAAATTGGCCTTCGCCCCCACACACTTGACTTTAACGTGCCCGTGGCCACCGCCAACGGCATGGTCAAAGCCGCTCGCACTAAGCTTGACACAGTGGAGATCGACATGGTGCATGTTGATGATGTTGACGCCTTGGTTGCTCCTGAAGGTGCCATGACGGGTACTCTGCTGGGCATGAGCTTTCTCTCCAGACTTTCCAGTTTCAAATCTGAAAATGGCGTTTTGACCTTGAAGAACTGACGTTTGCTGGCCATAAGGCGGCGCTATGTCTTCACTGCAAACCGGACAATGCCTTAATTTCAGACCATGGATGATTTTCGCTTTCCAGATATTGAAACGCCATGCGTAAAAGTATGCGTTGTCGATCCCGAGACCCAATTCTGCATCGGTTGTGGCCGCACGCGCGGTGAAATTGCCGGTTGGATCGGCATGACACCAGTGGCGCGCCATGGCATCATTGAAACTTTGCCAGAGCGTATGGCAACCCTCACTTTGCGCAAGCGTCGCAAAGGCGGACGGCAGGGGCGAATTGCCGGATTTAAATGAATGACGGCGACGGAGTATCCCGCCGCCGTAATTCTAAATAAAACGTGCTTATTTCAAGAAGTCGATATTCACGAGTGGCAAGGAATCAATTGTTGCAGCAGTCCACTCGGCATCGCATGTCTTCAGGCCAACGAGGCCCTTATCCAAAAGATATCCGTCTTCGCCAATTGCGGCCTTCGAAGTGAATTCAGTGACATACTCGATCATGCCTGGGACAAGACCGAGATGATCTTTTTTCATGTAGAAATACAAAAGGCGCGAACCCTTATAGTTACCCAGAAGGATTGATTCGTTAGTCGGCTGATCACCTTCGATTGAAGCAGCCTTGATCTTGCTCTTGTTCTGTTCAAGGAAAGAAAAACCGAAAACACCAAAAGCGTCCGGATTTGCTTCAATCTTCTGGATGATCAAGTTGTCGTTTTCACCGGCTTCAACATAGGCACCATCGGTACGGATGGTTTTCCAGACGGCATCAAACGCAGTGACATCTTTCGATGCCAGTTCAACCAAACTTGGAAACTCTTCTGTCCCCTTCTTCAGGTAAAGTTCTGCAAAGCTGTCGCGTGTGCCTGATGTTGGCGGTGGGCCAAGCACTTCAATCTTTTTAGCAGGAAGCGCTGGATCAATATCGCTCCACATCTTATAGGGGTTATCGATGAGCTTGCCGTCCTTGTCTGGAACCTGTTTGGCAAGAGCCATGAAAATTTGCTTTCTAGTGAGATTCAAATCAGGAGCACTTTTAGCCATGGCCATTGTCAAGCCATCAAAACCGATTTTGAATTCCACAATATCCGTAACGCCATTCTGAACGCATGTCTCAAATTCGGCCTTCTTGATTTTGCGCGACGCGTTTACGAAGTCTGGCGTGTCCTCACCAACACCTGCACAAAACAGCTTTACACCGCCACCTGTGCCAGTTGATTCTACGACTGGGGTCTTCATGCCTGTGGACTTGGCAAAATGCTCAGCAGCAACTGTTGAAAATGGATAAACGGTGGATGAGCCCACGATATGGATTTGATCGCGAGCGAAAGATGTTGAGGCTGCAATGGGGAGAAGTGACGCGGCAAGCAAAAAACGTTTCATTCCGAAAGTTTCCTTTTTTGATTTGAAAATATGAATTTGATCGATATGCGAAGCCTGCAAAACAAAAATGCAGGCCTCGCGATAGGACGTCAGAGATTTTGATTAGAATGCGTATCTTGTGACGAGAGCTCCGGTAAAGCCGTCGTTCTTGGTGGCCGCAGGCTTCCCATCATCCAAATAATCGCCTTCGAGGCCGATAACCATTTGCGCCAAAGGCGAGTAATAAATGCCGGCAACCGCAGCTTTTTCTGTGCGATTGTCTGTTAGTGTGGGTGAGTCGCTTACGGTTTTGAAGCCGCCGCCGATACCCAAGTTGACGGTGTCAGACAAAGTAATACCAACAGAACCCGACGCGTTGACCATATTGGCACCACTATGCAACTGACCGGTCTGTGCGCCAAGGCTGATGCTCACACCTTCAATGACGTTGATCTCGGTGCCCACGCCCGCCAACCATTTCACGCCAGTTTGCGAAGCGATCGCGAGATTAGAAGCATTATCTTCGTCCCAATAACCGCCAGCCGCGTCGAAACTGATCTGTTCACCAGCGTATACGGCTTTCGCACTGATACCCACGGCGTCGTCGTCTGAACCTAAGGCTCCAGAAACACCGCGCGTAGCATCGTGAACGCGAACATTGAAGGCGATAGGGCCACTGGCATAGGCGATACCGAAGAAACCATTGTACGCGTCTCTATCAAAAAAGCCGTTACCAGCGTTTTCTTGTCTCACGCGGCGGTTGGCAAAAGTCCATAGGCGCTTTGTGTTTTTATCAATGCCATTTTCGATACGGCCATAATTGCTACGCCCCATTTCAAGCTTAAATGTATCAGCGAATTGCCAGAAACCGACAAAACCTTCGTCTCTGAGTGCAATAGTTGCCGCGTTATTTGTGCTTTCGGCAATGTCCCATTTCACTTGAATGGTTGCGCCTACTTCACCAAGCGAAGATTGAACCGAGCCTTTTACGTTCACGCCAGCTTCGATATCGATGTCTTTGCTGACATCTGCTGGAGAGCCGTCCTTGATATCGCTGTAAATAGCGCCAGCCTTGATATATCCTGACGTTTTCACCTCGGTGAACGCCTCTTCCACGGTTGCTGGAGCATCCGCGGCTGCGCTATCTGCAGTCGGGCTAACTTGGTAACCCCTTGGAATTTGTACCGCAGTTTGGCTTACTGCATCCCGAGTGTTCAGTGCTGCAATAACCGATTTGAGGTCTGCGAGCGCGTCAGCGTGAGCTACCGTCGAAACGATGGCTAGAGCGGCGGTTGCAAGCAAACCAGTTTTAATTGTCTTCATCATCTTATTTTATCTCCCAAAAGGTTTGAGAGCCCCCGTCCCCTGAGTGAATAGGTGGCCTTTCGCGGTCTTCGCGTAGCGCCTTATTTCCGGCAAAATTAACAGTTTGTTAACAATTGCGTGACGGTTTTAGAATTTTAGTCCTTCATTAAACTGTCACGATTCCGTTACGTTGCTCTGACAATCAGCTTTTCGCTGGGTCAGTTTTGGCTCGGGGGAACAAACTAATTGGAGAAATTTAGATGAACATTCGTACCATTGCGCTTGCCGCAGCGTGCTTCTTGTCTTTAACAGCAGCAGCTCAAGCTGCATGCGTCATTCACTACAACCGCACCGCTTGCCCAGGCAAAGAAGCTGAGTCTTATTCCAAGTGCAGTGGCACCAAGGAATGCGATAAAGAAGATACATCAGCAACTTCAGTTGCTGCTTGCGAACAAGTTGTTGCAGCGGCCTGTGCAAACACCCGCCTCACAATCACCAAATCCAAGGTGATAACCGGAAAGTTCAACGGCAAAGCGCTTCGCGGTGGTTCAAATTTCTGTGCGTCCAACCGCCCAGACTTCAATCAGTGCGCAAAGTAATTTCGTAATACTGCAAAGCCAGCGGAGGTTGAACCACTTTGGTTTGATCTCCGCCCACATTTACTTGTCTCTAAAGCTGTTTGACCTTTCATGGAAAATACAAACCGCTCCAACATCACAAAAAAGATGACTGAAATCAGATTTATAGTCTGAGTTCAGCCACCTATTCCCTCGTCGGACGTATTTGCTGTTGGTTGGGTTATCCGTTCTGATAACCAGTATTGTCCATCATGCGCTTCAAATAACGTTCTAATTGAATTGTGATTGTTCTCTGCTCTTTGATCATCTTCATCATTTTGACCATTTGATTATGCATTGAATCTTTTGCATAAACAGGGCCAGACAACACCGCGATGGCGGCGACTGCAATAATCAGTTTCTTCATTCTTATCTCCAAAAATTTGTCCCGTTGATTTCTAATTTCAGAGGTTACCGGGTCTACTCCCTCAAAGCTCAACATGTTTGATTCACGCGGTGATAAGAAATGCTTTGTGGTTATCGACAGTACCCAGATTGGTTGGAGTAATTGTCATCACGGTGACACACGGCAGTGCCAACTCCAAAATTCTAATTTCGGTGACAATTTCGGTGACAGTGCATTTAACCCTTAAGTATTGACTGAAAACAAATATTTGAATTTTTATCGATATTAAATTATTTTGGAACTTCTTTGATATTTTTGAGTTCTAACATGGTGAGGTGAATCCAATGAATAAGAATACAGTTTGTCTATGGTACGAACGCGATGCCGAGGCCGCAGCAAGGTTTTACGCCGATACATTTCCCAACTCTTCTATAGGTGCCATCCAACGCGCGCCCTCAGACTTTCCAAGTGGAAAAAAGGGCGATGTTTTGGTTGTGGAATTTACCGTGTGTGGTGTTGCCTGTATGGGCCTTAACGGTGGCCCGATGGTCAAACAAAGCGAAGCTTTCTCCTTTCAGATTGCCACTGAAGACCAACAAGAAACCGATAAATATTGGAACGCAATCGTCAGTAATGGTGGAAGCGAAAGTTACTGTGGCTGGTGCAAAGACAAATGGGGCCTTTCATGGCAGATCACCCCGCGCGTCTTAACCGAAGCGATGGCCCAAGGTGGTGACGTGGCCAAACGTGCTTTCGATGCGATGATGGATATGGGCAAGATTGATGTGGCCAAGATTGAGGCTGCTGTCCGAGCGAATTGAAGCGGCAGACAGCAGACACGACTTAGGTTGAAGACTAATCATTTTTCGCCCCATTGAGAAACGCAACAATCTTGCCTGTAATCTCCTCATGTATCTCGGCACGGCTGCGGGAACTTTCTGTGCATACTGGGTCATCGCCTTCCATCATAACATAAGCCCAACCCAGCGCTTTGCACTCTGCCAAAAATGAAAAGTGGTTTGCTCCAGTGATCGTTTCATAACGCGCATGTGGAATAGAATTTGCCATCTGATCGGCTCGAACCCCCAAAGGAATTGCCTCTCCTTGTCCGAGATTGATCAAAAGAGTTGGCACCGAAATCGCATTTAAAGACGATGCGTCCAATGCCTGCGCGACGCCAGGATCAACAGCGATGACGCGGCCAATACGCTTGTCAGATAGGTTCATCTCAAACAGGCTTGGATCAAGCTTATGCAGATCGACATGACCCTTGATCAAATCATTGCCGCGATCAAACCAGATGCAATTGGGTGAATCCTTATGGTCATCACAAAATTGGGCGAAGGCATCAACCTTTGCAGTCGTACCAGCCAACGCTAAAACCGTATGGCCGCCCATCGAAAATCCGATCGCTGTTACATTCTTAACATCGACGATGCGCTGCAAAGCAGGCGAAGCAGAAATTGCATCCAGCATTGCAGACATGTCTTGCGGTGGTTCCCAGATTTTCACATTGGTTTCAGGTGTTGAATCGCCCGATGTTGACCCTTGGTGATTGGCCGCAATCACCACATAGCCTTCGGCTGCAAGGCGCTCAGAAATCCACCCAAGGCCTGCGGCATTGCCGCCCGACCCGTGTGAAAAAATAATTAATGGATGCTTAGCACCATCAGGCATAGCATCGCGGTTTGCGACGGTTCCTTTGAATACGGCGTTGTCACCCACATATTCAATATGACCACCTGTCTTTGCTGGATACCAGACGAGCGCCTGCACCAAGCGCTCGCGCTGTGGAGAGTCGAATGTGAAGTTCATAACGCCAACTTCGCCTGCGTAGGCTGTGCCGAGAGTGAACATGAAGACTGCTGCGCGAATTAAATTTTTAATTGTCATGGAAAGCTCCTGTGTTGTTGGGAGTTTCATTTTGACCCACAAAGCCGAAGCATATCGTCCTTGATCGTGATCGAGGACGTATGCAAACGCGATCTGGTACATTAGTGTGAATATCATGCCGCATCTTTCCACAGCACTCATCATTTTCATCTTGCTTGCCTTTCTGGCTGTCCGTTTGATATTAGCCTCGCGCGATAATCCTGCGGGTTGGCCGTTTGCTTTTCTGGTTTCCGCTGCATCGCTTCAGGCATTGCTGATCAGCCTACGCTGGGATTTTGCCTTACTTTATGTCAGGCCCCTGCAAGTACTATTGTCTTGTCTGCTGCCTGCAATGGCATGGCTTAGCTTTCGTGCCTTTACCGACAGTGCGGCAAGGCGATTGGATCTGCATGATGTGTTGCATGCGGCACCAGCAATTTTGTCCGGCGTGGCATTTTTCGCTCTCCCCGATGCTATTGATTTTATCATCATCGCAATTTTCGTAGGTTATGGTGTGGCCTGTTTGCGCCTTGCTTTGCGCGGTGAAAACGCATTGGACCGGGCCTCTCTAGCAGGTGTAATCAACGTGCAGCGCGCCCTATGGCTCGTTACTTTTTCACTGTTTGCATCGGCCCTTGTTGATCTGCTTGTGTTTCTGGATTTCCTGCGCGCCAGCGGTGTACACGCAGCCTTGTTTATAGGTTGGGGCAACATGGTATGGTTGATTGCAATTGGCCTGTCGGCGGCTTTGATATCACCCAACATCGCCGAAACAGAGGACGAAGACTCACCAGCATCGGCAACTGAAGACGAAAGCAAAGAAGACGCCCGCATCTTAGATTTAGCCACGCACCAACTCACTGCTGGCGGTTTAGCCAAAGATCCAAATTTAACACTTAACCGATTGGCCCGGCGCTGCGCCCTGCCCGCCCGCCAAATTTCGCGGGCCGTAAACCGCATTCAAAAGCGCAATGTCTCACAATTCGTGAATGACATCCGCGTGAGCGAGGCTTGCCGCCTCCTCGGGGAAACGCCTCTATCGATCACGCAGGTGATTTACGAGTCCGGCTTTCAAACAAAATCGAACTTCAACCGCGAGTTTTTACGGGTGACGGGCAAAACGCCACGTCAATGGCGTGCGGAAGTGGGTTGATTTTAACACGGGCTAACAGCTCCCTCAACGTCGTCTTCGGTCAGCTTGCAAGACTTGTTGGCAGAGATTTAGACCCATTTGTGGAGACTACCCCTACCTAACAGCCCCACCGTACGGTGTCAAGTCTTTATTTCAAAAAATATGAATTTATTTTTATGTGTTCGGTTTAATTTCGGTGACACCCCACTTTATTGCTATCATGATGATTTTAAGCCGCCTGCTTTGCGGCCTGCACTTCCACAACATTCAAAGCCTGATTAACAACACCCAACCCCGCCCCCGCCTTGCAGCCTTCTGTTGAAAGCACTTGCCGCCACATGCGCCCGCCCGGTTGTGAGTGGTAAAGCCCCAACATGTGGCGGGTGATGCGGTGCAGCGGCAGCCCTTCATTGAGGTGCTTTCCAATGTAGGGCAGCATCGCCTCAACGGCTTCACGCCTCGTGCTAACAGGCGCTTCTGCGGCGCCAAACAGCGGATCGACCTGTACCAAAATCCACGGATTATGATAGGCCTCGCGGCCAAACATAAGGCCGTCCAGCGTTTCAAGATGGTGCATTTCAGTTTCGATATTCACCAATCCACCATTTAGCGAGATATGCAAATGCGGCATGGATTTTTTAAGGCGGTGCACACGGTCATAGTTCAGCGGTGGCACTTCGCGGTTTTCTTTCGGGCTCAAACCATGCAACCAAGCTTTGCGCGCATGAACAATAAACGTGTCACAGCCGGTTTTGGCCACGGTCTCAACAAAGCTCTGCAAACCCTGCTCTTCATCCTGATCATCAATGCCAATGCGGCATTTTACGGTAACCGGAATTTTTACAGCGGCGCGCATGGCCGCGATGCAATCCGCCACCAATTGTGGTTCAGCCATTAGGCACGCGCCAAAATGCCCGCCCTGAACACGGTCGGACGGGCAACCAACATTGAGATTGATTTCGGTATAACCAAAATCTTCACCAATCTTTGCGGCCTCGGCCAGCCCTTGGGGATTACTGCCTCCCAGTTGCAGCGCCACAGGCTGTTCGCTTGGATCAAATCCGAGAAGTTTGTTTCGGTCCCCATGGCGCACAGCCTGCTCGGTCACCATCTCGGTATAGAGCAAAGCATGGCTCGAGAGCTGGCGATGGAAGAACCGGCAATGCTGATCCGTCCAATCCATCATGGGCGCAACGGCGAATATTTTATCTTTGTAATTCAATAGTTTATCCATATTTTGAACGAAAAAGAATGCGAATTTAAGCCGCCAGTTACTCTCGTTTTACACGCTTTTACACATGTTTCGCACCATTGCTGCACATGTATCGCACACGGAGCTCTCTCTTTTTTGCAGCGCATCTGAGCAGAGCCATTGGGATCTATTATGCCTCTTGGCAAACCACCAATAATTGTGCAGCTTGCCGGACAAGCGCATGGAATTGCGCATTGTGAATGATGATCATGCCTCTGCCCGTCTCTCTTCGACAGTCTGCTAATTTTATATCGGCTGCCTTGATTGTGGGGTTTGATCTCGTCGGATTTGCTGTTGCTCTTTCGTCGCTGATGTTCAGCGGCGCGCTGTCCCCATGGCTTGCCATTGGGGTGACTGCAACATTGGCCAGCAGTTTTTGTGTCACCTTGGTTCTGGCCAGCACAAGCCAGCTCAAGACCTTGATTGGTGGTGTGCAGGATGTTGGCACGGCGGTTCTGGCGGCGACGCTGGTTACTGCGGTTGGCAGTTTGGTGGGTGAAGCCAAACCCGCAACGGCACTTGCCATTATCGCTTGCGCCACTTTGGCCACAGGTGTTTTGCTATCGCTCACAGGCTGGTTGAAGCTGGGACGTTTCGCGCGCTTTTTTCCGCTTGAAGTTTTGGCCGGTTTTTTGGCGGCGACGGGGTGTCTGCTGCTGATGGGTGGGCTCGCCATGGTGGCACAGGTTTCACCTAATTTTTCAGGAATGGTAGCTTTGGCCACACATGCCAAACTGGCTGGTCTGGCTCCCGCATTGGCATTAGCAGCTGTCATTACGCTTGCGATGCGCAGATACGGTAGTCCGCAATTGCTGCTGGCACTGCTTGTTGTCGCTGGCGGTCTTTTTCATTTGTGGCGTGTCATCGCGGATTATAGTTCTGCAGACATTGTGGCTATGGGTTTTCTGCCGGAATTCAACGCGAGCGACAATGCCACGTTGACGATACACGCACTTTTCAGTGCTATTGACTGGCCAACGTTTTTGCAAGCTGCTCCAACAATTGCCACTGTTGCAACGCTCTCGCTCTTTGCCACACTCATGAACATATCTGCACTTGAATTGGCAACGGGAAAAGACATTGATGTTGACCACGAATTGCGAAGTGCTGGTGCGGCAAATCTGCTGGCGGGGGGCACTGGTGGCCCCCCTGGCTTTGCACATCTGACACTTACATTGCTGCTCGATAAGATGAAAGTATCTGGACGTGGCGTTGGCATCAGTGTGGCAATCATCCAGATTGTGTGCCTGTTTTTTGCAACGCAGATTGCAGCTATCGTTCCCACATTTGTAGCTGCAGGGCTTATCCTTTATTATGGCATTGATCTCGTGAATGACTGGCTGGTCAAAACTCGCAAGAGTTTTAACATGCGTGAATGGGCCGTGGTGCTGTTCATCGTGGTGGTGTCGATTTTTCAAGGCTTCTTGCTCGCCATTTTTTCTGGCTTCTTGATTGCAACTGTGCTGTTCGCCTACAGTTATGCAAATGCGCCTGTGGTGCGCAACGCGACCACACTTGCCCAACTGCCGAGCACCACCGAACGCTCGCCCGAAGCCATGGCGCTGCTGAAGCAAGCTGCTTCTTCCGTGCGCATCTTCCAACTTCAGGGCTTTCTGTTTTTTGGAACGTCTGACCAAGTTGTTGGTCATATTCGCAAGGCCACCAAGAGTGGCGATGGCTTGCGCATGGTCATTATCGATTTTTCCCGTGTCACGGAAATGGACAGCGCCTCTGCTAATGCGTTTAAGCGCATTGAAAATCTTGCACGTTCGGCTGATTTCATTGGCATATTCAGCGGCATGAACCCGGCCCTAATCGCCACCTTCAAACGTTCAGGCTTTGCGCAGGGTCAAGTCAGCATGATAAGTTTTGCGCAAGATTTAGACCGCGCGCTGGAGCAAGCCGAAAACACATTGCTGGGTCAAGAAGCGGGAGCAGAAAGGTCTGTTTCTCTCGCTCAACATTTTGCAACAGCAGACTTGCCTGCGCTGAAATTGGAACAGTTGTTTGGTACCATGCAGCGTATTCGCTTTGTTGCTGGAGAAACCATCATCCATTCAGGCACAGATTCTGATGATATTTATTTCATCGAGTCGGGCCGCGCCATTGTGCAACGCAAGCTGGACCGAGGTGTTGTGAAACGCCTTCGCACCATGTTGCCCGGCGCCATTGTGGGCGACATTGGCTTCAGCCTGGGTGGAAAGCGCACAGCCGACGTTGTGGCTGAAACTGAAATGACAACACTTTCAATATCTCGAAGCACGTCAGCACGTCTGGCTGCCAAAAATCCGGAACTGGCGCTGCTGTTCAACCGCTTGCTCAATCGCGCACTTGCCGAAAAGGTGATCACAGCAAACCGGATGACCGAACACGCGGGCTGAACTTTAAAGTAGTGACAGCAGTTTGCGGCTGGCGCGGAATGTGAGAGCCGCAATCGTGAGTGTTGGATTGCCAGTGGCAATGGTGGGAAACACGCTGGAGCCAATAACGAAGAGATTGGAATGATCGTGGCTTTGCATGTCTGAAGTGACAACGGAGTCTTTAGCGCTTGAACCCATGCGGCAAGTGCCAACAATGTGCCCTGCGCCAAACACATTGAAGTAGTCGGTTTTTCCAAAATTATTGACATAAGGAACGGATGGATAACCATCATCCGGGCGCGTCACCGTCTTGTTTTCAATATTGGAAGCTTTGAAAATATCTTCGGTGGCGCGTTTGGCGCTGATGAGACCGTTCAAAGTATAACCATCCACTGCATAGGTTACCTCCGGCCTTGGGATGCCCATGCCATCTCTAAATGTCTGTGAGAGCTGTACCCTGTTACTAGCATTCGGCAACTGTTCAACCAAATAACAAAAGCGCACCATGCGCGTCAGATAATAGTTCAAGCGCTTCACAAGTGTTGCGCCAAACAGTTTTTCATTCAACGGATTGGTTTGTGAGTTGTTGGTGCCATCGATAAAATCTTGGGTGATCGTGTTGGGGTCGCCATCGGCCCAGCCCCAACCTTCATTGCCAACATCAACACGAAAGGCCGCAAAGTTCTGGCGGAATGGGCCATCTCGCAAAGCTTCAATGCCGCTGGACGAGCGCGGACCGCGATAAGGATAAACCTCTTCATTGGCAAGGCCCCACCCCAGATAGACCACATGATCCATCAGGTTCCGACCAACTTGGTCTGATGAATTTGCTGCGCCACCCGGCATCCATGATGTTGCGGAATTCAAAAGCAGGCGCGGTGTTTCGATGGCGTGGGCGGCTACAACATAGGCAGAAGCCGTGAAGGTTCGAATGGGAGATGGCGGGCCATTTTCATTGTCATAGCTGCGGGCTTCAACCCCAGTGATAGCCCCTGAGGTTTTATCCACTAAGAGCCTGGTCACGACTGTTTTAGGAAGCACCGTTACAAAACCCGTATTCACCGCCTTTTGCAGAGTGATGGTTGCATCATATTTGGCCTGTATCGGGCACATGGGAATGCAGGAATTATTGCCAGCGCAGGCTTGGCGCAATCCATGTAGAACCGAATTGCGGGCCTGCGGTGTACTGACCATGCTCGGTTGCTGATTGTTCAACCACGAAAGTTGAAGGCCCTTCATCCATTGATCAAGCTTCTGGTCGGAATAGGTGGGTACAATGCGACCCATCGGATAGGCATAGCCCTTGGGAAATGTGATGCCCAAATAGTCTTGGTCTTGCACATCGCCGGAAACGGCAAGCTCCTCTTCGGCGCGGCCATAGTCATCTTCAAGATCACTATATCCAAAAGGCCAATCGCGCCCCTGACCATAGGTTGATTGCATTTTAAAGTCGTTCGGCAGCAAGCGCAGGCATGTGCCAAGCCAATGCCAAGTGGTGCCGCCAACAATGCGTTCAGAAGTGCTGAGAAACGGTATCTGCGAGGTGGGCGACACTGTCATGTGGCTTTGCGCGTTGAAATACTGAATGGCTTTTTGCGGATTAGCATTTCCGGTGCCGGGCCACGGAAACAACATGCGGCTTTTATAGCGGGGCGCGCATTGATGTGCCGGATCGTCCGTATACGGAGGATAGGGGCATTCGGGCAGCTTGATGGCAGATTTCAAGAAATGGTCCTGAAAGATTTTGCGGGAATTAGAGTCAACTGGGCCTGCATCAACGATCAACACCGTTTTCTTTTGCTTGGCCAATTCCAGTGCCATGATGGCACCCGAAACGCCTGCCCCCACAATAATCACATCTGGTTGGGCCATGGTCTATCCAATCAACTTATTCAAAGGTGGCGGTGGCTTGGCCCAATGGCCATAAGCCAATTTGCTGGCACCCGTCGGTTGGGCCTGGGCAATCAGCCAGATCAAGCTTTGTGTATAAAGCGCGTCTGTTGGAATGGTGCCTTCATCGTTCGGATTTGTGGGGTCATACCACACACCAAGTAGCAAAAATTTATTGAGGTTGCGCACCAAAAGCGAAAATGGCCAATTGGGGTTTGGCGATAGACTATCATATCTGCCATTGATAAAATTTTGCACCACTTGATCTGCCGAAAGGTTTTGGCGTTGCAGCATATAAAGGTTCAGCAATGCAAAAGTTGTATTCGGCCCTGAAGCTGCGTCAACGAGCTTTGCATAATTTTGCAGATAAGAACCAAGTTGTTCCGCCTGCCCCACAACTTTCTGCGACACGCCCGTTAACGTGCTTGCAAATTCGAGATAGCTTGGCATTTGCAGTGTGAAATCCATTTCTATTTCATCCCCACGCGTGCCAGCAGAAAAGAAAAATCGCTTGTACGGCTATCCGACATCACAGCCTTAAAATGACAACTGCCACAAGACGATGAGACGTTGGGTGTATCTCCCTGCAAATAAGTTTCCATTGTTGTGTTAGCGAGAAATGGCGGAAGTAAGACCCCTGCAGGATCATTCACATTCGGAGGATCACTCGGAAACTGGGTTCCCACCAAACGGTAGTTGGCAAAGACTGAAGCTTTGTCCACACCAAGCAGTGCTGCCTCATATTGCGCGTTGATGGGTTTTGCAGTTTTTGTAAAATCAGTCAGCCTTGCAACTTGCACCGGTGTTTTCACGCCGTTGATCGGGTCCCATTTTCCTTGAGGTAAGGTATTGCAATTGCCATTGCTGTCACAGCCAAGGCTTTGGTGTTTGGATGCGCCATCACTAAAATTGAAGGGTCCTTTTGCATTGCTGCCCACCAGCGGCGCATTATCCACATGTTCAAAGGTGGACCACACCCATTGTGGTGCGTTTGCTGTTTTGTGGCTGATGTGCATGCCAACCATGCCCACCTGTTTCAATTGGCATTTTGGTGTTGCGGTCGAATTATAGATATAGGCCAGCGACGTGTGAAAGCGTTTTGGATCGTCATTCGCGCCCAAAATTTTCCACGCAATCTTGATCATAATCGCACCTGTGGCACCATTCAACTTGCCGCTTGGAAGTGCCACCGTTCCGCCTGGATCATAAGCCTTCTGGCCCTTCACTGAATAGAGCTGATTGGCCAAAATAAAATCATACATGGGTTCATTGACGAGTATTTCAAAGCGCGCATATTCACCGTTCTGGTCAATCAATGGGCCGCTGGCTGGTGTAAGAAAGTCTCCCAGTTTGCCCATCTTGGTGTCGTGAGTCAGAACGCGCGTTCCGGGTGGTGCAAGTTGCGTGCAATCAGCAGGAATGGGCGATGGCTGTTTCCAAGGAATTGGCACTTGCCCATCTGGCACCAGAACATCTGTATCGGTTTTCCAGAACTGCCAAACGGTTGGATGGTCACCACCCTGCCCTATAATGCCCGTGCCGCCTGAAGGCCAATTGGCGGCGACAAAACTTTCCCATGAAAACTTGTCAATGTCTGTGGCGCTGGCACCTGTTGCAACATCGCCCGGAAAATTAGAGCTGAGTTGGGCCGCCGCGGAAGGCAGCTTTGCAAGTGGTGCTGTGCGCCAAGCCAAACCTGTCAGGCCCAAAACGAGCAAGGCCAACAGCCATATTCGTCTAGAGGTCAACATAGTAAAGCGAACTCTCAGCAACGACAGGCTGCGACTGGAAGGTCTGTACCGCAACGATTGGCGCACCCAGCAACAATTTTTGCATGGTGCTTACCAAGGGGTGTTTGGAATTACCAACTGACACCACAACATGGCCCGCGCCGTTTGTTCTTAGATCATAAGCCTTGAACATCCCGAACACATTGCGCCGTGAGCCGACGGGCCTTGTCGTGTTGTTCTGGGTGAACAGACTGTAGTCAATAATCTCGGATGCGTTGCTGGGTTGCGGCAATAGACTTGAAACATCCACCGACAGGCTGAGCATGTTGGGAGAGCAGGTGAAATTGGCAAAGCTGAAATTAAAGGCTTCTGCCACTGTGCCGGGCACGATGACATTCCATGATGTAATCGGCAAATTGGTTGTTTGGTCAAGGTTGTTGGGCGAAGGCACTTTGTAGAGAAACGGATGTGTCATAATTTTATTTTCGCCAAAATTCTGCGTGCCCCAATAAACCGCAATGCGGTCATCACACGGAACGCCAACGCGAAAGTTGCCGAGCAGTTTGGTATGGTCATTTCCCGTCACAAAATCCATCACGGACATATTCATTTGTAGTTGGTTCAGTCGCGCTGTTGGAAAACATACGATGTTGAATTCGCATTCATTGCTGCCTTCAACCCCAAAGCTTGCGGGGTAAACTGTGCCTGTTGGATTGATGGGTTTTAGAATATCAATATAGGCTTGCGGATCATTCTGGCCGGAGTGGCCTGCGTACATCATCATATTCAAATTAGCCAAAGCCTTGCCGCCGCCAAAGTCGTATGGCGCAAAGCCCGGCCCTTGGGCTTTCATCAAAGCGTTAGCCGCTGCAAGGTCGACCAATTGGTAAACCCACAGGCCCGTAAAAGAAGCATAATAAAAGGGAGGGCCATCGCTGGCGGGCATTTTGGGAGTTGGCGCTTGAACCATGGGGCACCTCTGGACGCTTGTCGCATCGTTTATTGTTGTGCCCCCACAGCTAAACAATCATTCAATTGCCCCGCCGTCAAGCTTGCTCAAATTGGGCAACTAGCGAACGTGCAGTTTCAAGATCTGGGAAATTGTCCTGTGGAGAAAATTTGGTGGTGCGAGGTTTGAGAATTTCTAAAACATGTTCTCTTCGACCGTCAACATCCAGCAACTTCACCAAATCACAAGCTGCCCGCAAACCAAGCCCATGTGCTTGTAGAGTGTCCGCACTTGACAATGCCTGCATAAAACTCGTTTCAGCTTTCATACAGGCGTCATCATAACTCTCGTTCAAAGCATGCTTGCCGCGCAGCCTGTGGATTTCTGGCATCCAAAACAATTCCTCGCGTTCGCTTGCAAATTTTTCTGCAGCGTCCAGCAATAACGTCGCTTCCACACCTTCGCTTTGTTCGGCCAATAGACATTGGAAATAGCTCAACCCCAACTGCGAACCCGTGGATTGCCAAAGTTGCAAAGCTTGGCGCATACGTTGTCTAATGATAGACTTATCCACTGATCGATCAGCCCAAGCCAACATCATTTCAGCCCAGCCCGTCCAAAATGTGAAACCATATTTATGTGAAAGCGCTAAGGCTTCAGTCGCCATCTGGTGAACGCGAAGTGGATCACCGTTGAATTGATATGTCCATTGGCCAAAACAAAGTGCCAATGCCAATGTGAAGGGGTGGTTGATCTGCCGCGCCATAGCTATGGCCAGGTCGCTATGGTGATTGGCTTCGGTTGGTTGCCCGTAAATCCACAGCGCTAATCCAGCATAGGCATGGTTCACCACCCACGGATCCACCACATCATACGATAAGATGGCGGCGCGCAAACTTTCTTCCGGCACAATGTTAAATGTTTGGCGCAAATGCTGCAGGCTTTCCGAATAGCGCGCCATATAGAACCGTGTTGCCCCGGCGGCACGGTTTGACGTTACATCCATGGAGGAGTCACTGTGTGATTTTGAATGTCGCAACAATTGTTGGCTCAACTGCAAGGCATTAGCATAATCTCCACGCAATAGATAAAAACGCCAGAAGCCATAGATCACCGCAAAGCTCTGTGCCTCCTCAGGCAGGCGGGCACTGGTTTCCATGGCACGGCGATAGACTGCCTCAACTTCGGGTGCCGCATAACCTCTGGTCAACGTATATGGAATGGCCTGCGCAATCAAAATGTTGAGTTCCAACGTGTCGCGGGCGGTTGACAGTGGAAGTAAAGTAACAAGCTCCAGCGCATGGCCAAATTCACGGATTGCTTCGGTGTTGCCGGAAGCTGCGAGTGCCATCTGTCCAGCTTTTTGGCGATATTCGATTGCAGCAATGTAGTCTTCAGCCTGAGTGAAATGGTGGGCCAGTAATTCAGGCCGTTCGTCAACAAATGTTTTTCTGGCTTCTTCCATATAGCGCGCAATTCGAAGATGGATGCCACGGCGTTTGGATTTCAAAAGGCTGTCAACAGCAGCTTCTTGCACCAATCCATGTTTGAAGCGATAGTTGGCTTGAGGCACCACACCATGCCGGAACAAAATTTCCGCCTTCGCCAGTTTCTCAAGTGCTTCTTCCAACAGAGCTGCCGGTTTATCAGACAATGCCGCAAGTAGTTCATGGTCGCATTCACGGCCAATGCAGGCCGCGATCTGGGCTACATCACGGGCTTGAGGAATGCGGTCTAACCGCGCCATCAAGCTATCGCGCAAGCTTGATGGAATATTGGCCTCATCGTGCTTCTGGCTAAAGCCCGATTCCATGATGGCCTTTGTCAGTTCTTCCACGAACAAAGGAACACCATCACTTCGTTCAACGATACTGTTCACCACATCATCTGGCAGGTTGTATTCGGAACAGGCCGCCGCAATGATGCTTTCGATTTCTGCGCGACCAATTTTTTGCAACACAATGGACGTGATATTGCCTTGGTCCTGCCACTGGAGACGAAAATCTGGCCGTGCGTTAATCAATATCAGCACTGGCATGTCCCGCACATTATAGAGAAGCTGTTCAAAAAACTCCAAAGTGGTGGGGTCTATCCAATGAGCGTCTTCGATAATCAGCACTAAAGGCGAATATTTCGTTTCAGCATGGACAACTGCATTCAAGGCCGCAAACCCGCGCGCTTTGCGGATCATGGGGGTAGTGCCTTCAGGCTCGGGCCACTGTGGTGTGTTGATGGAAAGAAGGCGCAAAAGATATGGCATGGCGCTCTCGAGGGCAATGTGTAGGCCACTAAGATATTGAAGCAACTGCTCAGTCGAAACCTCAGCTGTTTCGCCTCGCT
>CAXTTK010000004.1:0-263679 GCA_964247245.1 uncultured Aestuariivirga sp.
TGCCAAATGTTACAACCACCTTGATTGTGTTCGTGCCATTAATGATGGCGCTCAATATGCTCACCGAGTCAGCGCTTTCATTTCTATCAATTGGTGTGCAACCACCTGATGCAAGCTGGGGCACAATTATTCAAGACGGGCAGGGGCTTCTCTATTCAAGGCCTTGGGTGGCGCTGGCACCGGGCATTGCAATTGTAATCACCGTGCTCACACTCAATGTATTAGGCGACGGTCTGCGTGACGCGCTTGATCCACGCTCCAAAATTAAGTTAGGGCGCGGCTAATGTTTCTCGCAATCATTCAGCGCCTTTGGCAAATGTTTTTCGTCATGTTTGGCATCAGCGTTTTGGTGTTTTTGATTTTCTTTGCCACCCCTGGTGCTGATCCTGCCTCACGAATCGCAGGCCGTGGTGCCAGCCCAGAAATTTTAGAAGCGGTGCGCAAAAGTTTCGGTCTGGATCAACCGATCTACGTTCAATATTTCACAATGATGAAAAAGATTTTCATCACAGGCGATCTTACCTCATTTGTGAATCGCGGCTGGAAAGTCGTTCCCGCAGTTTTAGATACAATTCCCGTAACAATATCGCTCGTCATGGGGGCCGCAATTTTGTGGGTGGTGTTCAGCATGATCATCGGAACGGTGGCCGCCGCTACAAAAGACAGCTGGCTCGACAAATCATTGATGATTCTGGGCCTCATCGGCATATCAATGCCAGTCTTTTGGTTGGGTGAAGTGATGAACCTCATCACCCAAAGCCGCTACCACGACACTTGGATGTTTTCATGGGTGCCGCCTTTGGGATACAAAAACTTCACCACCAGTCCCAAAGCCTGGTTCCTAACGCTGGTCATTCCTTGGATTACTTTGGCCATTCTCTACATCGGTCTTTATGGCCGGGTGCTCCGCGCCAATCTTATTGAAGCGATGCAAGAAGATTATGTTCGCACCGCGCGTGCCAAGGGTTTGTCGGAAACCCGCATCCTTTTGCGCCATGCCTTGCGCACGTCGCTGATCAGTTTTGTAACGCTTTTCGGGTTAGATTTTGGCGCTCTCGTCGGCGGTTCAGCGCTTCTCACCGAAGTGGTTTTCAATCTGCACGGCATTGGCAAGCTCACCTATGACGCTCTGCTCAATCTTGATTTGCCCATCATCATGACCACAGTTATTTTTGCATCATTCTTCGTCGTGATGGCCAATGCGTTGGTTGATGTCCTTTACATCGTCCTTGACCCACGCGTGAGGAAGGCCTGATGCTTGAAGTCAAGGATCTCAAAGTTTCCTTCCGCAGCGAGCAAGGCCTCATGCGCGCCATTGACGGCGTCAGCTTCAATGTGGGCGAGGGTGAAATTCTCGGAATGGTGGGCGAGTCAGGTTCTGGCAAAACCGTGTCGCTTCTTGCTGTGATGGGATTGATCAATGATCCAAATGCAGTCATTGAAGGCTCGATCAAATTCAAGGGCCGCGAACTTGTCGGCATGCCCAACTCCGAAATGCGAAAATTGCGCGGTCGTGAAATTGCGATGATCTTTCAAGACCCAATGACGGCTCTCACCCCTGTTTATACAATCGGTTGGCAAATTGCAGAACAGATTCTTGCCCACCAAAAAATCAGCAAGGCTGCAGCACGACAGAAGGCTATCGACTTGCTGGCTGAAGTGAATATCCCAAACCCGGCTGATGCCGTTGATCGCTTTCCCCATCAACTTTCAGGCGGCATGCGCCAACGCGCGGTCATCGCCATGGCGCTGTCATGCAATCCATCTCTCCTCGTTGCGGATGAACCGACCACCGCATTAGATGTGACTGTGCAGGCCCAAATCCTCGATCTGGTGCGCAAGTTACAACGCAATCACAAGTCAGCGGTCGTGTTTATCACGCATGATATGGGGGTGATTGCCGAAATTGCCGATCGTGTGATGGTGATGTATGGCGGGCGCATTGTGGAGCGCGGTGTGCGTGATGAATTATTTTTAGAGCCTAAACATCCTTATACCAAAGCCTTGCTGGATTCGATTCCACCACTTGAAGGAGCTAAGCCAAAGCGACTGCGTGCTATATCAGGATCTCCGCCGTCATTGCTGAATAGACCACTGGGGTGTTGCTTTGGCCCGCGCTGTTCGTTCAAGTTTGATGCATGTTCAGCTCAACCCGAACTCGGCAAGGCTGAGCATGCCGCCGCCTGTTTCCTCCAAGGTGCACAATGACAAAAGCACCGCTCTTGGAAACAATCAGCGTCAGCAAAGACTTCACAGTCGGCACCCGCTTTTCCGCACGGGGAAAACAAATTGTCCATGCTGTTGATGGGGTGTCGCTTGCCATTATGCCCGGTGAAACTCTAGGGCTCGTCGGTGAATCCGGTTGTGGAAAATCCACCCTCGGTCGCTGCATGGTCAGGCTCTATGATATTTCATCAGGGACGATGAAATTCAAAGGCGAGGACATTACCCACAAATCAATGCGCGAAATGCGCCCCTTGCGGAAAGAACTGCAAGTGGTTTTCCAAGACCCCTATGCCTCTTTAAACCCGCGCCGCCGCGTGCGCGACCTTATCGCAGAACCCTTGCGTGTTCATACCAAACTTAATGAAAAACAAATTGCAGACCGTGTGGCCGAACTCCTAAATCTCGTCGGACTGCAACCCGATCACGCACTTCGCTTTCCCCATGAATTCTCCGGCGGTCAACGCCAACGCATTGGCATCGCCCGCGCCATCGCTCTTGAGCCTAAACTGATCGTGCTTGATGAGCCTGTGTCTGCGCTTGACGTTTCAGTCCAAGCGCAAATCGTAAACCTGCTCGCTGATCTGCAAGAACGCCTCAACCTCACCTACGTCTTCATCGCCCATGATCTCAGCGTCGTGCGCCAAGTGTCAACGCGGATCGCCGTGATGTATCTGGGTTCAATCGTCGAGTTGGGCAGCGCTGACGAGATTTTCACCAACCCAGCCCACCCCTATACTCAAGCTTTGATCTCCGCTGTGCCAGTTCCTGACGTCACAAAACAAGGCTCGCGCAAACGTATCATCTTATCAGGCGATGTGCCCAGCCCCATCAACCCGCCGTCCGGCTGCCGCTTTCACCCCCGTTGTCCCATCGCGCAAGATCGTTGTAAAGTTGAGCGGCCCGCTCTTATCGAAACAAACAACAATCGTTCAGTGGCCTGCCATTTTCCTTTGAATAATCAGGCGTGACCGCAAGTCAAAAAAGAGTTGTTCGACCTCAATTATCCCGCTTGAATCTCCCCAAAATCGCGTTACAGTGGTGAATAATAGTTTCCGCTAAGGAAACATGAGGCCGCGAAACGATAGAGGAGTTCAGGCATGGGTTTGTCTTGGAGATTTTCAGTTTTAGGTGATCGTCACCGCGCTTTAGGATCAAAGCTCGAGGACTGGAGTGGCATGGGAACGGCTTGGACCTATGACGCCGATATCCTTGATCAACACGCCGCCGTGCGCACCAAGGCTGGATTGATGGATGTATCAGGCCTCAAGAAAGTCCACCTCGTCGGCCCCCATGCCATCGCCGTTCTGGATTACATCACCACCCGTGACGTCACCAAAGTTTACCCCGGCAAATCCGTCTATGCCTGCATGTTGAATGATCGCGGCATGTTCACAGATGATTGCGTGCTTTATCGTACGGGTCCCAATTCGTGGATGCTGGTACATGGCTCAGGGTCCGGCCATGAAGAAATCACCAAAGCTGCGATGGGCCGCAACTGCGCCGTATTGTTTGATGATGATCTTCATGATCTTTCCTTGCAGGGCCCTATGGCTGTTGAATTCTTAGCAAACCACGTGCCCGGCATTCGCGATCTGAAATATTTCCACCACATGCAAACCACCCTGTTCGGCGCACCCGTCATGATCTCACGCACAGGCTATACGGGCGAGCGCGGCTATGAAATTTTCTGCCGTGGCCAAGATGCACCAATGATCTGGGATACGATTTTAGATCAGGGAAAATCTTTGGGTGTCATGCCCGTTTGTTTCACCACGCTCGATTTTCTGCGCGTTGAAAGTTATCTCCTGTTCTATCCCTATGACAATTCGCAAATGTATCCATTTGCTGATCAGCCCCCCGGCGACAGTCTGTGGGAACTTGGTCTCAATTTCACAGTCAGCCCCGGCAAAGTGCACTTCCGTGGCTATGAAGAACACTATAAATTAAAGGGCAAAGAACGCTTCAAGATTTTCGGCCTTTTAATTGACTCAGATAAGATCACCGACGGTGGTGACGAGGTCTGGGCTGATGGCAAAAAAGTTGGTGTCATCACCTGCCCAAGCTATTCCAAACTCACCAAGAAGAGCATGGCCATCATGCGCGTGGACGTCCCCTATGCCAAACAAGGCACAAAACTCGAAGTGCGCGGCAAGAATGTGCAAGCTTCAGCAATTGCCCACACCATAAGCTTTGACGATCCAGAAAAGAAAAAACGGACGGCTGTTGGCTGATGCTGGTTAAGGGGATCAAGAGCAGGCCGGTCTATACGGGGCTCGGTATCGACCCATATGCCCGGCGTCACATCTTCGCCATTGAAGGTGAAGGTGTTGAGGCTGTGTTAGATCAAGTAAAAACCAAAGGTTCTGCGTTCTTGGCAACGTCAGAGTTTTTATGTGTTGGTACTGCCGCGCGCTTGGAAGCATTAAAGCCACATGATTTATGGAACGCCCCAACCATCCCCATTCTGCTCTACCGCCTGCGTGCCATGTTGCAGAACGCCAAGATGGGTTTGCGGCTTTATATAGCTGGCACCGAAGGCTTCATCGGCCAAGTGATGCAAGTGGCCATTGAATGCGGCATTGATTTTAACTCCATTCGCACCGAGCATCGTGGCTCTGAAGCGCGGCGTGTGCAATGCGTCCATTGCAAAGGCATCACTGATGATGTGAAAACCAGCCCATTCATCTGCACGCATTGCGGCTTGTCACTTCTGGTGCGCGATCATTATTCAAGGCGCATCGCGGCGTTTCAAGGTGTGTGCATTGATGCCGAAGAACCGGGCACCGCCCCAGCACCGGAGCTGATGTTTCCATGAGTATTAACACTGAAATGTCAGTGCGCGTGGCCGCAATCACCCAAGTCGCCGATGCCGTAAAATGCTTCCGCTTCGAACGCATGGACGGCGAACCTTTCCCAGTGTTCTCCGGCGGCGCACATATTGTGGTTGCGATGCGCGACGGTGAAATCCTCCGCCGCACACCTTATTCATTGATGTCATCGCCCTTTGATCGCAGCGGATTTGAAATCAGCGTATTGCGCGTTGAAAATTCGCGCGGTGGTTCGCATTTTCTGCATGATAAACTGAAGGTTGGCGACACGCTCACCGTGAGCCAACCCATAAATCTGTTTCCTTATGATCAGCGCGGCCGCAAGCATTTGCTCTTTGCAGGCGGCATCGGCATCACCCCTATGATGGCGATGATGGACCAAATGCAACGCGAAGGGCGAAATTTTGAATTGCATTATGCGGTGCGCACGAGGACTCACGGTGCCTATTGGCAAGCCCTCCAACAACGTTACGGCGCCCACCGCATTCACATTTATTGTGACGAAGAGAAACTTTTCATTCCAACTGAAAAACTATTGGCAGCCCAACCGCTCGGCACTCATGTTTATGTCTGCGGCCCACAAGGCATGATCAAGGGCGTTCTTGGCAAGGCACGCGAGCTTGGCTGGCCGAAAGAAAGCCTCCATTCAGAAGAATTCCTCGCCCCACCACCCGGCAAATCATTCCACGTAAATTTTCAAAAATCCGCCAAACAAGTTGAAGTGGGCACGCATCAGAGTATTCTCGAAGCCGCCGAAGCTGCAGGCATCGACGCGCCTTATCTCTGCCGTGGCGGTGCGTGTGGTCAATGCGAGACCAATGTGATTGCGTGCGATGGCTCAATTGAACATCATGATATTTTTCTGGAACCCGAAGATAAAGCATCAGGCCAAAAAATTATGGTCTGCGTGTCGCGTCTCAAGGGCCAGAGCATAACGCTTGATTTGTAAAGGATGATGAGATGAACATAAAGTTCAGACAAGAAACCTTCCGCCATGATTTCACAGCGCGTAACAGCCCTGAAAACATCAAGCGCTTTCCATTCCCATTCCATGAAGACAAATATATGTATTCGGTCAACATGGAACCACATGTCCCCGCTGGCCCCAAAGGCTATGCCTTCGAAAATATGATCGATGTGGACGAACATTATGTAGCCGAGATGCAAGACCGCGCACTGGTGCTGAAGGAGGATCCCTTACGTTGCCAAGCCTTGCCCCACATGATGCAAGCGCAATGGGACACGCTGGAGCTTTTGATGGAACATCAGGCCGCAAATTATCCAGATCATTTCTCGCTCACTAAAAATGGTGATCGATGGCACTGGATCAACCGCCCTATGAACATCGATCAGAAATTCACATTTGGCGATGCATCAACGCTGCCCTATGAACCAATGGAATATATCACCCGCCAATCGCAAGGCGATTTCTGCATTGTCGATCAGCGCGATGGCCAGCTGTGGATGGATGCTGGCATGGTCACCACGCAAGCCGATTGGTCGCTGGATTTTGATATCGGGATGAATTTCATGGAATGGCATGGTCCAGTGCCACTGGCGCATCAGCTTGGCGTGTTTGACCGTGCTTTGAAATTCTTGTTGAACTTGCAACAAGGCAAACCGGTTCGTCGTTTGAATTGGACAATGACCATTAATCCACGGCTCGATACTAGCCCAGAGAACTACCCGAAATGGGCCCAAGACCGACTAACAGTAACCCCTGAGAATGTAGGCAACAAAGTTCATCTGCGTTGCGAGTTGCAAAGCCTCTGGCGTCTGCCGCGTTCAAACGCCATTCTCTTTGTGATCCGTTGCTATTTGATCAAGATGGAAGAATTGGTCACCGTGCCGAAATGGGCCAGACGTTTCCACCGCGTGCTGCGCGATTTACCGCCAGAACTTGTGGACTATAAAGGCCTAACACGCTTTAGGCCTATGACTGTTGAATGGCTTTCAAAATTTGATGACGGAGCAATCACCAGCTCCGGCATTTTTCCAGATTGAGATGGTAGAATTTCAAAAATGGCCTTAATTAGATTCGTCATCCCCGCGAAGGCGGGGACCCAACTTTCTTCACGCTCAAATGTAAAAAAGTTGGTTTCCCGCTTTCGCTGGAATGACAGTGTAAGTTTTATATTTGAAAAGCAGATTTTATTTTACATGCAGGGATTTATTTCATGACACGAGTAGCTGTAATCGGCGCAGGCCCGTCAGGCCTTGCAGTTCTGCGCGCCTTCCAATCCGCCGCCAAGAAAAAGGCCAAGATTCCAGAAGTCGTTTGCTTTGAAAAGCAATCAGATTGGGGCGGGTTGTGGAATTATACATGGCGCACAGGTCTTGATGAGCATGGCGAACCTGTCCACGGCTCCATGTATCGTTACCTCTGGTCAAACGGTCCAAAGGAATGTCTGGAATTTGCCGACTACACATTCGAAGAACATTTTGGCAAGGCCATCCCGTCTTATCCGCCACGCGCCGTTCTCTGGGATTATATCAAAGGCCGCGTTGAAAAAGCCAAGGTGCGCAAATGGGTGCGCTTCTCAACGCCGGTGCGGATGGTCGAGTGGGACGCCAAGAAAAAGAAATTCAACGTCACTGTCCATGACCGGGTGAAAGATAAGATGTACACGGAGCAATTTGACAATGTGGTCGTTGCCTCAGGCCATTTCTCCACACCACAAGTTCCAGAATTCCCCGGCATCAAAACCTTCGGCGGCCGCGTGATGCACGCTCATGATTTCCGCGACGCGTTGGAATTCAAAGGTAAACATGTTTTGATTGTGGGCCGAAGCTATTCCGCTGAAGACATTGGTTCACAATGCTGGAAATATGGCGCGGCTTCCGTCACAGCCACCTATCGTTCCAAGCCGATGGGCTTTACGTGGCCGAAGAATTTTGAAGAACGCCCTCTATTGCAAAAACTCGATGGAAAAGTGGCAACCTTTAAAGACGGCTCAACCAAAGAAGTTGATGCGATCATTCTTTGCACCGGCTACCAACATCACTTCCCGTTCCTGCCAGAAGACTTGCGCCTCAAAACCGCCAACCGCCTCTGGCCGCTTGATCTTTACCGTGGCGTATTCTGGGAACAAAACCCAAAACTCTCATACATCGGCATGCAGGATCAGTTTTACACCTTCAACATGTTCGATGCCCAAGCCTGGTATGTGCGCGACCAAATCATGGGTCGCATCAAGCTGCCAAAACTCGAAGCGATGAAGAAGGACTCAAAAGCCTGGCGCAAGCGTGAGGAGAAGCTTGAAGACGCCGAGCAAATGATCTGGTTCCAAGGCGATTATGTAAAGCAACTGATCGACGCCACCGATTATCCAACCTTTGACATTGAAGCCGTCAACAAAACCTTCATGGTCTGGGAACACGACAAAGCCGCCGACATCATGGGCTACCGCAACAAATCCTACCGCTCCTTAATGACCGGCAACATGCAACCCGCCCACCACACGCCCTGGCTCGAAGCGATGGATGATTCCCTTGAGGCGTTTATGAAGGTGAAGTGAAGGGGTTTGGGCCGCACTGTCGTCACAGTGCTTTCCAAGATAGTCACGACGCCCCCTCCGCCCTTCGGGCACCTCCCCCAGCAAGCTGGGCGGAGGGTAGAATGTTTTAAAACCTCACTCGCATCGCGCTCCCCCAACTTGTTGGGGGAGCTGTCCGAAGGACTGAGGGGGGCCCTTCTTCATCTCCCCCGGCATCGAGGAAAAAACATTAACAATGTCAAACAGCAGGGCTTTCGCCGATAGTGTTCGTTATATGTTCCAATCACGGTCAAAAGTCAAGAATTATTTACGTAAATAGGAAAATAAATTAATATCCGTTAATTTTCAAGACCTTGGGCGTGTCTTATCCGGATCATAATGCGCAAACCTAACCACCTGCGCCGGCAGCCTTCTCGCAAACCCATCACCCTTGCCAATTTCAACTTCAGTCCCAATCTCGCTACTCAACGCATCCATCCGGGATAGCGCAATATTCTTACCCGAAAGCGGAGACCGCATGCTGCTGGTGACAACGCCAACTTGCGCCCGACCAATATAGACATGATCGCCGTGCCCGACAGTTTCATTGGCGTCAATTTCCAACCCCACCAATTTGCGGCGGGGGTGTTCCTTGCGCTGGACTAATGCCGCCTTGCCGATGAAATCATCCTGCTTGGTTTTAAGTGGCACCGTAAAACCAATGCCAGCCTCAAACGGATCAGTTTCGGAATTGAATTCGTAATTCGCAAAAATCAAACCCGCTTCAATCCGCACCATATCCAGCGCTTCGAGGCCCATGGGCGCAAGGCCATATTTCTCGCCCGCTTTCCATACCGCATCAAAAACAATTTCCGCATCTTTCGGATGGCAGAAAATTTCATAGCCTAGCTCACCCGTATAACCCGTACGCGAAACCACAACGGGTGCACCTTCAAAATGTCCAATGCGAGCGACAGAAAATTTGAACCAGTCAAGCTCAGCCATCGAAGGCTGGGCCGCCGATGTCCAAATAATTTCTTTCATAATCTCGCGCGAATTTGGTCCTTGCACGGCAATGTTATGAAGTTGATCAGTGGATGATCTAACCCAAGCCTGATAACCCATCTTCTCAGCTTGCTCACGCAACCATTGACCGGAATAATCATCACCGCCAATCCAGCGGAAATTATTTTGGCCTAAACGAAACACCGTGCCATCGTCAATCATCCCACCATTTTCATAACACATGGCAGTGTAGACCACTTGGCCCACTGCCAATTTGCGAATGTCGCGCGTCAAACAATACTGCAGCAATGCTTCGGCATCTGGCCCCGTCACTTCAAATTTTCGCAAAGGAGATAAATCCAGCACCACCGCTTTTTCGCGGGCTGCAATATATTCAGCAATCGGCCCTTCATTGTTAAATCTGTTGGCCAACCAATAGCCACGATATTCGCCAAAGTTCCGCGTGAGGGCTGCAAACTTGGAATGGAACGATGTCTCTTTCGTCAGAACAGCATCGGCATCGGGGGATGAGCGGTAAGCCATGGCGCGTTGAAACTTCTCTTTTGCGGCGTAAGTGCGAACGTGAATATCAGTGGGGTCCCAGCCATTGCCGGGGTCAATGTCATCAGGGCATGAAGATGTCACGCACACCAAATCCGTCAGTGCACGGAGCATAACATAATCCCCCGCCCGCGACCATGATTCATCAGACGTGATGATGTTGCTATGATCCATTCTTGTATTGTAGAAAAAATTCAGCGCTTCCCAGCCGCGCCGCTTGGCAATGCCATATGGTGTGAGTGCGTAATTGAAATTATCTGTGCAGTTCACATGGCCGGGATAGCCCATGTCATCATAGAAGCGCGAATTGCAGGCCGTCGCAAAAGCATCATGCCGACCACATGTATCTTGCACCACTTCAATCATCGGCTCAAAATCAAACCCAAAGGCTTTGGATGGCAAACCAGGAATGGGATAAGCGCGGCCCGTAAGCGTGCGCGTAACAGTGGCATCAAGCGCGTTCTCAATACCCTTGTCTAATTTCGCAACAGAGAAACACTGAAAGTCCGTCATCTGACGGCCCGACACATCAATCACCTGAATATACTCGCCAGCCTTCACCATATAGGCATTGGCTGTAGCTGCACGGATGCGAATGTCTTGCAACGGATCAGCCAAAGGATCAGGCAACGCCTCGATATTTTTATAATTTGGATTTACCCGCGTGATCTTCAATTCAATGTCGGTCGCAGTATCATTACCATCCACCGACATCAAACCAGCAGGAGCAACCACAATCAGAAACCCATCACGGCCAGCGGTGAAAGAAACCTGGTCACCAGCCCGTCCCGAATGTCCAAATAAATTAATTGATGACGCCGATCCCAAATCAATACCGCGGCTTTGCAACGCCTTGCGCGAACGCATTGCATCCAAAGCAGCTGAGGCCAAAATAGCTTTCAAACCCTCGCCAGTTCCATTGGGCTTTTGTCCCAAGGAACGAGTGTCAAATTTTCCCGCCGCATCGCAAAACAAAATTTCCGCAGGCTGCCCACCTTCAATATCGGTCAGCTGCAACACGTCGCCCGCAACCACCGGCACCACCAAAGATCCTTGCCCTTTGATCACATGCCGCTCGACGCCGCGCGGCAATTGCCGAACACCCGGGCGCAGGATGCGGCTCGCTGCGGGAGCAATCGAACGTGAAAGTTGTATCTGATTCATAGTGGAAATCTCATTCTTGGCCGCACTATCGCACAGTTTCACTTGACGGTCGATATAATGTCATTCACAAATGTTTCCTGAGACGATACGCCGGGGAACTGCTTTTATTTCCTGATTTCTTCAACACGTGGCAGACGTAAACGGGCCTCGGTTCGTCGTCTTCTTGGCTAGACCTGCATAGAACAGGGTCAGTTACTGGGAAAACTTAACAAGAAGAGGGGATAACTATGACAACGATCACTGCCGGCGAACATGCCGGAAATGCCAGCACAGGCGAACTCGTTCGCTCGCTGGACTGGAAAGGCGCCTTCTGGGTCGCTGCGGGCGTTCCACCGCTCGTTTTGTTTTCAATTGGCGGTATTGCAGGCGTAGTCGGCAAGCTCGCATTCTTGGTTTGGATTTTGTCCATGATCATGGGCTTCTTGCAATCCTTTACCTATGCTGAAATCGCCGGAATGTTCGGCAACAAATCAGGCGGCGCATCAGTTTATGGTGCCACAGCTTGGTTGCGCTATTCAAAATTTATTGCGCCACTTTCAGTGTGGTGCAACTGGTTTGCGTGGAGTCCCGTGCTGTCGCTTGGCTGCTCCATCGCGGCACTTTACATGCTCAACATGGTAGCCCCCATTCCGGGCTTCACTGAAACCTCTGCACAAGTGATTGCTTGGTTAGCTGATGCAGCACACGCAGGCAAAACACCTGCTGATGCGATTGCCGCTGTAACTGCCGCTGCAACTCCAAGTGTTCGTACATGGTCATTGCTCAGCTTCGCCATTCCTGGTGTCGCCTCGTTCAACATCAACGCCACCTTCGTTATTGGTGCAATTTTGATGTTGATCATTTTCGCTATTCAACATCGCGGTATTCTTGGCGCTGCCAATGTGCAAAAATGGTTGGCGATCATTGTGTTGGTTCCGCTCTTATTGGTCGGTCTCATTCCGATTTTCAATGGCAGTGTAAACTATTCAAACTTTGCAGGCCTGGTTCCCCCATCTAATGTCTACGTAACAACCGATGGTATTTGGAATAATGGCGGTTGGACATTGTTCCTCGCTGGCATGTTCATCGCCGCGTGGTCCACCTACGGCTTTGAAACTGCGGTTTGCTACACGCGCGAATTGAAAGATCCTGCACGCGATACATTCAAAGCAATCTTCTTCTCAGGCTTGCTATGCATCGTGTTCTTCGTCCTCGTGCCATTTACATTCCAAGGCGTCTTGGGATTAAGCGGCATGTTGGCCACACCAATTGTTGATGGCTCTGGCGTTGCTGAAGCTCTCGGCAACATGGCAGGCGGAGGCGCTGTGATCACGCAGATATTTGTGATCCTGATGATCCTCGCTTTGTTCTTGGCCATCATGACTGCGATGGCTGGTTCTTCGCGCACACTCTATCAAGGTTCGAAAGATGGTTGGTTGCCACGCTATCTCACCCACACAAATGAACATGGCGCACCTACACGCGCCATGTGGACTGACTTGATTTTCAATTTGATCTTGTTGGGCATTGCATCAGACGTCGGGGGATATTTCTTCGTCCTCGCTGTATCCAATGTTGGCTACATCATCTTCAACTTCCTCAACCTCAATGCAGGCTGGATCCACCGTATGGACTCAGGCAACGTTGAGCGCCCATGGAAAGCCCCTTCCGCACTCATCGCTTTGAACACGGTATTTGCTTTCGCAAATTTGCTGTTCATGGGCGCTGGCGCAAAAGTGTGGCAGGTCGTGGGTGCCAAAGCAGAAGCGCCAAACCCACTTTGGGTCGGTATTATCTTCGCTGCGCTGATTATCCCAGTCTTCTATTTCCGCCATTTTATGCAGGATGGTGGCAAGTTCCCGGCCGGTGCATTGGAAGAAATTGGCTTGAAAGACGGCGATATGGGCCAGAAGAAAGCTGGCATGTTGCCATACGCTGCCTTAGTGGCTGGAGCGTTGCTCGTGCTCTGGGCCAATTGGTACTTCCAGTTACCAGCGGCGTAATAACAACAAACACCCAAAACCGCCGCCACATTCAAGGCGGCGGTTTTTCTTTGTTATAAATCAATTCTGCTTCGAACTTAGCAGAAAGCCATCCGAAATCTTGATAAGCCAAATCTGGCCAGCGGCCGCACCAAAGTCTTCCGTCATTTTTTTGGTTTTGACATGAAGTTTACCCGGAGCAACCTCTAGTCCAGATGCTTTTGTAAACGGGCTAGCGGCTCCGGCAGGGACTTTGACGCTCGTTGCACCAATAGAAATATTAACTGCTTTCTTTGTCTCATTGCTAAACAGCACCATGACCATGCTGGGCTTCGGCGCTAGAGGAGATTTGGCAGCAGCCACTTGGTCGGTGATCGATAATTCCACGATTGAATAACCCGAGTTTACGACATCAAGAGTGCCCGGGCCTTTCGGAGTTATGAAGTGAAGAACCGTATGATCGGGTAACTGCTCGAGCGGTTCAGCTTTCCAGCCGCGCTTTGAAAGTTCAGCACTGTAGAGCGCCACTACAGCTTCGGGCGGCGAGTTAACATCAAAATGCGCGATTGCAATAAAAAGGGCGTGTCCCGCAATATATTGCGTCGCCTGTGTAGGAACAGGCAAGCCGTCCTTTTCCATCATGATCAAAGTTTCTGCACTGGCAAAATTGCTATTGCCGATAAAAAGAAGGGTGGAAATCAACGTTGTGATCGTGAAATTTATCATTTTGCCCATCGGCATGCCTCTCATAATCAATAGTTATTCAGTCGAAAACATCACAAGTTTTTTCCAAGCCTACTCACCTCGATAAAAATCAAAGGCCGAATAGATCGAATAAAAACTTATAAGTTTTTTTGCTTTCTTCTGGGACGTAATATGTAATCATCATAAAAAACCAATAGATTGCGTAGAATATGATTGCCATAACTAAACCAGTGAACATCAAACTGGCAGTTGAATCTGGCTTCGTTTCCACCGCTTCAGTTTGAGGTGAAAAAATACCAATTTCCCCCATCAAAAAAATCAAAAACCAAATAACAGCTATCACCCAACCATACCACCTGCGCTCAGCCAAATGTTTCGGCCACCAGCGCGACGATGGTTTTTGCTGTACTTCACTCATTGTATGCTCCGCTTTACAGCGGACGTTACAATGGCAACAACTTCCTTATCATTTCCACCCATCTTCATAATCTCTTTTATGAAATTGATCACATAGTCATGATCACCAACACGTTTCATAACGGCATTTTCACTTGCAGTAATTTCTGATTCCGCAGGTCCAGGCTGTTGGCTGGCAGTTGCCAAGACGGTTTTCTGCATATAGGGCAGAGCGCTCACCTCAACAATATCGCTCAATTGCTTTAAGTCATATTTTGCCGCTTCTACATTAGCGATACGCACGATAATTCCCGGAGCGGCTTTCTTAATGCCTTCAATAATATATTTCTTCATTTTGTCTTTGACGGCTTGAGTCAGCGTTTTGTCATCCGTCACGCCACTCACCGTTGCGCCACTGATCAACTCAATAATCTTTAAATTTGTAACCGCTGCTTTGGCCAAAACTAACGTGGCGGCATTAACCTCAGCGTGTGCGAGATTAAAGTTCGCGAACGAAGTTGCTAGCGTCAGAGCGAACGCAAATCGTCGTGCGGTTGATGAATAAGTGAGTGCCATAATTTTCCTTTGGAATTTTCGGTGGAGGGCGATTCGCAGATTTTTGACCTCCTGATCAAAGCTAGATTCAATTGCGCTGTCGATAGCAAAATCGATTTTGGACTTACTCAGCATCAAAATTTGAACGAAGACACGTCCCAGAAGCAAGAGTTTCAGTAATTGGCGAACAAGCCGCCAAAGTTTGCGCTCTTATAATAATGATTGAATGCAATGGTGCCGCTTAGGTGACTCGAACACCTGACCCCCGCATTACGAAAAGGTTTTTATTCATTTGTCAGGAATAGTCAGACGCGCTCATCTTAGCTCATTCCGTTCTGAGTTCAATGGGTTGGCCCGCTCAGTGGCGCTCAACAATATTCAGCCGTTTTCATCCTGTGGCCTATTAATAGCCTACTAACCCGTGCTTCAGCTCAATTAATAGCCTGAAATCGGAAAAGACATTGAGCAACAATGGGTTATCGCTTTTCTTCGCAGTTTTGGATCAAAATTGGTGGATTTTACACGCAATCGCGTATAAATCAGAAATATACGGAAGCGCGTATAAAAAAAAGAAACAGAGGCCGCTTATGTCAGATAAGATTGCACGCAATGCAAAACAACTAGGAGCCATCCTGCGCCGTGCCCGCAAGCTGGAGGGAATAAGCCAGTCTGATCTGGGCGAACGCATCCACATGCGACAAGGCACTATCTCAAGACTGGAAATGGGTGCGCCTGCCGTTCAACTCCACACTGTTACGGAAATTCTTTATGCGCTTAAGCTCGAACTTGTTGTTCGCCCTAGAACGCAGCGTAAAAGCGAAGAAACTGAAGGTCTATTCTGACATTTAGAGTGGGCACATAACCAAGGGACTTCACATTAGGCGTCGTCGTATGCCGACCTCCGTATCTTCGCGATTAGCTTCATATTCATACGTCTTTGCCAAACTTAGCAAAAGCTTTGATGCCATGAACGGGTGTGAAACCTGAAGCGCTTGGCCCCATTTGCGATATTTTTCCGCAAGTTGCCGTTCTTGGTTCCCCCCTTCACCCAGCGACCTTGATACAACGCCACGTGAATTATAGACCCCCGTGTGTGCGCCGCTCATCATTGATTCTGATTGGAATTCCTCCAGCACGTTTCGAACGGGTTCGCACGGCCACACTCCATCTAAGCCGATGGGTGCGTGCGCCAACAACTTACCGATGCAAAGATCGGCAATGTCTGCACGACTTAGTTCAGCGCACCCTTTCCTAACGGTTGCTACCCACTTCGCTAAGCGGTCGGACTTGAGTTCACCGAGGTCATCATGACCGGGCATTCGCCTGAGAGCATCTAGTAGTTTGTGGCCACGTCCGGCCATATTTTGCACGCTATCAGCAGACAATTGAAATTCTGGAGGGTCGATTCCACCATCTTTGCGCTTGTAAGCCCAAGTTATCGCCTGAACGCAAACTTCGGGATTGGCTTCAATGTAAAGTTCAAGATGAGGAATTCCAGACTTTCCAGTACGACTACCCCATGGTTCCGCCAGCACATCGATGAAAGCGAATTCCAACTTAGCTTTTTGATCTAGTGTCAATGCGGGACTGGCACTCATATGTTCGAATGCCTTATCGACGCTGTAGTGATCAAGCATATATTCTCCCGAACGATCCGCGCCGCCTGCCGCCATTTTGGAAAACAGGCGATAGAGAATTTCGGCATCAAGTTTCTCTGGATGGAAACGAATGCACGAGAAGGCCGCACGCGCTCTCCCAGCCTCTACAAGACGCTCAACGCCTTCGTTGTTTTCAGTATCAGAATCATGAATCCAATCTGGGACAACTTCCAGCCAATACTTTTCGCGTTCTGGTTCTGCTAACGTATCAACTATCTTCCAAGTGCATTTCCGGTATGGTGCTAGGATAAGCAAACGAACGAAATCTTCTTTCGAAATCCTAACTGCCATTTCGTTGAGGATCGCTTCGCGTTTGGCATTATCGGGAATAAAACGCAAAGCACCAGCGACGAGGTTTTTATGGAAGTAACTTTCGGCGTCATCTTCCAAAATCGGCTTGAGTGCTAACTCGAGGAAACCTTGGAGTTCATTCTCGGGCACTACGTTCTTGGCTAAAATTGCGCCAATTGTCCAAGAGGCTTTCCCTCGTTTGGCAAGTTCAATTATTCCTTCAAAACCGCACTGTTTCCAAACTTCGCGTAACGCTTCAGTTCGAAGAATCTCAATCCTCTCGTCGCGTTTGTGATAGTCAATTTTCTCGATGTCTTCTATTTCATCAGCAGATTCCTGAACCCAATTTTCGCGAAATAGCCATGCATGTTTGTCTAGTACGTCACTTGGTTCCAATGCCGCATAAGCTGCCTTGCCGGCAACTGCCAAGCCAGTGGCCCTCCCGCTCTTTTTTGCTTGCATGGCGGCGCGGCGCGAAAGCGTAGAAACTCGAATCTTGTCTCGCATCGCAGCCTTATCTGTATCATTTGCTGTGATTGCCCACGTTTTGACGAGTACCCAGACGCGAGCTTGATCAACATCGCTCAGATCATGAAGGCGCTCCACCAAATCACAAAGCATTGTGAGCGAATGGCCGTTCCAAGTGAGCGCCATTTCCACCATCTCTCGCATGAAGTCGATTCGTGGTTTCCAAGTTGAAAAGGGTTCGCCAAAGCCATAACCATCAGTACGCCAACGAGGTTTGTGGCTGTAACTTCCAACTTGATGATGATTGCCAAACTGCGCAACGCAAATCTTCCATGCAACATTTGGAAATTTCTCAGCCAATTTCTTCATTAGGTTCACCCGCACTTCATGGCTTGCTGATGTTTGCGGCATCCAAGCTCGAAAGATTGCTTCCAACGAATTGATTGGCTTGTTGACCCAATTATCTTTGATTTCAGATTCAGAAAGATTAGCCAAAATCAAAGCGGCGCGAGGGAGCGTTTCTGGATTCCACGCGAGACCTTCCAGTGCCCACAGCAAACCAGTCCGGCTCGGATGGCCAAAAAAGCCAGTTCCAGCTGGACGCAAAAGTCCGCGCACAGCAGGTGTCGCCGATGCTAAATCGCGCTCAATAATTGATAAGAATTCATCCGGCGCTGCCTCTGCATATGTTGGAAGGTCTCGATCATTGGCCTCCAGAACGCGCGTTATTAGTGGGGGCTTAAGTAATTCGCGGATTACCTGGATCGCTTCTGACTCCGTGTCAAAACCCAATTGGCTTTTGAATAGATTTCGCCCGTGAACAGCTAGCAATACAAGTGTTTCAGATATGCCTTCGCGAAACGCTTTAGAAAATTCGCGCGTCTTGCCGTGAATTGAAGCAGCCCAACGTTGGTCTTCTTCCAAATCAAGAGAGGGATCATCCTCTCCCAACACCATTTTTGCTAACGAAAAGTAACACTTAAGATCATTTGATGTAATTGCGGGTGCGATTGAAAATAGCAGGTCAATTTTTGAAATTACCCCTCTGAAAGCACCGAGCGCCCAAATTGGAGTGTCGTTCAGTTTAATTATGCTCTGAAATGCCCTATCGAGGTCGTCGTATGATCGACCATTTGCCAGAAGAGTAAGGCCAACCTTGTCCGTTTCGTTCTGATTATTCCACGCACCAACAAAAAAGAAAGGCACTAAACTCTCTGCAGTTTGCGGATTTGATGCCCAATCAGGAGTTCTAACGCCCGGAACTGTTGATAATTGACGTCGCAAGACTGTCAATGATCGGCCTGAGGCCTGTGCAAGTCGTGAAATTTCGTCACGGGAGTTCCCCATTTCCTCGAGCGCCTTTTCGAAAGTCTCGTAGTTGGCGGGTTCGAGTACGATATCAGGTTCGTCAAGGATCGCGTTACGTGGATAGACCACAATTGAATGCATCGATTTCGCATAGGGAGCGAGTTCTCTTTCGACTTCCCGCGTGAATACCACTGCAATAAATGTCTGCGCTCCAATTGCCAGACGTGGCAAAGTCCCGGGCTTGTCAAACACAAGAATTCGATCTCGGAATGATGCCAAGCTTTCGTCGTTTTGTTCTCCAAAAAGTTGGGCAAGAAACGCAAGTGCTTCTTCCGTTGAGTCTGCTGCCAATAATACGGGACGCTCCGGAGGCTTAGAAAGGCGCGAGGCAACGATGCGTTTGGCTGCATCTATGCTGGAACTAAAAAGAGAGCCAGCTAGCGGTGGAGTTGAAACATTTGCCCAGTCCGCCCAACACTTGTCGAGCGAACGGACATCGTTTGCGGGCAGATTCGTTTCACTGGCAAACCAAGCTTGTGCAGGCAATGATTGTTCGATCCATTGTTCGAGATCACTGGAATCCCAAGCACGAACATCTTTCCAAATTCCCTTAGCCTTTTTTTCTGCAATCCAATCGTTTTTTCCAGCCCAGCGGCGCGGTGTTACAAAAACGAAAGTGGTTCCGCTGCATTCGTCCTTCGGTGTTGCTTGGATGCTTTTGTCAAAGTCAGCATCAGCTTTGGCCTTAACGTTTAAATTCACTCCGAATTCCCATCCGGAGCGGCCTTTGGGAATCCAAGGTGTTCCTTCATCAGATTCAATCAAACCATCCCATCCCGGGCGTTCGGCGTCATCATTACCCGGAAAATCTACTTTTGACAGGGCACGTCCGGTCGAATGGACGAGCGTCCGCAGCAACACAGACAGACGTCCCCGAGCCGAAATGTTGTGATGTACCCATTGTTCCAACTGATTAGCTTTGATGCCTAAGAAAGGTGGAACATAGGATTTAGTGTCAGCAGGAGCTTCCTTTAGCTTGGCTTGGGCCGCTTCGTATTGGGCCTGCATATCCATCAAGTCCTTCAGTGGAAACTTGAATGCTTTTTCTAGGCGCGAAGCCATATCCGCCGACAAGGCGGAATTGCCATTTAGCAGATTTGACAAAGCTGGCCTCCCCACACCCATCAACTGTGCCGCTTTCGTTACTGACATCCTTTGAGGTATAACTTCTGTTTTGATGCGATTTCCGGGGTGGGGAGTATTAGCTGCTGAGGACATGTTGCTTTCCAGACTTGTTGGGTCGAAGACTGCAACCTCTCGGATCAATCCTCAAAATCGTATTGTGTTGCGATACACAGTACAGAAATTTTTATATATGGTCAAGCTCGATTGGTGAGCGTCGCTAATTCACTATAAATGTTAGATATTCTGGCTTGGCGGTTCATTAAATTTTTCAACGCCCGCACCCCTTGTTTATGTGTGCTCTAATTCTGCGCCATTTGCCCTGCTCGAAAGTTTCCGAACGATGCCAAGCATTTTGCTCTTCAGTGAATGCAGCTCCCGCCGGATCAGCTGGATGGCTTAGCCTCAGCTCTTTGGCCAAACGCTCAATCTCGGCCTTGGGTATCAGCAGGGGCCGAACGTAGAGTTCATTCAGGAACCAGATCAGCGTTCCCCAGATTGGTGCGGTGCTGACCGCAACGACTGCCCACCACATAATACCGCGCCATTCCATGCTAATTCTCCAACCTCAGCATGTTGAATATAATCTACATAACTGAAATCGAAAGAAATTTGTTGACTATAGTCCGTGGACGATAAGTCTACATTCGGGCGGATTGCCCGACATGGAAGACATTTGCAGGATTGCTGGAAGGAATGTGAAGGCGGCTAGACTAGGGCTCAAGCTTAACCAAGAAGAGCTTGCACACGAGGCTGGCATTGACAGAACCTATGTCTCTGGCGTCGAACGTGGTCTCCGCAACCCTTCCATCAAGGTTTTGGCGCGGCTGGCAAAGGCGTTAAAAACTTCGCCAGCCGCATTGTTGTCAAAAGTGCCCGAATAGGCGATCTAACCGCTCAACCTCTCCAGTATCAGAAATTGAACCTCTGAATCAGAAGGCTCAGATCTCATCACGACTGCATCGACACATTTCTGATAGCTAAAATGTATTGAACCACCCTCGACAAAGGCAGCGTGAAAACAAACACTGCCTCCCTTGTTATGGTGCGTCTCGAAATGAGAAACGGTTCGCCCCAAAATCTTGCTGGAATAATTTGGGTGGCAAGCAAACAAATCCATCAAGAATTGATGGTCTTGCGTGCCTCTCACGCGGTTCTTTAGTGGAGTACCATGAAGAATTCGGCGAATTACTTTTACAACATGGGCTTTCGATTCAAACATCCAACCATTGAAGAAAATTTTGTGCTTTGGCATTTTTGTTCCTTTGTGAATTTACGACATGCACAGGATATTTTAATGCGGGTAGAGACTTCAAATGTTCAAGATGCTCAACCGTGCTCGTGAGCACGTGTGAGCAATCAATTCTCTTTCGCATATTGCCTGTGAGCCTATTTGGAATGGTCAGAAAGGAACCAACGACCATGCCGACACTTCGTCTCATCAAATCGATTATCGAGAAAATTCCACTGACAGAAAAAGGACAGTGCTTCTATCGCGATACTGAACTCACAGGATTTGGTCTGTGTGTTGGGGCACAATCGAAAACCTATTTTGTTGAATCAAAACTGAACCGCCGAAACGTTCGCCAAACTCTTGGCCGATACCCGCTCATGTCAGTTGAACAGGCGAGGCGCGAAGCAATGGAAAGACTCGCCTCTCTTATGGGTGGCCTAAATCCCATCGCAGCCGAAAAGGCGCGAAGGGCGAGCGCAACAACGGTCGGTGAAGCCTTCGAAAGCTATTTCGATGCCAAGCCGAATTTGGCAAAATCAACAAACGACAACTACAAGCGCACACCCAAGCTTTATCTGCGCGACTGGCTAAAGATACCGCTTCGTGAAATTAGCAAGGACATGGTGCTGGCCAAGCACCGTGAGATCAGTCGCAATCACGGAGGCATTACCGCCAACAACGCCATGCGGCACTTCAGGTTGGTTCATAACTTCGTTGCCTCTGTTCATGACGACTTCCCGCCCAATCCCGTGCAAGTGCTGACTAGAACACGAGGTTGGGCACCACAGCGCCGGAGACGTACTGTGGTTGCGGCGCATCAGCTGCCAATGTGGTGGCAGGCTGTTATGGCGGAGGAACCCCATGCGCGCGACTTTCTGACAGTCGCACTTTTTACGGGTATGCGCCGCAGCGAAATTGCGAGGCTCAAATGGGAATACTTGGATTTGATTGGCAAGACGCTTCACATTCCAAAGACCAAAAACGGCGACCCATTAATTCTGCCTCTTTCGAATTATCTGTGTGGAGTTTTTGCTAGCCGCCGTGAATTGGTGGGGCAAAGTGAATATGTCTTTCCGGGCAGCGGCGAAACTGGTCACATCATCGAAACCAAACGCTTCCTTTCGCGGGTTGTTATCAGTTCTGGAGTGCAATTTACCACGCATGACATGAGGCGCACTTTCATAACCATTGCCGAAAGCTTAGACATTCCAGCTTACGCGCTGAAAGGCTTGCTAAATCACAGGTCCGACAGCGATATAACTGGCGGATACATTGTGCTCGGGGTCGAGCGGCTGCGCTTGCCAGTCGAGAGAATTGCAATGCGAATATTGGAGCTGACAAATGCTGAAAGCTGAAGTTGAAATCTTTGAACGCTCAAAGGTGGAGTTCATTGAAAAATATGGAGAAGATGAACTGCTGAGGCTCTCCATGCGCATGGGGACAAAGCGGACGCTTCAGGCACTTTTGGAAGGATTGATCCGAGCCCAGCAATGGAAAGACGCAAAGGCAGTTGGCACTAATGGGCAACGGCTTACCCTGACATACAAAGCCATCACGGGTTTCACACTGGATAGCTATGCAAACGAAAGTGATGATCGCGACTATCTCTCACACATGGCTGAAATCAAAGCAATTGAGTTGCGTCAGCAGTCAAATGGGCTGAAGCATAAATTGAGCAGCAACGTTACGCTTGCCAAGCGTGTGCTCAAGGCCGACGAGGACAAGCTCGATCCTGAGAAGGCGCACAGCGCAGAAAAGAGACTGAGTGGGAAGTTCGCCGACTATTGGCGGGATTGGAACGAGCTTGAGCGGGATAAACTTGCAGCCTTTGAAGCGCTTCAAACAACAGCTCTAACGATTTTTGAACTAACGCTCAAAGAACTTGGCATCCCATTTTACGCCTATGAGTAGATTTTAACTGCCGAGAAAGTGCCACAAACTCCGCAGCTACCCAATCGACCGTGTGACAAATCAACTTCTCCTAACCGTGGAGAAGTTTCATGTCACAACCCGAAAAACGATCAGCAATATCTACAGCACATGCTGTTTCTGAAAAGCGTGCGGCAGATTATTGCGGCTGGTCATATGCCACCATCCGTCGCCATCGTGATCGGCAGAGCGGGCCTCCCTATTTTCAGGCTGGAGGCAAAGGCAAGCGCGTTGTTTATCCGCTTGACGCTCTGAAAGCTTGGATAGTGGCAAATCTATGCAGCGGCAATCCTCCTAGCATCGGGGGAAACTAGTCATGGCCCCAAAACTGGACGCGCGGGCCATTGCCGAAGGCCTTGGCAACTATAAGCGCAGCGGCGATGGCTTCATGGCTTGTTGCCCAGTGCATGAGGACAATAGCCCCTCCTTGTCCATCAAAGATGGCAGCGATAATCGCGTGCTGGTCCACTGCTTCGCAGGATGCACACAGGAGCGAGTTATCGAACGATTGAATGCCCTTGGATTATGGCATGAGCGCAACCTAACTCAACATTCCAAACCTGCCCCTCGCGAGCAAAAATCGAATGACGATAACTTTGAGGTCGTAACACCTGTGCCCAACAATCAGGGCATGCCGGATTGGTTAAAGTTTTCACCAGTAAAACCTTCTGCAGTCTACGATTATCGCGATGAGAATAGTTTGCTGCTAATGCTTGTTGCTCGATTTGACAAGGCTGATGGTAGCAAGGACTTTAAGCCGTTTGTCTTCGTGCGCAATCAACGTGGCGAACACCGCTGGGTCAGCCGCAACTTGGCAGAACCTCGGCCTATTTGGGGTCTGCCCGAATTGGCAAAACGCTCTGATGCCAACGTCCTCATAGTCGAGGGCGAGAAGGCAGCACTTGCCGGAAAGAGCTTGTTTCCAGATCATGTCGTGATGACTTGGTCAGCAGGTGCTGGCAGCGTTGCTAAAGCCGATTTCACGCCGCTCAAAGACCGAAATGTGATTTTGTGGCCAGACAACGATGAAGCAGGCAGAAAGGTCATGCGCAAGTTGGCGAACATCCTTAAGGCAATAGGAGCCAAACGTGTTTTGATGGTACAAGTACCATTGGAACTTGGCAAAGGTTGGGACGTAGCCGATCCTGTTACTCATGGCATTAATCTCCATGAACTGATTGCAAATGCCAGTGAACCGAAATCAAGCCTTCGCGCCCATGTGCTCACTGCTGACGAGTTGAAGGCCCTAGAAGTGCCAGAACGAGAATATATCGTTGCACCATTCTTGCCGACATCCAGCCTTTCCATGATCTATGCAGAGCGGGGACTGGGCAAGACATGGTTCGCCATGAGCATGTGTGTTGCCATCAGTCACGGCAACGACTTTCTCAGTTATGACGTTCCTAAGGAACGAAACGTTTTGTACATCGATGGTGAAATGGCGCTCTATGATCTCAAGTCGCGGGTTGTCGTTCTTGATCCAGAGCCAAACGAAAATCTGTTTCTCATGCCGTCTGAACGTCTTTTCAAACATGATCGACCTTTGAACGTAAATGACCCTGACGATCAGCTTCGAATTGAGAATGTTATTCAGGATTTGATCGATGAAGGACGAGGGCCCGATCTCGTGGTGTTTGACAATTTGTCCTCGCTATCAGCAGGGACGGATGAGAATGACAACTCAGCCCTTGATGCTTTGTTGACGTGGCTCGTCAGCCTTCGGCATCGGCAACTGGCCATCTTGCTTGTTCACCATGCGGGTAAGTCCGGCGACCAGCGCGGCGCATCGCGTCGCGAAGACTTGCTTGATACTTCAATCAAACTGACCAAGCCCAAGAAAAAGAAAGGTGAGGAAGGCGATGATGATGAGGAGCCGCATGATGGTGCGCACTTCATCGTTGAGTTTGTTAAGACTCGTGGCATTCGCCCAAATCCCTACGAGTTGGAACTGCGGCTTACCCAACAGGACGGCATCATGGTTTGGGAGGCCAACACCGGCACCGATGCCACGGCAACAGACAAGGTGCTGCGTGACATTGGTTTGATGTCTCCACGCAGTCAGGCCGAGCTTTGTGAGCTGACGCGCCGCAAGAAAAGCAGTGTGAGTCAGCACTGCACCAAGTTGCGTGATAAGGGCTTCATTGACGGCAAGCTTGATTTGACACACGAGGGTCGCCAGCATCTGGTTGATATCTGGCCCGACTTGGATACACAACTCATGCGTCAGGAGGAGATACCGATCTGAACGGTATGCTGGAGGCAAAAGTTTAGGTGGGGTAAATTCGAAATCTTTATTTGGCAGAAGGGTAGAGTTTACGGTTTAACCTGCCTAGCGGGTTAAACCTAAACCCAGCCCCATAAACAAGTTGGGGCCCGACTTTCGTCTTGAGCCAAAAGGCCAAGGGCCTTGGAGCAGTGTGTCAGCCCGACTCCTACCTTTATCCTTTGTAGTATGACTAACTTTGCAGCGGCGACTGTCCCGTATTCCAATCATACGGAGTGGAACCCAAAAATATTGTCCAAGCGAGCCGCGTACGTTGCAGCGCACCGCGAATACTTTGACTATCTGCATTTGCTGTTGGACCGCGCCGCGCTGCCACACTGCAATGTACACCTGCCGAACTTGACTACGATGGCGGCGATGGTGGCAGAACTGCAAGAACTCAACTCGACGGCGCCATGGCTTAATGGCGTGGTGCTAGGCCGTGTAATTCATCGCCTGCTTCCCGGGCTGCTAACTTGGCATGGTGGGATTTACACAACTCACGGTGCGAGATCGCAAGTCCAGTTGGCAATAGAAACAACAATCTACAGATTTCCCGAGGTGACACGTGCCCGACAGTCATTCGACGCGTTTATGGCGAATTGTCAAGCTTGGACAAATGAGCTTGATCAGTGGCAGAGCGAGCACAACTTCGATAGTTGAACCATTATGTTTATGAGAAGCTACGTTGCGCTCACTGATTTGGAATGAGCAATTGCCTTCTTCTTGTTCTTGGGCAAAACCTTGAACTGGGCTTCAATTTTGGTCGTCACATCACATTTAACCAAAAACGTTCCAGTTGCAGGGTCAAGGCTGACCAAACGCATTACCAAATTAGGCGCAGGGAAACATTCCTTGATTTTTCTAGGCGATTCTTTGGGATCGGTGGGGATTGCCACAATGATTTTGAGCACCCCTTCGCAGTGTTCTTTCGCATGTGCTAAATTTGCGATCAACTCCCTGTGGCCACGCGAGCCATACCATTTGTCTTGAGCTTTGTGCGGAGTGGATCGATAGACGCGCCCCTTGCTTTCAAATAAGTCCTGCCAGAATGTGACAGAAACCGTCTTCCCGTCATGGCTCTTCCCCGACCAACTCCAGCGAATATTGGTTGGCACAGTCCCATAGAATTTGAAGCAATCGATGTGCTTGTATTTTCGCATTCATCACTCACCACTGCGCTGACACATTCATCTTGCCGTGACTTTGGCACGATTTCAACTGCATCAGAAATGGGAGGGCTGGCGCTCCATGCAGCAAGCAAAGCTGCCACATGACTTTCTGAATGTGATTTTCATCAACTGGGCTGTAGTGGTCCTTTTGGGACAATAGCATACTAAACGCCTATTAAAGCAAGACCAGAGCCGCCAACCCGTTGTCAGAAAGCACCTATTTTAGATCGGCCCGCTAATACGAAATTAGTTTTGTTTCAAACGCTTCAAGAAGGAACACTCATCGCGCTGATATAGGGGGGTTGACTAAATAGTGATTTTCCATCCATTTCTATTTGTATGGAAAACTCTCCAGAATATTCAGATTCCACCGAGAAAATTATGAGCGCTATCAAGAAGCGTTCTCGCCAGTCCCTTAACTTGACTTATCCGGCACAATTTCAACTTGCCTCTTCTTCAACTGATAAGCTCATAAAAGGTGTGAAGTCTGATAATATCCGGCCGCAAGTTGTTCCCATCGAATTGTCGATTGGAAACCTTTTATCATTCACTTTTGGTCATGTCGCAGCTAACCCTTCTAACAAGCTAAATCATCAAATTCATAGCGCAACCTATGTTTATCCAACCCTAGATGGCCTCAGCGATCTTGATCGAATTCGCTTGAAAAACGTTCCAATTGTAAACCAGAGTTCAAATTTTGCGCGAGATTTTTTACTGAACAATGTGGCACTTGCGGCTCGAAGGCGGCAAGAACTTTACTCTGGTACTTGGCGGGAAGCGGATGCAACCAAAGAACCAATGTTGCTCGATCCAGCAACGGCGGAAGTCAGTGACTCTGGGCTGAAGCATGTAATTTTGGGTGATCGTGGTGCTGGAAAAACAATATTTCTGAATCATCTTTTGACGACATGTTCAAATGATCTCGACAAGGTTCGGACGATATGGGTTCGTATCGACCTCACGAAGCAAAAATCTGAAAATTTATCTATTGTTGATTGGATCAAATGGAAAATCATAAAGATATTTTACAAATATTATGAAGAAGATAGTTATCTTAAGCATAAGATCGCACTTGAGAAATCAACTCATCGTCTCAATGACAATCTTCAATTCGAAGACGAGGCTTGGGAGATAAAGTTTAAGGCAGGACTTCTACTGAATTTGACAAAGACAAATTCGGAACTAGTCGCGGAAGCTCAAACTCTTTCCACTACGAAGTCCATTTTAGAGATCGAGAGTGATATAACGGAATATGAAGCCCAAGCGCGCAGTGGACTTACGGGGAGCCCAACGAAGTTTCTCCATCATTATGTTACAGACGCAGTGATCAATTACGCAATAAAAAAGAAAGAAATTGCGCTTATCATTGTTATTGATGGATTGGATCAACTGGGCCTTGACGAACAAAGTATTAAAGATTTCCAATCAATAATTTCAGACGTTCGAGGCTACTTGGTTGCTGAGCATGTGCTCCCTGCTGCTCATCTCATTACAATGAGGTACAGTACATATTACGAATATGTGACAAACGACAATCTAAGGCAACACGCAGCAATTGTGAGATTGGCAGTTGTTCCTTCCTACGATATTTATCGTGCACGCATAGCTTTCGTTGAACAGGCGATGAAAAACCCCAACTTCGACAAACTTCGACTGAAGAATTTGGAATACATTTGTGATGCTTTTATGAGTTTCGTTTCGCTCGCCTTTCACGACAGACGCGACACAGATTATCTAAACTTTCCAAGTACTGAATTGGTCCATAAAGGCTTCCAAGCACTTGAGAGCCTTTACGGCACTAATCGCAGAAAACTCTTCCAGACTCTGCAGATGTCATTGGATTTCTTATTCGGATGCTTTCCACCAGAGTTTGTCAACATGTTACATGCAGCTGCATATGCCGCTATGAACGGTGACGATGGCTCTGTCGCTGCAAACAGTGAATTGCGGCGATATTTTCTCGGAATTTCTTACAGACTTGTAGAAGCTTTCATGCTTGGTGACCGCACAGCACAACAGAGAAAAGAACGGTACTTCATCATTAAAGAACATTCGAGTAATGGGCAAGATTTTACCACACGCCCATGGGTGGCGTCCAAACATTCACTGCTGTTCAATTTTTTCTATTTTCCAGTTGTCCCAGATCGTCCAACTATTCCCCACAATTTGGTAGCTGTACGCATTCTCAGTTGTTTGGGAAGTCGTGACGATCCAATTTTGAAGGAAAGTCTGATAGCGCTTTTGGTGGCCACGTGGGGCTTCGAGAAAAACATCGTAAAATTTGTGCTCTCAGAACTTATAGAAGCAGGAGCAGTGGCCTATCTTGATGAGCAGGAGGCGGTTCAGGAGAATCAAATTTATGCCACCGCCCAAGCCAAATATCATTTAGCCCATGTTGTACCCTCAGTTGAGTATTTGTCATTGGCATTGCAAACGTCAGCACTTCCTCGGCGATTACAAACGTCTGCAATGATCCAACCAAGATATTATCAAAGTGCAGAGTATGTGGTTTACAACAAAATTATTTCCACCGTAAATTTCGTTAGATATTTGCATTCTGTTGAACTGGACGAACAGAAGAAGTTTGCAAAATTTCTTGCGTCCGATTTGCCTGAGCTAAACTGGATGAGGGATAGATTAAAATCGATTGATCAGAAAAGCTTGTGGATTACTCAGGGGTTGCAGCAGCACTCGCAATCAGAAATGTACAAGATTTTCGAGGAAATGGATGAAGAAGGAAGGGATGCAACTTTGAAATTGATTAACAATGACGATTATTTCGAATTCAAATCATGATTGATTATTTGGCTTGGCTTAAGTGGCTGTTCCCAATGGAGCTAGACATGTCCGATTCCAATAGCCACGTGCTTTTAAAGCTTAATTCCAACTGCTTTGAACTGGAATTTGATAAGTGCTTGGAAATCGGTACCGCTTACGTCGCTATTTTTGATGAGAATGGAATATTTGAGCAGACGACAGTGGAAGTCAAAGAAAATTTCAAGAAATGGGAATCGCAGTGCTCAACTGTTAACCTTCATAGAATTTGTGACGGAGCTATAGGCGCTAACGGAAAAGCTGGTGTATTTGTCCTGATTCATACAAGTCGCAAATCTATTTGGGCGCGTCCTCATTTTCGGTTTTATCTAAAACCAAACGATTTAGGTTTGAATATTATTTGGCGTTCTATTTGGCCAAAACTTCCGAACTATTTAAGGTTCGTGATATTGTTCCGAGCAATCGCTACAACTTCAGTAGCTGCGATGTTATTTGTAAGCTTATACTATGGCTTCAGTTACATAACTAAAGATGTCGATAATCTACCAGACGCAACCTTTCAAAAAGCCGATTTGAGTTAAGCAATATGTAGAAGGATGTAATTTGGGGAATCTTGTCGACCAATTGAGAGAGAACTTTTGCAACTGTAGGATTGAAAACTGGTGCCGCTTAGGTGACTCGAACACCTGACCCCTGCATTACGAATTAGCTTTATGGGAATATTCATCTGATCTCAACTGTAGCCATTTGCGCTCATTAGTGTTGTGTTTCAGCGAGTTGGCCTGCTTATCTGTGTTCGCCGATATTCATCCGATTTCATCCTGTCGCCTACTAATCGCCTATTAAAATGTTTTTCAGTGAATTTAATAGGCGGAAATCGGAATTGGCATTCTTCAACAATGGGTTAGCAGTTTTTCTGCGCTAATTGAGGTGAATAACTGTTCTCGCTAATAAAGAATATGGCTGTTTCCTTTATTAGCGAGTGCGGCTGATAAAAGTGTTTGCATCGGCTATTAAAATGGTCGTCGGCAGCTGCTCAGTCAATTTATACGCATTGGCGTATATTTGCATTTTATACGCAATCGCGTATAACCCCGAAATTGAGGTAAGCCAATGTCTGACCAGATCGCCCGCAATGAAAAGCAACTCGGAGCCATCCTGCGCCGTGCCCGCAAGCTGGAAGGAATAAGCCAGTCTGAACTCGGCGAACGCGTCCACATGCGACAAGCCACCGTCTCAAGATTGGAAATGGGTGCCCCCGCCGTTCAACTCCGCACACTTACGGATATTCTTTACGCACTTAAACTCGAACTTGTCGTTCGCCCCCGCAGCAAGGGCAACAATGAAACCATTGAAGATCTATTCTGATTTCGCGCTGGGATACGCACCCGACCTGCTGACCAGATCACCTTCGGGGCTATGTTAAAATCAATAAAATGTGCAATACTTGTTTGAGTAAAAGCGGGATGGGGCAGATTGGGTATTGGACTAACAGACTATCATGCGAAATACTTCGCCTATGATCTGACAAAACAGGCTCCGCCGGGAGCCGCCGAACAGCTTTCTATGGCCTTGTTTGACGCCTCAGTGGATTTGAACCCGCATCAGATTGAGGCTGCCATGTTTGCGCTTAAGTCTCCACTATCAGAAGGGGCCGTGCTTGCGGACGAAGTAGGTTTAGGAAAAACTATCGAGGCCGGAATTGTGCTCTGCCAAAAATGGGCAGAGCGAAAGCGTCGGCTCATCGTGATTTGCCCCGCCTCTATTCGCAAGCAGTGGGCAACCGAACTTTCAGAAAAGTTCAATCTGCCGTCGGTTGTTATTGATGCAAGGGCCTATAGAGAGCTTCAGGCCCAAGGCAACGGACAACCATTCGAGCAAAAGGCCATTGTCATTGTTTCATACAACTACGCCGCACGAATGCGAGACGACTTACGAATGGTTGGTTGGGAACTGGTAGTGATCGACGAAGCCCACAAGCTACGAAATGCTTACAGAACCAGCAACAAGATCGGGCAAGCGCTGAAGTGGGCAACAGAGGGGCGCAAGAAACTACTGTTAACGGCAACGCCCCTCCAAAACAGCTTGATGGAACTCTATGGCCTTTCCACGCTGATTGACGATCACATTTTTGGCGATCCAAACGCATTCCGCGCAAAATATATGAATGCCGACGGTGACCTTGCGGAGCTGAGACATCGGCTTTCGGGCTTCACCAAGCGCACACTGCGGAGGCAAGTTTTAGAATACGTGCGGTATACCAAACGCCGTGCCATCACCCAGCCGTTCACGCCGACGGACGACGAGGACAGGCTTTACAATTCGATTTCTGCTTTCCTGCAAAATGAAGACACTTACGCAATTCCCGCCAGACAGCGTCACCTTACTGTTCTGATTTTGCGTAAGCTCTTGGCTTCGTCATCTCATGCAATTGCTGGAACTTTGGATACATTGCACGCGAGACTAATTGCCATGCGCGATGGCGATGAAGTGAATGAGAACTGGACTGACCAGATCATCACTGCTGAGGAAATTGAAGACGAGTTATTGGACGAATGGCTTGCTGAAGACGAAGAGCCAGACACAGCAGTTGTCAAGATTGATCCGCGAAAGCTGCGGCAAGAGATCGAGGCTATAGAAGGCCTTGCCAATGACGCAAGAGCGATTGGAACGGACACGAAGACCAAGGCGTTGCTTGCTGCACTGAATATTGGATTTGATGAACAGGCCAAAACAGGGGCCACACGGAAGGCCCTTATTTTTACAGAGTCGCGCCGCACTCAGGATTATCTCAAACGCTTTCTCGATAACCACGGTTATGCTGGGCAATCGGTCACGTTTAACGGTACGAACACTGGCAATGAATCCAAAGTGATCTATGAAGCATGGGCCAAGGCCAATAAAGATTCAGGTCGCTCCACAGGTTCACGTGCCATCGATATGCGCACGGCTTTGATAGAACACTTCCGTGACAATGCCTCGATCATGATTGCCACTGAAGCCGCCGCTGAAGGACTGAATTTGCAGTTCTGCTCGCAGGTTATCAACTACGACTTGCCATGGAATCCGCAGCGCATTGAACAGCGTATTGGTCGATGCCACCGCTATGGACAAAAGCACGACGTAATCGTTATCAACTTTTTGAATGAGCGGAACAGCGCCGATCAGCGCGTATTCCAATTGCTCACAGAGAAGTTCAGCTTGTTTGATGGCATCTTTGGTGCTTCGGACGAGGTGCTAGGTGCCATTGAATCCGGGGTTGATTTTGAAAGGCGCGTGCTTGCGATTTATCAAGAGTGCCGCACCCCACAAACCATCGAAGCAGCATTCAAAGCATTGCAAGATGAACTTGAAGAGCAAATCCGGTCAAGAATTGAAGACACGCGCCGCACCTTGTTGGAACATTTTGACGAAGATGTTCATGCTCGATTGCGCATCACGCTTGCTGATACAAATGCACAGTTGGATCAGGTTGGCAAAAATTTCTGGAACATCACCAATCTTGTCTTGCGAGATGCCGCCAGTTTTAATGACAAGTCGCTAACCTTTGATTTGAATGATCCACCAAGCGACGCCATCAAAGCAGGCCGATACCATTTGATTTCGAGGTCGGGACATGCTGCGCAAGGCGATACAAACCCAGCGAATGACTTTGGCTATTTTCTATATCGCCTCTCCCATCCCCTTGGTGAATATGTGATTGACCGTGCAAAGAGCTTCGCCGCTCCACCTGCAGAATTGTGTTTTGATATTTCAAACCACACGGGGAAAATTGCTGTGGTGCAGGCGCTCAAGGGCAGAAGCGGCTACCTCACTTTGAATAGGCTGACCGTCAATTCATTTGAAACCGAAGAATATCTTTTGTTCTCAGGTTTTGACGACAACGGCCAATCCATTGATCATGAAACCTGCGCCAAGCTTTTCAGCGTGAACGCTGAGGTGAGGCCCCACGGAGGTATAGCTCAATCAAACGACAACCGCCTTTCTGCCGAAGCCGAACAACATGTTCGGGCCACAATCAGCAAATCGCTGGAAGCCAATAATGCGCATTTTGCCATTGCGCGAGAGCGGCTGGAGCAATGGGCAGAAGACAAGATATTGGCAGTCGAAAAAGCCCTGAAAGACACAAAGGAATTGATCAAGGGTGTGCGCCGTGAAGCCCGGCAAGCTGAGACGTTGGAAGAACAACACCGCCTGCAAGAGCGCATCCAAGAGCTGGAACGCAAACAGCGCAAGCAACGGCAAGAAATCTTCGTTCTTGAAGATGAAATTGCCCAGAAGCGCGACGAATTGATTGCGGGCCTTGAGAAACGACTCTCACAAAGCCAAACCACTGAAAAGCTGTTTACGATTCGCTGGTCGGTTATATGACTATCGCCAGTATAAGGGATATTGATTGATAATGAGCAAGTTCACTGAACTCACCGAAAAGCTGCGAGAAATTTTCCAGATTGACAAGCCTGAGCTGGATTTTGGCGTCTATCGCATTCTCAATGCACGGGCAGGCGAGATTAATGAATATCTCGAAAAACGTCTTGCCGAGAAAGTGTCAGCAGCGCTGGCCAGCGGCAATGCTGCAAACATCAGCCATGTGCGGCAGGAACTTGCGGAAACGGAAACCAAGGCCAAGGAATTGGGCGTAAACGCCGATGATTTGCCAAAAGTAAAAGAACTTCGGGCCAAAATTGCTGAACTTGAAAGTGGTGCCGTTGAACATGAGAACGCCGTGTTCTCGCACTTACTCACGTTCTTCTCGCGCTACTATGAGTCCGGCGATTTCATCAGCCAGCGCCGTTACAAAGGCAACACCTATGCCATTCCCTATGCCGGTGAAGAGGTTATGCTGCATTGGGCCAATAAGGACCAGTATTACACCAAGAGCGGCGAGAGCTTTTCAAACTACAGCTTCAAACTCAGCGATGGCCGCACCGTCCACTGCCGCCTTATTGCGGCGGACACTGCAAAGGATAATCGCAAAGACAATGACAAAGAGCGCCGCTTCGCCTTGATCGAAACCATGACCGTAACCCGTGTGGGTGATGACGGGGAAGAGTGGGAGGAAATCCTCATTCCGGTTGAAGAGCTGAATGGTGAACTGACGCTGCGCTTCGCCTACAAAGCCATGCCCAAGGGCACCAAGCAAGACGCTTTGACCACCAAGGCCGTAGCAGCGATTTTGGAAAGCGATTGCGTGAAAAGCAATTGGCTGGATCTGACCAAGCGCGAACCCACCGAGAAAAACCCACAGCGCACCTTGCTGGAAAAGCACCTGACCAACTATACCCAGAAGAACAGCGCTGACTATTTCATTCACAAAAATCTGGGAGAGTTCCTGCGGGGTGAGCTGGATTTTTACATCAAGAACGAAGTGATGAACCTTGATGATGTGCAGAACGCGCAAGCCTTTGCCAATATCGAAAAATCACTGCGGATGATTCAATGCCTGCGGGCCATAGCATTAGACCTGATTGTATTCTTGGCCCAGCTTGAAGACTTCCAGAAAAAGCTGTGGCTGAAAAAGAAGTTCGTGGTGTCAGCACACTATTGCATGACGTTGGACCGCGTTCCCGAAGCGCTTTACCCTGCCATCGTGGCCAATGCAGAGCAGTGGAAGCAGTGGCATGAATTGGGAATGCGTGAAACAGCAAATCCGGGCAGCATTGCCGACCTGAAAGCTGCATCAGCGCTGATGGTTGATACTGCTTTGTTCGATGCAGCGTTTCAAATAAGTCTGCTCAAGTCTATTCCCAATTTGGATGCAACAACTGACGGGCTACTTGTACATGGTGACAATTTTCAGGCACTGACTTTGCTCAAGGAAAAATTCAGAAGCAAGGTCAATACCATTTACATTGATCCACCTTACAATACGGATGCTTCTGCTATCGACTACAAGAATGGCTACAAGTCTTCTAGTTGGGTAGCGCTGCTTGAATCCCGATTAAAGGCTGCGAGACCAATGCTTGTGGACAATGGCGTCTTAATGGCTGCAATCGATGACGCTCAGTACAAAGAGCTTAGTTTCATTTGCAATGAATCATTCGATGGCAACACGCTCGGAACATTCGCAGTTCGCGCGAACCCATCGGGCAGGCCAACTAAAACGGGTTACTCAATCTCGCACGAGTACATGATTGCGGTCGGACAATCGGAGAAATCCTCTATAGGCCGACTTCCGCCAACAGATGCCCAACGTTCTCGATTTAATCAGTCAGACAACGATGGACCGTTTGAGTGGCGCAATTTAAGGCGTGAAGGTTCAAACTCTGACCGCTCGAAGCGCAAGAATTTGTACTATCCAATTTACATTAAAGATAAATCTCTTCGCGTTCCAAAGATGGAATGGTCGGATTCAGATGACAAGTGGCGTATCCTCGAAAACCCAATGGAAGGTGAACAAGTTGTCTATCCTGACAACGATGAGGGACAGCAAAAGACTTGGCGCTGGGAAGGCTCCACAGTTACAGCGTCAATGAACAAGTTGGCGATACGACCTGATCGGTCAGGAAAGGACTACGTATATTACAAACGTAGACCAAATGATGACGGAGTGGTTTCGGTATCCACTTGGGCGGACGCAAAGTATTCAGCTACGGAGCACGGGACGGCCCTGCTAAAGGCTCTTTTTAAAGTTCCGGCCTTTGCATATCCAAAGTCAATTCATGCAGTAGTTGATGCCATTTTCATTGCTGGGGCCGCCAACAGAAACGCTGTCGTGATGGATTTTTTTGCTGGGTCCGGGACCACCAGTCACGCGGTTATCGAACTGAACCGTTCAGACGATGGGAAGAGAAAATATTTGCTGGCAGAACAAGGGGATTATTTTGATACGGTGATCAAGCCCCGCATCCAGAAAGTCGTATATTCAGCAGAGTGGCGAGATGGAATGCCTACGTCTGATGATACCGGCATTAGTCATGCAATAAAGATACTTAGAATTGAGGGCTACGAAGATTCTCTTAACAACCTCGAACTCATCCGCAATCCAAATCAATCTGATCTTCTGAATGCCATGCTTGACAAGGCAAAAGAAGATTACCTACTGAAATATATGCTCGACGTGGAAAGCAGGGGTTCGCTCCTCTCCGTCGAATCCTTTAAAAAGCCATTTGATTTCAAGTTGAAGGTTGCCGTTGATTCAGCAGGGGCTAGTGAAGCTCGCAATGTTGATCTTGTTGAAACCTTTAACTACCTCATTGGCCTGACGGTAAAAACCATTGATGCAGATATCGAGCGCGGCTTTGTAACCGTTGTAGGCCGTTTGCCCAGCGGTGATCGCACCTTGGTTCTGTGGCGTGATTGCGAGAAGATTGGTTATGAAGAACTCACCAAGCTGTGTGACAAGCTGGCGGTGAACCCTGCTGACAATGAATATGACGTTGTTTATGTTAATGGTGATCATAACATTCCAAGTGTGCTGACTTCCACCGAAGATGAAGGCGGCATCACCCGCACCTTGAAGCTGCGCCAGATTGAGCCTGAGTTCCTGTCTGCTATGTTTGATGTGGACGACGTTTGATGGCGCGTGCCCCCACTAAAAAACGCAGCTTCCATCAAGAGCTGGTTCTCAATCGCTGGATGATGGGCTTTTTCAAGGGCGGCAGCTTGAATGCCCTGAAACAGCGCTTAGGTGATGATCGCCATGAAGGGTTGGACGAAGATGGCCAAAGCAAATTCTTTCACGAGTTAACGCGCAACTTGTTTGAGATGGATCGCATTTCAGATACTGAACTTCGCCGTTATGACCTTAATATCGTTGGCCATTGGCAAGCCATCACCGAACGCCGCAACAAGCTGGAGGGCGCTACCCTTCAGATGAAGTATTTTCAGTATCTCTCATTGCTGTTCACCGAGATTTATCTCGATTGGTATTTCAGCCGTCGTCAAGAATTATTGAATGGCCTCAACACCGAGTTGGCCCTTTACCACCAAGACCCTGAAGCCGAAGCATTCCAGCAATTTCTGGCTGATGATCTGAACAAGATTGCCTTCTGGAACGCCACAGGCAGCGGCAAAACGCTGCTGCTCCACATCAACATTCGGCAATACCTGCACTACTTCCAAGCGGGCCACAACAACCTGCACCCGGACAAGATCATTCTGCTCACGCCCAATGAGGGCTTGTCGCGCCAGCATCTTGAAGAGTTGACGCTTTCGGGCTTTGGCTTCCACCGCCTGTTTGACAAGAACAAGAGCGACACATTTCGTGGCACCATCGAAGTCATCGACATTAACAAGCTGGGCGATGAAATGGGCGACAAGACCGTTGCCGTTGAAGCCTTTGCTGGCAATAACTTGGTGCTTGTCGATGAAGGCCATCGCGGCACAGGCACCGCAGCAGGCGCTTGGATGAACCGCCGTGAAGTTCTTTGCCGTGGTGGTTTTGCCTTTGAATATTCCGCAACTTTTGGCCAAGCCGTAGCCAAGGGCCTGACCGTGAAACAAGCCGAAGAGGACATTCAAAAGAAACGCGCCAAGATGCTGTTTGAGACGACACGTGTTGCGCAGTTGGCACCTGAGCAGAAAGCCAAGCTTGTCCTCACGTCAGAAGACAAGCGCCGCGCCCGTTTCATGGCGACACGAGAAGTCTATGCCAAATGCGTCCTCTTCGATTATTCCTACAAGTTCTTCTACGAAGATGGCTACGGCAAGGAGTCGATGATACTCAATCTGAAAGATGATGAGTATGACAAGAATGGCAGGCTTTATTTCACCGCTTGCTTGCTCAGCTTTTACCAGCAGCTTTTTCTCTGGGATGCAAACCGCGACAAGATTGCAGCCTTCAGCATCGAAAAACCGCTTTGGGTTTTTGTTGGCAACAAGGTTGCCGATGATGATTCCGATATTCTTGAAGTCGTGAACTTTCTCGCCAGCTTCCTCAATGACGATGTGCAAGCGAAATCATGGATTGGCGAATTGGTGGCCGACAAGGCGATGCTTTTGGATGCCAAGGGCAACAATATTTTCAAGGGCCGCTTCTCCCCGCTCATGCAATCAAACGCCGAAGCGATCTATGCCGATATTCTGAAGCGGCTGTTTAATGCAACCGCAAGGCAACGCCTCAAGCTGGTCAATCTAAAAGCCAGCAAGGGTGAGTTGGCGCTTCGAGTTGGCGATGCCGAGCCGTTTGGATTGATCAACATTGGTGATGATGCCGGCTTCTTCAAATTGGCTGAAGTCAGCCAAGCGTTTGACAATGAAAGCGACAATTTTGGTGGCGCTTTGTTTGGCACGATCAACGACAAAGCCAGCTTGTTGAACGTGTTGATTGGTTCACGCAAATTCACCGAAGGCTGGAGCAGTTGGCGCGTGTCAACCATGGGCTTGCTCAATATGGGGCAAGGCGAAGGCTCGCAGATCATCCAGCTCTTTGGCCGAGGCGTTCGCCTAAAGGGCAAGGGCTATTCGCTAAAGCGTTCTGTCGCGTCTGAGAGGCCCAAGGGTGCCCACCTAGACCGACTTGAAACACTGAACATCTTTGGCGTTCGGGCCAATTACATGGCCCAGTTCAAAGCCTATCTTATTGAAGAAGGCATTACACCGAGCGACGAAATATTGGAGCTGGATTTCCCTACGAAATCGCTGTTACCAAAGAACAAGCTCAAAACACTGGCGCTCAAAGACGGTTACAAAGACAATCAAAAGAACGGCTTCAAGCGCAAACACTTCCCTTGGCTCTATGAAATTCCAGAAGCGTTCAAGGGCATCAAGCCGCCCCACATCACACTGGACCTTTATCCGCGCATTGAAGCGCTGACGACTTACGATAAAGGAAGCGCCAAAACGCCGTTCAATGCCCGCAGTGAAGGAAAACTCGATTCCGCTGTCATGGCTATGTTTGATTTTGATCGTGTGTATTTGGCCTTGCAAGATCACAAGCTGCAATCAAGCTGGAGCAATTTGCGGCTAGAACTGAACCGCCTCATTGCCTACTGCAAAGGCGCTAGCGATTGGTACACGCTGTTCATCCCACAAAACGAACTTGCGATCACAAGCTTTGCGGACGTGCGCAAACAAGAGGACATTCTCATCCGCCTGCTCATTGACTACACCGACCGCTTCTACAAGTCGCTCAAAGCAGGCTACGAAGGCCAGTTCTACGAAGTCACCATGATGGATGACGATCACGGTTCAATGCTGAAGCTCTATCAGCTTGAAATTGAAGACACTGACGAGGGCAATGAGTACCTGAAGAAGCTAGAGGTGCTCAAAAAGCTGGTCGAAGATGGTGACATAAAGGAAGCGAACAAATGGACAGCGCCACACATGGTGGCAATTAGTTTCAATCGGCACCTCTATTATCCGCTGTTGAGCGTTCTGGAAAAGGGAATGCTGCCCCTCAAATTGCGCCCACTAGCACTTGGGGCAGAAAGTGAAGTTCAGTTCGTCACTGACCTTCAGAAATTCTATGAAACCAAAGAAGGCAAAGAAGCGATTGGTGAGCGGAGCCTCTATCTATTGCGCAACGCAGATAGGGAAGAAAAAGGGCTTGGCTTTGCCCGTGCCGGAAACTTCTATCCCGACTTCCTGTTATGGTTGATCGATGAAGCTACGGGACAACAATGGCTCAGCTTGGTTGATCCAAAAGGGCTTCGTAACATCGACCTTAATGATCCAAAGATGGGACTGCACAAAGAAATCAAAGTCCTCGAAAAAGAACTTGGCGACAATGACCTCACATTGAATGCGTTTGTACTTTCACCGACTTTGTTCACCGATCTATTGAACGTAGGTTCAACGCTCACTGAAGTTGACCTCGAAGATCGGAATGTGATTTTCATGAAACAGAATGACACCTCATATTTGAAGACGCTGTTCCAGAAGATGACTGCAAAAGAGGCGGCTTGATTGCAGGCTCGGTTGGCTTTCCCATTTGAGGAAATGGCCCGTTTATGGCAATTTCTCAATCCGCATTCGAACCCTTCGCCACTTTCCCTGCTCGAAAGTTTCTGACCGATACCAAGCATTCTGTTCCTCAGCGAACGCCGCTTCCGCTGGATCGGCCGGATAGCTTAGCCTCAGATCGTCAGCCAAACGCTCAATCTCGGCCTTGGGTATCAGCAGGGGCCGAATGTAGAGCTCATTCAGGAACCAGATCAGTGTTCCCCAGATTGGGGTAGTGCAAACCGCCATCAATCCCCACCAAAATATTTCGCGCCAAACCATGCCAAACCTCCACTCTTGGCATGATGAATATAGTCTACAGCAGAAAATCGAAAGAGATTTGTTGACTATAGTCCGTGGAAAATAGTCCACATTCTGGCGCTATGCCTTCCATGGACGACATTTGCAAAATTGTAGGCAATAATGTGAAGGCAGCAAGGTTGACGGTAAACTTCAACCAAGAAGAGCTTGCATACGAGGCTAAAATCGACCGAACATATGTTAGCGGCGTCGAACGTGGTCTCCGCAATCCTTCCATCAAGGTTTTGGCTCGGCTGGCGAAGGCCCTGAAGACTACGCCAGCCGCATTGTTGACTAAGGGTTAAAAGTTTGGAAAGCGTTCGTTACGGGCGCAAACCTTGCCTCCGGTGAAATCGCTCCTGATCCTTTTCCGGTGCGTTTACGGCATAAAGGTCACCGCGTCTGCTAAACGGGCTGTCCTCGCAGTTCATATGAAGGTAAGCCATGATTGACCGCATTGGGTCAAAGATATGGATATGATCACTTTCAAAGTGCGCACATAGCGCGAGATGCCCACTGTTCAGATCACGAATAACAGAAAAGAAGTCGGGTTCCATCCCATCGGTCCACTCTGCCCGATCAGGATAATAATCGAATAGCGCAATCAAAAATGTGCGATGAAGTGGATGAGAATTTGAGATTTCGTTTGAACAGCCAATCGGCCAGTGTATTTCCTGGGATGCCATTTCTTTATCCAAAAATTTGAAAGCTGTCATTGGTGAATCGAAAAACGCCCCACCAATCGTGATTGAATTATCCATTCCTTACTCCTTTGCGAACCGAATATTTCGGTTGTGGCAATAATAGCTGAGGACGCATCTGGCCCCCAGTTCGAATGCTGCCCAGCGGCGCTCACACGAGTTATTGTGTGTTCATGCCGTCCGTACACGGATGAAAACTCTTTCTTTTCGATGCAGTGATACTAATTGGACTGTCGAAAGGGAGATTTGTACCATGCCGACACTGAAGCTTACCAAGCGCATCATTGACCAGATTCCATTTACAGAAAGCGGCCAGTGCTTTTACCGAGACGTCGAACTTACAGGTTTTGGTATTTGTGTTGGAGCCAGTGCCAAGACATTTTTTATTGAATCGCGTTTGCACCAAAAAAATATTCGCCAGACTCTAGGACGTCACCCGCTGATGGGATTGGATGAAGCACGCAGCGTCGCCATGCAGCGGCTTTCGGCACTGATGCGAGGTGAAAATCCGGTGCAGGCAGCAAAGCTGAAGCGGGCAAAGGAGATGACGGTGGAGCAAGGCTTTGCGGCTGTCTTCGAAGCTAAGCCAAATCTCGTAGCGGTGACCAAAGCGGGTTATGCTAGAACCCTCAGACTTTACCTGCCAGATTGGCGCAAGCTACCATTGCGGGAAATCACACGCGAAATGGTACTGACAAAGTTTCGTAAGATCAGTTCTGAGCATGGGGCAATCACCGGAAATAATGTGTTTCGGCACCTGAGAGCAATCTATAATTTTGTGAGCAGTGTTCACGACGAATTTCCGGCAAACCCCGTTTCAGTTCTGTCGCGCACACGGTCTTGGGCACCCGAGCGCAGGCGCAGAACGCTCGTGGCACCGCACCAGCTTCCAGTGTTTTGGCAGGCGGTTATGGGTGAGTGCCCCGACGCGCGAGATTTCATGTTGGTCGCACTTTTCAGCGGCATGAGGCGCAACGAAATTGCAAAGCTAAAATGGGAGTATCTTGATTTCGCCGCCAGAACCTTGGAAATCCCGATAACAAAAAATGGCGATCCGTTGCTTTTGCCACTTTCCAATTTTCTGTTTGAATTGTTTTCGCGGCGGCGAGAGATTGCTGGCCAAAGTCAATGGATTTTTCCGGGCAGCGGTGCCAGCGGGCACATTGTCGAGACAAAAAGCTTTCTGCGTAGGATTGTGGGTGTGTCTGAAGTTAAGTTCACCCTGCACGACTTGCGGCGAACCTATATTTCGATTGCTGAGAGTCTAGACATTTCGTCTTACGCGCTAAAGAAAATGCTCAATCATCGGTCTAACGACAGCATGACAGGCACTTACATAATTGTGAGTGTTGACCGCTTGCGTTTGCCAGTCGAGCGCGTTGCGCAGAAAATTTTGGAACTCGCGAACGCAGTTGAAGAAAAGAAAGCTGCCTGAATTTAAATCTCAACCTTGAATTCAGCGACCACTTAGAGTATTGTATCAGTTATGGTCACTGTCACTCGGGTGTCGACAGAGCGCCGACCATATTACCTAAATGACGCGCATAGCTCGGTCGTTCGAGCACGGACAGCTGCTTTGGTAAGCATGTGGGGCACCCCGATTTGCCCACATAACGGCGAGTCTGATCACACACTCAAACTCAATTGAAGTGGTCAGATTCATGCTCGGTTTTTCAACCACATTTTTGGCCAGTTCTTTTCAAGGAAATGGTCATGCCCGTCACCACAACTGTATATCCGACAAAGAACAACCTAGATCGTCCGCTTACCACTGAAGAAGCAGCCCATGTGCTTCACGTTTCATGCTCGACCCTTCGCCGCTGGCGCTCGATGCAGATGGGGCCGCGCTATATCAGGCTTGGCAACAAGACTGGCAGCGCCATTAGGTATCGCCTAGCCGACTTGCTGAAGTGGCTGGACGAACAAACTGTAGGAGGGGCCAATGTATGAGTCCCTCGAAAACCTTTTGGTCAATTTTGCAAAACTGGGGCGGCCTGACGTCTATGCACAACGTCAGCCAGACGGTAGCTACAGGCCAGTGCATGGTGTGTTTGGCCTGCAACAGGCCAAAGCCCAGTTGAGTGGAGGTGCTGCGTATGGCATCTACCCACTCATCGGCGATCAGACTCAAATCGCCGTTGTTGATCTTGATGATCACGAAAAGACCTTCTCGCGTGATAAGATGCTGGAATTGGCCGTAGCGATCTATACGATCTTGCTGGAATATGGGTACCGCCCAATCCTGTTTCGGTCTGGCGGTGGTTTCGGCGTTCATATCTGGGTGTTCTTCGCCAACCGACAAAAGGCAAGAGCCGTCCGTTCCTTCTTCAAGAAGATTCTTGCGCGTTGCGGCCTTAAAGAAGGCTCAGCTGGCGTTGAATCAAATCAGGGTGAGATTTTTCCAAAGCAAGATGGCGTGAGCGAAGGCGGATTCGGCAATCTCATTGCCTTGCCCTTTGCTCGTGAGTCGGGTTGGCTGAACCCTGTCACCGGCAATGTGTTGAAGAAAGTTGAATTCGTTGCCAAGTGGGAAACAATCCTTGGGCCAGACGTTCCTGAGGTCGAACAAGGCACCATAACCGTTGTGCGGGGCAAGCGCGGCGGTGAAATGCCCAGCGACTTAGAGGAGGCCAAAGAAGCACTAAAACATATTGCAGCAGACGATTACGATATGTGGATGAGGTCCATGCTGGCCATCAAAAACCACTTTGGCGACAAGGGTTTTGATCTTTGGCACGAATGGTCAAAGACATCACAAGATAAGTACAAAGGCGAAGCCGATTGTCGAAAAAAGTGGGATGGCGCAAAGCCCAACGGTCGACTTGGTTTAGGTTCGGTGTTTCACTGGGCAAAAGAAAATGGCTGGAACGGGCCAGCAAACAGCATGAACCGTGTCATTGCTTCCATGAACGAGCGCTTTGGAATCTTCACACATGGCAATCGTACATTGATCATTGTGAAAGACGGCACTGGCCAAGCAGAGGATGAATTGGCTTTTCTTGGAGTGGTACCGTTTTTTGACCGCATGGCCCCTGAAACACTAGCCATGCCCGACGGTAAAGGTGGCACAAATCATGTGCCAGTAGCGCCACTATGGAAGAGTCACTCTTATGCCGCTCACTATCACAGAGTTGTATTCAACCCCGCTCTGCCTACAGGGCACAATGGCAAGACGTGGAATACATATCAGGGCCTAAGTTACGACCCAGTACCCGGAGAGTGGGGCAGGTTTCGTCAGCATCTTTTTGAGGTAATCTGCGATGGCCGCAGCGATCTCTTTGAATGGATCATGAATTGGTTTGCCCTTGGTGTGCAAAAACCCGCTGAACTAATTGGCACAGCCATTGTGCTTAAGGGGTCTCCCGGCACAGGCAAAGGCATTGTCGCGGAAATTTACGGCAGGCTATGGGGTCCGCATTACATCAACGTCACCCAAGCTTCGCATGTGCTGGGCCGTTTCAATGCACATCTTGCTTCCAAGCGGCTTGTGTTTATCGACGAAGGTATGTTCGGCGGCAACAGAAAGGAGGCGGGTGTCATCAAAACGCGCGTCACTGAATCTCACATTGTGTTGGAACAGAAGGGCGTCGATCCCATACGTATGCGAAACTACTCATTGCTCATCGTTGCATCCAACGAAGATTCAGTTGTACCAGCGGACACTGGTGATAGGCGCTGGATGGTCTTTGAAGTCAGCAACACAAGGAAAGAAGATCGACCCTATTTTGCCGCCATTTTTGCAGAGTTGGAAAGCGGTGGTTATGAAGCCATGCTATATGATCTTCTGCACCGCGACTTGAGCCAAGGACCAGACCCGCATAAGACCATCAAGACAGAAGCCCTGTTCGATGAGATTCTACGGGCGCGGCCACCGTATGAGCAATACATACACCAAGTACTGCACAATGGCCGACTCCCGCAAAACCGCGTCAGCGGTGCTTCCAGCACTACCATAAGAGCGCTGGTCGAAGAAATGCGCCAGCGTTTCCCAACGGAGCGTCGGCTGAGTGAGGTGGCACTTGGTAGACTGCTCCACAAAATCATTCCTTCCATCAAAACAGATCGGAACGGGCAATATCTTGTGCGGTATGTGGCCAAAGACGTGCCCGACACAGAAACTTCAACACGTTATGATTTGCCAGATTTGGTTGCCGCGCGGGCGGCATTTGAAAAGCATATCGGCGTACCCGTGCCATGGCCGGATGATGATGGAGAGTGGCAGGAAGACCCGCCGATTGAACTTGATGGTGGCGAAGCCAACAACCAAGGCCCAGTTCGCGATCCGCGCTTCGACGTCATTTAGTAAGAAAAGGGGATGCTACAGGCGCGGCGTGGTTGCTACGCCTTTAGCCTTTCCAGCAGTATACAGTTTTAGACTGTTATCTTACTAATCCTACTGGAACGCCAGTTTCGTCGGTGACAAAGGCAATGGCTAGGGCCGTTGCTTGGGTGGCGTTGAAAGCCGTAAGCTCGGACCATGATCCAGTCTTCCAATCACACGGAAACCAGCCCTCAAATATTGTTAAAGCGGGCTGCCTACGTTGCCACGCACCGCGAATATTTCGGCTATTTGCGCCTAATGCTCGACCGCGCCGCACTGCCACACTGCAATATTCATCTGCCGAACTTAACGACTATGGCTGCGATGGTGGACGAGTTGCGGGAACTGAACCCAACAGTGCCTTGGCTAAATGCGATCGTTTGGGGCAGGGTGTTGCATCGCGTGTTGCCCGGACTGTTAACTTGGCATGGTAGTGGGCACGAGGCGTGGCATTCAGCTTGTAAGTTGAATGTCACACAGGAAACGACAATCTATCGGTTCCCGACAGTGCGGCGATGCAGGAGCGCGATTGCAGACTATGCAGTTACGAAGCCCGCTTGGACCAACGATCACGACCAATGGCTAGGGCCTGCTCGCGACGAGTAATGGTGAAAATACCCCTGCAGACGAAGGATCGCCTACTATTCGCCTATTGAATAGCGAACTGAAAGGACAAAGCATTGACATTATTCGTTGTCTGGCCTCAGACCTCCTAATACGAAATAATTTATCTGCAAATTGAACCAAACGATGGCAGAAATTAGGTGGCTCGTGCCCCGATCTCAAGAGAGACACCCTTGACCAAAAGCCTTGTGCCCATTAGCGACGGCAGGGCATCGATCATTTTGGCTCTCTTGGCCTTGCGCACGACTGCTGAAATGAGGGCGCTTACATTCGTTTGTAAGGGGCAATCTGAATTAGGGTGACGCGACTAACGTTGACTATTACGCTGTGTTTCTTCGATACATTTTTTGGCACTTGAAAAGTGTCAGTTTATACCTTTAGTTGGTTGCAACGAAAATTGGGTTAATGTGCGATGAATTCACTCTTGCCATTGTTACCTCCTGTCATAGCTGCACTTGTCAGCGCTGCCGCTATCCTATTGGCGGCACGAATTGCGCGCGCAACCTCACGCGAAACATACAAATTATCGATTTTCCAATTCTTGTTTGGAATTTGGAAACAAGAACTCAAAGAGCAAGAACGCTTGCTTTCCGAAGTTGCTTCTAGCATACCGGAAGGTAGAAAACAGAATGAAGCCGAGCGCGCACAATTTTTGTCCAGTGCAAAAAAACTGCAAATTAGCCTCTTAATTAGGGCAATGGGCAACGAACGCGTTTATGAAATGCTAGATTCACTGCCAGAAAATGAGCGCTCCTCCCTCGAGGGCTGGAACAAACAATTCACAGATACTTTGTGTGAACGTTTTTTGAGTCTCGAATCTACTAAGGCACAAGAGATCCGACTTCAAATTGAAGACAAGTCAAAATGAATAGCTCTGAAGAAATGCAGGCAGAAGTTCGAGGGTGGATAACTGAATACATTTATCGCCCTCTTAGCTCCGAAGAAAAGGACTCTGAATACAAAAGAGCACTGGATTTGCAGCTATCAAAGCCTAAACTTGAAGAAGGTTTTGAAGCAATTCACTATGTCAAACGAAGTTATGTTGCGATAATGGATTTGTTGGGTTCTGTGGCTAGGTGGCATCCTGCAAACCCAAATCGACCGCATATAGTAACTCGGCTAAATGATACATACCAAAGTACGGTGGCAGTAGAGCGCGCTACTGCATTTGATTTACCTAGGCATTTTCTTGACGCACTAAAAAAAGATCAACTTATCGCGCTTGTTGGTAATCGTGGAGCAGGCAAAACTGCATTTGTAAATCACTGGGTGAATAATAACACCAAGACAATTCTTGAAAAAGAGTTGAAGCTGTCTTGGTTTCGAATAGATGCCCACAAAGTTTATAGTCTGTGGTTTGATGACAATGCTAATGGCAAACAACTTACACTTGTCGAGTACTTCAAAGTCCACGCCGCGTACGTAATGTTAGTATACGGAGGAAAAGTCCCCAAACTACTTCGAGACAACCACACGTTAAGTGATCAGTTTGTAAGCTTGATCAAGTGGTTTGATAAGAATAAATATGACAGTCTATTCACCCCTAGTGTCAAAGAGCTTGCAAAATGGCTTGAAGCAAAATTTGGCGAAAAGGTGGGTGACTATTCAGAATTTATGATCCGTGAGATCGTTGTCAACAGTGGCTTGAAATCCGTATTCATCGATCTTTATGATTTTTTGCAGGCTGAACTCACAAGCCGAGGAGTTGGATTACTCTGCATTCTTGATGGATTAGACAACATCTCTTGGAGCAGAGCAAATACTCAATACCATAGGATGTGCTTGCAAGTGGGAGAATTGAGGGATTTTGTTTTAAACCACGTTGGCAAAAATCCCAATGCGACAGCTAGACTTGTTCTCGCGGTTAGACCCGAAACTCTGCCAGACATACCATTTATTGATTATTACTATCATGAGCAAGGATTTAAAGTAGGTTCATTCAAGTGCTTAAGGGTAGAGCCTCCACGATTTCAATCGGTTCTCAACCGAAAGTGTTCAGCTTTACAGTATTCTCGCAGCTTCGAATTGGAGCGAAATAGTTGCTCAAAAATTCTTCGATCTGAAGGTGACGAACCATCCCAGTATATGACATTTCAGATAAGTAGAATAACTGAGTACTCAGATGATTTTGTGAAGACATTGGAGACGTCAATTTTAAGTGCTATGAGAGCCAGCACAAAAATTCGAAAGTTGTCAAAGATTGAAAATGACACTCACTATTTCAAAAAATGGGCTGAACCAAATCTGAATCTTGTCGAAATACTGTTTAATAAAAACTGTCGTGCTTTTGTAGACGGTTTCTTGCAGATACTGGGTGTCCTAAAAGCTGCAGAAGAGTTGTCCATAAAAGGTGCAACCAACAAGCACAGGCTTTTGCAATATTTACTTTTGAATGGGCGTCTCTATGTCGATTCACGACAATACGAAACTCAGAGCGATTTTAGGAAAAAAATTAGCCGCGGAGAATACTTCCCAAACCTGCTATGGTTCAATACTCAAATTTCAAAAACTGAACATTCCGTTTGGCACGGCTTAGTTTCCATTCGAATCTTACAGTTTTGTCTACTCAGGGAATTCATTGCGGAAGAAGTTGTTACGTTTTTGCATGCGGTGTTCGGGTATTCAGCCGAGTGCATTGAGGATCGCATAGAGTCATTGGTGGCATTCGGTCTACTAGACAGCGAAAAATCAAGTCAGAAAATCAATAGATTCGGTACTGCTGAGGTTCGCTCAAGATGGGCGATTCAACTCACCGTCACAGATAGGGCCAGATTATTGCTTGACATATTTTTCGCTTATCCAGACTGGATGTATTTTATGGCGCTCGATACTCCAATCCCAAGCATTCTGTCCGGATCTTCCAATCATATGCGTCCTCATGTAGATCCGAAGTCAAAGGCATTTCTGAATAATTTTTTTGATGCTTATTGCATCACACTTCCAACTATCATTCGAACGATAAAGCACTACGAAATGATTGAAACTGAACGAATGAAAAACTTCAGTAACTCGACAGAGCCAAAAGACGCTCAAGTCATTTTTGGAGTTAAAAGTACATTCATTGATGCAAACACACTTTTGCGTGGGTTTAGATTGCCAAAGAATTGGGAAAACTCGTTCAACCAAGCTGTTGAAAATGGATTCGCGGCTCGTCAGAATGATGATCCCCAAGGCGCACGAATTCTCTATAATGATATGAAAGGTGCTTTTGGGGCTTAGTTTCAGATTTTTTATGTGGTTTCGGTCCAAGCTGGCTTTCGCCGTCGGGATATTAATATAAATGGTGCTGCTTAGGTGACTCGAACACCTGACCTACGCATGACCTTGGAAGGCGGTGTTGAATTGGCAACCTGGAGAAACGACTACAACCACCATCGCCCGCACTCAGGGCTCGGCTGGCTGACGCCATCCCAGTTCGCTAAAACCGCAACGTCCGAGCAAACAAAGGCCATGGACGCTGCGTTACTTGATGTCTACGCGCCCATAGCCATTGCACAACCAGCCAAACAGGGCATAATCAACCGCCGGAGCGAACTTAAAACTGGATAGAAGTTTGGGGCAAGGTCACGCATAGCAAATTAGTTTTGCAAAACTACCCCTGCCAAAAGCCCAAAATCAATTCGCAAATTTGGCCTATAATAGGCGGCGGGTATTGGGAACTTACCACACTCGTACATCTAAGTTGTCTTCTCATCTTGCGATTCTTCGACGTACATGTGGTTAAGTACTACAGCAAGCTGAACATACCAGTTTTCCCAATATGAACGTCCCTTGTTGATAGGCCACGGGTCATGTATGAAAATCCAATTTTCTCGGGCACCCGAAGCAGTTTGGACTATCGCATATCCACATGTCACACGTGCGTGATTACTAATACCGTTTTTAAATGCTCTAATTTTTCCCTTTAACATATCCCTTGCTTCTTCAAAGGTGGGATCGAAATCCATAATAGCATCTACTTTTCTTTCGCATACATTTTCAATTCCCTTTTCTTGGTCCTCTGTTGAAGTGCCAGGTGGGGCAGTGCCCATCGCTTTGGCGATGTCTGTTTGGTTCAATTCAAAACCCATTGCGCGAAGTATCATCTCTGCGCATGCAGGCGCACAGTTATAGTAATTCGCCTGTCCGACCAAGGGAACCGTATCAGGCAGATGTTGCTCAATAACTGTGCCCTTTGCAATGTCAGTCAGGCTTGTACTTCCAAGTTGTTGAATAGTTGCTTTTTCTGCCGCCCGCCAACTATTGAAAGGAGGGTGTGCATTTCGCCAAACGAGTTTTTGAAGAAATGAGAATGCTCCGACATTTTCGGTGGGGCCACCTTCTATTCCTGTTTCAATCAGTGGCACAATATTTAAATCAAACAGATCGATAGCGAAGGATCGTCCATTTCTGTCGTCAGCGACGATTCCTATTTTCGGATAACTATAACAAAATACGCGGTTTTCTCCGCGAATTTTCCATCCTTTTTCAATAGCCAGTTTGGCAGCGTCTTTCAACTTTCCGGTTGAGTGATTTTCATCGTAGTCCCCAATTGAAACAACTGGTACATTAATTGACGTATCAGCTGCCGCCCTGACAAGCACAAGACTATCATCGGGACGCCTAAACAAAATATCGTAAAACAGCAGGGCGCCATTCAAATCAAAAACTTCTAATCTAGTTTCTTCAATTCCGTTTCTATCAATTACTACTTCATGATGTTTTTTTAAGTTAACTGTGGTTGCTTGCTCTCCTTGAATGCGCGACTCTGAACCCAACATTTTTATTATCGCCAAACGCGCATTTAGTACCGCATCTTCCACGCCTATTGTCGCCATGACCAATCTCTTCTCAATGCCTGTCGGAGCAATAATTCCGACGCGCAATTCATGTTGGTGGAAAAATTCATAAAATCCCTTATGCGAATTGATAAAAGTATGATAACTGTTAGTTGCATTGTCAATCTAAGGAGAACATCCATGGCCTCGAAAGTAGAAGGTGGACCGGCTGATTTTGCTACGGCACTCGGTAAGCTGATGACAGAGAGTGATTATCGTGAGCAAGTTCAGAAAAATCCGGAATTACTCATGAAAGAATTTCCAAACTTGTCGGTCGCGGAGTCAGGTGTGCTTGTAACCGTATGGCAAGCTTGTGAGGGGCTTTTGGGTGGCCCGGCAGTGGCGGTAGAGGGGCGATATTGCTGTTGCTGTTGTTGTTGGAAAAATACTTAGCCTTATTTGGAACGACTAGGCGTGGTAAGTTCAGGTGACGTAGCTCAAACCGAAGTAGGCGACGCAATAGTAAATGTTGCGAAGCTGGCGGCTATAGAGATCGTCAACAATCCTTGCCTCGTACCATGGGTAAATGTGAGACGGCGAATCGGCAGCGGCATAGAGTTTTTCGCTGAGAAATTTTCTTTCATACTTTCAGGAGAAATTTGGGAATCTGTCGCCAGTGACATTTACCCCCTACTAAATGGTGCAAACTCGGTTGAAGAAGTTGTTGGTCTCGTTTCGGGCAAGCATCCGCGAGGGCTGGTTTTGCTTTTTATCAAGGCGTTACAACAGAATAGTCTGCTAATTGCTGGAAAAAGCGCAGAAGTTGAATTTGAAGATAGAAATGCACTTTATTTGTTTTCTCATCACAGTTCTGATCCCGGCAGGATTGCGGCTACGATTGCATCCGCACGAATAGCGATTGTCGCGCAGCCTTCGCTGGCTAAATTGGCGATCGAAACGCTCGAAAGTGTCGGACTAACTGCTGCAAACGTCAGGATGTTTGAGAGCGCAGGTGAATATTATGGTGTAAGAAGCAAGCATGAGCCTGAAGAATTACTTGTAGTACTTGCTGAAGAAAGTTTTTCTGCCGAATTCGACCGCGCTAACCATGTTGCACTAATGCTCAAACAACGTTGGTTGCGCATAGTGGTAGGGCACCGATATATCGTTATTGGACCAACTTTTCTTCCTTTTCAAACTGGTTGCCAAAATTGCTTGCAGTTGCGAATGGCGGCTAACGGCGTAGAGTGCACTGAATCCTTTGGGCAGGCTAGGAGGCACTTTCTCCCAAGCGCGGAAATGCCAGCTGCCAAAATTGCCGCTAATCTGGCAGTCTTGGAGATATGTCGATTGCTCACTGCGTTCTCGCCACCTACGACTATTGGAAGGTATCACCGACTCGACGGAACTACATTTTCGATGAGCAACCACACGTTGTTGAAAGTGCCGAGATGTCCCAGTTGTGGCCACGGCTTTAAGTCTCCGCAGATTTGGAATAGATAGAAAGTGCCAAAGGAAATACCCTCTCTTGCTATGTTGCAAAAAGAATGTGAACGCAATGGCGACATGGACTTGGCGGACGCCATTCGTCGTGCCTCCTGCCTTGTGAGCGACGAAGTGGGAATAGTTAAAAACTTGTGGTCCGCGGAGATAACAAGCAACGATCCTCTACTTTACAGAGTTGAAGCCGAGCCTGCAGGTCTGGAGCCGCTCACAGGATACAATGCACTGAACGTGGGTTCTGGCGTATCGCATTCACTACCACGAGCTGTAATGAAGGCAGTTGGTGAATGCATCGAACGCTACTGTGGTGCGCAATACAACATTGAGGATATCCATTATGGAAGTTTTTCAGACGGTGAAAACTACGTTGATCCAACACAATTCGCATTATATGAGGCAAAGCAGTATCAAGAGCCAGATTGGCCCTACCTTCGCATGGACCACCACGCTCAACTCGGTTGGATTAAAGGCCAATCTTTAATCTCTTCTCGAGAATTGCTCGTGCCTGCGGCGCTGGTATTCGTACCCTATCGGTATTCCGAGTCCGGTGAAAAACCCATATGGGATAGTATTTCGACTGGACTCGCCTGCGGTCTGACTAAAGAGGCCAGTATTTATGGCGGCTTGAAGGAATGCGTTGAAAGAGACGCATTCATGATTACATGGTTAAACAGAATCGCACCTCCAAAAATATCTCTTGAGAGCCTTGATGAAGTAAATGCTGAGTTAGTTGGACGAATTAGGTCAGCGAACTATGAAATCAAAGCTTACCTAATTACAGTTGACATAAACGTACCCGTAGTTTTGATTGTGTGTTCAAATAGTGGGTGTCCGCCTTTTACTGTTGTTGGCCTAGGAACTGATTTGAACTTGGCAAATGCGCTAAAGCTCGCGCTAGAAGAAGTCGGTCTTGGAATACTCGGTATGCGTCAGGCGGCCCAATATCGAAGTGGTTTTTCTACAACAGCGCCTCATACAGATATTCGGACACTTGACGACCATGGTCTAGCTTACGCTTTATTGCCGGAATTTCGAAGCCACTTAGCTTTCCTTGATGCGAGTGCAAAGACAGTCGAAGTACCTGAAAACGGCAAGACCGATATTGCTGTCGCTTACGATAAATTGATTAGAGAGCTTAGATGCCAAAATCTCGAGCCCATTGCGGTAGACGTCACTACACCAGATATTAGAGAAGCAGGCTTTTTTGTTACTAGGGCAGTAATTCCAACTTTAGAGCCACTTCACAACAGCCACGCCACACCTTACTGGGGAGGCGTTCGAAAATATGCGGTTGCTACAAAATTAGGTTATCCATCCATTTCCGATAGTTCTTGTTTTAACCAACTACCTCATCCATTTCCGTAGCAGGATTATGTGGGCGAATGACAAAGTTTTTCACCTCAAGCAGTACCGTGCGGATTCAGAATGATCAAGAATCGAGAGATACTGGCTTAGTATCAGAAATTTATCACGAAAACTCAAAACTCTATCGGGCACTAGGTCTAGAGGGACTTCCGAATGTCCCCGCAACTCGTGCAGTTGAACGCGACATGGCGAACGCATTTAAAACTTATCCTCACGCCGCTCGCACTTCGCTCAATCAGCAGTACTTAAATCAGCCATTGACTCTTTTTGATGGCATCAGATCAAGGAGGACGAGGCGTGAATTTGCAAACCACCCAACAACTTTCTCACAACTTTCCACGATCCTAGCGCATAGCGTAGGTCGCACTTTGAAGGACCAAAATTCTGCGAATTATCAATTTCGAGCTTTTCCATCGGCTGGTGCGCTATACCCTACTGAAGCCTATGTGATATCTTTTGACGTTGATGGCCTCGAGTCTGGAGCCTATCACTTTAGGCCAGATACAAACGAGCTTGAGACAATGTTTGTTCGTGACGTCCGTGAGGAATTTTACGGCCTCTGCGCATATCAGGAGCAAGTACTGGCAGCTGGGTTTGCAATTGTATTCTCCTCAGTTTTTGACAGGGTTAAGTTAAAATATGGGGAACGCGGGTATAGATACTGTATTTTGGAATGCGGCCATGCGGCGCAAAATGTCTGTCTGGTAGCAGCGTCTCTAGAAATGGCTGTAATGACAAGTGGAGGTTTTTTCGATGACGATTTGAACGCTTGGCTGGGTCTCGACAGCGTCAATGAAGCCGCTGTCTACCTAGCTTTGGTAGGGTCACTTGACCCTCCAAATGACGATTAGAAACTAGCGATTGTCGGACCGAAATTCCACATGGCTTCTGGCATGCATTGGTGGAGATGGTGCCGCTTAGGTGACTCGAACACCTGACCCCGTCATTACGAATGACGTGCTCTACCAACTGAGCTAAAGCGGCCCGTTTTGGGCTACAGCCTACTAATCGCCTACTAACACAAAACCCAAACTCACAACCACTTGTCGTCAATCGGCTTTCGCGGATCGACCCGCTAATTACGAATGCGGTGCTCTACCAACTGAGCTAAAGCAGCCTATTTTCGCCAAACGGATATTATTTGGCGCTTAATTTTTTTCACAGTCTTAATTCACCGCTCTAACTCATTGTCCCCATTCGTGTTTCGGAAGAGCGACTCCCCTTTTACGAATGCGGTGCTCTACCAACTGAGCTAAAGCGGCATAGGTTACAATATAAAACGATAACCGGATTCTGTGACGAATTCAACTCTGGCTATTCGATGCCGGGGTCATCGGGCGCGCGGAAGGTTTCACCTGAAATGGGTTTGGGCGCAATGGCTTCCAAAAGTGGGACTGCCTCATCAGTTTGCATTTGCCAGCTAAGACCCGCTGGCTGTTCAAAAGGTGGCTTCCATGCGCAGACAATGATCTCGCCTGTCACAGGTGATACAGGCGTCCAGCGCGGCGAGGCAACTCCGTCTGAGACCCAGATTGGATCGCGTGGCGCATGAAGTGCGCGCGCCAGCCATTCGCGCGAACGACCCTTATCACCTTGTGCATCTTCTATCTGCGCCATCAATCCGCAAATACGCGCTTGCGGTTGTTCGGTCACATATGTTTCAAGTGCGGCTTTGGCCACATCCCAGCGCTTTGCAGCAATGGCGGCGCGGGCCAAGGCAAAGGCCGATTCCAAATTGGTTTCAGGGCGTCCGACCAAATCGCGCACGCGCTCAAATTTTTCCTCAGCACCATCATTTGGTTTTGCATTAGCAGCCACTTCGGCCAGATCAGGATGTGGCGACAGCGCCCACGTTGCACGCAGAATTTTAAGCGCTTTGCGGGGATTAGCATGTGCCACATATGTGCGAGCCGCAACCAATGCAGCCGGCACCAATGATGCATCATTGTCTAACGCATCTTGAGCGAAGGTTTTGGCACGATCGCGGTCTTTTTCTTCTAGCTCGAGTGCTTGAGCAGCCAGCAGAATAGCTTGCTTCTTGGCCGCTTCCTCGCGCGGCAAAAGCCCAGCCTTGCCCTGCTGGGCGATTGTTGCAGCAGCTTGGGCCCAATCCTTAGCGGTGGTATGCACTTGCAAAATTGCGGTTGAGGCCCAGGGCAGCCGCGCATTTTTGGCCAGCGCGCGCTCGGCAATCTTGCGTGCTGTACTCCAATCACCGGCCTGTTTGGCCTCCGCGAAAAGTCCGCGCAGTCCGAGCAGTTCTGTGTCGGGTGAATTGGTCATATCTTCGAAAGCTCGTTTAACCCCCGCGCGATCACCTTTGAGCTGAGCTGCTTGGGCGGTGAGCAACGTAATTAGGGGTTCGTTTTTTAGCGTTTCGCTGGCAATGCTTGCATGTTTTGCCGCCGCTTGCGCATCTCCCGCACCAGCCGCGATAATGCCGCGCGACAATGATTCGTAAGCTTTGCGGTGCTTCCGAAAGCGCAAAGACTCGCGCACTGTTTTTGGGCTGCTCCAAATTCTGTGCACCAGTTTCCATATAAAATAAGCAGCTCCTAAAACCAAGCTTAGCAGCACGACACCAACCAACAGCGAAACTTGAATTTCGTGTAGGGGTGATTGAATGACGATCTTTTCAGGGCGGTCTGCCAACCACGCAAACGCGATGGCGGCCAGCACCAGCAAGAGAAATCGCCATAATAGTTTTATCATGTCGCCTATCCCCGCGCTGCAATTTGGCGCGCCACAGCGCGGCCCAATTGTTCGAGGGCCTCATCAGCGGCAATGCGCTTGGTTGCAGCAATACGCCAATCCTGCAAGGCTTGAGGCATCGTATCTAAATGTGGTTCGAGCAATTTAATGGCATCCCCCAGCTTTTCATTTTGAACAAGATCACTAGCTTGCAACGCCAGCTGTGCCCAATCAACCACACCAGTATTGCGAATGGTGATCAGCCCCGAAAATAATCCAGCTGTTGTGCCCCACCAACTGTCGTCATTTGCAGTCGGCGCTTCAGTCGTTTTCACAGAAGCTGCGGCAAAATTTTTCAAGTTCTCGCTCAAGGCTTGCAGTGTTAAAATACCCTTTGCAGCATCAGCGCCAAGGACCTCTAGCCCTTCAGCTGCTGGCACAATTGCGCCAATTGCTTTCAGCTCTGTTTGATATTCGGAACCTGCCGCAATTTTTGCTTTGAGATCAGCGTAAGACTGGGAAAGCTGTGAAGACACCACTTTAGCGCTTGCATTCAAATCTTTCAGAGACGCGAAATCTTTTTCAAGCTTATCAACGCGCGCTGTAAGTCCTGATGAATCACCAGAGACGATAGTCGTCGTTCCAGTGGAAACCTTGCCCTTCAGTTCGTCGACAGCGGCGCTAGCAAGGCCCAGTGATTTTTCCAAAGCGGCTAACTTCGTCTTGCTATCGCCGGTATCAGTCTTCAAATTTGTTGCCAGTTTGCGTGCATCTTCTGCGGCGGCTTGGGCAGCGCCAAGTTGAGATTTTATTTCATCCGTCAGCCCAACAACGGCATCAAGCTTCTGCGCAGTTTGCTTATTGGCAAGCTCAACAGCGTCAACTCGTGCTGCCATGGCATGAAGTTGATCCGATGGGAGATAGGTTGCAAGAACATCGCGGTAAAGCCACGCACCAGCGACAGCACTCAGGGCGAGTGCAGCAACACCCAAGCCATATGTGCCATAACGGCGCTTTGGCTTAGTGGGCGCAATTGGGCTTTCATCAACATTATTATCAATGATGTTATCTGGGTCAATATCGATTATGTCCGATGGTTTGTCGTCTTGCGTCATGCCCCAATCACCTATTCTGCTTTGCTGATTCAATCAAGCAATGCCAATAATTCCACTTCTGTTGGCGCTGCGGCGACGGCTCTGGGCCAGCTTTGTGGCAGATTTGCTGCAACATTGGCAGATAAGCAAATATGTTTAATGCGGCTTGCGGTTTCTGTAAGTTTCAGGGTTTCAATTTCAGATGCCCATAGCTTTGCGGTCCTTGGCGAATATAAGAGAACGGCTTCGGCGCGTTCAATTTCGTTAGAAAATTCGGCCAAAGATGATTTGACGGCATCATAGGTGATGATGCGATCAACTTCAAACCCAGAGCTTTGCAAACGCCCCTGCAGATCGCCCGAAGTCTCGGCACCCGAGAGATAGAGCAGCGGGCCACCCTGTGGCTTAAGATGGCCAACAATAAATTTATGTAACCCAATCACATCGCCGCCATGCGCTGAGACTTGGGCGAAGCCTTTGTCTTTTGCCATTTTTTCTGATTGCTGCCCAACAGCAAACAGGGGAATGTTTTGAATGAGGCTGATGTCACTCATCACACGCACAGCATTCGCACTCGTTAAACAGATTGCTTGGTAGCGTTTGGACGGAACTGACACATTTGGTCGAGCTACGATTTTTAGCAGTGGCGTTATAGTTGGCATATGTCCAAGCGCGCGTAATTTTTCCGCGAGCGCTGCTGCGTCTTCAACCGGGCGCGTCAGAATAATCCGCATTAATACGCGATCAATTTTCCGCCGCGCGCTTTGACATCTTCGCCAGCGTCTTGCCCCATTTTAAATCCGTCCGACAAAGCGCCCTCGCGCGTAACTTCGAATATATGCTTACCGTCCAAGGTGAGAGCTTGGCCGCGAAATTTCAAGCGACCATTTTCAATAATCGCGTGGCCCGCAATCGGTGTGCGACACGAGCCATCAAGTGCTGCCATAAAGGCACGCTCGCAGATAACTGTTGTAGAAGTTGGATTGTGATCAAGTGGCACAACCAATTTGCGGGTCGCTTCATCATGCGAATTGGTTTGAATGCCAATGGCCCCTTGAGCCACCGAGGGCAACATGTCATCCATCGACATTATGCTGGTAATTTTATCTGAGAGACCCAGACGATTGAGACCCGCCACGGCAAGAAACGTCGCATCCGCAACGCCGTCCTGAAGTTTTTTCAATCTGGTTTGCACATTGCCGCGAAACTGTACTGTCTTCAGATCAGGGCGCGCATGCAAAGCCTGAGCAGTGCGCCGCACTGACGAAGAGCCGAGGATTGCGCCTCGCGGTATTTCCATCAAACTTTTCGAGGTCAAACTGATAAACGCATCACGCGGGTCTTCACGTGGCAAAAGTGCGACGAGATCAAGACCGAGCGGCAACTTTGCGGGCATATCTTTCATCGAATGAACCGCCAGATCAATCGTGCCTGCAAACAAAGCCTCTTCGAGCTCTTTTGTGAATAAGCCTTTGCCGCCAATCTCGCTTAAAGGGCGATCACGAATAGCATCTCCAGTTGTTGTAAAGGTAACGATAGCAAATGCATCGCTGTCCAAGCCATGTGCCGCCATCAGCCGTTCACGAGTTTCATGTGCCTGTGCCAGAGCCAGTGGAGAGCCGCGGGTGCCGATTCTAATTTTGGGAGTAACTGTCATAATTTGCCAATTTTAGGGATTGGGTGCTAGAGCGGCAAGCCTCTAACACTTTTAATCCACATAATCTGCTGACGAATGACCGAGCAAAGCACATTTATTTTAGGAATTGAGACGTCCTGCGACGAAACCGCAGCCGCCGTGGTGCGCAGGCACGCAGACGGGCAGGGCGAGCTGCTGAGCAATGTGGTCTTGTCGCAGTTGAAGGATCATGCGCCATTTGGCGGTGTTGTGCCCGAAATTGCCGCACGCGTTCATGTAACACATTTGGATGGGCTGGTTGGCCGGGCGATGGCAGAAGCCAAGTTGGGCTTTGAAGATTTAGCCGCTGTGGCGGCCACTGCTGGGCCAGGCCTTTTGGGTGGCTTGCTGGTGGGATTAACCGCTGGCAAAGCTATTGCAATGGCATGGGATATTCCGTTTTTGGCGGTTAATCATTTGGAAGGCCATGCGCTCACCCCGCGCCTGCTGGCACCTTGTGCTTTTCCTTATTTATTATTGCTTATTTCCGGTGGCCACACGCAGTTTCAATTGGTCGAAGGCGTTGGCCATTATAAGCGCTTAGGAACCACGATTGACGATGCTCTGGGTGAAGCCTTTGACAAAGTAGCCAAGCTCTTAGGGCTAGGTTATCCCGGAGGCCCGCGCGTTGAATCCTATGCCAAGCGCGGCAATAACAAGCGCTTTGATTTTCCGCGCCCGTTGAAGGGAAGACCTGACTGCAATTTTTCATTCTCCGGCTTGAAGACGGCAGTGCGCGAAGTGGTGCACGGGCTTGGAACATTGAATGAGCAAGATGTTGCGGATGTGTGCGCATCATTTGAATTGGCTGTGGCCGAGACATTGGCGGATCGGCTGAAGCGCGCGTTTCAAAAGTTTCGTGACATGCATCCTGATGTTCAAAGCCCAACACTGGTGGTGGCGGGAGGCGTAGCTGCCAACCAGACTTTGCGCGGCGTGTTTGAGAACGTGACCGCCAAGAATGGTTTTAAACTCGACGTGCCACCATTTAATCTGTGTACGGACAATGCTGCGATGATTGCATGGGCAGGTGCAGAACGCTTGGCACTTGGCCTGACCGACAATATCGATTTTGCTGCAAAACCACGCTGGCCCTTGGATACGGTCGCCGCACCAATTTATGGTTCTGGCCGTCTGGGGGCTAAAGTATGAGCAAGCGCATTGTGATCATTGGTGGTGGTGCGTGGGGCCAAGCTTTAGCGCAAGTGGCTTCAAAAGCCGGTAACCGCGTTTCAATTTGGTCGCGCAAAACTGCTGACCAAGTTTTGGAAGGCGATGCGGCCGTGTTGGCCGTTCCTGCACAATCAGTTCGCGATGTCATTTTGACGACAAAAATAGCCAGTCCTGTCATCATTTCTGCCGCGAAGGGGATTGAGCGCGAGACCGGTTTGACCATGTCTGAGGTTATATCCGATCTGCTTCCTCTAGCACAATTCTACGCTCTGTCCGGCCCCAGCTTTGCAGCTGATGTTAGCACGGGGTTGCCTACTGCGGTTACATTAGCTGGCCCCAACATTGCCCAGGCAACATATTGGGCTAGAATTCTAAGTCTGCCGCATTTTCGCATCTATGCATCCGACGATGTAACGGGTGTTGAAATTGGCGGCGCAATGAAGAATGTCCTAGCCATCGCTTGCGGAATTTCTGATGCGCAAGGATTGGGCGAGAGCGCAAGGGCGAGTTTGATTACGCGGGGATTTGCGGAGCTATCGCGCTATGGCGCAAAGCTTGGAGCCAGGCCTGAAACTCTAATGGGGCTTTCTGGCTTGGGGGATTTATTGCTCACTTGTAGCAGCACAAAATCACGTAACTATTCTTTCGGTTTAAATATTGGCAAGGGCTTAAGTGCCATGCAGGCAATCGAACATTCGCGCGGCGTAGTTGAGGGCGCATACACGGCTTCCATTGCTTCCAAATTAGCGCATCGGCACAATGTCGAAATGCCTATTGTGGATGCTGTTGCAGCAATCATTGACGGACGATCAAATCCACGCGATGAGATAGCCAAACTACTAAGCCGCCCCGTCGGCGCTGAACTGAAACAGGATTGATAAAATGCTTTATGCTCTGATGTGCACGGACAAACCAAACAGCCTGGAATTGCGCATGAAAATTCGCCCAGATCATGTGGTCTATCTGAGGGACTTGGGAGCCAAAGCCAAATTCGCTGGGCCTTTTTTGGACGACGAAGGCAACATGTGTGGCTCACTTGTTATGGTTGATGTTGAAACTCGGCTAGAGGCTGAAAAGATTGCCGCAGATGATCCTTATGCTTTGGGCGGTCTCTTTGCTTCAGTTGAAATCAAAGCTTGGCGTTGGGCGCTGAAAAATCCGGACGCTGCATAATGGCCTATTGGCTTTTCAAATCTGAGCCAGACGTTTTCTCCTTCGACCAACTCATGGCCAAAGGACCCAAGGGTGAGGAATGGACGGGAATTCGCAACTATCAAGCGCGTAACAACATGCGCAAGATGGTGATTGGTGATCGCGGCTTCTTTTATCACTCAAACATTGGCAAAGCCGTGGTCGGCGTTGTTGAAGTCTGCGCATTGGTTCATCCCGATTCAACAGCAGATATTCCCGCTTGGGAATGCGTGGATATCCGCGCTGTGAAAGCCCTTCCGCGCCACATCACGCTTGATGAAATCAAAACTGTGAAGGCCTTAAGCGAAATGGTGCTTGTAAAAAACTCGCGCCTTTCTGTGCAACCCGTTCTCGACTCTGAATGGAAATTGATTTGTGAGCTTGGCGGCTTGAAGCTGTGACCATGGATCACGCCGCCTTTGTGCGTGCGAATACCTCGATCTTGTCTCCTCCTCTTGTTCCTGAAATAAAACTTCACTTGGCTCATGAAGCTTTGCCAATTTGGCAGAAGACCGAAGATGAGTTGGGAGAGATTGGGCTGCCACCGCCCTTTTGGGCCTTCGCTTGGGCAGGTGGACAGGCTTTGGCCCGTTATATTTTGGATACGCCTTCAACAGTGTTTGACAAACGCGTTATCGAACTTGCATCAGGCTCTGGCATGGTTGGCATCGCGGCGATGAAAGCGGGTGCGACTTTTGTATTGTCGGCAGACATTGATCTGTTTTCGGTTGCAGCAATTGAAGTGAACCTGTTGCTTAACAACGCAAAAGCGACGCGTCATTCCCGCAAAGGCGGGAATCTCTGTTTTAAGTTAAACGCAGATCCCCGCCTGCGCGGGGATGACGAATTTGAGATTACATCCGAAAATTTGTTAATGGCCAGCCCCCCAGACGTCGATCTAATTTTAGTCGGCGATTTGTTTTACGAAAAAGGCGTTGCCGAGCGTTGTCTTGCTTGGTTAGAACAAGCACAGGTCAAGGGCATTGATGTTCTAATCGGCGATCCGGGCCGCAGCTATTTGCCAAAGGATCGGCTTCTAAAAGTTGCCGAATATTCTGTGCCGGTGTCGCGCGATTTGGAAGATGCAGAGATTAAGCAGACAGCTGTGTGGCGCCTCGCCTAGATCGGATGCGATTCCGGATTAACCGCCGGAGAGATGACTTCCCTATGCTCCGTGTTGTTAAACCATAGTGCCACCATCAATATCGCCAGCGATAGCCAAAGCCAATAATCGGTGACACCACCAAAAAAGAGCGCTCCGATAATCACCGCAGCAGGCGTCGAGACATATGTTGCTTGCACCGTGTAGACAGCACCTTTTTGGGTAATGAGTGCGAAGTAAACCACGCGCTCAACCACCCACATCAATGTGATGAGCAGCAGCGGCCAATGTTGCACAAGTGTCGGCGTGCCCAGCGCGGCGAAAGGTTGGAACCATATGAGGAAGGGCAAGATAAGGAGGCCTGACCATATGCTTTCATACGCGCCAGCCTGAATTGTATCAGCGCCCTTGGGCCAGGCGCGGGCGGCAAAGGAGTTATATGCGCAATAGAGAATGGGAATGGAAATTGAAAAAACCAGGGGCCATGAAATACTGCCGGTCAAAGTGCCTTGGCGCGAAAGGATCAATACCAGCGTTGATAAAAAACCTAAAAATATAGCCGCTAGTTTTCGCGGCGAAGAATTTTCATTCCGAAATATGACCGCCACAATGTAGTTGAAGAACGGCGACATCGTGATGATGATTGCAAGCTCAGTGGGCGGCACGAATCCTGCCAAGTAAAGATTGAGACCGAAGGGGATGTTCATCAACGCCGCACAACCTAGGCCATAAATAATTAAACGTCGATCAATGCCACCTAGACCCGTGCGATAGATGGACATACACAACATAATCAAACCCACACCCATGCCTGTCCAGAAAATCGTATGGGTTTCGGCCATTTTGATTTCAGACAAATGCTTGTAGAAGCTCGGCGATATGCCCCAGAACAGACCCAGCAGCATAAAATTGAGAAAATGATTAGAAGATTTCATAATTTACGTCTTTGATTAAAGTGTTATTGCGAACTATACTGAAGCTAAGCAATAAACTCTGCAAAAAGCAGTCGTCTTGGGAGTGAATTACGCCATGTCAGATAAAATTTACGCTGTACCTGCGGCTTGGAAAAAGCGCGCTCTGTTTGATGCGGCAGGATATGAAAAGTCTTATACCGAGTCGGTCAAGAACCCTGCCAAATTCTGGGGCAAGCAGGCCAAGCGGCTCGATTGGTTTAAGGCCCCGACCAAGATTAAGAATACGACTTTTGAGTATCCAGATGTATCGATCAAATGGTATGAAGATGGTGTTCTGAACGTTGCCTATAATTGCGTTGATCGGCATCTGAAAAAACGTGCCAACCAGACGGCAATTATCTGGGAAGGCGATAATCCCTACGACGACAAGAAGATCACTTACGCTGAGCTTTATGAACATGTGTGCCGCATGGCCAATGTTCTGAAAAGCCATGGCGTGAAAAAAGGCGACCGCGTTACGATTTATATGCCGATGATTCCGGAGGCTGCTTATGCAATGCTGGCTTGCGCGCGTATCGGTGCGGTGCATTCCGTAGTATTTGGCGGCTTCTCGCCAGAAAGCTTGGCTGGGCGCATTCTCGATTGCGATTCTAAATTTATCATCACCGCTGATGAAGGCTTGCGCGGCGGCAAAAAGATTCCCCTCAAAGCCAACACTGATGCCGCATTGGCTAAGTGCAAAGGCGATGAGCAAGTTCTTATTATTCGCCGCACTGGTGCGCCCATTAATTTTGTGAGCGACCGCGATCTTTGGTATCATGAGGAAGTGCTGAAAGTTTCGGCCGAATGCAAGCCCGAAAAGATGAAAGCGGAGGATCCGCTGTTTATCCTTTACACCTCGGGTTCAACAGGTAAGCCCAAGGGCGTGTTGCACACCACGGGTGGCTACACTGTGTATGCCTCGATGACCCATCAGTATATTTTCGACTATCATGATGGTGATGTTTATTGGTGCACGGCAGATGTGGGCTGGGTGACGGGGCACAGCTATATTCTCTATGGCCCGCTGGCCAATGGTGCCACCACGCTGATGTTTGAAGGCGTGCCGAATTATCCCAACACCTCGCGCTTCTGGGAAGTGATCGACAAACATCAAGTGAATATTTTCTACACCGCTCCAACCGCTCTTCGCGCCTTGATGCAGCAAGGCGATGCGCCAGTCACGCGCACCTCGCGCAAATCGCTGCGCTTGCTCGGTTCAGTGGGTGAGCCCATTAATCCTGAAGCGTGGGAATGGTATCACCGCGTGGTGGGTGATGGCCGCTGCCCGATTGTCGATACATGGTGGCAAACCGAAACTGGCGGCATTTTAATTTCGCCATTGCCGGGGGCCACAAAGTTGAAGCCCGGTTCCGCTACAAAGCCGTTCTTCGGTTGCCAACCTGCTTTGGTTGATGACAAAGGCAACATACTCGAAGGCGAAGCATCGGGCAATCTGGTGATATTGGATTCTTGGCCAGGCCAAATGCGCACGCTTTATGGTGACCACCAGCGCTTTGTTGAGAATTACTTCTCGACTTATAAGGGCATGTATTTCACTGGCGATGGCTGCAAGCGCGATGCCGATGGCTATTACTGGATTACCGGCCGCGTTGATGACGTGCTCAATGTTTCCGGTCACCGTTTAGGCACTGCGGAAGTGGAATCGGCTTTGGTGTCTCACACGAAAGTTTCCGAAGCCGCTGTGGTTGGTTATCCACACGACATCAAAGGTCAGGGCATTTACTGTTATGTGACCTTGATGGCCGGAGAGATGGGCAGCGACGACTTGAAGAAAATTCTTGTCGATCACGTGCGCAAAGAAATTGGGCCACTGGCAACGCCCGATAAAATTCAGTTTGCACCGGGCCTCCCTAAGACGCGCTCCGGCAAAATCATGCGTCGCATTCTGCGCAAAATTGCTGAAGATGACTTTGGTGCGCTCGGAGATACTTCGACTCTAGCCGATCCAGCTGTGGTGGATGATCTTGTGGCCAATAGGCAGAATAGGAGGAGCTGACTTTCAGCTAAGCGACATACTTGAACTTGGTGATTATGATCACCATTTGCGCGTTGGGTAACAGGCTGCTAGTTTGCAGCCTGAACCAAACAGGGGGCCTCTATGCGTATTGCTAATTTTCTCATTCTCATCGTCACAGCCAGTTTTCTTGCAGGTTGCGGCATCAACAACGTGCCGACATACCAGCAGGCCATGAAAGCCCGATGGGGTGATGTGGAAAACAATTATCAGCGCCGTGCCGATTTGATCCCCAATCTCGTTGAAACTGTGAAGGGCTATGCCGCGCAGGAAAAGGATGTTTTGACAGCTGTTGTGGAAGCGCGCGCCAAAGCCACGCAAATGGTTTTGCCAGCAGACATTATCAACAATCCCGAAGCATTTAAAAAATATCAGGATGCACAGGGCCAGCTCTCGCAAGCGCTTGGCAAATTGCTGTCAATTCAGGAAGCCTATCCTGATCTGAAATCCAACCAGAACTTCTTAGCTTTGCAATCGCAACTCGAAGGCACCGAAAACCGCATCACCGTTGCGCGTAAAGATTACATTGAATCTGTGCAGGTTTATAACACTGAGCTTGTGACCATTCCCGGTCGCTGGTGGGCTTATTGGTTCTATCCAACCGCCAAGCCTGCAGAAACATTTGCCGCTGCACCAGGTTCTGATGCGGCACCGAAGGTCGATTTCAATAAACCGAAGTCTTGATCATGAACAACTTGCGGGCCGCGATTTTTTTCATTGCGACCCTGTATGCCATTACCGTCGCTTGGGCTGAGCCGAATTTTCCGGTTCTGACCACCAGCCCGGTTGTTGATGCTGCAAATGTGTTGGGCCAGACTGAAGTCGTCATCATCGGCAACAAACTCAAAAACTATGAAGACGCATCTGGCCACCAAATTGCTGTGGCCACAGTGCCCACCCTCGAAGGTTATGACATTCGCGACTATGGCAACCGCCTATTTCGCAAATGGCAGCTGGGCGACAAAAAGCGCAATGATGGTGTATTAGTTTTGGTGGCCCCCACTGAACATAAAGTTTCGATTGAAACAGGATATGGCACGGAGGGCGATCTGACTGACGCCATGTCTTCGATCATTATTCAGAACGCTATGGTGCCGCGCTTCAAGGCGGGCGACTATGTGGGTGGTGTCAACGCTGGCATTGAGGACATTGAAAAAGTAATTGGCGGGCAGGGCGACCAAGTGGTGGCGCGGGTTCAGAACCAATCGGCTCTGACCGTCAACGATATTTTGCCCTTCATTATTTTCTTCATCATCGTTTTGATCATACTGTCCAATGCCTCGCGCGGCGGGCGCATGATCATCATTCCGGGTGGCGGGTTTAGTGGTGGCGGCGGATTTGGTGGCGGTGGATATTCGGGCGGTGGAGGTGGCTGGTCGGGCGGGGGCGGAAGTTCTGGCGGCGGCGGCGCATCGGGTGGATGGTGAATAATGAAAGATAATGTCACCAAATCAGATCGCCATGCTGTTGTCGCTGCGATCAAAGATGCTGAACTGAAAACCAGTGGCGAGATCATCGTCGTGGTCGCTAAACAATCAGACGATTATGTGCATGTGCCGATTCATATCGCAGCCGGAATGGCATTAGCTATGCCCTTTGTGCTGCCATGGGCTGCGCGGTTTTTTCCTTGGGCGTCGGTGACGCTGTGGTGGGTTTTTGCCATTCAGCTGATCGTATTTATTGTTGTGGCGCTGGTGCTGAGTCAGAGCTGGTTTCGCTATTTCGTGACGCCGCGCAAGCTGATGCGCAAATACGCCCACCGCAATGCTGCGACGCAATTTTTGGCCGTGAACGCCCATGGCACAGGCGGTAGGACGGGCGTGTTAATATTCGTTTCGCTGCTGGAACGTTATGTCGAAATTGTTGCTGACACGGCAATTGCTGCGAAGGTTTCACATGCGGATTGGCAACGCATTGTTGATCAGATGTTGCCATTGCTCAAAGCCCAGAAATTAACCGAAGCTCTTGTACTTGGTGTTGAACAATCAGGCGAGAAACTGGCCAAACATTTCCCCCCAAGCGCTGCAAACCCCAACGAACTACCCGACCATTTTATAGTGCTGGGATAACCGGCCCTACTTTAATCTAAAGTTGCACTCAAACTCTTTATGATGGCGGTAGGACTACGGTAGGGCGAAATAAGCCAAGTAATACTCAGCTAGATTCGATTTCAAAGAAACCATATTTGCGATTTTTGATTGCATACCCGCAGCATCAGCTCTATTATTTAAAATTGAAATTAAAGTTTAAGTTTGTTGCGTGGGGGTTTTTCGAATGATTGTACGCTATCTATCTATCATTGCAGTGGTGATTGCAGCACTATTTGCAGGGCCTCAGGCGGCAGAAGCTAAAATCCACCACTATCTGTTTGGAACCTATGACGACGGCATTTATCCGACTGTCAAAAAAGTTTATCATAAGAAACATCGCAAGCATGTGAAAATCGTCAAACATGCGAAAGCCCGACATCACATCGTGAAAAAGACGATGGCAAAGAAGGCAAAACCTGGTGCCCTCATCGCAAACAAAGTAGTCGATGCAAAGCCAAACTACCAAGGTCGTGAACTGGTTCATTTCGCTTCAAAGGAGAAGCCGGGCACAATTATCATCAACACAAAAGAGCGTTCGCTTTATGAAGTGCTGGGCGCAGGCAAGGCCATGCGTTACATGGTGGCCGTCGGCAAGGAGGGCTTCGAATGGACGGGTGTGGCCCGGGTCGGTTTAAAGAAAGTGGACCCCGCTTGGACACCTCCGCCAGAAATGATTGAGCGTAAACCCGAGTTAGCCAAATGGGCCATGGGTATGCCCGGCGGTGATCCTGAAAATCCATTGGGCCCACGCGCAATGTATCTATTCAAGGGCAAGTATGACACTGGCTTTCGCATCCACGGAACCATTCACCCCGAATCAATCGGTACGGCTGCGTCTTCTGGCTGCATTAGAATGTTGAACGCGGAAGTGATCGAACTGTTCCAGCAGACCCGTGTGGGCACAAAAGTCATCGTCTTGTAATTTCGCCCACTATATGTTTGAAGGCCCCAGATCAATTATTTGGCTGGGGCATTTTTATGGAACGTCGGAAATTTTTGCGCATGATGGTCGGCGGTATGGCCGGTATGACTATTCTGTCGCAACAGGCTGAGGCCTTTCATTTCGGAAAACCAAAAAATGCGAAAACTCCGAACATTAAGAAATTGAAAGCCAAGCTGCGTCGCCCGGCCTATCAAGGCCGCACGGAAGTTAGCTTTAGCTCGAGCGAAAAGCCCGGCACGCTGATAATCAAGACCAGTGAGCGCGCGCTCTATAAAATTCTAGGAAATGGCAAGGCGCTGAGATATCTCGTGGCCGTTGGCAAAGAAGGCTTCTCTTGGGCCGGCGTTGCCAAAGTGGGCATGAAGCGCGAAAATCCGGTGTGGACACCGCCACCAGAAATGATCGACCGCAAACCTGAATATGCCAAATGGGCTGAGGGTATGCCCGGCGGTTTGCCGATTAACCCGCTTGGCCCACGCGCCATGTATTTGTTCGATAAAGGCGGCGACACAGGCTTTCGCATCCACGGCACCATACATCCTGAATCCATCGGCACCGCCGCTTCATCAGGCTGCATCCGCATGCTGAACAAGGAAGTGATCGAGCTTTATGAGCAGACGAAAGTTGGTACCAAGGTTATTGTGATCTGAGGCTTTCGCCCCAATGTTCGAGTTCCCCTAAAATAATACCAAGCGATAAGCCCTTTTCCGTGAATGAGTATTCGATATGGGGCGGGTTTTCGCCAAAGTCTTTACGGTTGATAATTCCGTCTTTCTCGAGCTGACGCAGTTGTAAGGTCATCATGCGTTGCGTGACGTGGGGTAAAAGCCGACGCAATTCATTGAAGCGGCGCGGCCCATCTTTGAGCTGCAATAAAATCATCGGCTTCCATTTCCCACCGATAACGTCAATCGTCGCCGCAACAGGGCACCAAGGTTCGGCTTTCATCGCTACGCTCTCCTCAATAGGCAGTATAAAAATTGTGCGTACTTTTGGCAAGATTCCGAAGGGACTATGATTGAATCACAAATGGGAGAAAAGCCATGAGTGACCGGATAATCTATCTTTCGAATTTCATAGCAATCCTCGGAACGGGACTGATCGCTGGCGTGTTTCTGGCGTTTTCATCGTTCATTATGTCTGCTCTCGGGCGACTGCCAGCGGTAGCAGGCATGTCCGCCATGCAAATGATCAATGTAACCGTGATCAATCCGCTATTTATGGCCATACTTTTCGGAACCGCCCTCATCTGCCTCGTACTCGCATTTGCGGCGTGGAAAACTGGCGTTGGCCCGAACCAGATTTTTTTGCTTGCAGGAGCGGCACTCTATGTCAGCACAATCGGCATCACCATGGCATTCAATGTGCCGCTCAATGATAGCTTGGCCGCCGCCAACATTGCAAATGCAGATAGCGCCAAACTCTGGGCAGATTATCTGCAAAGCTGGACATTTTGGAATACTATACGCGGGCTTGCGGCGTGCGCATCTTGTGCGGCATTGATTATCGCGATTTCGATCAAGACTTAATGACACCCCCGCACCCAGCCCATATCGACATGAAAATGATCGGCATGGTCGGCGTTGTAATCGGGGCTTAGGGTGAGGTTGAAATAATCGCACAGGCCGCCTCGCACTTCGTGGAGAAATTCAGAGTCTTTGTCGCCCGCATTCCAACTCGCAAGTACGCTGATCAATTTTCCATTGGCAAGTCGCAGCCCCGAAATATCAAAGGCATTAGCAGTGGAATGCTCGCTCATGTAGCTCGAGCGTGCAATCGTACGGCAACTGTAAGAGCCAAAATGCGTGATCTCTTTTACACTTTGTCCAAAATATTTCTGTGCAGCAGGCTGCACCACATGGCGTTCCCACAAGTATAGCCGTGCTGCAATGTTGCAACGGGTTTGCTCAGGCCTGATCTTTGCAACTGACATGCGTTCAAGCATGAGTGTATCTTCTAAATAACAGTCTGGTTCGCTCCCACTGTCGGGCAACAGTGCATTGGCAATGCCTGCCTGCCTAATGGATTGCAAACAAGCTTGGGAGTTAAGGTCAAGGTTCTTGAGTTTCAGATTGCGAACCCAAGAGGGGCTTTCGCGCAGATCTGGCGGGGTGAACGGATCATATTGCGTTGGCAAATTGACGAGGTGAAAATTAACGGCCAAGGCAAAAATAACAAATAGAAATACGGCAAAGATAAAAAGTCGTACCAAAAAAGAGCCGAATCTCATCCCTTAATCATTTCCCCTTAACGCGCCGCTTAGCGTTGCCTGTTGTTCAAGGCAAAACCAAGACAACTGGCCACACCCGTGATCTAACCTGATACCTTATGCCGTATTTGCTTTGTTGCAGCGCACTCGTTAAAAGGCAGCAGCGTTTCAAAAGGCAAATCAATGTCCGATTCCAAACCCAAAGCGCGGCCCCTCTCGCCGCATCTGCAAATCTATCGCCCAATGCTTTCCATGACCATGTCGATTTTGCACCGCATAACCGGTGTCGCATTGGCCGTTGGCATGTTGGGCATGGTCTGGTGGCTGTCGGCGGCCGCCACATCCGATAGCTATTTCGCGTCGGTGCAAGGTTTTTTTTATCATTGGTTTGGCAGGTTGGTTTTATTTGGCATGAGCTGGGCTCTGCTTCACCATATGCTGGGTGGCTTTCGCCATTTCATTTGGGATACGGGCCACGGCTTTGGCTTGAAGAATGTTGAATGGATGGTGCGCATCAACATCATCGGATCAGCGCTGCTTACAGTTTTAATTTGGATCATTGCATATGGAGTGCGGACATGAGCATGCGGTCTGAACTCGGCAAAGTGCGCGGCCTCGGTGCCGCTCATGATGGCACATCGCATTTCTGGATGCAGCGTGTGACGGCATTGGCCAATGTGCCTTTAGTGATTTATCTGGTTTATTTTATCGTGGCCCATATCGGTGCCACGCGCCCAATGGTTTTGGCTTCGGTGAAAAACCCGTTCTGTGCCTTGGGCCTCAGCTTGGCGATGATTTCAATTTTCTGGCACATGAAACTGGGTCTGCAAATGGTGATCGAAGATTATGTGCATCACCCCATCGTGAAAATCCTCTCGTTGTTGCTCAATACTTTTTACGCGTTCGGCCTATGTGGCCTAGCACTTTATGCAATTCTCAAAATGAATCTTGGTGTTTGATGGCTGCTTATCCAATTACTGATCACACATTTGATGTTGTCGTCGTAGGCGCTGGCGGTGCTGGCCTTCGCGCAGCTTTGGGCGCATCACAAGCGGGGTTGAAAACCGCCTGCATCAGCAAAGTGTTTCCGACGCGTTCACACACTGTGGCAGCGCAAGGCGGCATCGCTGCATCGCTAGCCAATATGGGTGCTGATGATTGGCGCTGGCACATGTATGACACGGTCAAAGGCGCTGATTGGTTGGGCGATCAAGACGCCATTGAATATTTGGTGCGCAACGCGCCAACCGCTGTTTATGAGCTCGAACATTTTGGCATGCCCTTTTCACGCACCGAAGATGGCAAGATTTATCAGCGCCCGTTTGGCGGCCATATGATGAACATGGGCGAAGGCCCACCCGTGCAGCGCACCTGTGCGGCGGCTGATCGCACCGGCCACGCGATGCTCCATACTTTGTATGGCCAGAGCTTGCGTTATGACACGGCGTTCTTCATTGAATATTTTGCGCTTGATCTGATCATGGAAAATGGCGTGTGCCGTGGCGTGATTGCCATATGCATGGAAGATGGCAGCATTCACCGCTTCCGCTCACACCAAACCATTCTGGCCACAGGCGGCTATGGTCGCGCATATTTCTCAGCCACATCTGCGCACACCTGCACAGGCGATGGCAATGCGATGGTGCTGCGCGCGGGTCTTCCTTTGCAGGATATGGAATTCGTGCAGTTTCACCCCACGGGCATTTATGGCGCAGGCTGTTTGATCACCGAAGGTGCCAGAGGCGAGGGCGGCTATCTCACCAATTCCGCAGGCGAACGCTTTATGGAACGTTACGCGCCATCAGCCAAGGATTTGGCATCACGCGATGTGGTCTCGCGTTCGATGACACTTGAAATCCGCGAAGGTCGTGGCGTTGGTAAAGCTAAAGACCACATTCATCTCCATCTCGAGCATTTGGACCCAGCGGTATTGCATCAACGCTTGCCGGGCATTTCGGAATCGGCGAAAATTTTCGCAGGCGTTGACGTGACCAAAGAGCCAATCCCCATCCTGCCAACCGTGCATTACAACATGGGCGGGATTCCGACCAATTATCACGGCGAAGTTTTGGCGGGCGATAAGAAGAATGAAGAAAAAATCGTCGAAGGCCTGATGGCCGTTGGCGAGGCCGCATGTGTTTCAGTGCATGGTGCCAATCGCTTGGGTTCAAACTCACTCATTGATCTCGTGGTGTTTGGACGAGCCGCTGGTTTGCGTTGTGCTGAGAAAACTAAATCTGGCTCTAGCCATGCTGAATTGCCAAAGGCATCTGCTAATGAAGCGCTCGCGCGTCTTGATCACTTCCGCAATGCCAATGGTTCAACGCCTACAGCTAAACTCCGCGCCCAAATGCAACGTGCGATGCAAGATGATGCCGCTGTATTCCGCACCGGCAAAACGTTGCAAGAAGGCTCCAACAAAATCAACGCCATCTGGAAAGGCGTAGACGATATCAAGGTCACCGACCGCTCGCTCATCTGGAACAGCGATCTGATCGAGACATTAGAATTCGATAACCTCATCATCCAAGCCGCAACCACGGTCGACTCAGCATTAGCTCGCCAAGAAAGCCGCGGCGCGCATGCAAGAGAAGATTTTCCAAAACGCGATGACGTGAAATGGATGAAGCATTCACTGAGCTGGACTGACGGTGCAAAAAAGAAAGTGACTTTAGGCATACGCGGCGTTCACAATTATACGATGAGCAAGGATGTGGACTACATCAAGCCAAAGGCACGGGTTTATTGATGGCGGAAGAACCTCGAGTTCCAATTTATCGTCACAAAGCGCCGGCGGAGCCAGCTAAGATGGCGTCCTACGAGTGCCGTTACTTAGATGAAATTGAAAAACACATTGCCGAACACATCGGTGCTGAGGGAGACGTGCTTCATGAAATTGTTTCACTGACGGTACATGTCGACCTGCACGTTATTGAACCTAACGAAAAATTACCCTACTTAACGTTGGTCACAAGTGGCATGTCAGACTTGGATATGACCCCACCTAAATCGCTTGATGATCAAGAAAGCTATCGCTTGGCGGAAATGATCGCATTTCTTCCGCCAAATTGGCCCAAGGATGCATTTCGAGGCTTTGTTGGTGGTGAAAATGAGGATCCACCGGGTTATTATCCAGCCTACTGGCTTAAACACTACGCCCGAATGGTTCATGACTACAAAACAGCTCTTAGTTGGTCGAACACGACGCAAAACGGCGATCCAGCGATGCCGATTGCGGAAGGTACAGACATGTCTGGCTTTCTTTTTGCCCCCGCTTTGCAGCTTGGCCCGGAAGCGCTCTTTATCTCGACGCATGACAATCGTAAGATTCGTCTTCTCAATTTGATACCAATACACCGTAACGAGATGGTTTTTGCCATTAACAAAGGCGGAGAAGCTCTTTGCGATAAATTGGATAGCGTCGAGAATTTTATGTTCAATCCGTTTCGACAAAGCTGCATTAGGCGCAAAAAGTTTTTTGGATTGTTTTAGGATAACCCCATGGTCGCATTCACTCTCCCACAAAACTCTAAACTCCAGCAAGGCAAGGTTCATCCCATGCCGGCGGGAACCAACATTCGCGAGTTCAAAATCTATCGTTGGAATCCCGATGATGGAAAAAATCCACAGGTTGATACCTACTCTATCAACATGGATGAATGCGGTCCCATGGTTTTGGATGCGCTTGTAAAGATCAAGAATGAGCAAGACCCGACCCTAACCTTCCGCCGCTCCTGTCGCGAGGGCATTTGTGGTTCTTGCGCCATGAATATTGATGGCACCAACACATTGGCATGCCTCAAAGCTTGCGATGATGTGAAGGGTGCTGTGAAAATTTATCCTCTGCCACATATGGCAGTCGTGAAAGATCTCGTTCCCGACATGACGCATTTTTATGCGCAGCACCGCAGCATTGAACCCTGGCTCAAAACCACCACGCCAACACCGCAAGCCGAATGGAAACAGAGTGAAGGCGAACGCGCCTTGCTCGACGGCCTCTATGAGTGCATCCTCTGCGCCTGCTGCTCCACGTCTTGCCCATCCTATTGGTGGAATGGTGATCGCTATTTGGGCCCAGCGGTTTTGTTGCAAGCTTATCGCTGGTTGATCGACTCGCGCGATGAAGCCACAGGCGAACGCCTCGATAATCTCGAAGACCCCTTCCGCCTCTATCGCTGCCACACAATCATGAACTGCGCCAAGGCCTGCCCCAAGGGACTTTCGCCAGCCAAAGCGATTGCAGAAATTAAGAAGATGATGGTAGAAAGACGTGTCTAGTTTGTGACCCTGGGGGGAATGCTATGCCAATGCTGATGACGATCATCGCCGCTCTAGTGGGTCTCTCCTTTTGGTGGTGGCGGCTGAAGGTGATGTCGGAAGCAGCCAGTGACGTTGGCGATGCAGCAGGCCGCGTCTGGGGAAAATATAAGCGCTTTAAGTTCCGACAAAAGGTCGAACTATCGCCTGTGGAATCTGTGAAAGACCCTGCCGCGGCGGCCGTAGTGATGATGTTTGCAATGATCAAAGAAGAAAACTCTATCACAGAAGCGGCCGAGGCTTCAGTGCGCAGCCAAGTTGTGGAACAGATGAAAATCAGCGATCCCACTGAATTGATGGTGTTTGGAAAATGGGTGGCAACCCATGTGATCGACGCAAACTCAGTTTCACAACGCTATGCAAAATTATGGGCGGGCGCATTGAACATGGACGAGCGTGCTGAATTAGTTGAGATGGTGCGCGGCGCAGCCAGTGCCATTGCTCCACTCACGCGCAACCAAGATGTGAAATTGAAGAAACTGCGTGAGCGTTTGGGCCTCACAAACTAATAAGATGACTGAGCTCTTATCACCAGCAATTGTACACAAACCCTATGATGGCTCTTCCAAGCCGTTCAACATCGGCGTCCGCCCGCTCGATATAAACGACTGGATCGAAGTCGATGCTAATCTGCCTGCTTACCTAAAAGAAAAGGCGCGGCATTACCGTGACGACAAGCATCAAGTGATCGTGTCGGAGGGAAGTTCGGTTGAAGCACAAACCGAAGTTCTATATTTGCTCTCCGAGCATATGTGCGAACGCTATCCCGATATTTATACCAAGACGGGAAGCAGCATAGATATTCTCAGTGGCCAGTTTAACGTGCCACTCGATGATGAAACTTTACCGCCACTCGCCATCGCCGCTAAGCTTGTACAAGAAGATTTGGTATTGATGAGCGCCTCGCCTGAAGGTTGGCGCTTGGTTGCCGCCTCGCTTTGTTTTCCCTCAGCCTGGAACTTGCTCGAAAAATTTGGCCACCCTTTGCATAAGGTTCACGAGCCAGTGCCCGGCTTTGGCACAGGCACGCGCAATGCTTCGGTGATTGACCGGATGTTTGATAATCTGCGGCCCGAGCAACCGGTCATGCGTTGGAATTGGTCGCTGCATGAAGACGGCCAACTGCATCACCCCACTTCTCATAGTGGCAGCGAAAGCCGCTTTGGCAATGGCGATATTGGCGGCCATGTGTTTTTACGTGTTGAACGTCAAACCCTGCGCAAGCTTCCCAAAACTGGCGACATTGTTTTCACAGTCCGGATTTATCTCGATCCATTGGAGGTGCTGGAAACGATCCAAGGCGGTGATAGATTGGCAATCGCAATTGACGATCAGCTCAGTGTATTTTCGGTCGATCAAGAAAACTATAAAGGACTTGTAGGCGAGCGTGAAAGACTTTCAAAACGCCTCAGGCAAATTGCAGCCTCGCATGAACGAGCGTCGAAATAGCTGTTAACAACCTTGGCCTCGAACTTGCTCCGCTTTGATCAAAGGTGAATTCTTTGACTCAAGGAGTGACACAATGTTGCGGGTATTATCAGTTGCAATTCTACTTTTTCCTCAGCTCGCCTTCGCAGATACCATTTCGGGCAAGGTAAATGTATCTCTCACAATCACCCGTCTTCCGCAGTCGTTGGCCCGTTTCAGTGGCAGTCGCTTTACGCAAGGTGCTGCATCCATTTCAGTCACGCGCGCGGGCTTTCGCAATATCCAACCACTAGGGCTATCAGGTGCGAACTACTACTTCTCCGCCGTGCGTGCTGGTCTACGTTATGAAATTGCAGTTGCCGCAGAAAATGGGCGAATTTTGAGTGTGAAAGTCGTTTAAAAAAATCCCATTCCCTTTGTATTGCAGTGCAACATAGGCTATAGCTCCAGCATCTCATAATATCAGAAGGTGCTTCTATGTCCCTCGACAGCTTCAAATCCCGCAAAATCCTCAAAGTTGGCACAAAGAGCTACACCTATTTCAGTTTGAAAGCGGCAGAGAAGAATGGGTTAACGGGAATTTCCAAGCTACCTTTTTCTCTGAAAGTGGTGCTCGAAAATCTGCTGCGTTTTGAAGATGGTCGCACGGTGACGAAGGAAAGTATTGAGTCCGTCGCAAAATGGCTCTCAAATCGAGACAAAACCAACGCTGAAATCGCTTTCCGCCCGGCGCGCGTGTTGATGCAGGATTTTACGGGCGTTCCAGCCGTGGTTGATTTGGCTGCGATGCGCGACGGGATGAAACAGTTAGGTGGCAATGCCCAACAAATTAATCCTCTGGTACCTGTTGATCTGGTGATTGACCATTCAGTCGTCGTTGATAGCTTTGGTAACAATAAATCTTTGGCTGCCAATGTGAAGCGCGAATATGAGCAGAATGAAGAGCGCTATAAGTTTTTGAAATGGGGCCAGGGCGCGTTTGAAAATTTCCGCGTGGTTCCTCCCGGGACGGGCATCTGCCACCAAGTAAATCTCGAATATCTCGCGCAAACAGTTTGGACCAAAACCGAAAAAGTAAACGGCAAAACTGTGACTACAGCTTATCCTGATACGCTTGTAGGCACCGACAGCCACACGACGATGGTCAATGGCCTTGGTGTTCTCGGCTGGGGTGTGGGCGGTATTGAAGCCGAAGCAGCTATGCTCGGCCAACCACAATCGATGTTGTTGCCTGAAGTGATCGGCTTCAAGATGACGGGCAAATTGAAAGAAGGCGTAACAGCGACTGATCTCGTATTGCTCGTCACGCAAATGCTGCGCAAAAAGGGCGTGGTCAATAAGTTTGTCGAATTCTACGGTGGGGGCCTTCAGTACCTCACCTTGGCTGACCGTGCGACGATTGCCAACATGGCACCGGAATATGGCGCAACCTGTGGCTTCTTCCCTGTTGATAGCGTGACGCTGGATTATTTGAAACTTTCGGGCCGTAAGAATGACCGTGTTTCTTTGGTCGAAAAATATTGCAAGGCGCAAGGTATGTTCGCCAGCAAATCCGAACCAGCTTTTACCGATACCTTGGAACTTGATCTCGCTACTGTCGTGCCTGCTATGGCTGGCCCTAACCGTCCGGAAAAATTTGTACCACTGGAACAGATTAAGTCAGGCTTCCAATCCGCGCTTGATGCGCCAAAGGACAAAGCCGGTTTTGCCAAAATCGGCGAACAAACCAAGCGCGTCAAAGTCGAAAACAAGAATTTCGATTTGGGCCATGGTGATGTGGTGATCGCTGCCATCACCTCATGCACCAACACATCTAACCCTTCAGTGTTGATCGCCGCTGGCCTGCTGGCGCGCAAAGCAGCCGCACTCGGCATCACATCCAAACCCTGGGTGAAAACCTCTTTCGCACCCGGTTCACAAGTGGTTTCCGAATATATGAACAAAGCGGGCTTGCAAAAAGACCTCGACAAGATCGGCTTTAATCTCGTGGGCTATGGCTGTACCACCTGCATCGGAAATTCCGGCCCCCTTGATCCAGCAATTTCAAAAGCCATTAATGATAATGGCATCGTTGCTTCCGCTGTGATCTCAGGCAACCGCAATTTCGAAGGCCGTGTGTCGCCTGATGTGCAAGCAGCTTATCTTGCTTCGCCGCCCTTGGTGGTGGCTTATGCGCTGGCAGGTTCAACACAAGTTGACTTGACCACCCAGCCACTGGGTCACGACAAAAAAGGTAAGCCAGTATATTTGAAAGACGTGTGGCCATCAAACAAAGAGATCGAAACATTCATCAACAAGAATGTGAAGTCGTCAATGTTTAAAAAGCGCTATGCCGATGTGTTCAAGGGCGACAAAAATTGGCGCGCCGTTTCCACCAGCAAAGGCGAAACCTATGCTTGGGATAACAAAAGCACCTATGTGCAAAACCCACCTTATTTCCATGGCATGACAATGCAGCCAAGGCCGATCAGCGATATTTCGGGCGCACGCATTTTGGGATTGTTCGGCGATAAAATCACCACCGACCATATTTCGCCCGCAGGATCAATCAAGGCGGCATCGCCCGCTGGCAAATATCTCATTGCTAACAATGTGGCCTTCGCAGACTTTAATCAATACGGCACGCGCCGTGGCAACCATGAAGTAATGATGCGCGGCACTTTCGCCAACATCCGCATCAAAAACCATATGGTCAAAGGTGCTGATGGCGCGGTCAAAGAGGGCGGCCTCACGCTGCACCAACCAGACGGCACCGAAATGCCAATCTACGATGCAGCCATGCAATATCAAATCGAGGGCACGCCGCTGGTTGTGTTCGCGGGCGTTGAATATGGTAATGGCTCATCACGTGATTGGGCCGCAAAAGGCACCAATCTTCTTGGCGTGCGTGCGGTGATTGCTCAAAACTTTGAGCGCATCCACCGTTCAAATTTGGTCGGCATGGGAGTTTTGCCGCTTGAATTTATGCCGGGCCAAAGCTGGCAAACCTTAGGCTTGATCGGCAACGAAACAGTTTCAATCGCCGGTGTTGCCGATGGTCTGAAACCACGCAGCGTCATGGCCGTGAACATCATGAAAGCCAATGGTTCCATAACATCCGTAGAAGCCCTCTGCCGCATCGATACATTAGAAGAAATCGACTACTTCAAAAACGGCGGGATCTTACAATACGTGCTGCGGAACTTGGCGAAGGCGGGATAGCATCACCCTTCTCCCTTCAGGAGAAGGGTGATAGAGTGGAACGATAACACCGCAGAGGAGCCACTCTCATGTACATCGATTTCATGGTCATTCCCGTTCCCACCGCAAATCTCAAAGCTTACAAATCCATGGTCAAAAAATCGGCCGCCGCTTGGAAACGGGCTGGGGCCTTGGCCTATCTTGAGGCGATTGCCGATGATGTGAAGCCAGGCAAGGTCACATCGTTCCCACAATCCGTGAAAGCCAAAGAGGGCGAGACGGTGGGGTGTGCTTATTTGGTTTTCAAAAACAAGACACACCGGAACCAATGTTGGAAAAAGATGATGGCTGATCCATTCATTAAAGATTTCGATCCCAAGACCATGCCTTTTGATGGAAAACGCATGTTCTTTGGCGGTTTCAAACCACTTATCAGTTTCTGATTGCGCGTCATTTGCTTCACCCAAAGGTGATTGGCGGGTGTTTGTTTCATCCGCCATATTATTTGCATGGAACAAAGTCTCAAAATCTCGCGCCGTAATGCGCTTTCACTCGGAGTAGCAGCGTTGTCTGCTCCCTTTGTCAGCCCCCAAGTCGAAGCGGCTTCCGATATGCCCGTGCTGGTCGAACTCTTCACCAGCCAAGGCTGCTCGTCTTGCCCGCCTGCCGATAAGCTTGCGGCAACACTTAACACCAGTACTGGCGCAACAGTTGTTTCATTCAACGTCGACTATTGGGATTATCTCGGTTGGCGCGATACGTTGGCTAAGCCTGAGTATACCCAGCGCCAGATGGATTATGCAAAATCGCGAGGCGATAGTGATGTTTATACGCCGCAGATGGTGATCGATGGCGAACGCCATGCCGTGGGCAGCAATCAAGCCCAAGTGACGAATGCAATATCAGCTGCTTATAAAACCCAAGCCAAATTGCCAATGACACTTAAAGCCAATGATATGGAGCTGATTGTTGAATTAGGCGAAGGCGCTGCAATACCGGAAGCCACACTTTGGCTGATGGCCATTGCCCCGACAGTATCAGTAAAAATCGAACGCGGCGAAAATGCGGGCCATGAGGTTGCTTATCAGAATGTGGTCCGCAAATTGGTTCCTGCTGGAATGTGGAATGGCCAAGCAGCCAAATTAACCTTCCCACGTAAGGGAATTATCACGGGTGATGTCAAATCTTGCCTTGCAGTATTGCAAAAAGGTAAAGTTGGCCAAGTTCTGGGAATGGCCAAATGGTCAATCTGAATAACGTTGAATGTCATAACACCGTCAGGCCCGTATTAGTTCAATCACTTTTTTAGTAAGCGATGCTCACGTTTAGTTGAGCTTGCGTTATTAAACCGCCCCAATTTACCTCCCGTAAAGATTTGCAGAAGGCGCAATGCAGCGTCTTCAAAAAGTCATAACTGGAGATAACTATGCGTAAGATGATTATTGCCACAGCATTGCTGGGCCTTTTCGCAACGTCGGCCTTCGCAGCCAACCCAATGGTAGGTGGATCAGAAATGTTTCCAACCAAGAACATTGTTGAAAACGCAATGAATTCCAAGGATCACACAACGCTGGTTGCCGCAGTAGCCGCAGCTGGTTTAGTCGACACGCTCAAGGGCACTGGCCCATTCACGGTGTTCGCACCAACCAATGACGCGTTTGCTGCATTGCCAGCAGGCACAGTGGAATCACTGTTGAAGCCAGAAAACAAAGACAAGCTGGTGAAGATTCTCACCTGCCACGTTGTTGGCGCAAAGGCGATGGCAGCAGATGTAGCAGCCATGGTGAAGGCCGATGGCGGCATGCACAAAGTGAAAACAGTTGGCGGTTGCGAACTCACCCTTAAAGTTGACGGCGATAAAGTGACCGTCACTGACGAAGCAGGCGGCGTTGCCAATGTAACAATTGCTGACGTTGCTCAATCCAATGGCGTGATCCACGTAATCGACAAGGTTCTCTTGCCGAAAATGTAAAACGGACGACGACGGGGCAGAGCCAATTGCGGCTCTGCCCTTATTTTTCAAACTCAACACTTAAATCATCAAGGAGATTAAAATGTTAAAGACATCCCTCATCGCTCTCGCACTTACAATTGGCCTTAGTGCTGCCCCAGCACTCGCCAAGAACCCAATGGTTGGCGGAGCTGCTATGTTCCCATCCAAGAACATCATCCAGAACGCATTGAAGTCAAAGGATCACACAACACTGGTCGCTGCTGTTAAAGCTGCTGGCCTTGTTGAAACACTTTCGGGCAAAGGCCCATTCACTGTGTTTGCTCCAACCAACGCAGCTTTTGCTGCATTGCCGGCTGGCACTGTAGACACATTGCTGAAACCAGAAAACAAGGGTCAGCTTACAAAGATCCTCACCTGCCATGTTGTTTCAGGCAGCGTGATGGCCAAAGCTGTAATGAGCATGGTGAAGTCTGATGGCGGTTCACACACTGTAAAGACCGTTGGCGGTTGTGATCTGACGTTCAAAGTTAATGGTAGCAAAGTGACCGTAACCGATGAAACTGGCGGCGTTGCCACAGTCACCATCGCAGATGTGCGCCAATCCAACGGCGTGATCCACGTAATCGACAAGGTGCTTTTGCCGAAGTCATAACTAGCAAAGGGCGGGAACTAATCCCGCCCTTTATTTTTTCAAGCGGCCTTCTTCAATAGCCCGCGATTAATAATACATTCCGCAATCTGCACTGTGTTGAGCGCCGCGCCTTTGCGCAAATTGTCCGACACCACCCAAATATTCAGACCATTCTCGAGCGTTGAATCTTCGCGTATGCGGCTGATGAAAGTGGCGTAGTCGCCAGCGCATTCAACAGGCGTCATGTACCCACCATCTTCACGCTTATCGATCACCATGCAGCCCGGTGCCTCGCGCAAAATATCGCGCGCCTCATCGGCAGTCATCGGTGATTCAAATTCGATATTCACAGATTCCGAATGCCCCACAAACACCGGCACACGCACACACGTAGCGGTGACTTTGATTTTTGGATCAAGAATTTTCTTGGTCTCAACCACCATTTTCCATTCTTCTTTGGTATCGCCTGAATCCAAAAACACATCAATATGTGGGATCACGTTAAATGCGATCTGCTTAGGGAATTTCTTTGGTGTTGGGCTGTCGGTGACGAAGATGCCTTTGGTTTGAACCCAAAGCTCATCCATGCCTTCCTTGCCAGCACCGGAAACCGATTGATAGGTGGATACCACCACGCGCTTGATTTTGGCCACATCATGCAAAGGTTTCAAAGCCACAACCAGCTGTGCCGTTGAGCAATTTGGATTGGCGATAATGTTGCGCTTGGTGTTGCGCTTCATATATTCTTCCAAAACATGAGCATTCACTTCAGGAACAATCAGCGGCACCTCTTGGTCATAACGCCAGCATGATGAGTTATCGATCACGATTGGTCCCATCGCACCAATTTTGGGCGACCATGTTTTCGAAATCTCCGAACCCGCCGACATCAAAACGAAATCGACTTTGCTGAAATCAAAGTTTTCCAAATCTTGGCATTTTAATATTTTATCGCCAAAGCTGATCTCAGTGCCGATCGAGCGGCGCGATGCGATGGCATAGCAATGATCGATTGGAAACTCGCGTTCAGCCAAGATGTTCATCATCTCGCGGCCCACATTTCCGGTGGCACCCACAACTGCAACATTATAACCCATGAAATTTTGTCCTTTATGTCCGCTCCCCTGAGAATTTTCATTCTGTCTGCGAGCATTTTGGGGCCATCCTCCCCCGCGGGGGATAGGACCGGGGAAGGGGCTTTAAACGGTTTTAGTGCGTTTTGGCGAAGACTTGATCATGCGCGGCTTCTAGCAGTTTGGGATTTCGAGTCAACTATCCCTAGAAAAAGGTTGGCAGGGGGCCAACGCTTCGCTATCTAGCCTCCAGCGATCCACAAAAGTCGACTAAACCGGAGAGGTGGCAGAGTGGTCGATCGCACCGCACTCGAAATGCGGCATACATGCAAGTGTATCGGGGGTTCGAATCCCCCCCTCTCCGCCAAGACATTAGTATCTTGAACGATGCTATTGTTGTTTATTACATTGCTCACATTCTATGTTTCTGTTCGCAACTATGCTCACAGTCTAAGTTGGGTTTCGTTTTTGATCGACGCATTTGCAAGCAGGAAGAGTTCTCATAAGATGGAAGGGACGGAAGTTGTTACTTTTTTTCTCAACAGAAAAACTGGGATAAATCGAAAACAAACAAGGGATATAACTCGTGGATCTTTGGATGAGTGGCGAGGAAATGAAAGGTGTGTCAGATATGGCACGCCTTGCTCGAAATGATTTGGAATTGACCGTAAATAAAAAACTGACATTAATTGACGTTTCAGTTTGGAAAAAATGGCGTGTAATTTTTATTCGTCTTCCTGAAGAAATGCGATCAAATTATCCTGAAACACGCCGCCTAAGTCGCGGAGATGCCTCATTGAATTTTCGAATTGCCATCGATTACGAGATGTCGAGATTAGACGACTACAACCTACAAATCGACTTGATGGTTGCAGCGTTGGAAAAAACATTTTCGTATTTCAAAAAGGCAGGAATTAGCCTTGAAATACAAGATCAAATTCGTAAAATCATATGGGTTACCGCGGAAGATCTTAAGCGCAACAATATTCGCCATTGAAGATATTATCGATCAATTTTGCAAAATTGAAATTGATGTGAAGAACGGAATTGCAGCCTTTCAGGGCATGGCCCCTGATTACGGTGACGAGATGAACTTGTCCTCCGTCCATAATAATGAGACCCCTGTCAATAATATCTTGCTCGGCTAAAACAATTCACGGTTTATCCTGCATTCAAGGCTTCATTTTTGAGATGGTCGACGATTTCAAATATTGAATAGGCCACAGCTGGTTTTTTGCACTTTTTTCCAAACATCACAGCAACTCCAATCTCTCCCGTGCCGCACTTGCGAGAAACGCCGACCTTGTCAGCCCGCGCCGTGTGGCTTCCGCGTCGATGGCTTCCGGCAGCCCTGCATCAAAAGTGAGATTAGCCCGCACGGTGCGGCCTGCGTCCAGCACCACTGGAATCATAACCGCAGCTTTATTCTGGGCAGAGTTGATGGTTTCAGTTTTTAGAATTTGCGCCATAGTGCGGGATTTAGGCGCGGCTTCACCTTTGGTTTCTCGGTGGCCCAACCATTCCCGTGCGGCAGACATTGCATCGGCAATGGCGGCTTCCGGTGTGGCCCCGTCACCATAGCACCCGGGCAAATCGGGCAAATCGGGCAAACGAATACCGTAAGTTTTGCCCGCGCCATCGAGAATGCCAACAAATTGCGTCATCAAATCCATCCTGATTTTTTTGCGATGTCACGAGCCACAGTCAATACATATTAAGGCGCTGCAGTTTCCACCAATGCGGCCAGCATGCGCAGTGAATCCTGCCAGCCCAAATAACACATCTCAAGAGGGATGACATCGGGAATGCCCGATTGCGTTATGTTGATTTCAGTGCCGCACGACACTGGCTTAAGCAACACCGCCACCATCATCTCGCCCGGCAAATTTGGGTCGTCAAAAACATCCGTGTAGCGCAGCTTTTCATTGGGAATCAGCTCTTTATATTCGCCACCAAATGAATGACTTCCACCCGATGCAAAACTCGTGAATGACATTTTAAATGTGCCACCCACTTTTGCATCCATGTGGGAAACATGGCCCGTGAAACCATCCGGCGGCAGCCATTTGCACATCGCATCAGCGTTGAGGAATGCACGATAAACCCGTTCAGGTGGCGCTTTGATAACGCGGTGAAAATTGACAGTGCCTGGCATAATAACCTCCGTTACTTTGTTTCTGAGATAAGACAGAAAAAACCACCTTGTGGATCCATCGCCATGACGATCCATTGTCCACCCGGCACTTCATGTGGCCCCATCATAATCTTTCCACCATTTTTCGTAATACGCGCCGACGCCGCATCAATGCCGTCTACCGTAATGTAATAAGCCCAAGTGGCCATGGGCATCGTCGGGGCCTTGTTCATCATGCCGCCAATATCTTTGCCATTGATTTGGAACAGCAGGTAATTGCCCATCGGCCCCATATCCATAACGTTGCCCTTGGTCCAACCGAAAAGCTTTGAATAAAACGCAAAGGCCTTGTCCAGATCGCCGGCATGAAGTTCGTTCCAGCCCACTGTGCCCACTGCACCGGGTTTCGGCTGAGGTTGTTGCTCAGTTGAAAACGGCTGCATCACCATAAGGCCAGCACCCGTTGGGTCGCCAATCACCGCTATGCGTCCGACCTCTGGAACATCCCATGCTTCACGTATCACCTTGCCGCCAAGCTTAACCACTTCTTTGCATGTGGCATCCACATCTGGTGTGTAAACATATCCCGACCACATCGGCGGCATGCCTTTCATTTCAGGCGGCGTTTCCATAATGCCGCCCATGCCAATGCCGTCTGCCAATGTCACAGTATAGGCGGGCATTTGCTGACTGAATGTCCAACCCACAACAGCCGCATAAAACGTCTTTGCCGCTTCAACATTGGGGGTCATTAAATCGTGCCATATAAATGGGTGTTGCATATCAGTCCTCCATTGCGTGTTGAAATAGAAGTTCAATATAGCGATGCTGATGCACGATTATGTCATCAGCAAGTTAATCCGTGCCCGCCCATGGCCCGTGAAACGCGCCTTCTTCGCCGATGCGCTCAAAGCCATGCGCACCAAAGAAATCGCGCTGGGCTTGGATGAGATTGGCCGTGCCTCTGCCTTGACGGTAAGTATCAAAATAACTTAGTGCATTTGAGAGTGCAGGGGCAGGCGCACCAACCAACGCAGCTTGAGCAACGACAGCCCGAAGCGAGCCATGTGACTCCTTCATCATTTTCATAAACGCTGGAGCCATCAACAAGTTGCCTTTGCCGCCCGATTTTACGAAAGCTTGCGTGATTAATCCCAAAAATTGCGAACGGATGATGCAGCCCGCCCGCCAGATTTTGGCGATGGTACCCAGCGGCAGGTTCCATTTAAATTCATTTGAAGCCTGCTCCATAACCGCGAATCCCTGCGCATAGGCCGCAATTTTTCCGGCATAGAGTGCGGCCTCAAGTTGTTTCAAGAACGCGGCGCGAGATTTTGGTGAGATTTTTTTGCGCGGTAACTTGTAAGCTTTTTCAGCAGCGCCGCGTTCGAACTTCATCGAAGATAACACGCGCGCATCCACCGCTGCTTCAATTGTCGAAGCCGAAACACCCATGGTCTGCGCTTCAATCACCGCCCATTTACCCGTGCCTTTTTGGCCAGCGCGATCCAGAATAACGTCCACAATCGGCTTTTTCGCTTTGACATCGATCACCGACAAAACCTCAGCAGTGATTTCGATCAGATAAGAATTGAGGCGGCCCGTATTCCATTTTTTGAACACCGCAGCAATTTCAGCGGCTTTCATGCCAAGTCCATCACGCATAAGTCCGTAAATTTCCGAGATCATTTGCATATCGGCATATTCAATGCCGTTATGGATGGTCTTCACAAAATGGCCCGCACCATTTTCGCCAAGCCAAGCAGAGCAGGGTTCCTTTTTATATTTGGCAGACACCGCATCAAGAATTTTTTCGATGCGCTTATAAGATTCTTCCTTTCCGCCAACCATGATGGCTGGCCCATGGCGCGCACCCTCTTCGCCACCCGAAATGCCCATGCCGATGTAGGTAAGGCCAGAGTCCTCAAGCTCTTTAAAGCGGCGCATCGTGTCGCGGAAATTTGCGTTTCCTGAATCAATGATGATATCGTTCTTGGATAATTTTTCACGCAGCAGGCGAATTTCATTGTCGACAGGCTCACCAGCCTTGATCAAAATAATGATCGGACGCGGCGGACGAATGGCGGCGACTAACTCATCAAGGTTGTCGCATGGAATTATGTTTGCGGCGAGCTTGCCTGCATGGTTAAAAAACTTATGCGTCACGTCGCGGGTGCGGTTATAGACCGCCACTTTGAAGCCCTTCTCGGCAATGTTCAAAGCAAGGTTTGAACCCATTACGCCCAAACCAATCAAACCAATTTCCGCTTGTGCCATATTCATTTTCCCAAAAAAAGAGTGCGATGTGATTTTGCACACCGCACTCGCTTAGATCAAGGTGGATTATGCCTTGCCCCAGATTTTCTTATATTCGTTTTGATAGCCGTTGCCGGGATCAAAGCCGTTCTTAGGGCCGCCATCGAATTCGACATTGGCTTTGGTGACCACATGAAGTGGCGACACATAGCCTGACCATGCCTCACCAGCCATCGCGCGGTTCAACTCGTCCACCAATTGCCAACCTTGCAAGTTCAGCGGCTCAGCCACTGTTGCGGCTTGATATTGGCCAGAACGAATGCGCTGATAAGCAGATTCAGAACCGTCACCAGCCGAAACGTTTGATGGGGCTTGGCCTGAGCCAGCAATGCCCGCGGCTTGCAAGGATGGGCCCATGAAATCGAAGTAGAGATCATTGATCGCCATTGAATGCGTCCACTTTGCACCATGCTTTTGCAACAGCGATGTTGTGAGCTGTGGCATGCGCTGCGAGGTTTCGGCGATAGGGGTATCAACCCATTCAACAGTTGTGCCACCCAGTTTTTCAATCACTTCTTGCATCTTTTTTGCCTTGGCAATGGCGATGGCATAAGTCGAGTCTGTGAAATAGATGCAGCCGGGCTTACCTTTGGCATCAATGTAGGCCCACATGGCAGCCGCTGTTGAAACCTGCATCGGATCAGTAGTCACGTTCGCAAAAATGCCAAGCTCTGGTGATGGACCCGTGGTTGGCGATGAGTGCCACGTCACAACTGGAATGTTAGCAGCTTTTGCAGCAGCCATGCCTTGGGCTTGTTCGGTTGTGTCAAAGCCGCTGACGATGATGCCATTTGGTTTCAAAGCAAGCGCTTGGCCAAAGGCGGCGGCGCGGCCATCAACTGAACCAGCACCGTCAATTGTTTTTACAGTCCAACCAATTGCAGCACAGGCTTCTTCGGCACCTTTGGACGAGCCCAAAATGCCGCCGTTTTTCATGTCGCCAGCAAGAATAACAATCGATTTGCCTTCTTGGGCCTTTGGTCCGGTGGTTGGGCCGTCCCATTTGTCAGCTTTCATGGCATATTTATCCACGATGGCTTGTGCGTCTGACATTGAGTCAGCAAACACAACTTCGGTCAGCATTGGCACGGAAAAACCCAGTGCAATGCCGCGCTTTAGCAAATCTCTACGATCCATAGTTCACTCCCATTATATTCTATTTTGATACCTTCTGGGCGGCACCGCGTTTGCGTTGGGCGTAACCTGCTATGCCAATGGCAATGAGCAATGTTGCGCCGTTGAACAACGGTTCCACCCAAAAGGAACCGCCAAATTGCTGAATGCCAGAAATGCCAACAGCAAGAATTGCCACCCCAATTAAAGTGCCCCAGACGTTCACCCGTCCGGGTTTGATTGTGGTGGAACCTAAGAATGCGCCAACGAGAGCAGGCAGCAAATATTCGAGACCTACACTGGCTTGACCAATGCGGAGTTTGGAGGCCAGCAGCACACCCGCCACTGCGGTGAGAACGCCAGATGCAATGAATGAGCCCATCACAAATTTGCGCACCGGAATTCCGTTGAGAGCGGCCGCTTTGGGGCTGGCACCAATTGCATAGAGATATCGGCCCAGTGGCGTATATTCAAAGATCAACCACATCACCACAGCCAGAGCTAAAACATAATAGCCAGCAATCGGCAGACCAAAAACAAACGTGGCGTTGAGTGCATAAAAACCATCCGGCACCACACCAACAATTTGCCGCCCGCCTGAATGCCAAAGTGCTACCGCATAGAGAATCGTGCCCGTGCCAAGCGTTGCAATAAACGAGTCAATCTTGGCCACTTCAACCAACAAACCGTTCAAGACGCCCATGGCTGCACCCAGCGACAGCACAATCAGAACTGCAATCGGCCAAGGCACATGAAACATGGTTTGCAGACTGAGCGCTAAAATATGCCACAACACAATGCCGTAACCCACGGTTAGATCAATGCGGCCAGCGGCCATAGGGATCATGGCAGCCAGAGATAATATTGCGATGATCGATTTATCGAAGATGATGGAGCGCAGATTTAGCAGCGTTGGAAAAGTATCTGGCAATAAAATAGCAAACAGCAGGATCAAAAATATTGTGAGCAAGACCAGCCCATAAACTGGAATCCAGCGTCCAAGTTTTTGGGCCAAACTCAAATTTTGCAACTCATGCCGCGTGGGTTCTAAGGCTGTGGATTGGATCGAATTCATTTATGCAGCCTCTGATGCCGATGCAGTGTGGATAAGATTTTCAGTTGTAAGGTTTTTGCCCGAGATTTCAGCAGTAATAACCCCACGCGAAAACACCAGCGCACGGTGACAAATATTTGCCACCTCTTCAAAGTCGGTTGAAACAACAATCACAGTGAGTTTGCTTTCCAGAGCCTTCGCAATAAGTCGGTAAATTTCAGCTTTGGCCCCGACGTCAACACCTGATGTTGGGTCTTCCGCAATCAGCACACGCCGCCCTGTGGCCAGCCACCGTCCCACAACAACCTTCTGCTGATTGCCACCTGACAAAGCCTCTACCGGCAAATGCGGATCATTGGGTCTTAAGCCTACCGTGTTACCGATTTCACGTGCAGCCTCGGCCTCAGAGAACGGCGTCATGAAAGACATTAGAGTTCGGCCTATCGACCATGGGTTGAGAAAAGTGTTTTCACGGATTGAAAGCGATAGTGCCACGCTTTCTTCGGTGCGGTCCCGCGCCACTAAGCCAATGCCTTGATTAAGCGCAGCCTCAGGCGAGGTGAGATCAAGCTGCTTGCCATCGAGTGTGACTGTGCCTTCATGCTCAATCGCACCAAACAGTGCCCGGCCTACAGCTTCCTGGCCTGCACCACGCAAGCCAACCAGCCCCAGCACTTCACCTTCGCGCGCCGAGAATGAAACTGGGCCAGCATCGAATGTGCTCAAGCCCGAAACCTTCAATGTTTCTGCACCATCGCGCTTGGCCCCACGGTGATAAAGCTCCTTCACCTCGCGCCCCACAATCATATTCACCAAGGCTGCAGGCGAGGTTGATTTCACCGGGGTATCGCCTACCAGTTTGCCATCGCGCAATACTGCTACGCGGTCGGCCAATTTAAAAATTTCGTCTAATCTATGAGACACATAAATCATGCCCACACCACGCGCCTTCAACCCTCGCAACACTGCAAATAAACGCTCCACCTCATCGGCAGGTAAACTCGCCGTGGGTTCATCCAGCACCAGCACATCAGCATCAGTTGCCAAGGCCCGCGCAATCGCCACCAATGATTTTTCAGTGCGGCTTAAATCTTGAATGCGCCGGGAAGGATCAAAATCGCAAGCAACAAGCTTAAGACATTCCGCCGCCCGTGCTTCAGTGGCCCGCCAATTGATAAGTTTACCACTCATCGAAAAACCTTGGGCTAAACCAACATTCTCGCCAACACTCATCCATTCGACGAGACCTAAGTCTTGATGAATAAAGGCCACAGACTGTTTTTGATTAGGCTGCGGCGGGCGGTGCGCATAAGGCTGACCCTTGAAAAGAATGCGCCCTTCTTCTGGTTTGTGAATTCCCGCGAGCGATTTGATCAGTGTCGATTTGCCAGCACCATTTTCACCAAGCAGCGCCAAAATTTCACCAGTGGAGAGATGCAACGACACATCGCTTAGCGCGGTCGTACCACCAAATCGCTTGGTTACACCTTCAAATGCAACAAGCACTTGGCTCACAAATAAACGCTCCCATTAGAAGGCTGTGGCGTTCCACAGCTCAAATATTTAGAATGAATGTATTGCACGCAAGATTTTATGCAAGAGCTTAAATTTTGTCTCGGGACAATAGCCAAGCCTTCGCCTTTTCCGCCAAAACTTGCACGGGCTCTGCAATATCCAACGTCAAGGCCAACTCATCAGCAGCAGGCTCTTCCAGTGTTTGCAACTGGCTGGTCAATAGCGAAGGCGGCATAAAGTGGCCCTGCCGCGCATTGATACGTGTCTGCAACACTTCGCGCGACCCACTCAAATAAACAAAATACACTGGTCGTTGCGCTGCCTTGGCAATAGCCTCGCGGTACACCCGCTTTAGAGCAGAACACGAACCAACCGCTCCCTCGCGCCCAGCCAGAGAAGCGCCCACTGCAGCCAACCACGGCCAGCGATCATCATCCGTCAACGGATTGCCAGCTGACATCTTGGCAACATTCTTGGCCGGATGGAGACGGTCACCTTCAACAAAATGCGCACTTAACTTTTCTGCCAGCAATTCGCCAACAGAAGTCTTCCCACAAGAGGCGACTCCCATCACAACGCAAGCGCCCTTAAAGAACCGAGGTGATTCCGCCATCGACATAAAGAATGTGTCCATTAATAAACGATGATGCGTCTGAAGCCAAAAATATTGACGCTCCGACGAGTTCATCTGTGCTGCCCCAACGGCCTGCTGGCGTGCGCTTTTCGAGCCAGCTAGAAAATTCAGGATTATCAACCAGCGCCTGGTTCAACGGCGTTTTGAAATAGCCTGGCCCAATCGCATTTACTTGAATGCCATGCTTAGCCCAATCCGCGCACATGCCCTTCGTGAGCATTTTAACTGCACCTTTCGTGGCTGTGTATGGCGCAATCGAAGGTCTGCCCAATTCGCTTTGCACCGAACAGATATTGATGATCTTGCCACGCCCACGCTTGATCATGCCCCGCGCCACGGCTTGCCCGACCAAAAAAACACTTTCAACATTTACGCGAAATAGTTCCTGAAATTTTTCAAGCGGATAATCTTCCAGCGCCGTTCGAAACTGCATGCCCGCATTATTGAACAAAATATCAATGGGCCCTTCAGCCTCGATCTTCGCAATCGCCTCTGTCACAGAAGCTTGAGACGTCACATCAAACGCCGCCTCTTGAACCTTATGCCCAGCTTTACGCAGCTCTGCGGCTGCCACAGAAAGCTTTCCCGCATCACGCCCGTTCAATATCACTTCGGCCCCAGCCTCAGCCAAACCTTGCGCAATGCCATAACCAATGCCTTGGCTAGACCCCGTGATCAAAGCGCGCTTGCCAGCCAAACTAAATAATTTGTGAGACATATAATAAACTCAAAAGCTTGACCAATCATCAGCCACATGGTGAGTATTGAGAAGCACCCAAACAATTGCAAGAGCATAAGATGGAAAAACCCACCCTGTTGATGACTGGCCCCTATCCCGAATGGGAATTGCCGCTGCTTGAAGCGCAGTACACTGTGCTGAAGCTCTGGGAACAGACCGATAAACCAGCTTTCATCGCCAAACACGCCAATGAAATTCGGGCCATAGCGACAAGAGGCGATTTGGGCGCAGCAAATGATTTGATCAATGCGCTTCCCAAACTCGAAATCATCAGCTTCTTTGGCGTGGGCCTCGACGCCATTGATCTAACCCATGCTAAATCCAAAAATATCCGCGTCACCATTACGCCAGATGTGTTGACATCAGACGTTGCCGACATCGCCATGGGCCTCTGCCTTGCCGTCGCGCGCAACATTCCACAAGGTGATACGCATGTGCGAACAGCCGCGTGGGCGTCTGCTATGTTGCCCTTGGCCACACGCATGACAGGCAAACGCATGGGCATCATAGGTCTCGGCAATATCGGCATGGCCATAGCCAAACGCGCCGCCGCATTTGAAATGCCGATCTCCTATCACAACCGCAAAAAACGTGATGACGTGTCTTATCCCTTCTGCGAAACAATTGAAGCGCTGGCGGCCCAGTCTGACTTCCTCGTCGCCGTCATCCCTGGCGGGCCTGCAACGCAAGGCATGATCAGCTCAGCCGCATTTATCGCTCTTGGCAAAAATGGTTACTTCATCAACGTGGCGCGCGGTTCAGTCGTTGACGAAGAGGCGCTGCTCTATGCTCTCGAACACGGTGTGATCAAAGGCGCAGGACTCGATGTTTACTTGAACGAGCCCAAGCCAGACCCGCGCTTCACCAAACTCAGCAACGTCGTCCTCCAGCCTCATGTCGGCAGTGCTACATTTGAAACACGTCGCGGCATGGGCCAATTGGTGCGCAATAATCTGGCCGCACATTTTGCGGGCAAGCCTTTGCTAACTCCGGTGCCCGCATGAAAGCCGTCGTCATCCACCAGGCCATGGACCTGCGCGTTGAAGACCGTGAGTCCCAAACACTGGGGCAGGGCCAAATTGAAGTTGCCATCAAGCGCGGCGGTATTTGTGGATCAGATTTACATTACTACAAACATGGCGGCTTCGGCACCATTCGCTTGAAAGAACCAATGGTGCTTGGCCATGAAGTGGCGGGCGAAGTTACAGCACTCGGCGCAGGCGTCACCAATGTTAAAATCGGAGACATCGTCGCGTTAAGTCCCTCGCGCCCCTGCGGCCAATGCATCTACTGCCAAAAGGGTCAACAAAACCATTGTCTCGACATGTTATTCTACGGCAGCGCCATGCGCTTTCCCCATATTCAAGGCGCCTTCCAACAATTACTCGTGGCTGAGGCCAGTCAAGCTCACATCATCGCCAAAAATGTTTCAATCGAAGAAGCTGCCTTTGCCGAACCCTTTGCCGTCACACTTCACGCCATCGTTCGCGCTGGTTCGCTCGCTAACAAACGCGTATTGGTCACAGGCTGCGGCCCCATCGGCGCACTCGCTATCATTGCCGCCCGCGTCCACGGCGCACAAGAAATCGTAGCCACTGACGTCTCGGACTTCACATTAAGCCTTGCCAGAAAAATCGGCGCTGATCACACCATCAACGTCGCCACAAACGCAGATGCTGTCACCCCATTCAAAGCCAATAAGGGCCACTTTGATATCATGATCGAAGCAAGCGGCAACGAAGCAGCACTTCATATGGGCCTCGAAATTCTAAAGCCCCGCAGCACACTGATTCAACTGGGGCTCGGCGGAAACATCGCGCTACCACAAAACATAATTGTGTCAAAAGAAATCGAAATAAAGGGCTCCTTCCGCTTCCACGAAGAATTCGCATTGGCTGTGGATTTGATCAACAAAAAACGCATCGACCTCAAACCACTGCTAACTGAAGTGATGCCACTCGCAAAAGCGAAAGAAGCCTTCGACTTAGCCAGTGACCGCAGCAGGGCGATGAAGGTGCAGATCGCGTTTTAAACTTTTGAAAATTTTATAGAAACAATAAGACCGGGCTGATTGTCTTCAAGTTTAAGTGTTGCGCCATGAACATCGCTGATTGCCTTGACCGTCGCAAGTCCAAGCCCCGTACCCGGCACTTCATGGCTTCGCCGAGGGCGGTGAAACGGCTCCAGCACCTCACTTCGCTCATTTTCGCTCAGGCCTTGCCCATTGTCGGCGACAGTCAATTGAACACCGTCTTCTTCGCGTAATGCTTTCACCGAAATCAAACTGCCAGGCGGCGTATGCTTGATTGCGTTATCAATTAAGTTTGATATTAACTGTTTCAAAAGCATTGCATCGCCAGCAATGTTTGTGTTTGGCTCAGCATGAAATGAAAGCGTTTGATATCTCTCCTCGGCAACAGGCTGGTGCAAGCCCACAACCTCTCGCACCAAAGCACCGATATCAACAGTCTCAAATTTCCCCCGCCGCTCACCGGCCTCAATCTGCGTAATGCGCAGCAAGCCATTGAACAGTGCGATAACTTGATCCATCTCGCTCACAGCATCAATCAAGCCTTCGCGTGTGGGCCTAGCCTTTGTCGTCATGTTCTCAAGCTTTTGCCGCAATCTGGTGAGCGGAGATTTCATTTCATGCGCCAAGCTTCCGCTCATGCGCTTCATGGCACCCATAAGATCAGTTGTTTGGCCGAGCATGCGGTTCACATTTTCCGCCAACTGCTCAATATCATCGCCCTTGCCTTTGACAGGAAGTCGCACTGAAAGATCACCATCAGCAAAACGTTTTGTCGCCAAAACCATATCGTCCAAGCGGCGCAGAGATGTGCGACTCATCACCCAACCAAGGCCCAGCGCCAAAAAACAAATAACTCCAAGACCAATACTCAGTACACGAATGAAAACCTCTTGTGCTTCACCAAGCCCCAATAGCTTCCGACCCGTGATGATCGTCACATTGTCGATTTTAGCGCCCAAAGCCAAAATTGGAAATGCATCGGCCTGATCCGCATCGGCGCTCTGTTCAACGCCACCGGGTGTCCACTCGTGCCAGCCAATAAAAGCGGGCAAAATGAGAGGGTCGCCACTCATCAGTTGCCCATCCTTGTTTATCACTGCATAAACAATTTCATTTCTTAAAGTCGCATTGCCGTCCACACTCTCGGACATAATGGCCTGAAACGCCGCATCGTAATTTATCCCACCTAAGCGTTTCCATTCCTGCAACAAATCAGATGATTGCTGCTCAATCTCAGCGCGCACAGGTCGCAACATTTCTTGGGTGAGTTCGTAATAGAGTAGGGCCAACAGCAGCGTCCCGGCCAGCGCAAACAGGCTTGCTGCCAATGCAGCAGTTCGAAAGGCCGTGCTTTTGAAAAGTCTAGGCCACATCGAACCGGTACCCAGCTCCGCGAATAGTTTTGATCAGCGCCTTGGCAAACGGCTTATCAATCTTAGCGCGAAGCCTGCTCATGTGCGATTCAACCACATTGGTGCCCGGATCAAAATCAAGTTCCCACACCCGCTCCAACAACATGGTGCGCGTCACGATGCGCCCACGATTGCGCACAAGATAATCCAGTAGCTGATATTCCTTCGCCACCAAATCAACTCTATGTCCGGCGCGCGTCACAGATCGTTCCAGATGATTGATCACTAGATCATCAAGCTGCGTAGTCGTTGGCGCGCCATCGTCGAGCGTTCGCCGTGAAAGTGCTGCCACGCGCGCACGCAATTCAGAAAACGCAAATGGCTTTTGTAAATAGTCGTCGCCGCCTGCTTCAAGGCCCTCAACTCGGTCGTTAAGCCCACCAAGTGCAGTTAGAAACAGCACCCGTGCTTTGCAGCCATCGCGCCGCAACTGCTTCACAAAAGAAAGCCCATCAAGCACCGGCAACATGCGGTCAACAATTAAAATATCATAAGCTGAGGCATGAATCATATCGGCGGCCACAGCGGCATTGCCAGCCACATCCACAACGTGCCCTTCTTCGCCCAACCCCCGCGCCACATAGCGCGCAGCTTGTTTATCATCTTCAAGAAGCAAAATTTTCATTTGGCGTTTAAAAAACTCGTTTCAATAAGATCTATACTAACCAGTTGCAGCTTGGACACAAACCGAACGCCAGCAGCATCATGTCGTTTCACCGCGTCCACTGTGCCTGCATCCAAAGTATGCGCCAGATCAACCAGATCTTCATCTTTAAATTTGGGCACCAGCTTATCCCAAACCACATGCGCTTCATCTGCTGTTTTAGCCGCAACAGTCCAATCAGGGTTTGCGTCTGAAGTTAAAATACTCAGTTTGAAACCCGTATAATCCAGCATCGAAACATCCTTTGGAATTTTCGCATTGTGCCAATCAGATGCATTTACAATGTCCTTAAATGTTTCGATCGCCGCCAAGGAGAGCGCCGTCTTTGAACTGCCTTTAGTCAAAGCTGCCATAGCGTCTGCGCGCACATCTAACTGGGTCGCCACACCAGCTTTCAAAAACCCATGCGCCTTTTTCAAAGCGGCTCTCAGATCAGCAAGCTTAGGCTGCGCCGCCACCATGCCATTTGCTGCCACAACATCGACCATATCTTCGCAAGCCGATGCGGCGGCCTCCATGATATCTTTTTGTGCCTGCGTGGCCGCCAATGATGGCGTATTCAAGCTTGCAGAAAGCAAAAGCACGGCAAACCATAACCGAGAAGAATCCATTTGGGGTCATCCTTTCAAAGTGAACAACCCAAAACTCTCACCCAAACCTCGCGCCTTTATGCTGCGAATATTGAATCGGCGTAACCTAGAAAAGTTTTATCAATTGAGCCCCGGCGCCTCATAACCCGTGCGCTCCACATATTCGGTATAGCCACCGCCATATTGTTGCATGCCTTCAGGCGTCAGTTCCAACACACGGTTGGAAAGTGCAGCCAGAAAATGCCGATCATGCGAAACAAACAGCATGGTGCCTTCATATTCTGAAAGCGCCTTGATCAACATTTCTTTGGTGAACAAATCAAGGTGGTTGGTGGGCTCGTCCAGCACCAAGAAATTCGGCGGATCAAACAACATCTGGGCCATCACCAGCCGTGCTTTCTCACCACCTGAAAGCACGCGGCATTTCTTTTCAACATCATCACCCGAAAAACCAAAGGCGCCTGCAAGGTTGCGCAGCGAACCCTGTGTTGCTTGCGGAAAAGAATGTTCCAGCGATTCAAAAACACTATGATCGCCATCCAACAATTCCATCGCATGCTGAGCGAAATATCCCATCTTCACAGATGCCCCAACCGCCACACTGCCTTGGTCGGGCTCTGCCGTGCCTGCAATCAATTTCAGCAATGTCGATTTGCCAGCGCCATTAACGCCCATAATGCACCAGCGTTCTTTGCGCCGAATTTGAAAATCCAGACCATCATAAATCTTGCGTGCACCGTAACCTTTATGAACCTGCGCCAATGTCACCACATCTTCGCCAGAGCGCGGCGCCGGCGCAAAATCAAAAGCCACAGAAACCCGGCGCTTGGGCGGCTCCACGCGGTCAATCTTTTCCAGTTTCTTCACGCGGCTTTGCACTTGGGCAGCATGTGAAGCCCGCGCTTTGAACCGCGCGATAAAATTCAGTTCCTTGGCCAGCATTGCTTGTTGGCGTTCAAACGATGCCTGCTGTTGTTTCTCGGCCAATGCACGTTGCTGCTCATAAAATTCATAATCACCGGAATATGAAGTCAGCTCGCCGCCATCAATCTCCACAATCTTGGTTACGATGCGGTTCATAAATTCGCGGTCATGCGACGTCATCAGCAGCAAGCCTTCATAGCCGCGCAAAAAATTTTCGAGCCAAATCAAACTTTCAAGATCAAGATGGTTCGAAGGCTCGTCCAGCAACATGGCATCAGGCCGCATCAACAAAATCCGCGCCAGCGCCACGCGCATTTTCCACCCGCCCGAAAGCTTGGAAACATCGCCGTCCATCATTTCTTGGCTGAAGCTGAGGCCAGCCAACACTTCACGCGCGCGGGCATCTTGCGCATAGCCATCCAGCTTTTCAAATTGCGCCTGCACCTCGCCATAACGCGCGATGATGTCATCTATCTCATCCATGCGTTCGGGGTCGGCCATTGCCGTTTCAAGCTCAGCCATCTCAGCGGCCACAGCGCTCACAGGCCCAGCCCCCTCCATCACCTCAGCCACGGCAGACCGCCCATGCATCTCGCCAACGTCCTGGCTGAAATAACCAATGGTAATCCCCCGGTCCACTTGCACCAAACCTTCGTCAGTTTCCTCTTGGCCCGTGATCATCCGAAACAACGTGGTCTTGCCAGCACCATTGGGCCCGACAAGGCCAATCTTCTCGCCACGGTTTAAAGCAGCCGATGCCTCCACAAATAAAATCTGATGGCCGTTCTGTTTGGAAATGGAGTCAATGCGGATCATGATGGGCGGGGTTTAGGGGAGAGGGCGGGGGATTGCCATTGCAAAATTTATGATTGTGTAGTACCAATAATGTAACTACATTAGAGGTGTTTCGTGAGTTGGACATGGGACCCCGCAAAAGAAGCGGTAAACCGCCAAAAGCATCGGCTTAGTTTTGCAACCGCGATATTGGTTTTTGATGATCCTTTAGCGCTGAGCAGGCTTGACGAGTATGCTTACGAAGAGCGTTGGCAGACCATTGGAAAGATTGATGCTAACACGATTATCGTTGTTCACACCTTGCCGGAACACAAAGGCGATGATGGAAGGATTATCAGTGCCCGTAAGGTAACCGCGCATGAAAGGAGATTATATGAAGAAGGAAATTTCTAAAGTTTACACTGCCGCCCAGAAGCGCGATTTGAAAGCGCTTGCGGCGATGAATGATGAAGACATCGATCTATCAGACATCCCCGAACAGCTCGATTGGTCAGGCGCCAAACGCGGCATGTTCTATAAGCCGATAAAGCAACAACTCACCCTGCGTCTTGATGCCGATGTAGTGGATTGGTTCAAACGGCAAGGCGAGGGCTATCAGACGCGGATTAATGCAGTGCTAAGGAAGCATGTGGGGCGGAAGATTGGGTAGTGCGAGAGGAAGAATCGAGATATTGAACGAGTGGATGTTTCTTATTGAACGCGGGTTGAAAGCTCGCTGGCCAGCGTCATAACTTCTGTGGCGAACTTTTCGACTAACAGACCCGTATTATCGAACTGAGTCGAATTCGGATAAAACTGACTAACGTCGCATCCAATACCAAATCCAAAGATGAGCAGTTCCGGCTTTGACCCCAGTTCTTTAACTACTGACAAAAGATGCTCCTCGAGAAGCGCTGAAGTGCTTACAGACAGCGTTGAATCATCCACTGGCGCACCATCGCTAACTATGACACAAATCCATTTTTTTTTGGAACTCTTTTCAAACCTTGAATGCGCCCAAAGTATCGCTTCGCCGTCGATGTTTTCACGGCGAATATCATCTTCCAACATTACAGCCATATTTTGAAATACAGTTTCGTAGTTCTCCAATGCATCCTTGTAGACGATATGCATGAGATCACATAGCCGTCCCGGATTTTGTGGCTTGCCTTCGTTCACCCAAAGTTTGCGAGATCTTCCGCCTTTCCAAGACCTCGTTGTGAAGCCGAGAATTTCGAACGAAATATTTCCAGCTGATACAAATCGAGCGGCGTGGTCAACTGCTTGCACCAAATGCTCAAGCCCATCACTTTTTAGCGAGCCTGAATGATCAATCAAAAAAGTTATCAATAGTGTTTCTGAGTTTTTCAAAGGCGCTATGGTGGTCGTAGCGGTGTCGGATTGTGCGATAATTTCTCTCAATTTAGTTTGTCTTTTGAGCTGCAAATCACTTTCGGCATAAAATTCCCAAGACAGTTTCTGGGATGAAATTTCGACATCAAATTCGGTAGTGTAAATATTATAGGGTGGCTTAACAAGACTCTTAGTAAGTTTGCTAATATTTGTTCCGCTTTGGCCAAAGCCCCGCGTGGTCCTTCCAGACTTCGACCCTGAAGATATTGTACTTTGCTCTGAAAGCAGTTTCTGAATTTGAGTCGATAAAATGGTTAATATTGCGCCAAGTATTGTGACGGCGATTGCGATGTAAAGAAATTGGATTGATGTCAACTCGCCAGCGCCAATTGCGCCGAAGGCTTTGGCACTTTGTGGCCCATGTCTTGAGCGGCTTCTATCCAAGCCTCAATTGCACCCTGTACGTTGGTCAATGCTTCCTCCGGTGTTTCGCCATCGCTCATGCAGCCGGGAAGGTCTGGCACCGTGGCGATAAAGCCACCGCCATCTTCTTCCTTCAAAGGTTGAACGACAACCGGATATGAAAGTCGGCTCATTGCAGGTTCCTTACCGCATCAATGAATTTCACCAGATTGCGGATATATACAGGTTTGATCGGGCGTTTGAAAGGGATGGTCAAAATCTCGGTTAGCAACGGGTGGCTGACCTTGTAATGCGAAGAGCCACCGCGATGGGGTGAACACAAAACATCAAACTCTTTGCAGAGCGCTTCCACGTCAGCGATTTTCCAATCGCTTTGTGGATTGCTTCTCATAGCTCCAAGTCGTTTGCTCATTTGATTCTCCTATCACGACGATTCGTGCGAGAATACCCCCACTGAACGGTCGTCAATTGCTGAACCATAAAAAACCCCGGCGTTTCCACCGGGGTTTCATATCTTCGCAACTGAACTGGCTGGACTTAGAAATCCATACCGCCCATGCCGCCGCCGCCCATGCCGCCTGGCATTTGTGGTGGGGAGTTCTTTGGCTTTTCGGCAATCATCGCTTCTGTGGTGATCAGCAATGATGCAACTGATGCCGCGTCTTGCAGGGCCACGCGCACAACCTTGGTTGGATCGATGATGCCAGCGGCGATCATGTCCACATATTCTTCGGTTTGTGCGTTGAAGCCAAAGTTGCCTGTCTTCTCAAGCAACTTGCCCACAACGATAGAGCCTTCAACACCGGCGTTCTCGACGATCTGACGGATTGGAGCTTCCAATGCCTTCGATACGATCTTGATGCCAGCCATTGTGTCGGCGTTATCAGAATGCAGCGCATCCACGGCCTTCTTGGCGCGCAGCAGAGCTACACCACCACCAGGCACCACGCCTTCTTCAACAGCAGCGCGAGTGGCATTGAGAGCGTCGTCAACGCGGTCCTTGCGTTCCTTCACTTCAATTTCAGTTGAACCGCCAACCTTGATCACCGCAACACCGCCAGCCAATTTGGCCAAACGCTCTTGCAGCTTTTCTTTATCATAGTCAGAGGTTGTTTCTTCAATCTGCGCCTTGATCTGAGCGCAACGGCCCGTAATGTCGGCCTTCTTGCCAGCACCATCAACAATGGTGGTGTTTTCCTTTTCAATGCGGCAGCGCTTTGCACGGCCAAGCATATCAAGGGTCACATTTTCCAACTTAATGCCGAGGTCTTCAGAGATCACCTGACCACCGGTCAATGTGGCAATATCTTCCAACATGGCTTTGCGGCGATCGCCGAAACCAGGAGCTTTCACAGCAGCAATTTTCAGGCCGCCGCGTAGCTTGTTCACAACCAGCGTTGCAAGAGCTTCGCCTTCAATGTCTTCAGCAATGATCAGCAATGGCTTGGATGTCTGAACCACAGCTTCGAGAATTGGCAGCATGGCTTGCAAGGAAGAAAGCTTCTTCTCGTGCAACAAGATGTAAACATCTTCCAATTCTGCAACCATCTTATCAGCATTGGTGATGAAATATGGTGAGAGGTAGCCACGGTCAAACTGCATGCCTTCAACAACTTCAAGCTCAGTCTCTGCAGTCTTGGCTTCTTCGACGGTGATCACACCTTCGTTGCCAACTTTTTGCATTGCCTTGGCAATCATATCACCGATGGATTTTTCGCCATTGGCAGAGATCGTGCCAACCTGACCGATTTCTTCGGTGGACTTGATCTTCTTGGAACGCTTCTTCAAGTCCTCAATGGCGCAAGCCACAGCCATATCAATGCCGCGCTTCAAATCCATTGGGTTCATGCCAGCAGCAACATTCTTTGCACCTTCGCGAACAATGGCTTGGGTCAAAACAGTTGCAGTGGTTGTGCCGTCGCCAGCGATGTCGTTGGTCTTCGAGGCAACTTCGCGTACCATCTGTGCGCCCATGTTTTCGAACTTGTCTTCCAGTTCGATTTCCTTGGCAACAGTCACACCGTCCTTGGTGGTGCGTGGTGCGCCGAATGACTTGTCGATCACAACGTTGCGGCCCTTAGGACCCAAAGTTACTTTCACAGCATTGGCAAGAATGTCGACACCGCGGAGCATCTTCTCACGCGCTTCGGCACCAAATTTTACTTCTTTAGCAGCCATAATTTAATTCCTTAATTTGAGTTGTTAGAAAGAAAAACGGAGAAATTATTTCTCCATAACGCCCATGACGTCAGATTCCTTCATGATCAAAAGCTCTTCGCCATCGATCTTCACTTCAGTGCCTGACCATTTGCCAAAGAGCACAACATCGCCCTTCTTCAAATCGATAGGGATCAGTTTGCCAGCTTCATCGCGGCCACCAGGGCCCACAGCGATAACTTTGCCCTGCATTGGCTTTTCTTGAGCCGTTTCTGGAATGATGATGCCACCCTTAGTTTTGGTGTCTTCCTCAACCCGCTTCACGACAACACGGTCGTGCAAAGGACGGAATTTCATGGTGAATACTCCTATAAACGATTGTTTTATTTGATTAAAGTTGGCGAAGCGTAAAAGCCACGACCAACCCTGTTAGCGCTCAATAGCAGAGAGTGCTAACAGTTGTGTGTCAGATAGTGCGGGCGAGGGAGAAGGTCAAGGCTATTGATTGAAAAAGGTCTGCCAAGCGAATGAAAATCACCGTTAACCATAGTTAACACTTTACTAACGACCTGTGCCATTCCAAGATAACGGCAGATGCGGTGTTTCTGGAACTGGGTGATCATATGCGTAATTTGAATTTGAGGGTTTGGGCACTTACCATGCTGGCCCTAACAGCCACGGCGAAAGCCGAAGACACAAGCCCGTTGAATGACACCCCCCATTTCAATGTCTGCCGCGACGAAGCAAAGCTGAAGGCAGATAATTTTGTGGGTGACTACATAGCCCCCGCCACCGATGAAGACACAGCACCTGCGGGCACCTATGTGGCCATTGTTTATGGTCGCAAATTTGTGGCCCCGCTGCATCCACCAGCCAATGGCGATAAGCAATTGCATGGTTTGGGCGAAGTCTTGGCCAAGCGCCGCCAAGTTTACCGTGAGGAGCTGCGCCATTGCCTCGGTTATGTGCAGTTTGACCTTGCATTGAAACAGCACATCATCATTCTCGAATAATCTGGCCCCGCAAGGCCTTCGCCACTGGTGCATTTCCATTCAGGCTTCACCTCTGCTATGTTGGCGCAAATACGCATAACCAGAGGTGAAGCCCCATGAATATTCATGCCCCTAAGAACGACTATTCTGAGATCGTCGAAGCCGATAAGGCCCATGTGTGGCACCACCTTCAGCAACACAAAAAATTCGAAACCATCGATCCTCTGATCATCATCGAAGGCAAGGGATTGCGGGTTTGGAACCAAGCAGGCCGCGAGCATTTGGATGCTGTATCGGGCGGTGTGTGGACGGTCAATGTTGGCTATGGCCGCGTAAAAATTGCTGATGCGGTGCGCGACCAGTTGGTGAAAATGAATTATTTCGCTGGCGCAATGGGATCAATCCCCGGCGCAACATTTGCCAAAAACTTGATCGAAAAAATGCCAGGCCTCACCCGCGTTTATTATTCAAACTCGGGATCAGAAGCCAACGAGAAGGCCTATAAAATTGTCCGCCAGATTGCTCATAACAAATATGACGGCAAAAAATATAAGATCCTCTACCGTGAGCGCGATTATCACGGCACGACGATTACAGCCCTTTCATCAGGCGGCCAAGAAGAACGCCGCGCCAATTATGGCCCTTACACACCGGGCTTTATTTCCGTTCCGCACAATCTCGAATATCGATCGCAATGGGGCGACGTTGAGGATTATGGCGTCCGCGCGGCCAACGCCATTGAAGAAGTGATTTTGCGCGAAGGTGCAGACACGGTGGGCGGCTTGATCCTCGAACCCATCGTGGCCGGTGGTGGCGTTATCGTGCCACCAAAAGGTTATTGGGAGCGCGTTCAAGAAATTTGCAAAAAACACAATGTGCTGTTGATCATCGACGAAGTGGTCTGCGGCATGGGCCGCACCGGAACATGGTTTGGCTATCAGCAATTTGGTGTTCAGCCAGATATTGTGACGATGGCCAAAGGTGTGGCCTCTGGTTACGCCGCAATTTCTTGCACGGTCACAACCGAAGCCGTGTTCAACGAATTCAAAGCCAACCCTTCAGACCCCATGAGCCACTTTCGCGACATCTCGACCTTTGGTGGTTGCACGGGCGGCCCAGCAGCGGCCATTGCCAACATGGAAATCCTCGAAGAGGAAAACTTGCTCGATAATGTAAAGAACATGGGCGAATATTTGATGGAAAAACTGCAAGGCCTTCAAGCCAAGCACCAAATCATTGGTGAAGTGCGCGGGCTGGGACTGTTCCAAGGGTTGGAACTCGTGTCAAACCGCGAGACCAAGGAACCTTTGCCAGAAGCCATGGTGCAAGCCATCGTTGGTGATTGCATGGCCAATTCCGCCGTCATCATCGGTGCCACCAACCGCTCGCTGCCGGGCCTCAACAACACGCTGTGCCTCAGCCCCGCCTACATTGCCACAAAGAGCGATCTGGATGAGGTGGTTGCAGCAATCGACGGCGCAATCACCAGAAAAACGGCCTAAAAACCGCGCAATTTAAAAGCGCACAACTAACCCAATCGGGATTCACATCGGGCCTCAGACTGTTTAGTCTGGGGCCTGAATGATTCGGACGGGGCGCAGGATCAATTCGCTTCTTGGGGTAATGAATGCAAAAACAAGATTGGCCATATATCAGTATCGTGGTGATCAGTTTGGCCACCGCTATTGGGAGCGGTTTTTACATGATCGGCGGCGGCACCGCGCCATTGCCTGCAATTGTTTTAGCTGTTTTAGCGCTTGGCTTATCCCAAGCAACGATCATGGCGCTTGTCACGCGCCGCTCATCAGATTTGACCAACGACCGCCAAAACAACCAAGCCGATCTTGCAGTGGCACTGCGCAACACGAAAGACGGCAAAGGCCAGTTCGAAACCCTGCGTAAATCACTTGATGAATCTAAACTTGATGCAAAGCGTGACCGTGAGCTGATGGCGCGTGGCTTTTCCGAATTAAAAGACAGCTACACAAGTCTGCTGAGTGAAATCCAGCGCACAACCTATTATACCCAAGCCTCTGCAGAGCCGGTGTTTACGCCGCCGCCACAGAACAATCAAACACAGAACAATCAAACACAGAACAATCAAACAATGCCTGTTGAGGCACCACACGAACTGGAACCCGCATCACCCTTCGGTGATCAGCTTTCAGTTTCGCTTGAACCCATCATCGACCTCAGCACCGGCCGCACTGCGCATTACCGCATGCATCTGGCGTTGGCCGACGGGCAGGGCGAAGAGCTAGCATCGGACACATTCCTGCATCACGCTGAAAGAATTGGTGTGAGGCCGGCGCTTGATATTTTCGTTGCCCGCGAAGCAGACGCGTTGTTGCGCAAATTACGTCAACGTGATCCGCAGCTGAATATTTTCATGCCGATCGGCGCATCCACCTTGGCTTCGCGTGGTTCAATCGCGCAAATTAATGCAGACCGCAAAGCCGCTGCCGATATTTCCCAAGGCCTCATCTTCGAATTTCCACATGCCATGTTGGCAGGTCTAACTGAACAAGCCCTCGAAGGCCTCGCTGAACTGGCGCGTCAAGGTGCCAGGTTTGGCTTGTCTAATGTTTCAATCGCGGGCCTTGATCTCAATGCCATGAACACGCTGAATGTCCGCTTTGTCAGCCTTGACTCTTCGGCAATTGATGCGGTTCACGGCCCGTCATTGGCCATGGCCAGCTTTACGCAAACGGCCAGAGCTTCACGCGTGCAAATGATTGTATCTGGCGTCGCCGATCAACGCATTATCGGCAAACTTCCACAAATTACGCGACTCGTTTCAGGCCCCTGTTTTGCACCACCGCGCCGCGTGAAAAAAGAAGCCATCGAAAACGCCGCTGTTGATTTCCACGCCGCCGCTTAATGATGAAGGCACTCTCGAAAACGTATCCCATTTGGCTCAGTGACATTTGGGGCGTTGTGCATAATGGTGTACGTCCATTTGCTTCAGCGGTCACCGCTCTCAAAAATCACCGCGCCAATGGCGGCACAGTCATCCTTATAACCAATGCCCCAAACACGGCTCCCAGTGTGACCCAACATTTAGAGCAGTTAGGTGTTGATAAAGCGGCTTACGACAATCTTGTCACATCTGGCGATGTAACACGCAACCTCATCATGAAACACGGTGGTGACAAGACTTACTTCATCGGCACGTCGCGTGACCATTCCATTTTTAAAGGCCTCGATATTGCGCGCGTTTCAATCGCCCAAGCCCAATCCATTGTCTGCACGGGTCTCTTCAACGAACTCGAAGAAACCGCAGGTGACTACACTGCATCTCTTGCCGAAATGAAACAGCACAACCTCACCATGATATGCGCCAACCCAGATAAGGTTGTGCAAAAGGGGAATCGCTTGATCCCTTGCGCGGGTGCCTTAGCCGAAGCATACGCAAATATTGGTGGCAAAGTTTTAATGGCCGGAAAACCGTTCACGCCGATCTATGATTTGGCCATATCGAAAGCCCGAGAAAAACTGGGCCAAGCAATCGATAAAAACCAAATTCTCTGCATCGGAGATGGCCCACAAACCGATGTGAAGGGTGCAGCCGATTTAGGCGTACCATGCGTGTTTATTACCGATGGCATCAATGTCAGTGATGATATTGTAGCTGAAACCCAAAACTCTGTGCCCCACGCCAATATCATAGCTCATATGCCTGAACTAGACTGGCACTGAAGTTTTGGCTATGGCCAGCCCATGAAAGTGTTTTTGCCAGCCAATGAATTTCCAGAAGCTCTACGCGGCGGCGTTGTAGCCATCGGTAACTTTGATGGATTGCACCGAGGCCACCAAGAACTACTGAACATCGCTCGTAAGCAAGCAACCGACTCAAACAAGCCGTGGGGCATTTTAACATTCGAACCGCACCCCAGATCCTTCTTCCGCCCAGCAGAGCCGGTGTTCCGCTTAACACCTCACCCCCTGAAAATGCGCCTTGCCTCCGCCTTTGGGGCAGAATTTGCAGCCAGCATCGATTTCAACGAAGCCCTTGCAGGTCTTGAAGCTGATGAATTTATTTTGGAACATTTGGTAAAGCGTCTCGGTGTTTCACATGTGGTCACCGGCTATGATTTCCATTTCGGCAAAGGCCGCAAAGGTGGGCCAGAAAATTTGCGTGAGATGGGCGTTAAGCATGGCTTTAACGTAACCGTTGTTGATCAGGTAACCGACGATGGCGACGGCCACGCACCTTTCTCATCAAGCTCAATCCGAACCTCGTTGCGAAGAGGCCATGTTCGCGCAGCTGCAAATGAATTGGGCTATCAGTGGATCGTCATGGGCGAAGTCGTCCCCGGCGATCAGCGCGGTCGCACGATAGGCTTTCCGACCGCAAACATCATCCTTGATCCCGGCGCCGAACCGTTTCGGGGCATCTACGCGGTCACGGCCCGCGACTCCGCTAGTCCGTCAACCACACCCTGTTGGCAAGGTGCAGCATATTTCGGCGACAGACCCACTTTTGATACCAAGCGGACTTTCTTAGAAGTTTATCTGCTCGATCAAAATATCGACCTCTATGGAAAAATCCTGATGGTCAATTTTGTCGATCTGATCAGACCCGACAAAACCTTCAAGGGAGTTGATGAACTGGTCACACAAATGCACGCGGATTGCGCCGAGGTGCGTAAAGTGTTGGCAGCTAATGTGCTTGATAATTTTCCGCTGCGGAAGTTGCAGGCTGCGGGGAAAATCTAATGTTTATGATCCGTCGCCGGATCAAGTAGCCTATGCATATGCACGATGAAATACCGCATCTGCGCATTATCAATCGTCTCGCGCGCCTTACCAAGCCAAGCCTGATGGGCCGCCGCATAGTTGGGGTAAAACCCTACCACATCTAACTTCGCCAAATCCTTGAATGTAACGTGGCTCACATCTTGCAATTCACCGCCAAAAACCAGATGCAGCAGTTGTTCTTTCGGTTCCGTCATATCCCCTCCAATTGCGCAAGCAATGCGTTGTGTCTCATTTTACCAGCAGCCAGCAGTCCGTTTTGCTTTGGCAAATTCTGATTATAAATCATTTGCGCGCCAGTCGCCTGCGTTATCACACCGCCAGCTTCACTCACCAATAAATGCCCCGCTGCCAAATCCCAATCATTGCGCATGCCCAATGACAATGCGATGTCAGCCTTGCCACAAGCCACATGGGCCAATCGCAGCAGCAAAGGAATATTCGGCGAAGCGGCAGCCGTTACGCCGTCCAACACTTTTAACGCACGGCCGGTGCCGAGCAAAGTTGCCCCTGCAAAACTTGGCCCATCATTTGGCTTTATCAAAACTTCATTGCAATATGCGCCATGCCCCAAAGCTGCCGCATAAAACAGATCAGCCTTAGGTTGAAAGAGCGCAGCCATGATCGGTTGGCCGTCCTCAATCAACGCAGCGCCTATGCACCAGCCATCCGTGCCATTCACAAAACTATTCGTGCCATCAATGGGATCAACAATCCAAAGCCGTTTGCGCGAAAGGCGGTCAGGCGTATCAATAGACTCCTCCGATAACCAACCATAATCCGGCCGCGTATCATGTAAGCGCGCTTTCAAAAACGCATCGATCTTTAAATCAGCTTCAGTCACCGTCGATCCATCAGGCTTTGCCCAATTGCGCACATTTTGCTGCGACAATTCGAGACCCATTGCTCCCGCATCTTGAACAGCGGTAAACAACAACGCCGCATCAGCCTGAAACTGATCAGAAACTTTAACGCCCAGCAATGGTCATCCCCTCAACTAAACATGAAGGCGCATTGGTGGCCCCCTTGAAAATCAAATCATTGGCAGGAACCAAACTCATAAACATATCCTTCAAATTTCCAGCCACGGTAATTTCGCTCACGGGATAAGAGATCTCACCGTTCTCAAACCAGAAGCCCGATGCACCACGGCTATAATCGCCCGTTGATGAATTGATACTTGCGCCGATAAACTCGGTAATCAATAACCCGCTGCCCACCGCCTTCATCATGTCTGCGGGCGATTGTTCGCCCGGTTCCAAATGCACATTCGATGTTGAAGGGCTTGGTTGCGAAGCCATGCCGCGGGCACCTTGCCCCGTGGGCTGCATTCCAAGTTGCCGCGCTGATCGTAAATCCAAAACCCAACCAGTAAGAACGCCTTTGTCGATCAGCGCGCGGCGTTGCACGGCAAGACCCTCTCCATCAAAAGAACGAGAAGCTGGCCCGCGCATGCGTAAAGGATCGTCAATGATATTGATGTTCGATTTGAAAATCTGTTTTTCCAATTCATCTTTCAAAAAGCTAACACCGCGAGCAATCGCCGAACCATTAATCGCTCCAGCCAAATGCCCAAGCAAACTGGAAGAGACGCGCCGATCAAATATCACCGGCGAGGAACGCGAGGTCAATTTCTGTGGATTGATCTTGGCAACCACGCGCTCTCCCGCAGTGCGCCCAATTTTTTCAGGCGTTTCTAAATCGGAAAAATGATTGGCTGATGTGCCATCATAATCGCGCACCATGTCTGTGCCTTCGCCAGAAATTACCGAAGCACTGAGACCAAACCCAGTGCGCCGGTAACTGCGTGAAAAACCATTGCTTGAAGCCAATGCCACAAAATAATTCGAAGCTGATGCGCCAGAACCAATGCTCTTGGAAACGCCTTTGACATCGAGCGCAAATTTCTCGGCATCAATCGCCATTGCCTTGATCTGGTCAACCGACGGTTCTGTCTGCGAAACCAAATCAAGATCAATATCACCCTTAGCCAACTGTGAAGGATCAGCAAGCCCACAAAATTCATCTGGCGGCGCTGCCTTTGCCATAGCCAGCGCGCGCTCAGCCAATTTCTGCAAAGACTCATGCGTCAATACACTGCCCGAAATAATCGCTGACGACTTTCCAGCAAAAACCCGCAGGCCAACACCAGTTGCTTCCGAGCGTTCAAGGTTTTCTACCGCGCCTTCGCGAATAGAAACCGAAACGTCGCTTTGCTCAACGGCCATCGCGTCTGCGTCTGTGGCCCCCAGCTTGCGCGCCCGCGAAACCAGATCAGCGGCAATGTCCAACAATCTATCCGTCATAAAATGAAGCTTCCAATCAAAAGGCCAAAAAGGATGATTACACCAAACATGCGGTTGGCACGAAACAGTTTCAAACATGTGGCTGAATCATCACCGTCAAAGCGCGAAATCTGCCAAGCTGCATGCATCGCCGCTCCCGCCACTCCGATATGGGCAAGCAAAGGTGCCGATACAAGCCATAGGCTGGCATCGATCAAAATCAACGCCAATGCAAAGAAAAACACCAACCAATAAATCGTTGCGTCACCGAATCGAAGGGCTGTGGATTTGACCCCGATCAAAGCGTCATCGTCTTTGTCCTGATGCGCATAGATTGTGTCATAAGCCAGCGTCCAAGAAATGCCGCCGATGTAAAGCAACACAGCTGCCAATGAAAAACCATTATGGACTGAAGTCCAACCAAGCAAAGCACCCCAGTTAAACGCAAGTCCCAAAACCACCTGCGGCCAATAGGTAATGCGCTTCATAAACGGGTAGATTGCGACGATAGCCAATGAAGCGATCGCTGTTAAAATCGTCAGGCGGTTGAATTGAATGAGAATGAACAATCCCAGTAATAGTTGAGCACCTAGAAAAACAAATGCGCCATTTAAACTAATCAACCCAGCGGGCAGGGGTCGCATGCGTGTCCGCTCAACCTTGTTATCAATATTTCGGTCAACAATATCATTCAGCGTGCAGCCCGCACCGCGCATGACAATGGCACCGATCAAAAACAAAAATGCTTTCCATAAATCGGGCCAGCCGCCACCTGCGGCAATCTGCGCCAGCGCCAATCCCCACCAGCACGGCAGCAGCAAAAGCCACCAGCCAATTGGCCGATCAAGCCGCATCAATTGCGCATAGGGGATCAAGAGTGCAGGCAGGTTTTCAACCCAACTGGCTTTAACCGCATCTGCAATCTTTGTTGTTTCACTCATATCGGACGCCGTGATACACAAAGCTCATGGCAAAAACCACACCCCGCTTACACCTTGATGCCGCATTGGCTGCCAATGCTGAAATCACTCTAGAACGCGAGCAGGGGCACTATTTGGTTAATGTGCTGCGCCACGGCCCTGGCGATCCGGTGCAGGTGTTCAACAGCACCGATGGCGAATGGTTGTCCTATATCACAGAGGCTGCAAAAAAATCAGTTCGCATCCGAATCGAAAAAAAACTGAGCGAAGCAACGCCGCCGCCCGACATTGATTATCTCTTCGCGCCCATCAAGCATCAGCGGCTTGATTATTTAGTTCAGAAAGCAACCGAGTTGGGAGCAAGGCGTCTGCGCCCGATTATCACATCGCGCACAATTGCCGAGCGCGTCAACCTAGACCGCATGCGCGCCAACGTGATTGAGGCTGCTGAACAATGCAATCTTGTTTTTCTGCCTGAAGTGCTTGAGCCACAAAAATTTGATGCAATATTAAAGGCTTGGGATCCGTCTCGCAGGTTAATTTTCTGCGATGAAACAGCTACTGTTTCGGATCCGTTACAAGCACTTGAAGGCTTTAAACTGCCACTTGCGGTGTGCGTGGGCCCGGAAGGCGGCTTCACAGAAGATGAACGTAAACATCTAAAATCATTGCCCTTTGTAACGGCTATAAAACTTGGCCCCCGTATTATGCGGGCCGATACTGTGGCGATTGCAGCTCTTGCCATGGTGCAAGCCAAACTGGGCGATTGGGGCAGCCATAACAAATCGTAATAGCACAAGTAACAGAATGCTACTTGCCGCTGTCACAGCAAATGCCTACATGGAGAAAAGGCAACAATGGGAAATAAATACAAGTGAGCGGACCAACGCCCGATAACGAAGCTGCGCGAGCACCAATCGAAAATAAGGATCAGCTGATCGCTTATTTCGTCGATGGTTTCAAACCAAAATCAGAATGGCGCATCGGCACAGAGCACGAGAAATTTCCGTTTCTGAAGGAAACACTTCGCCCCGTTCCATACGAAGGGAAAAGCTCCATCCGCGCATTGCTTGAAGGCCTCCGCGATTCCTATGGTTGGGAGGGTGTGTATGAGGGCGAGCACATCATCGCCCTTTCTGATCCAAATTCTCTGGCAAATATCTCACTCGAACCGGGTGGACAATTCGAACTCTCAGGCGCGCCTCTGGAAACTGTTGGCGAAACCTGTGTCGAAATTTCCGAACATTTAAAACAAGTCCGCGATATTGGCGATAAACTTGGTATCGGATTTTTAGGACTCGGAGCAAGTCCCGTCTGGACGCGCGCCGAAACCCCCGTCATGCCCAAAGGCCGCTATAAGATAATGGCACCTTATATGGATAAGGTTGGCACCATGGGCCGCGATATGATGTTCCGCACGTGCACTGTGCAAGTGAACCTCGATTACTCTGACGAAGCCGACATGGTAAAAAAGCTTCGAACATCAATTGCACTTCAACCATTGGCCACAGCATTGTTCGCTAACTCGCCATTCTTGGAAGGCAAACCCAACGGCTATCAATCCTTCCGAAGCCATGTCTGGACAGATACTGATAACGCCCGCGCTGGCATGACACCTTTCGTTTTTGAAGATGGCATGAGCATCGAACGCTATGTTGAATTCGCATTGGACGTGCCAATGTATTTCGCCATGCGCGATGGCAAATACTTAAACACAGCAGGGGAAAGCTTCCGTAAATTTATGGAAGGCAAGCTGCCCCAACTGCCCGGCGAAAAGCCCAACATGAAAGATTGGGCCGACCACCTCACAACTATTTTTCCGGAAGTGCGTTTGAAGAAATATCTGGAAATGCGCGGCGCTGATTCAGGACTGCAAGACAAACTTTGCGCGTTGCCCGCCTTCTGGGTGGGTCTCCTTTATGATCAATCATCGCTCGATGCTGCATATGATTTGATCAAGCCATCAACTGAAGCCCAACGCCAATCGATGCGCGATGAAGTGGCCGTCAAATGCCTTCACGCCCAATTCACGGGCCGCACATTGCTTGATCTCGGCCGCGAAGTTCTGAAAATCGCCCGCGCAGGCTTAGACGCACGAGGCATGGAAGAATCCACTTTCCTCAATGTGTTGGACGACGAAGTCGCCCGCGACAAAACCAAGGCACAAGAATTGCTTGATCTCTATCATAATGTCTGGGGCAAGGATATTGCGCCGGTGTTTAAGGCGGCGGCGTATTAGTCTACTCTGCAGCCATCCGCGCACCCTGCACTGCAAAGCTATCGCGAATGTGATTGGCCAAAGCCAGCGCACTTTGGGTTGCTTGACCCTGTTTTGTAATCAAACCGATGTTAAACCGATGAAAAGCCGGAAAGCCTTCAGCCTCGGTCAAAACCCGCATACCGGGGCGCACACAGATTTCCGGCATTGTAGCGACGGCCAAGCCCTGCAAAACGGCGGCATCAATTGCGGCACGATTGGAACTGGCATAGGCAATGCGGTAAGGCCGCTTTGTTCGGTTGAGAGTTTCCTCCGAAAACTTACGCCAATCGCAGCCATTATCCGCAACAGCCAACGGAAGCATCGGCAGCAGATGTGTATTGTGCTTTGCTGATGTCACCCAGCGCAACTGTTCACTGCGCATCACTTCGCTTTCATCATCGTTTTGGCGCAGTGTCACCAATGCCAAATCCATTTCGCCGCGTTTTATGCGTTCGAACAAAATGGCACTGCCAATACATTCCACTTCAACTGTCACAAGTGGATGCGAGCGCGCAAATTTTCCGAGAACTTCTGGCAAAAAGAAATCAGTGTAATCATCAGAAGTGCCAAAGCGCACAGTGCCCTTCAAATCGGGCTTGGTATAAGCTGATACCAGCTCATCATTCAAATCCACCATGCGCCGCGCATGATCAATAAACCGCGCACCGTCTTCCGACAATTTGCTGCCGCGTCCCTCGCGCTCAAATAGAGTACGCCCCAACATCTCTTCAAGCCGCTTCATCTGCATTGAAACCGCAGACTGAGTTTTGTTCACTTCATCTGCCGCCTTTGTGAAATTGCCAGTCTCGGCAATAGCCAGAAACGTCTTCAAATGATCGACATCAAGGTTGGGTATCATCGTTTCCATCCATCACATTTTCGAATGGGTATCATTTAACACATTCGTTGGATTGATCAATAGAAATCTGCGATAAAGTAGCCACAACAAACGATATTAAATAATCAAATCAATATCTTAAATGCAGTTTCTCGCGATTCTGTAAACAGAAGGACTATGACCATGAATGACTATGCCCACCACCAAGCAACAATGTCCGGCAGCCTCGAAGGCGAAGGCATTATTTCGCGGCTGATCCATAATTTCCAAGCGCGCCGCACTGTGAAGCAGCTCAGCCAAATGGACGATTATATGCTGCGCGACTTAGGCGTGACCCGTGAAGAAATTAACTGGGCCTACAGCCAGCCATTTTACGTGAATGCAGCCAATGCGCTCGAAGATCGCAGCAGCACTCGCCGTCGCGCCAACCTATGCAGAGGTTAGCGTCACGAGAAACGCATCCAACTGCTCGAACGTCTCGGGCATGCCACCCTCCATCCCCTCGATAGAATAGTCGAGAGCCTCTTTCGTGGGATAGCGCTCATGCATGACCAGCTGTGTCTTTTCATTTTTTTCTTCGAATGTCACAGTTGTAACAGCGCCCTCTTCGCTTTCCTCATTCGTCCAGGCAAGACGCGTGTGCGGCGTTACTTCAATGTAGGTACCATAGAAGGCCATTGGCTTATCTGAACCCGGCCGTCCAAGTTCAACGCGGTACCCGCCTCCAACACGAACATCCATTGCGCAGGAAAGCAGGGTCATGCCTGTTGAGTTTGGAACCCACCACCGCTTGAAGAATTCGGGCTTTGTCCACGCCGCAAACACAATGTGCGCAGGGGCGTTGAAGCTTCTCGTAACGACAAGCTCACGGTCAGATTTCCGTTCCACCGTCGTGAAGGGTGTGGGCTCAGTCTCTCTTCTCGCGTCCATCGACTTTTTCCTTCTGTATTAGTTCATCGATAACTTTGTCCAACTCGTCAAAACGTGCGGCCCAGATCTGGCGGTACCGTTCAAGCCACGCCGCCTCTTCCTTCAATTGGCGCAGACCAAGCTTGCAGGTTCGCACGCGCCCAACCTTCTCCGTGGTGACCAATCCTGCTTGTTCCAAAACGCCAATATGTTTTTTCATCCCGGTAAGTGTCATCTGGAACTTCGAGGCCAAATTGGTGATTGAAGCATCTTCACGCCCAAGCTGCTCCAGAACGCCGCGCCTTGTAGAGTCCGAGAGTGCTGCGAACGAGGCGTCAAAGCGAGTTTGTAAATGCTGAACCATATGGTTCAGTGTTTAGTGCATGGATCGGCGGTTTGCAAGAGGAGTACGAGCACGCGCCGCCCTGCACGTCCCCCGCTTGTTGAGTCGGTTCGGATCGAGCGAAAAAACTGTGGAATACAACTTACAGCACCTTTAACTGGCATATAATTTGCTATTTCTCCTGAGCGACGTCGCATTTTGGGAGTTGAAAGTATGAAACTTGGTTTGTTAGGTCTAGTTGCAGCAAGTTTGCTGCTGGGTGTTTCGGGTGCAAACGCCCACACAGTTGCTACAAAGAAGTGGACTTTAGGGGGCTTTTCGCATCCAGAAAGCGTGAAGCTCGATTTGGGACATGGTGTTCTGATTGTATCCAATATCAATGGTAAACCGCTTGATAAAGATGGCAATGGATATTTGTCGAAAGTATCCAAAGACGGCAAAATGATCGAAGAAAAATGGATCACCGGCCTTAATGCGCCAAAGGGCATCGTGATTGACGGCTTTAAGCTTTACGTCAGCGATATTGATCAGTTGGTTGAAGTAGATACCCGCACTTCAATAATTACGAAATATGATGCTGTAGGCGCTAAATTCTTGAATGATACGGCTGTAGATGCTGATCACAATGTCTATGTTTCAGACATTGCTAAAGCTACAATCTGGCAGCTCAAAGATGGTAAAATGACCCTTTGGTACGACAAGCCAGATTTGATGAATCCAAACGGCTTGCGCGTTATCCGCGGCGACAAACTTTTAGTAGCAGGTTATGGTCGCGGTTTGCACGATGATGATTCAAGTGATCAACTCGGCAACCTTTTGACCATTGATCTCAAGACCAAGGAACTCAAAAATCTTGGTGATGGTCGCCCCGTCGGTAATCTTGATGGACTAGAGCGCAATGGCCGTGATGGCTTTTATTCAACCGATTTCTACAAGGGCGCGCTTTACAACATCAATAAAGATGGTTCTTTTGAAACAGTTTTGAAGTTGCATCCTGGTTCTTCTGATATGGATCAATTCAACAATGGCCACACAATCATAATGCCACAGATGATGGATAATCAGATCGAAGGTTATTCGGTTAAGTGGTAAGTTAAACTTACGCACAAGAAGAGCGGGGCAAAATCCCGCTCTTTTTTATGCATTTTAAAAATGATGCAACCTTCGTCGTCTATTCGAGAGCCACACACTAGGTCTATGTCTGAGTTTCCAATTGGTTGGTAATCCGAAATGCAGCCCAAACCGATGCGATGCCAAAGAACACGGCGCCAATTGCCGTTCCTAACATGATCCCTTCAGGCCCCCAATAGTGAGCACCAACCCAAGCAAAGGGAACGGTGCCCAATGTCGCCTTGCCCCAATTGAACCACGTTGAAAGGCCAGGCCGCCCGAGATTGTTAAAGGCCGCCGCCGCCACAAACTGCGAGCCAGCAAAAGCCCAACTGAGGCCCACATAAGTCGCAAAGAACACAACCAGCTCTGTGACGCGAGGCGAAGCATTAAAAAGATTTGCAATATTATTTCGCAAAGCGAAGATGATCAAGGACACGATCACCGTATATACCGCAGCGAATGTCATGCCGCTTTGCAAAGCTTGGCGCACGCGGTCAAAATTCTTAGCACCAAAGTTTTGCCCGATCACCGGCCCCACCGAACCCGACAGCGAAAATATAACACCAAAGGCAACAGGAACAATGCGGCCGATCAAAGCCGTAGCTGTCACAGCTTCTTCGCCATATGACGACACGATCGCCGTCGTGTAGGCAATTGTGAAAGGTGTGGCGAGCTGTGTCAGCACAGCTGGAAAGGCAATCTTCCAAATGTCTGGAAAGTCGCGTTTTAATCCCGCAAAGCTTGGCCAACTGAGAAATTTGTTGGCCACGACCAATCCATGCATGCCAAACAGAAAGGCCACAAAGTCTGCAATCGCATTGGCCACTGCCGCCCCCTGAATGCCCCAACCGAATTCAAAAATAAAAATAGGGTCGACGATAAGCGTTACGATAGCAGCAGACAGCGTAATATACATCGAGCGCTGTGCCGCCCCAATTCCGCGCAATGCGAATGAACAACTGAGCGCTCCAGCTAAAAAAATAAATCCAGGTGTGAGCGTCCACACAAAGATTTCGGCCTGATGCAAAGCCTCGCCCTTTGCGCCGAGCAGCGTTAAAATTTGCGGCAGAAAAATCGCCACCAACAGTGTGTAGCCCGCCGACACTAAAACCGTAAAAAGCCATGCACTCGTTGCGTATTGTTTTGCCCGTTCAGGATTCCGCATGCCCATATTGCGCGCAACCAGTGCTGCAGCGGCAATGCCTGTGCCAATGCTTAAATTCAAATTGACGAATGCAATTGTACCAGCATAGCCAATGGCTGCAGTTATATTTGTGTCGTTCAATTGCGATAGAAAATAGAAGTCAGCGAGATCAACCAGAAACACCGCCATCAAACCAAAAGCGCCCGTCAGCGTCATGATAACGATATGGCGCATGATCGATCCCTGTAGGAACTTTGCTTGATAAGCAGGAGCGCTCATATTTCAAATCCAATCGCTTTGGCTTCCGCAGCCAGTAAGTCATAATGTGTAAAGTGATGCGCTTTTAATCCCGCCATGCGTGCACCCTGCACATTGGATTTCTTGTCGTCAATGAACCAGCAGTTGGACGGATCTTTTCCAACGAGATTCACAAGCCGTGTGAACGCCTCAGGATCAGGCTTCTTGGTGCCGAATTGATATGAGCAAAACCGATCTTTAAATACCGCAGCCGCTTCAGGAAACAGCATATCCAGATTGTCTTTCACAATAGGCCCGTTATTCGTGTAAATCGCAATGCTTGCCTGCCCACCAATTTTTTCAGCGAGTGCCAACACATCGCGTGAGGGGGTCATTGCCACGCGCCTCGCCTCAATCCATTGCGCGCGCGTGATTGGATATCCCAAACGTTGCCCAAATTCTTTGAGATAAATATCCGGGTCAGCATATCCGCCCGCATCAGCCAGCTCTTCAAACCCAGAATCCCAAACCGCAGCGCGCACATCGCGCGCTGAGACATCAGCAAGTGCGGCAAGTGCCCGCAAACGCCGCCCCAAATCATAGTGACACAGCACGTCATCCATATCAAAAATGACAAGCTGTGGGAGCGGCATTTAAGTGGCAGTACCACCCACGGTCAAATTATTGATCCGAAGGGATGGTTGCCCCACACCCACGGGAACACCTTGGCCTGCCTTGCCGCATGTGCCAATGCCGGGATCTAAAGCCATATCATTGCCAACCATGGAGATTTGTTTCAACGCTTCAGCGCCAGCGCCAATCAAAATGGCACCCTTCACCGGCTGCATCAATTTTCCATCTTCGACAATATAAGCCTCAGTACAAGTGAACACGAATTTGCCCGAAGTAATGTCAACCTGCCCACCACCAAATGATTTCGCAAACAGACCCTTCTTCATCGAAGCTAAAATTTCTTCAGGGCTACGCTTGCCATTCATCATATACGTATTGGTCATGCGCGGCAGCGGTGCGTGCGCATAAGATTCGCGGCGTCCATTGCCCGTTGGCTTCACGCCTGAAAGACGTGCATTCATCCGGTCTTGCATAAACCCAACTAAGATTCCATTTTCTATCAGCGTCGTGCAATTGGGCGACGTGCCCTCATCATCAATGCTGATCGAACCACGGCGATCAACAATCGTGCCGTCATCAACAACAGTCACATCTTCAGATGCAATGCGTTGGCCCATAAGCCCCGCAAACGCCGATGTCCCTTTGCGGTTAAAATCACCCTCAAGACCATGGCCAATTGCTTCATGTAGCAGAATACCAGGCCAACCTGGCCCCAGCAAAACATCCATCTCACCAGCAGGTGCTGGGGCAGCGTCAAGCCCAACCAATGCTTGCCTCACCGCCTCGCGCGCTGCGGCCTGCCAGTTTTCTTCCGTCAAATATGAAAGGGGTTGTGCGCGCCCACCAAAACCATGGCTGCCTTGGCCAGAAGTTTTGTTATCGCGTGTCACTGCCGAAACACCAAAGCGCGTGAGAGGGCGAATGTCGTTATAAATTTGCCCATCAGCACGAACAATTGTCACCTTCTGCCAACTGGTTCCCATCGAAACTGAAACTTGCTTCACGCGTGGGTCAAGCCCACGGGTAAATTTATCAACCGTCTCCAGCAGATTGACTTTTGTCGCAAACCCCTGCGCTTCAACCGGATTGGTTTCGCCATAAAGTCTTGTCTTGGTGTGTGTGGGTGAAACATCAATATGCGCCGGTCTATCAGCCGTCATTGCGGTTTTAATGGTGGCTGCCGCGCGTTTCAGTGCTTCGATGCTTAAATCAGACGAATGCGCATAAGCCGCCATTTCGCCTGAAACGGCACGAAGACCGAACCCCTCAGATTCGTCAAAACTGGCAGACCGCAAGCGACCATCATCAAACACCAGGTTTTCGCTTTGCTGGCGTTCAATAAAAATTTCTCCATCATCGGCATGCGCCAACGCGTCAGAAATGATGGATTGCGCAGCAACTGCGCCAAATACGGAAAGATCAGATTGTTTGCTCATGCCTCTACATAAGCAAACGCCGCGCAACCTTCCAGTGAGTGCGGCATTTTATTTTTTTGAGTTACATTTTATCCAAATCGGCAATGCCCTGTGCAAAACCTTCAAGTGCCACTTTCAGGGGATATCCATTGCCGGGGCGATCATAAATATAGAAAGTTGCAAATTGGCCCTTCATGAATTTCTTCATGGTGGTGTCAGAAGCCTCGCCAAACCCTTCGCAAGCCCGTGGGTTGCAGCGGGTAAAACTCATGCGGCCTTCAAGGGCAGCGCCATCAATTTCCATGGCCACGCCGGTTGGCAAATAAACCCCAATGGGCACAAGGGCGCGCATCATGGTCTGCTTCTTGCCGCCCTGTTTCACTCGGTTGATGATGAGCGACATCCCAATATTTTCATTCTTGTCGCTTTTAACAACTTGCGTCATACCACAAGACTTGCCGGGTGAAGGCTGGCCAGCTGCCGGGGGCGGCAGCTCAGAACACTGTATCTGCCATAAGCCATGGGTTGCAACCGTCTCAACTTGAGGAGCAGCTGGCTGTGCGCCTGCGTCAGGCGCAGCGGGTGGCTTAACGTCTTTGCGCGGCCCAAGGCCCTTGGGTGGCACGGGCGGCTGCGTTGCATCCTGAGCAAATGCCGATACAGCCATAAAACCAGACAATGTTGCGACCAGTGCCAGTTGGCAAACCGAAGTGAGTTTCACGATTCGCATTTTCCTTTAAGTTAAATTTGATTTGGCTCATAAACCGCTGCAAAACCGAAAACAACCGGATTTTTCACAGTCGCAAAGTAAGTGATACAGGCCAAATCACAGCGAAATGAGGCAGAATTCAGGTTAGCAGCATTCGCTGAATACAATGACGTTTTGCCGCGCAGCTTCCTGTTGCGAGTGGACGTAGAATGTGGTGAAGCAACCCGCAATATGAGTCCCTTGAAAAGGGGATGGCGTGCGCTGGGGCTGGGCCAGCGAATGAATTGAGGAAAAAGGGTCAATGACAAGCAAGAACAATAACATATTTGGTGCTCTAGCTGCAATCACAGCTAGCCTCTTGCCTTCAGGCGCGTTCGCGGAAGCGGGCAAAGCTGTCGATTGGCAATTGGGGATGCAAGATTCAGTCACTCCGGTGATGGATGATATCATCTCATTCCATAATATGTTGCTGGTTATCATTACATTGATCACCGTGTTCGTGCTGGGCCTGTTGCTTGCGGTCATTTTTAAATTCAACGCCAAGGCAAACCCAATCCCTTCAAAAACCACGCACAACACATTGATTGAAGTGCTTTGGACGGTTATTCCAGTTCTTATTCTGGTAGTTATTGCTGTTCCGTCCTTCCGCTTGCTCTATAAGCAACGCGATATTCCAGCGGCTGATATGACGATCAAAGTGATAGGTAATCCACAGTGGAACTGGACTTACGAATATCCAGACCTCGGATTGAATGACGATAAATCACCAAAGGTGACATTCACATCTTATCTGAAAACCAAAGAAGAGGCTGAAAAAGACGGCCAGCCATATCTTCTCTCGACAGATGTTCCAGTTCTGGTTCCTGTCAACAAGGTCGTAAAGCTGATTGTGACATCTGACCCTGAAGGCATTATTCATGGTTGGGCAGTTCCATCCTTTGGCATGCAAATGGATGCCATTCCCGGTCGGTTGAACGAAGACTGGTTTAAGGTCACCAAGGCCGGTATTTACTATGGCGAGTGCTACACGCTGTGCGGTAAATATCATTCGCAAATGCCGATTGAAGTGTGGGCGGTTGATGATGCAACGCTGGCAAAATGGGCCGATATGGTGAAAACTTCCCCGAGCGCCGATGATATGCAGAAATTTTTGAAAACGATTAAGCCGGCCAATCCAGCCGTCGCTTCAAACTAATTTGAGAGGCTAATAATCATGGCAATGGCTTACGCAGCAAAAGACGAACACGCCCACGAAGAGCACTCACACGATCCAACGGGCTGGCGTCGTTATGTTTATTCGACGAACCACAAAGACATCGGCACCATGTATCTCTGGTTTGCTATCATGTCGGGTGTGCTCGGCGGCTTCCTTTCTGTTTTAATGCGGATGGAATTACAGCAACCTGGCATTCAGATTTTCCACGGTCTTGCCCGAATGGTTTATGGCGTGACTGGCGATGCAGCCATTGATAACGGCATGCAAATGTATAACGTCTTCGTGACTGCACACGGCCTCATCATGATCTTCTTTATGGTCATGCCCGCGATGATCGGCGGCTTTGGCAACTGGTTTGTGCCGTTGATGATCGGCGCGCCCGACATGGCTTTCCCACGCATGAATAATATCTCTTTCTGGTTGCTGATCCCAGCATTTCTATTGCTGATGATTTCAATGTTCGTTGAAGGGCCATCGGGAATGTATGGCGTTGGCGGCGGTTGGACAATTTATCCGCCACTATCTTCAACAGCAGGCTCACCCGGCCCAGCGATGGATTTTGCGATTCTATCGATCCATTTGGCCGGTGCGTCGTCAATTCTTGGCGCAATTAATTTCATCACCACAATTTTCAACATGCGCGCCCCCGGCATGACACTTCACAAAATGCCATTGTTTGTGTGGTCTGTTCTCGTCACAGTGTTCTTGCTATTGTTATCGCTGCCAGTTCTGGCTGGCGCTATCACCATGCTGTTGACCGACCGTAACTTCGGCACTTCATTTTTTGTGCCATCAAAGGGCGGCGATCCATTGCTGTTCCAACATCTTTTCTGGTTCTTTGGTCACCCTGAAGTTTATATTTTGATTTTGCCGGGCTTTGGCATCATCAGCCAAGTGATCTCAACCTTCTCGAAGAAGCCCGTGTTTGGTTATCTCGGCATGGCCTATGCCATGGTCGCAATCGGCGTGGTTGGTTTCGTGGTTTGGGCGCATCACATGTATACCGTGGGCCTCGACGCCGATACACAAGCATACTTTGTAGCCGCAACCATGATCATCGCGGTTCCGACGGGCGTTAAGATTTTCTCTTGGATTGCTACCATGTGGGGCGGCTCGATTGATTTCCGCGCTCCGATGTATTGGGCCATCGGCTTCATCTTCTTGTTCACCGTGGGTGGTGTAACGGGCGTGGTTCTGGCCAATGCGGGTGTTGATCGCACCTTGCACCACACCTATTATGTCGTGGCTCACTTCCATTACGTGCTGTCGCTCGGCGCTGTGTTTGCTATCTTCGCAGGCTGGTATTATTGGTTCCCAAAAATAACTGGCTATATGTATTCAGAACGCATTGCCAAGCTGCATTTCTGGGTCACTTTCATCGGCGTGAACATTGTGTTCTTCCCGCAGCATTTCTTAGGCCTCGCAGGCATGCCGCGCCGCTATGCAGACTATCCTGCGGCTTATGAGGGATGGAACCGTGTATCGTCTTACGGTTCTTACATTTCAGCTGTCGGTGTTTTGATATTCCTTTACGGCATGGTCTCAGCCTATTTGAAAAAGGTAAAGGCGCCCGACAATCCTTGGGGCGTTGGCGCGACAACACTGGAATGGACACTTCCATCCCCGCCCCCATTCCATCAGTTCAATACTTTGCCTGTGATTAAGTAATGACGATTGAGCAAACAGATTTCACCACTCCAACCTTGGCCCTCGGCGGCCAAGGCACGGCTGGTGATTATTTTAAATTGCTTAAACCCCGGGTCATGTCGCTGGTCATCTTCACAGCGATTGTTGGTCTCGTAGCGGCACCCGGCCACATCCACCCGTGGATTGGTTTCATCACTATTCTCTGCATTGCCATCGGCGCTGGAGCTGCTGGCGCACTGAATATGTGGTTCGAGGCAGATATAGATTCGGTGATGAAACGCACCGCCAAGCGCCCAATTCCATCAGGCGCTATTTTGCCGGGCGAAGCCTTGGGCTTTGGCCTTACACTGGCTGTGGCCTCAGTGTTGATGATGGAACTCTTCGTCAATTGGCAAGCCGCCGCTTTGCTGGCCTTCACGATTTTCTTTTATGTCGTAGTCTATACCATGGGCCTCAAGCGCTGGACGGCGCAGAATATTGTAATTGGTGGCGCTGCGGGTGCTTTTCCACCCATGGTCGCTTGGGCTGCGGTAACGCACAGCATCGATCTCGGTTCAATCAGCCTGTTCCTTTTAATCTTCATGTGGACGCCTCCACATTTCTGGGCGCTCGCTCTGTTTCGCGAAGGTGATTATGAAAAAGCCGGCATACCCATGTTGCCAAATGTTGCGGGCCGCCCCGAAACCCGCAAACAGATTTTGATCTATACGTTGCTGACGATCCCTGCGGTAGCTCTGCCTTGCCTGACAGGAACTGCTGGCATGCTTTATGCCATCGGCGCTGGATTGCTCACTGCTTGGTTTTTGAAATGCGCAATTGATGTTTATCGTCTGGCCGAAGGCTCATTGAATGACAACGCGTGCAAAGCCTTGTTCAAATTTTCAATCTATTGGCTCTTTGCAGTGTTCGCTTTGATATTGATTGAGCGCATCCTCCACTTACCGACATTTGCGAGTGTGTTGTGATGGACGTCAAAAAACCAACCATCGCTTTTTCACCCGAAGACCTCAAACGCCGTAGAGGCAGGGCTAAGGTCATGGCGTGGTGTCTTGTTGCTCTCATCATTTTATTTTTCGTGACCACGATGGTGCGTTTAGGAGCGTCGGTTTGATGGCTGATGCCCCAACTAAAAATCGCCGGGTCGCCTTAATCGCTGCAAGCGTTTTTATTGGTATGATCGGCCTGTCTTACGCAGCAGTCCCGTTTTACAAAGCCTTCTGCCGCACCACAGGCTTTGGCGGCACCACCCAGCGCGCCGAAAAAGCGCCCGATAAAGTCACCGACCAATTCATCATGGTGCGGTTTGATGCCAACACCTCTTCGGGCTTGCCATGGGAGTTTCACCCGCGCCAAACTGTAATGAAGGTGAAAATCGGCGAGCAAAACATGGCGTATTACGATGCGCGCAACATCGGAAGCAACACCAACACGGGCACTGCCGTGTTCAACGTATCGCCCGCCAGTGCTGGTGCGTTCTTCGACAAGATCCAATGCTTCTGTTTCACAAAGCAAACTTTGAAAGCGGGCCAAGCCGAAGAGTTGCCAGTATCGTTCTTTGTCGATCCAGCATTGCTTGATGATGCCGATGCCAAGAATATCAAAGAAATTACTTTATCTTACACATTTTATCCCGCCTCTGATCCTGCTGTTCAAAGCAAGTCGGTGGCGAACTCGAATTGATTTAAGGAGACGACGATGGCCGACGCGCATGGCAAACACCACGATTACCACTTGGTATCCCCAAGCCCTTGGCCCTTTGTAGGTGCTGCCTCAGCCTTTGTTTTGGCCATTGGTGCAATCAATTTTATGCATCATCAATCATCGTCTGAAGCCCGTGCTGTGCTGAAATTACCGCCAGACCCAATGCACACACCAGCTGTAATGGTGATGTCGCTCGGTTTCATTCTTGTTCTCTACACCATGTTTATGTGGTGGCGCGATGTGATCAAGGAAGCCCATGCAGGTGATCACACACCCGTAGTCGGACTTCATCTGCGTTACGGCATGTTGATGTTCATCGCCTCTGAAGTCATGTTCTTCGTCGCTTGGTTCTGGGCCTTCTTTGATGCCAGCTTGTTTGCAGGCGAAGCCAAATTGGCCGCGCGCGTGGCCGTCACGGGCGGCATATGGCCACCCCAAGGCACAACAGTTTTTGACCCATTTCACTTGCCATTGGTCAACACACTTATTCTGCTGACGTCCGGCACCACAGTCACTTGGGCGCATCACGCGCTGCTCAACAATGATCGTAAAGGCCTGATCAATGGCCTGATCATCACCGTGATTTTGGGCTTGCTCTTCACCTGTGTGCAAGCTTGGGAATACGCCCACGCGGCATTCACCTTCACCGGAAACATTTATGGCTCAACCTTCTTCATGGCCACAGGCTTCCACGGTTTCCATGTAATCATCGGCACGATCTTCCTGATGGTGTGCCTATACCGCGCTTGGAAAGGCGACTTCACACCCACCCAACATTTTGGCTTCGAAGCCGCTGCTTGGTATTGGCACTTTGTGGACGTGGTCTGGCTGTTCCTGTTCGCCGCGATCTACATCTGGGGCTCACATGGCGGCGTGATGCCGATTGAGTGACGTGTTTGTAATTTGAAAAAAGGCCGCTCGCTTTCAGCTGGCGGCCTTTATTTTTGGAAACGACAATGACCGAAAACTTTTACCCTGACCTCTCTCCCCTCAAAACTGGCCTTGCCGGAAAATGCCCGCGATGTGGCAAGGGCAATCTGTTCGCGGGGTATTTAACGGTCGCAAAATCCTGCAGCAATTGCGAACTTTCATATTCTTTCGCCGATTCAGGCGATGCCGCAGCATGGTTTGTTATGCTCTTTGCCTGTATTTTCGGCGTGGGTTCAATCCTCGTCGTTGAGGTGGCGTACAGCCCGCCCTATTGGGTGCATGCACTCATCGCAATCCCCACACTGATCATTTTGCCGATGGCTTTGCTTCGCCCTTTGAAGGGTGCATTCTTGGCGCAACAATGGAAAACCGGAGCCCAAGAAGGCCGCGAAGTGAAATGAAAACCCGCATCTGGCCGATAGTTCTGGCGAGTACAATTGGTATCTGCATTTTGTTGGGCCTAGGTGTGTGGCAGGTGCAACGCCTTGGGCAGAAGACGGCATTGATTGCCAGCCTTGAACAGCGGATGAGTGCGGAGCCTATTTCTCTGGCGGAAGCTTTGACCAAACGGGAGCAGGGCGAGGATATTGAATATCTCAAAGTCAAACTCACCGGACAATTAGACCCGGCGAATTATTTCCGCAGAGTCACATCTTTTAATGGCGATCCGGGTTGGGAAATCATCGCACCATTCAAAACTGACGATGGCCGTTTCGTGCTTGTGGATATGGGAGCGATTGCTGAAAACCAGCCGATGAAGCTAAATGAAACCCCGCAAACCATTCAAGGTCTCGTCCGGTATCACAATAAAGGGCGTGGGTTTTTTGATAATGACAATGATGCCGTGGGAAACATTTGGTATTGGTGGGATGCACCCGCCATGTGGGCCACGCTTAAGAATATCGATGTAAGCCGCGCTGCCTCGTTTATGTTGCAAAAATTACCGAGCAACACCGAACAAGAAGTGCCTTCAGCAGAAATGCCAAAAGTCGAACTTGCTAATAATCACTTGGGCTATGCCATAACCTGGTTCGGGCTGGCGGCGGCTTTGGCGGCGGTCGCAGGGTTCTATGTGTTTTCGTTGAGAAAGACTGGCGCTTGATGCGCACTGTCGCGCACGTTAAAGGCTTGCTATTATTTTTAACCACTCTCTCACGTCGTCATTCCCGCGAAGGCGGGAACCCAACTTCATGCAGAATGCATTGTTAAAAGTTGGGTCCCCGCTTTCGCGGGGATGACGAATTGAATAGGGGCAATTGAATCTGGAAAGCTAAATAATGAACTACATATCCACCCGAGGCCTTGCCCCCGTCCTTGATTTTGAAGGCGCCATGCTTTCAGGCTTGGCGCGTGATGGCGGGCTTTATGTGCCGGAAACTTTCCCACAAATCTCACGCGAAGAACTGCTGAGCCTGCGCGGAAAGCCTTATGCGGATGTCGCCTTTGCAATTGTCAGCAAATATACCGATGGTTCTATCCCCGGTGCCGATCTTAGAAAAATGATCGATGCGGCTTATGTCACCTTTAATCACCCGGCTACCACACCACTCAAACAACTGGCCCCGAACCACTATCTACTCGAACTCTTTCACGGCCCAACCATCGCCTTCAAAGATGTGGCCATGCAGCTTTTATCGCGCATGATGGATTGGTCACTGGCCAAACAAAAGCGCAAAGCCGTGGTCATCGGCGCAACATCGGGTGACACCGGAGGTGCAGCCATTGATGCCTTCCAACATTCCAAAAATGCCAGCATTTTTATTCTACATCCACACGGCCTTGTGTCTGATGTGCAACGCCGCCAGATGACTACCGTCACCAGTCCATCAGTTCACAACATCGCCATTGAAGGAAACTTTGATGATTGCCAGGCCATCGTCAAAGCCCTGTTCAATGATTTGAAGTTCCGTGATGATGTGGGTCTCGCTGGCGTGAATTCGATCAACTGGGCGCGAATCATGGCGCAGATTGTTTATTATTTTTATGCGGCACTGCAATTGGGCGCTCCCGACCGCGCCGTCAGCTTCACAGTGCCCACAGGTAATTTCGGCAATGTCTTTGCTGGCCTTGCTGCAAAACGTATGGGCCTCAACATCGACCGATTGGTGATTGCCACAAACAGCAATGACATTCTTGACCGCACTTTGAAGACGGGAAGCTACACAGTGACTGGCGTTCACGCCACCACCAGCCCTTCCATGGATATCCAAGTCTCCAGCAATTTTGAACGACTGGTTTATCTCGCCAACAACAACGATCCCGCCGCAGTGCGAAACGCTATGGATTCACTTAAACAATCGGGCGCATTCACATTGCAATCAAACGCCATTAAATCCATACGTGCCGAATTTGATTCAAGCGCCACATCAGACGCTGACGCCGCAAAAACCATGGCCAAGGTTTTGGCTGAAACGGGCGAGTTGCTCGATCCGCACACTGCGGTGGGTTATGCAATTGCCCAAAAAACCAGCACATCTTCACCCATGGTCACGCTGGCCACCGCCCACCCCGCCAAATTCCCCGATGCGGTGGAAGCCGCCACAAAGGTGAGGCCAAATTTACCTCAACGTTTATCCTACTTGATGAACGCGAAAGAAACCTTCAAAGTGCTTCCAAACAGCGAAGCAGACGTGAAGGCCTATATCCTTTCCCATGCTTGAAGCTGGCGCAAAATAGCGCAGTGTCGAATGGGAGCGTAAATGTCGGTTGAAATTTCAAAGTTGCCAAATGGCCTGCATGTGCTGACGCACAACATGCCGCATTTGGAATCGGTGGCACTTGGCATCTGGATTAAAGCGGGTGCGCGCGATGAGAACCCTGAAGAAAATGGCGTTGCACATTTTCTGGAACACATGGCCTTCAAGGGCACCAAGCGCCGCAGTGCCCAGGATATTGCAGAGGAAATCGAAAGTGCCGGAGGCGAAATTAACGCTGCCACAGGCATGGAGACCACGACTTATTACGCGCGCACATTAAAGGCTGACTGGCCTCTGGCGCTTGATATTCTGGCCGATATTTTCACCGAGTCTACTCTTGATGCTGATGAACTAGACCGCGAACGCGATGTGATCTTGCAAGAAATTGCCGCTTCAAAAGACCAACCAGATGATTTGGTTTTCGATCTGGCCCAAGCCGCATCTTATGGTGATCATCCATTAGGTCGCTCTATTTTAGGCACGTCCGAACTTGTCCAAAACATGACGCGCGAACAAATGGTGTCTTGGCGTGACCGGAATTATTGGGCCTCGCGCATTGTCATTTGTGCCACGGGCAATGTGAACCACGCAGATTTTACTGCGGCCGCGACAAAACACTTTGGCCACATCCCACAAGGTTACGCACCCCAGCGCCAACCCCCAACATTTGCGGGCACGGCCCAGACCGAACAAAAGCCGCTCGACCAAACCCATTTGGTTTTGTCTTTTCCAGCACCCAATTACCGTGATACCCGCGTTTATCAATTGCAGGTTTTGGCCAGCATTTTAGGCGGCGGTATGTCTTCTAGGCTGTTTCAAGAAGTGCGCGAAAAGCGTGGTCTTTGTTACAGTGTATTTGCATTTGGCACGACTTACGAAGACACGGGCCAACTCGGCGTCTATGCCGCAACATCACCAGACCACACACCTGACCTGCTCGAAGTCACGGCCAAGGTGATGTTGTCGATGGTTGACGAAATTACCGAAAAAGAAATCGACCGCGCCAAAGCCCAACTTAAAACCAGCATCGTGATGAACCTTGAAAGCGCATCGTCTAGAGCAGATCAAATCGCCAGGCAGTTCCTGGCTTTCGGCGAAGTGCCAGAAATGGCGACGCTCATTAAAAGAATCGAAGCCGTAACTGTTGATCAAGTGCGCGAACTTGCCAAAGAGATTTTCAAATCAGCACCTCCTTCTTTAAGTGCGGTTGGCCAACTTTCAGCTCTCGAAAACCATGCGGCCTTAGCTGCAAGATTTGCCTGAAGCGCCTTGTGGTTTTTTGGAACACTGCGGCGGGGGCCCGTTCTCATTGGCAATCGTATTCTCATCCGCCCACCTACCATGGACGATTTCAAACAATGGGCTCAGCTGCGCCAAGAAAGCCGCAAATTTCTTGAACCATGGGAACCGACTTGGAACGAACAAGAATTTACCCGTGGATCATTTCGAAGACGCATGAGTATCTACCATGATTGGGCCGCGCGCGATTATGGCTACGCCTTCTTCATATTTGAAACCACTGAAAATAGACTGGTTGGTGCCATCAGTTTGAGCCATGTGCGTCGCGGAGCTGAACAATCCGCCACGCTAGGCTATTGGATTGGGATGAAATTTGCCATGCAAGGCTATATGACCGAAGCCTTGAATTTGATCATCACCCACAGCTTTGAAACACTGGCCCTTCACCGCATTGAAGCGGCCTGTCTGCCGCGCAATGCGGCGTCAAAAAGGCTGCTCGAATCGTCTGGGTTTAATCAAGAAGGCTATGCTCCAAGCTATATTAAAATCGCCGGACGCTGGGAAGATCACCTGTTATTTGCCCGACTTAAAACTTTGAACTGACAATCGCCTTGAAGTCGTATCGCGGCTAGATTGGTTTTATGATTCGGTTGAGCACAATTCGCATTCTTAAGTGGTCGATTTGCGCGGCGCTTTTAGTCGTCTTGCTTCTGCTTGCGCAGCTAAAGCCAGTATTTGCCGATGCGATACTGAATGTCGATGCCAAAACTATTCAAGTTGATCTTTCAAATTACCGAAGCCCAATAGCAGCCGAGCGTCCTAAGATTTCGCTACAAGGCCCGGGCGACCCCAAAACTGTTTCGCTTGAAGCAAAGGGGCCAGGCCCCACTTACTTCTGGTCGCTCTTCTCAATTCATAACACCACAGATCAACCGCTCGATTTTGTGATAGACGTTGAAGAGCAACCCCTCGTTGGATCGGGCATTCTGCCAGTTCGACTAATAAAGAATTCGGTAATCAGCGCAAGCGCAACCAACGGCCAAGAACTCGACGCAAGCAACAATTCAGTCTCAAAAACTTTTGGGTTTCACGTATTGCCGAAAGAGATATTTAACATCGCTGTTGAGAGCCCAACAGTTGAACTCAAATCAACGCTTTGGCAGCGTCAATTTTGGATAGAGCGTCAAGGGCAGATTACATTTTTTGATGGTCTGGTATTTGGCGTTGCGTTACTCGTGGCTTTTGGCATCTTAGCAATTTATGGATTTAGGCCGCACAGTGTTTTCTCGAGCGCAACTGCGTTTGCTTTAACCTCTCTTATCTTCATCGTATTTCAATCGGGTCACTTGTCGTTTTTGCTTTATGCCTTCCCGAAGCTGGGTATTGATGTAAATATTCTACGCGGCATCGTGGAATCTTTGTTTGCGGCAAGCCTGGCGATCTGCGTTCTGACCTTTACAAGGGTAGGAAAATTCTCGCCCGTCACAGGTTTTTTTGTTCTATTTATTGGCGGCTTGATGTTAGCTAACGCCCTCTATGTGCTAGCTGAGCCTAGCCGTGCGACCACAATTGCAAGATTAGGTTTTACGCTGCTTGCTATATCAGGTGTGGCGATAACCTTCCCTAATCGAAAAAAAGAAACTGGGATTGTTGATCCTAACATGTTTTTTTGGATCGGTCTGCTAACTTGGACAATGTTTGCTGGTATTGTTTGCAATGTCGCAGACGCCGGAAATTTGTTGTCGCCGATTTTGCAAGGCGCATTAGCAGCATTGCTCGTGGTGTTGATTACACTCTTGCTGAAATTTTTGTTTAGCCAAGGCCTAAACGCCAAACCGTTCATCACGGATTCAAGCAGGCGCAGTCTAGCTCTCGCAAGTGCAGGCCATTCGATGTGGGAATGGCAACCTTTTCAAAATCAACTGAGCATTGGTGATGATCTACCGCGCAGCTTGGGGCTCGCTGTGCAACCTTGGCAAACCAACGCACAAAACGCGTTGATCCAAGCTTTGCACCCGCAAGATGTTGCCAACTATATGACCATTGTTGAGGATGCTGATAGACGCGCAGGGCAAATGGTTCTGCGCGAATTGCGGCTACGCACTTCTGATGGAGCTTACCGATGGTATTTGCTGCGCGCCCGATGGGTGCCGGGCCCCGGTCAAAAATTAGATCGCTGCATCGGGACTCTGACAGATATTACAAAAGAGAAAGAAGCAGAAGAAAGACTTGTCACAGATTCTGTCCAAGATGCCGTGACCGGTTTACCTAACCGTGTTCTATTTATTGACCGTGTCGAACGCGAACTCAAGAAAACCTTGGCATTGCCATTTCGAATTCTGTTGGTGGATATTGACCGCCTAAAAACGCTCAACGATGCTTTGGGACACGAGTTTGGTGATCAGCTTTTGAGAATTGCTGGAACCCGCATCAGTGCGGTCATTGAGAACGATGAAACGGTGGCCCGCATTTCTGGAAGCCAATTTGCGGTCTTAGCTGTAGATGCAATTGCCAGAAGAAGCGGTGCCACATTGGCTGCTGAAATAACCAAAAGTTTAAGTAAACCAATCTCAATAAGGCAGCAGGAAATCACGCTGTTTGCCAGTATTGGCATGTCGGCGATCAATACGCCCGGTGACTCAGCAGTCGCGATGATGCAGCAAGCAACAACCGCGCTTCTGCAAGCCCAGCAAACGGGCAATGCAAAAATTGTTACCTTCAGTGAAAACCTTAAAGATGACCGCGCTGCCGAGCTGAGTTTGGAATCCGATCTACGTCGTGCGATCGGAAACGATGAAATTGAAGTGCACTACCAACCCATCTCATATTTGAGCACTATGGAAGTGGCGGGATTTGAAGCATTGGCGCGGTGGCGTCACCCAAGCCAAGGCTTGCTGCCACCCTTGCAATTCATTGAGCTTGCTGAAAAGGCGGAGTTAATCGCCGAAATTGGTCAGTTTGTTTTGGCAACGGCCGCGCGTCAGCTGGGCATTTGGCAACGCGTTTTACGTCGCGACAAATTCTTCTTTGTGGCCGTCAATATTTCTGCAAGCCAACTGACCAACAAAGATTTTTTGAAACAAGTTCAGGATGTGATTAACCGTGAAACCCTCTCGCTCGGCAGTTTGAAAATCGAGGTCACAGAATCCGTCATCATGCGGCAACCGCAAAAGACCGCGAAATTACTGCAACAACTGCGCAGTATTGGCGTTGGCCTTTCTTGTGATGATTTTGGAACTGGTTTTTCGAGCCTTTCGAGCTTGCGTGATTTTCCGTTCGATACGCTGAAGATTGATCGTTCATTTATCGACCCTGAAATCTATGACGATCGAAGTGCTACAATTATCACGACGATAACAGATTTGGCTCACCGTCTAAATATGGCTGTCGTTGCCGAGGGTATCGAGAACCAAGACCAAATTGATAATCTTGCTTTGCTCGGCTGTGATCTTGGACAAGGCTATCTGATCGGCCAACCTATCACTGCAACAGAAGTGGCTGCGATGCTACAGGTTCTGCCACGTAAAGTTGCCGACGATGCGGAAATTTTGGAACAAAATATATTGCCAAATCTGCCGATGCGCAGTGTTAAAAGAGACGACGTAGACATGGGTTTTGCCGTGGACAAACTGCGGGCTTCGTTGGCTTTACCATCTCCTTTGCGGCGCAACATGCCAATCTTCATTGGCGATGAAAGCGAAGAAGGCGATAACGTTCCAGAGCTTTTGCCGTCTATTTTTTCCGTGCCGCGGTCTGCCCCTGAAAAGCCAAAGAAAGTGATGCGCAGACCGCCTGCTAAAACTGCGCCAAAAAAGGCAAAACCGAAATCAACTAAGAAACGCGGGCGCTAATCTATTTCTTGATACCCGCCAGCTTCATCATCATATCAATAATACGCGGCACATAGCGCTCACCATAGCCAAGCGTATCTGCCAAAACATAAGTCTGGTGCACTTGCTCGGCCATGAATGAGGCCACAGGCATTTGCTCGGTCATGTTCGTGTAATAACGCAAATCTTTGCGGGCATTGCGAATGGCAAATTTCAATTGTGTATCATCGTCAGATAAAGGCACATTGATCAAGCGCCCAAACATCACTGATGAAGCGCCGCCGCCCATAATGACCTCGCGTAGAGCTTTCATATCAACACCGGCCTTTGCCGCCACAGTGATGGCCTCAGCCGCAATAACCGCATGACCGAGTGACAGAAAATTATTGAGCAGCTTTACCTGATGCCCTGTGCCCACAGCACCCGTGTGCACAATCAGTTCGGCAAAACTGCTCAAGACCGGACGGATGAGTTCCAACATGCTGGCCTCGCCACCAACCATAAGGCCCAGCTTTCCTGCCTCAGCTTCATTTGGCGTGCGGGTCATAGGTGTGTCCATAAAAATAATGCCGTGTTCGGCGGCTTGGGCAACGATGCGCATGGTGGACGATGGCTCAGCCGTTGAACAGTCGGCAATGATCAAACCTTCGCGACCATGCTTCAAAAGGCCATCTTCGCCTAATACAATCTCTTCAACTTGCGGCGTTCCTGTCACCACTAATATGACCATGTCGGAGGCATGTGCGATTTCGGCAATGGTGTGGGCTTCATGTGCACCCAGAGAAACCAGACTTTCAATTGGCGCGCGGTTTTTATGCGCCAACACATTGAGCTTAAATCCCTTAGCCAAAATATTCTTGCCAATACCATGGCCCATCAGACCAACGCCGATCAGGCCTACTGTTTTAATCGTCATGTCTCATTCTCCCTTGGCCAGCATTGCAAATGCATCTGGCTCTAAAATAAAAATCTGGTCTTCGCTTTTATGCTTGAATCCCAACCGCTCATAAAAACGTGCGGCACCGCTATTGGTTGCATCAACTTCCATCTTGATAAACCTGGCACCATGTTTTTGCGCCTGGCGAATGGTGCCGACCAGTAATTTCTCGCCCACTTGTTTCCCGCGTGCAAATGGCATCACATAAAGATCACTGATATAAATTCCACAGGCTCCCCGCCAAGATGAATAGGTCATGGCCCACAAGCACACACCCAACATTTGGCCAGTGTCTTCGATAACGGTCACCTGCGCCACGTCTCTGCACTCGCGCAGGTTCTGCCCCGTGATCAGCGGCACCACATCAAGGCCAATATCTTTGGGCATCTGGCGGATGAGCACGGCAACCGCATCTTCCTCTCCCGCCTTCATTGGCCGCACCCGCAAACCCATTTGCCCATCCCAAAATCAAAATCTCATGCTAAGACTGTAACAGGAAAAACCAATCGCCACGAAGAACAAAATGAACAATCAATCACCATTGCCCGCCTCCATCCACTCCACCGGAAACATGCCTAAAGTTGCATGGGCCAAGGGTTCATATCTTTATGACGCGGACGGCAAGCAATACATCGACGGCTCGGGCGGCCCCGCCGTTTATTGCATTGGTCATGGCAATCAAGAAGTGAATGCAGCAATTGCTGACCAGTTAGGCCGGATAGCCCATGGCTATCGTTATAACTTCACAACTGACGCTTTGGAGGAATTGACCGAAATAATCACCGCGCGTTGCGGCGGAACGCTGAGGCATATGGTCTATGTGACGGGTGGTTCGGAAGCGGTTGAAAGTTGCTTGAAGCTGGCGCTGCAATATCATTATGCGCGGGGCGACATCAGCCGCCGCAAATTCATCGCCCGCGAAAGATCATGGCATGGCAACACGCTTGGTGCGTTATCAGTTTCTGGCTTCCTCGAACGCAAATTGGCCTTCGAAGGCTCGCTGCTTGATGTGATCCGTCTTTCACCCACCAACGCCTACCGCCCCATTGAAGGCTCAAGTGCGGAAACTGTGGGGGAGGCGAGTGCTCAGGAATTGGAAGATGCAATTTTAAAAGCGGGTGCAAAAAATATCGCTGCCTTTATCTTTGAACCCGTAGTGGGTGCGGCAGGCGGCTGCGTGCCTGCCCCTGTCGGATATGCAAAACGTGTGCGCGAGATTTGTGATCGGCACGGCGTTTTGATGATTTCCGATGAAGTCATGTGCGGCGCAGGGCGCACAGGCACATGGCGCGCACTGGAAAAAGATGGCGTAGAGCCTGACATCATGTCCATCGCCAAAGGTCTCGCCGCTGGCTATCTGCCGCTGGGGGCTGCGATTTATTCAGACAAAGTCAGCGCTGCATTTGGCCACATTCCTCAAACTGGCCATACTTTCACAGGCCACACCGCTTGTTGTGCCGCAGGGGTTGCCGTGCAGAAAATTGTGACGCGCGAAAAGCTAGTTGAACGCGTGGCCGCCAATGAAGTGAAATTCAAAGCGATGCTCTCCGATGCCTTCTCCGATGTTGAAGCCGTGGGCGATATTCGGGGGCGTGGTTATTTCATCGCCGCTGAGCTTGTGCAAAATCGCATTACCAAAAAGCCTTTCAACTCAAATTTGAAACTCTTCATGCAAATCCGCCAACAAGCCTTACAGAACGGCCTAATCTGTTATCCCGTAGGCGGCAACGCTGACGGCGTGAATGGCGACGTGGTAATCTTGGCTCCTCCGTATAACGCGACGGATGACGAGCTGGCGGAGATTGTGGAGAAAGTGGCAATGAGTGTGAAACAGGTTTTGGGAAGACTGGGGTAGATCACGACTCCCTGCCACGAGCCGGGAGCTATCCCACTGGCACCCACTGCACCTGATCAATCTTCGTCGCCCCCGCTGCCAACATAATCAATCGGTCTAACCCCAGCGCTACGCCAGAAGCATCTGGCATCATTGCCAGTGCTTCCAGTAGCTCCTCATCAATCGGATACCGTTCGCCGTAAAGCCGCTGCTTGATTTCCATTTCGTCTTCGAAGCGGCGGCGTTGTTCGACTGCGTCGGTCAGCTCGCCAAAACCGTTGGCCAGTTCTACGCCGCAGGCATAAAGCTCAAAACGTTCGGCAACGTGGGCATCATGGGCGCAGGCGCGGGCTAAAGCGGATTCGCAAGCGGGGTATTCGTAGAGAACCGTAATGCGACCATTGCCGAGATTAGGTTCAACTTTCTCAACCAAAATACGACTGAAAATATCGCTCCAGCTTTCATCGGCCTGAAACGCAACGGGACATTGGGCGGCCAGAGCATCTCGGTTTGATTGGTTTTTCGTCAGTGTACTGAGTAAATCAACGCCAGCAAATTTTTGAAAGGCATCAGCAACGCTTAACCATTCTGCTTCAGCGAAAGGATCACATAAACGCATTCTCCAATTAAATTGCTTTTGATGGGCAGTAGAAGCTGCCAATCGAACAAGTGCAAGCGTATCTTCAATAATCACTTTGTAATCTTCTTGGACACGGTACCACTCGAGCATCGTAAATTCTGGTGCGTGGGTCAGCGTGCGTTCGCGGTTGCGGAACACATGACCCAGATTAAAAATACGTTTCTCGCCAGCAGCCAAAAGTTTTTTGCAGGCAAATTCTGGCGAGGTGTGAAGATAACGATCCGCGCCCACACCATCATTGCCAATCAATGTTGTTTTGAAGGCGTGGAGATGGGCTTCGTTGCCGGGCGATACTTGCAGTGCTGGCGTATCCACCTCTAGGAAATCCTGCTCGGCAAACCATGCGCGGCAGGCCGCAATAATCTTGTTCCGAGCCAGTAAAAATGGTCTGCGGTCTTCATGGCGACTGGGATGAAACCAGCGGTTTTCGGAGTTTGGCACAGGGGTTGGCTTTCAAGGTTCAGGCTGCTATTAGCCGCGCACAACAGATTTTAAAAGTGAGAGCAGCAATTGGTTAAAGTTATCGCCTCGGGCGTCCGTAAAGGCAATGTGATTGAGCATGAAGACGGCAAGTTATACATCGTTCTGAAAGCTGAATCGATGCACCCCGGCAAAGGCACGCCGACCACAACGATTGATATGCGCCGCATTTCTGACGGTGTGAAAACTGTGGTGCGTTACAAGACGACTGATGCGATGGAACGCGCTTTTGTTGAAACCATTATGCACACGTATCTTTATCAAGATGCTGACAATTATATTTTCATGAACCCAGAAAGCTTTGAACAGGTTTCTTTGCACACTGATATGGTGGGCGACAATGCGCCTTATCTGCAAGAAGGCATGGAATGTCAGATTGCCATGTTTAACGATGGCCCAATCTCAATTGAAATTCCGCCGCGTGTAACTTTGGAAATTACGGAGTGCGAACCTGCGATCAAGAATCAAACGGCATCGTCTTCGTTCAAGCCTGCGATGTTGAACAATGGTGTTCGCACGTTAGTGCCGCCGCACATAAACGTGGGCACGCGCATTGTGGTTGATACCAATGATGGATCTTACGTGGAACGCGCCAAGGACTAATTTAGGCGTGGCCTGCCTCGGATGATAACATCCGAGGGTCAACACCGAGTTTTGCAAGGGCTGCATGGTGCAGCCCTTCTGCTGTGTGGCCGAACACCAGTTCTGGATCAGCATCACAATGCAACCAGCCATTACTCAGAATCTCGCTATCAAGTTGGCCAGCGGCCCAGCCAGCATAACCAAGTGCTATGAGTTGGCGACGCGGGCCTTTGCCGAGTGCGATGGCCTTTAGAATTTCCACTGTCGTATTCAGGTTGAAATCAGCCGTAATCCGGTGCGAGCCTTCTGCGATGAAATCTGAACTGTGCAACACAAAGCCCTGAAAAGTTTTAACAGGGCCACCCAGCATGATGGGTTGGAGCAAGATGTGCTCTGGAATTGCTCTACCCAATTCCAGTTTCTCGGCCAAATCGGCAAAATACATTTGGGGCGCAGGTTTGTTGAGAACCAGGCCCATGGCTCCATCGGCACTGTGCTCGCACAAAAACACCACGGAGTGGCTGAACCAATCGCCTTGAATACTGGGCATGGCAATCAGGAGTTTACCTTTGAGTGTGGGTCTTCGGCTCATGTGAGTAATATAATCGCTTTTCGCGCTAACGGGAAGGTGACTGGCATTTGAATTGCCATCCGACTATGTTGAAATCATGAACCGACGTTTTTTGATTTCTTCTTTTGCGGCACTGCCTTTTATCGGCATTGCGCGCGCTGGTGTGCCTTGGACCGCCAAATTCATAGCAGGCAACTTTGATGGCAAGGCCTATTCCGCAGGGCTCTATATCAAATTGGACCAAGACTGGAAAACCTATTGGCGTAATCCGGGCGATGCCGGTGTGCCGCCCTCGATCACTGCTGAGCCGAATTCGAATTTAGGAAATATTGCAGTGGACTTTCCGTTGCCACAGCGGTTTGTCGATGAAAGTGGAACGGCATTTGGTTATCATGATGAAGTTCTGTTTCCGATCACTGTGACGCCCAAAGATGTGGGTTATCCTTTGAGTGTGCATTTTTCATCGTTCTTTGGAGTGTGTCAAAAAGTGTGCACGCCTGCGAAGTTTGATGGGATGTTAAATTTCTCGCCGAAATCAGCGCCGACGGCGGACGCTGCGATGATCGATAAGTGGCGTAGCCTCGTTCCTGTTCCCGGGGTGATTGCGGAATCTGCGACTGTGGAAAATAAAATTCTGGTTTTGAGCAAACTCAACCGGGTTGATGATATTTTTGTTGAAGGCCCTGATCAGTATTATTTTGGCATGCCAGAATTTGATGCCAATGCGGGCGTTGCGTTTCTGAAAGTCGCAGGACTTAAGAATGATGCTGATCTCAAAGGTGTTTCGCTCCGTTTAACCTCTAACGTAGCAGAGCAGGGGCTTGAACAGCGGATCATCGTCGCTTAAGTCTCCTTTTTAAGCAAAGAGGCAAATATGACAATAAAAATTGGCGATAGAATTCCAGCGGCAACATTCAAAGTGATGACTGCTGATGGCAAAGGCGAAATGACCACCGAAGGTCTTTTCAATGGCCGAAAGGTTGTGCTGTTTGCAGTTCCTGGCGCTTTCACGGGAACCTGCACGAATGCGCATATGCCGAGCTTCCTCGCCCATTTCGATGCCATCAAGGCCAAGGGCGTGGACATGATTGCTTGCACATCCGTCAATGATGTGGACGTGATGAATGCCTGGGGCAAGAGCACAGGCGCTGACGGCAAGATTGTGATGTTGGCTGATGGCAACGCCACATTTGCCAAAGCTGTTGGACTGGAAAAGGATTTGACTGTGGCAGACATGGGGCTTCGGTCGAGCCGGTATTCGATGATTGTTGAAAATGGCGTTCTCACGCATCTCAACGTCGAAGGTGGGCCGGGCATGAAAGTCTCGGGCGCGGAGACAATTTTAGAGCAGTTATAAAAAATCCTACAATTTAAAAAACAGTCCTTGACACCGTACGGTGAGCGGGCTATATATCAGTACATTCCACAATTGGGTTCAGAACCCGCTGCATTAATCTGCGGCGGGTTTTTTCATGTCGGAAATCCCCTGCCGCGCCAGTTCATCGGCGCGTTCATTTTCGGGGTGGCCGGCATGGCCTTTGACCCAATGCCACGTTATTTCATGGCGCTTGATGGCTTCGTCCAGCGCCTGCCATAGTTCAACATTTTTAACGGGTTTTTTATCAGCGGTTTTCCAACCATTGCGTTTCCAGCCATGGATCCACTTGGTGATGCCGTCTTTCACATATTGCGAGTCCACATGCATCTCAACATCACAGGCACGTTTCAAAACATTCAGCGCTTCAATGGCCGCTTTCAGTTCCATGCGGTTATTTGTGCTTTGTTTTTCGCCGCCATAAATTTCTTTACGCGTGCCGTTATAATCCAAAATGGCACCCCAACCGCCGGGGCCGGGATTGCCGGAACACGCACCATCGGTGTGAATGATAACTTTACCCTTGCTCATGCAGCAGGCTGGGCAGGGCGCAGTTCACGTGGCAATTTGAACGACACATTTTCTTCGCGCAAAACCACTTTTTCAACCGACACGTCATAGTGGCCTCGAAACGCGTCGATGATTTCATTGACGAGAATTTCAGGGGCGGATGCACCAGCCGAGAGGCCAATGGTCGATAAACCTTGCAGCGTACTCCAATTCAAATCAGTGGCGCGTTGAACAAGGAGCCCACGCGGGCAACCACTCTTTTCACCCACTTCAACAAGTCTCAGGGAGTTTGATGAATTGGGCGCGCCGACAACGATCAACAGTTGGATTTTATCGGCGATGGATTTAACCGCATCTTGGCGGTTGGTTGTGGCGTAGCAGATGTCTTCTTTCAGCGGGCCTTTGATGGCTGGAAAACGCTTTTGCAAAACCGCAATCACATCTTTGGTGTCATCAACCGAAAGCGTGGTTTGCGTGACGTAGGCAAGCTTTGAAGGGTCACGAACCGGAACCAGCTCTGCATCTTCGGCGGTTTCAATCAGCGTGATTGCACCAGCGGGAAGCTGGCCCATAGTGCCGATGACTTCGGGGTGGTTTTTGTGGCCGATCAAAATGAGTTCGAGGCCTTGCTCATGATGGCGCAGCGCTTCCATGTGAACCTTGGTGACGAGGGGACATGTGGCATCAATCTGAAACATTGCGCGGCGTTGGGCTTCGGCGGGCACGGATTTTGGCACACCGTGAGCTGAGAACACCACGGGGTGATCACCTGCTGGAATCTCATCGAGCTCATCCACAAAAATCGCACCCTTGGATTTGAGATCATCGACCACGAATTTATTATGCACAATCTCATGGCGCACATAAACCGGCGCTCCATAAAGCTCGAGCGCGCGCTCCACAATATCAATGGCACGCACGACGCCAGCGCAAAAACCACGCGGCGCGGTGAGAAGGATTTTGAGTGGGGGCAGGGACATGAGGGAGAAATGGCGGGGGCGGGGCGGGATGTCAAGGTGGGGATGGTGAGGGAGAGGGCCGAGTGGAATTTCTGCTTTTGTGCGTTGATCGGATATTTAGCGAGTGGAACTAATTGGACGCGTTTGAACCTTAGCCCACTCGACCGCTCGTCAACATTGGGTTCAGAGCATGAGTCGTAGCGGCGGCATGAAACGGCCGAGGCCTCGAGAGCCTCTGAACCGCCCCGACGACCGGGGAGGACAGTTCGCGACACTCGAACGGGAGGGGGCTTACGTTTAAATCAAACTCAATTGCTCGCCCACTTGCGGCGGCCTCTCAAACAAATCGGTACGCAATTTAGTGCGCTTGGCATTCAACCCCAGCCTCTGTGCAGCCAATTGAAACCGCCGCCCAATCGTCCAGGCATAAGGCCCAGAACCTGTCATACGCGTGCCAAATTCTGGATCATTCTCTTTGCCGCCGCGCACCGATTTGACCAGTGACATGACTTTTGCTGCGCGGTCAGGGAATTCTTTAAAGAGCCAATCTTTGAAAATGTCTTTCACTTCAAACGGCAAGCGCAACATGGTGTAGCCAGCTTCGCGAGCGCCCGCCGCATAGGCGGCTTTGAGGATCGCTTCGATTTCGTGGTCGTTGAGACCGGGGATGATGGGGCCAATCATCACTACGGTTGGAATGCCAGCGGCGGATAAAGCTTCAATGGCAGCCAAGCGTTTGGCCGGTGTTGAGGCGCGGGGTTCCATGGCTCTGGCCAATTTGGGATCAAGCGTGGTGATCGATAATGCCACCTTCACCAAGCCCTGTTCTGCCATGGGTTTTAGCAGATCAATATCGCGACACACAGAAGCTGATTTGGTGACGATGCCAAAGGGGTGTTTGAACTCGCTCAACACTTCAATGATCGATCGCGTAATTCTATAAGTGCGCTCAATGGGCTGGTATGGATCAGTGTTGGAACCCAGCGCAATGGTTCGTGGCTCATAGTTGGTCGCGGTTAATTCCCCCCGAAGAAGAGCCGCCGCGTTCGGCTTTATGAATAGCTTCGACTCAAAATCAAGCCCCGGCGAAAGCCCCATGTAAGAATGTGCAGGCCGCGCATAACAATAAACACAGCCATGCTCGCAGCCCCGGTAAGGATTGATTGAGCGATCAAAAGAAATATCGGGCGATTGATTGCGGGCGATAATGGTTTTTGGAGTCTCGGTGAAAATCTCAGTTTTCAGGCGCGGGATTTCAGCCAATGACTCCCAGCCATCATCAACCAGCTCCTCACTCAGCGTCTCAAACCGCCCTGCCGGATTGCTGCGCGCGCCGCGCCCACGCTCCAGCTGCGGCAGCGACGTGAAACCTCCCGATTCAAAGCCCACCGAAGGGCGCATGTTGATAAGAGTTTGCATGAAAAGAACGTAGCAAGAACATTAGAACTTTTCAAGAACAATTTTATTTGCGTCTCAAGTAGCCGCCGAAAGCAGCCAAGCCAAAGCTTAAAGGAATACTCAAAACTTCTAAAAAAATTCCATGCGTTGGATTACTGGCTTTGAAAAGCAGACCATAAACTCCAAGTGCAATGCAAAGCCAAGAAGACAATGCGCCATTTAAAACTTCATGCTGCTTTGCAATGCGCGCTGAAACATATCCGCCTAAAATTGAGCACAAACTTCCGATCACAAAAGTTCCTGCAAAAATGGCAGGAGTGTTTGCAACAACTTCGCTGATTTTTGCCGCGAGTTCTGCGCCCTTAAATGCGCCAATGAATTGCATTGTCCAAAATAGAATAAAAATAGTATTCAAGAGCATCGACATACCAACGTCTAGAATGCCGCCTAAAAAGATCCCTTTGATAGAATTCCGTCCACTCATTCCTATTTCCCCTTCCTTCTCAAATGCTCATCCAGCCTTGGCATGATCTCGATAAAATTACAGGGCTTATGCCGATAATCCAGCTGCGGTTTTAAAATCTCGTCCCACCCATCGCGGCAGGCGCCGGGGGAGCCTGGCAGGCAGAACACATATTTGCCCATCACAACGCCAGCGGTGGCACGTGATTGCACCGTGGAGGTTTTGATTTTTTGGAAACTCATCATGTGGAATAAAACACCAAAGCCCTCGATTTCTTTATCGAACAAAGGCCGCATCGCTTCGATGGTCACATCGCGGCCCGTCAGGCCCGTGCCTCCTGTCGAGATGATCACATCAACGTTTTTATCTTTAGCAAATTTGCGGACAGAAGCGCGGATGGCCCGCACATCATCTTTCACAATCGCGCGGCCTGCGAGGCGGTGGCCTTCAGTGATGAGGCGGTCAACTAATGTCTGTCCGGATTTATCATCGGCTAATGTTCGCGTGTCCGAGATGGTGATCACAGCAATGCCGATGGGCAAAAACTCACGCTCACTCATAACCCCACCTCATTCATTTTTGCTTTGAAGTTTTGCAAATCGCGCCATGCCAGTTTTTTCTGTGTTGGCGCTTTGAGCAATTCATCGGGATGCAATGTTGCCAGCAACGGAATATCACCCACACTCAACCATTTGCCGCGCTGGCGAATGATCGAAGCATCACCACCGCCCAAATATTGCCCGCCCAAACTGCCCAACGCTAAAATCAATTTCGGTGCGGCCAATGCAATGGCCCGTGCCGCAAACGGCAAACACGCGGCAATTTCATTGTCCAACGGCTGCCTGTTGCCCGGTGGCCGCCACGGAATAAAATTCATCAACATCACGTTGCGCGGCGCTGGCGCATCGCCCACGTTCAGCCCAATCGCGGCCAACATGGCCTGCAACAACACGCGTGCTTTAGCGGAAATCACTTGCCCAGATTTATCTTCTTCATTGCGCGGGCGGTCGGACAGGATCAAAATCGATGATTGCAGATTGCCTTCGATAAAGGAAAGCTTTGTTGCCCCTTTGCGCAGAGGATTAGCCTCAAAATAATTCAGCGCTTGCGATAAAGATTCCAGCGAATTGCAAGAAGCTGCTTGAGCGGCCGCATCAGCCGCCGCCTGGTCTGGCAACGTCGCCGCGCTGGGCGTGGGCGCGGCCAAAATTACAGGCGGCGCGGCATTCGGCTTTTCCACCACAAGCGATGCCGCAAAACGGTCAACGGCCTGCTCCGACACAATCTCATCGGCACCCATGTCCACAAGCCAGGCCAAAGCGTTTGCAGCCTGTTCAGGGGTCATGTCGTTTGGTCGCGGTTCCATGTCTATTCTGTCTGCTTGTCATTCATAGCCCTCTGCCTATAACAGACCCATATATATGGAAGCAAATCACGGAGAGAACTTGTGAGCGATATTCAGCGCGAAGCCATGGAATATGATGTCGTCATCGTAGGCGCTGGCCCTGCTGGCCTGTCGGCTGCCATTCGCGTCAAACAGCTTTCACCTGAAACCACAGTCTGCGTTCTTGAAAAAGGTTCTGAAGTTGGCGCTCATATTTTGTCGGGCGCGGTGGTTGATCCCATCGCTCTCAATGAGCTCATTCCAGATTGGAAAGAAAAGGGCGCACCCCTCACCACCGAAGTCAAAGAAGACCGCTTCTTCCTGCTCGGCCCGTCTGGCGCCTTGCGCCTTCCTAATTTCCTCATGCCGCCGCTGATGAACAATCATGGCAATTATGCTGTTTCGCTTGGAAATTTCTGCCGCTGGCTGGCCACCCAAGCTGAAGAACTGGGTGTGGAAATCTATCCAGGCTTTGCCGCTTCGGAAGTTTTATACCGTGAAAATGGTTCCGTGCGCGGTGTGGTGGCGGGCGTCATGGGCATCGCCAAGGATGGCACACATAAGCCTGATTATCAGCCGGGCATGGAACTCACAGGCAAATATGTTTTAGTTGCCGAAGGTGTGCGCGGGTCATTGGCCAAAGAAATCATTGCGAAATATAATCTCTCCGAAGGCCGCGAGCCGCAGAAATTTGGTTTGGGCATGAAAGAGCTTTGGGAAGTGAAGCCTGAAAACCACAAACAAGGCCAAGTGACTCACACTATGGGTTGGCCGCTGGGCACCAAGACGGGTGGCGGTTCATTTATGTATCATCTGGAAGATAATCTGGTGTCGATTGGTTTTGTCGTGCATCTTAATTACACGAATCCACATCTGTTTCCTTACATGGAATTCCAGCGTTTCAAGCATCATCCGCTCATTGCTCCGGTTCTCGAGGGTGGCAGACGCGTGGCTTATGGCGCGCGGGCCATCACTGAGGGCGGCTTCCAATCCGTGCCAAAACTGCCCTTCCCCGGTGGTGCTTTGATTGGTTGTTCAGCTGGCTTTGTGAATGTGCCGCGCATTAAGGGCAGCCATAACGCCATGAAGACGGGCATGATGGCGGCGGAGGCAGCGGTTGCAGCCATTAATGCAGGCCGCAGCGGCGATACATTAGAAGACTATCAAACCGCTTATGAAAATTCTTGGGTCTATCAAGATTTGAAGAAAGTCAAAAACGTAAAGCCAATGTGGTCAAAGCTTGGCCTTGCGGGCGGTGCCGCCCTTGGCGCGCTCGACATGTGGCTCAACACACTTTTTGGATTTGGCCTCGGCACATGGAAACATGGCAAGGCAGACTGGGCTACTTTAAAGCCAGCATCCGAATGCAAGCCCATCGATTATCCAAAGCCGGATGGTATTTTAAGTTTCGACCGGCTCACCAATGTGGCGTTTTCAGCCACTTCCCACGAAGAAGATGAACCCGCTCATTTGAAACTTAAGGATGTGTCAATTCCCATCGGCGTCAACCTTCCGACTTGGGATGAGCCCGCGCAACGCTATTGCCCAGCTGGAGTTTATGAAGTGGTGAAAGAGGACGGAAAAGAACCGCGCTTTCAAATAAACCATCAAAACTGCGTACACTGCAAAACCTGCGATATAAAAGACCCATCACAGAACATAACTTGGGTTGTGCCGCAAGGTGGCGAAGGGCCAAATTATCCCAACATGTAATTAATGCTGCGCGTTAAGTATTTGTTAAGCCTATGACAAATATGGCTCTATCCTAGCGCGAGTAATTAAAAAGCAACCAATCCTCTCAACGGGTTGTTGAAGGATTTGCGACAAGTTCCCCGTTGAAACCAAAAAGGGAATCTTGGGCAATGCGTGCGACTATGAAAAAATCGAAAGTCGTCTCTGGTTTTAAGAGACTAATGTCGAATGACAGTGGCAACATGGCGATTGTGGTCGGCATGGCAACATTGCCATTGATCTTGATCATGGGCGCGGCCGTAGACTTTGAAAATGCTAGCAACACCCATACTGAACTGCAAAGTTCGATAGATGCTGCAGCGATTTTTGCTGCTACTCTGACAGATACGACCGACGCAGCGCTCACCTCAAAATCGCTAGCGTACTTCAACGCGAACTATAATGCATCTGCTGCGCCCGGTACTGCGACTGCGGCGACGTATACTGTAACCAGCAATGGCGATACAATTACGGCATTTGCTAGCATTCCCGTCAATAACGCATTCATGAAACTAGCAGGCTTGCCCACAACAACGGTGAGTGCCACTTCTGTGGTGAAGAAGGCTGGTATCAATCTCGAAGTTTCATTGGTGCTCGACAATACGGGTTCAATGGGTTGGGTAAATGCTAAGACTGGCAATACAGCAATTTATGATTTGAAAGCCGCTGCTACAAAGTTCATCGACGATGTCGTACCCGCAGCACAAGGCAGCTACTATACCAAAGTTGCAGCCATTCCCTACAATGTGGGTGTGAATTTGGGTTCTGCAGCGGCGGCAGACGTTGCTCGTGATCCTGTATTACCGGGAACCAGCGTATTACCAGGTTCTCAGAATTACACTTTCTCGTCTATGCAACTTGAAAGCAAGACCAAAACTGGTGCTTGGGCAAACAATTGCGTCCATGATGTAAATCATTATTGCCTCTCCACAGCTGCCATTACCAACTGCGTTACTGAACGCACGGGAGCGCAAGCCTATACAGATGCCAGTGCATTACCTTTCCCGTTGGGACGTCAATATGTGGTTGGCGGGGCGAGCGCAGGCAATGGCTGCACAGTCACACCGATGCGGCCCCTCAGCACAAGCAAAGCTGACTTGAAGAGCACAATTGCAGCGATGTCGGCGGCAAACAATACTGTTGGTCAAGTTGGCATTGCATGGGGTTGGTATGCACTCTCGCCAAATATCGGTCTGTTTAGTGGCGCAAGTGTTCCAGCTGGTTATGATAAGTTGACAGCCCAGACTTATAGCGAGCGCGTCAAAAAAATTATGATTTTGATGACCGACGGCGAATACAACTCGACTTATGCTGATGGTGTCATGAGCGGCTATTCGAATTACGCGAGCTACACACCTTCAAATGTTATTAACAAAGTTGCGGACAACGGCGACCCATTCGTACAGTCGAAGGCCATGTGTAGTGCCATTAAGGCCTCTGGTGTTGAGCTTTATGTGATCACTTTCCAGCTCGATAAAACACAGCCTAAGCGCGTTGATTTGGTGAACTCTTGCCCTACAGATGCCAAGCATTTGATCGATGCAGACACTACTTCTCTGGACGCTGCTTTCACATCGATTGCAAACAAATTGCAAGAAATGCGTATTGCCCAATAAAAGTCGGCGGGCTTGATCCTAGAATGGGCGGGTTCCTTGAAAAAGGCACCCGCCCTTTTTGCTTGCGATAACCGCCAAAAAACCTCAATCTAGCGAGATGAATCGTGGCGGCGGTTTTGCCATCACTTAAACTGAATGGATCATCATGCTTTTGCGTTCTGCTTCTTGGATTTTTGCTGGTTTTCTTGTGTCGGGTGTAGCCCTCGCTGATGTCACCCCTGAAACGTCGTTTTCAGGAAATTACTTAGCTGGCCGCACGGCTGGTCGGTTGCGCGATAATAATGCCTCCGCAGATTTTCTGGGTGCCGCGCTTAAGCAAGATACGGGCAATCCGGTTTTGGTTGAACGCCTGTTTCAGGCTGAGCTTGCCATGGGTGACGTTGCAAAAGCCGAAGCGCTTGCTCCACAAGTGATCGCCAATAACAGCCAACAACGCATGGCGCGGATCGTATTGGGCCTAAAAGAATTCCGTAATCGCCGTTATCCTGAAGCGCGGGCACAATTTAACGAAGCGGCTTACACACCGGTAGGTGAACTCACGTCAGCATTGCTAAATGCGTGGTCATATGCAGGTGAAGGCTCGCTCAATGCGGCACTGAAAGAATTGAACAAGCTTGATAGTCAAGAATCTTTTGCGAACTACAAGGTCGTTCACACTGCGATGATTTCTGATTTCCTCAACTCCTCCATGCGGGCTGATGTGGCTTACAAGAAAGCCTATGAACTTGCGGGCAATAGTCTGCGCGTTTCTCAAGCTTATGCAAATTTTCTGCTGCGCAATGGCCATAAAGATGAAGCGCAAAAAGTTTATGAAAAATTCTTAAGCGGCGGACAGCGCAATGTTTTGATTGAGGCTGATTTGGCAGATTTAAACGCGGGTAAAAAACCATCACCTTTCATCAAAACGCCTGCCGCCGGAGTTTCTGAAGTTCTGTTTTCATTGGCCGCCGCCATGAATGGCGATCAAAGCGCTGATGCTGCTTTGATGTATGCGCAGCTGTCGCTGGCATTGAATTCAGATCAGCCGATGACGCGCTCGCTTATTGGCGATATTTATACCGATATGAAAATCAGCCAAGCGGCCATTGATGCGTTCGATCATGTGCCGGCCACCTCGCCTTTACGCAATTATGCGGACACTCAAATCGCGGTTAATCTTCAACGCGACGAAAAAACGAAAGATGCCATCGACAAATTGCAGTCTGTTGTTGCCAAGGATTCAAATAATCTGGATGCGCTGGTGGCCCTAGGCGGCCTTTATCGCAACAACGGGGAAATGCAAAAGGCAGCCGATATCTACACCCAGGCGATTGCTCTTCAGGGTGATGATAACATCAAATGGCAGCTCTATTATTATCGTGGCATTTCTTATGACCGGATGAAGGCGTTCGACAAATCTGAAGCTGATTTCAGAAAAGCTCTATCTATCTCCAAGGACGAAGCGTCGGTTCTCAATTATCTGGGTTATTCGATGATCGACCGGGGTGTGAAGCTTGATGAAGCCATCAGCATGGTTAAGAAGGCGGTCGAACTCAAACCTAATGATGGCTACATTGTTGATAGTTTAGGCTGGGCCTATTTCACCATGGGTGATTACGATCAGGCCGTGAACTATCTCGAGCGCGCTGTTGATCTGAATGCCGCCGATGCCACAATCGCACAGCATCTGGGCGATGCCTATTGGCATGCAAACCGCAAACTGGAAGCACAGTTTCAGTGGCAGCATGCTAAGGACAATCATCCCGAAGCCGCCGATCTTCCAGCTATTGAAGATCGGTTGAAAAATGGTTTGGTTGAGCCCGTAAAAGTGAAGCCTGCCGAAAACATTGTGCCCAAGCCCTCTTCCGGCTGATGATCACGAGCGTTACCGAAACCGCCAGAGCCAAAATCAATCTCGCCCTTCACGTGTTGGGCAGGCGCGCGGATGGCTATCACGAGCTTGATTCAGTGGTAGCCTTCGCAGATATTGGCGATGAACTCGTAATCTCAATTTCTGAAGAGCTGTCTTTAAGCTGCAATGGCAAATTCGGCGTAGAGGTTCCGCATGACGGCAAAAACATAATTCTCAAAGCATGGCATCATCTCGATAAATTATTCGCAGCGAAAGCTTTAATCTTACCGAAAGTGCATGTGTCTCTCACCAAAAACCTGCCCGTTTCTTCAGGCATTGGCGGCGGCTCGGCCGATGCAGCAGCCATGTTGCGTGGCCTGCTGCGCCTCACCAATCAAGAACTCTTAACAACAGAAATCACTGCATTAGCCAAAAACCTCGGCGCGGATGTGCCCGTGTGTTTTCATGAGGCCGCTTGCCAGATGCAAGGCATCGGCGAAATCATAACACCGCTCACTATCGAGCTCCCCCGCGCCATCGTGCTCGTCAATCCGCTTGTGGCCTGTTCAACCGCAAGCGTCTTCACCAACCTCGCCCTAAGGCCTGGCCAATCGCACCAAACACCACTCAACCTCTATTCCCCAAGCGATTGGCGCAATGACATGACGCAAGCCGCCATTGCCACCCAACCGTTCATCGCCCAAGTTCTGGGCAGTTTAAAAACCGAACCCGTCTTCTCGGCCGTGCGCATGTCTGGCTCAGGCGCAACGTGCTTTGGGTTAATCGCTAGCATGGCGCAGGCATCAGCAGCGGCGGCGAGACTCTCAGTGAAGAACCCGGGTTGGTGGGTAAGGGCTGCGGAGTTGGGGGGTGAGGCTGGTTGAGGTTTGGGAATGAGTCTTCTGCTCCGCTTTTGGAATGTTGATATTGATCATGCTATGGACGAGGTGATGATTAAGATTCTTGAACATTTGCATAGCCCCCTCCTGTTCACTTAGCAGACAGGAGGGGCTGTAAAGTTGACTTCGCCGAACTTCTCATTCGAATCTGCCGCCCTCATCCAAGGCCATACCGTCATCTGCGGTATCGATGAGGCTGGACGCGGGCCGTGGGCGGGGCCGGTGGTAGCGAGCGCTGTGATTCTCGATCCAAAGAATATTCCGCAAGGTTTGAATGATTCCAAGAAACTCAATGAACCAAAACGTGAAGCTTTATTTGATCCCATCATACAATCATCACATGTTGGCATCGGCATTGTGAGCGCCGTCGAAATCGACGAGATCAACATTCTGCAAGCGACATTCCTCGCCATGCAGCGCGCATTCGATCAACTCGAAATTAAACCCGACCTCGCATTGATCGACGGCAATAAATCACCAAAACTCAGTTGCAAAACCCAGACCATCATCGGCGGCGATGCATTATCACTTTCCATTGCAGCCGCTTCAATCATCGCCAAATTGACGCGTGATAGAATTATGCATCAGCATGATCAAACCTATCCACATTATGGATTTGCCCGTCACAAAGGCTATGGCACAGCGGCCCATGCGGCAGCGCTGGCCATCTACGGCCCATGCGCCGAACACCGAAAATCCTTCAAACCCATCGCTCTTATCCTATTGCGTTAACCATTATTAAGCTTTTGGATTCACAGCGACTCTACAAAGATTCATAACCCCCTTGTTGGTTGCGTTGCGTACAGGGGAAAGAAAAATTGGGTTATGAATCAAAGTTAGATGTGCGTCCCCTTCACGATCAAATTCTGATGGGTGATTGCTTAGAGCAACTCAAAAAAATCCCCACGGGATCGGTCGATCTCGTCTTCGCTGATCCTCCATATAACTTGCAACTCGGTGGTGATTTGCACCGCCCTGATGAAAGCAAAGTAGATGCGGTGGATGATGATTGGGATAAGTTCGCAAGCTTCGCTGAATATGATGCATTCACCAAAGCCTGGCTTTCTGAATGCCGCCGCGCATTGAAACCAAACGGCGCATTATGGGTGATCGGTTCCTATCACAATATTTTCCGCGTCGGCTCGATCCTGCAAGATTTGGGTTATTGGATTTTGAATGATGTTGTTTGGCGTAAAACTAATCCAATGCCAAATTTCCGTGGTCGTCGTTTCACCAACGCGCACGAAACTTTGATCTGGGCGGGCCGTGAAGAAAAATCCAAATATTGCTTCCACTATGAAGCGATGAAAATTTTCAATGATGATTTGCAAATGCGCTCTGATTGGACGTTGCCACTCTGCACCGGTGGCGAGCGCCTGAAAAACCAAGACGGCGATAAGCTGCACCCAACGCAAAAACCTGAAGCGCTTCTCCAACGCGTGATGTTGGCTACAACAAATGTGGGTGATGTGATCCTCGATCCATTTTTCGGCACTGGCACGACAGGCGCTGTGGCAAAGCAATTGGGCCGCCATTTCATTGGTTGTGAACGGGACGAGAATTATGCACGCGCCGCATTGGCCCGCATTGAAGCGGTGGAGCCATTGTCGCTCGATGCTTTGAAAACCACTGTGGGTAAACGCGCCGAAGTGCGCATTCCGTTTGGTACGCTGATTGAGCGCGGCTTGGTGAAAGCTGGCGAAACTTTGTTCGATCACACCACGCGCATTGCAGCCTCGGTTCGCGCTGATGGTTCGATTGCATCGAAAGACAATTCAGGCTCGATCCATAAAGTGGGTGCTCACGTGCAAAACGCCGAAGCTTGTAATGGTTGGACCTATTGGCATGTGCGTCGTGGGTCAAACTTGGTGCCGATTGATTTGCTTCGCCAACAAGTGCGAGCCGAAATGGCGAAGGCGGCTTAGTTCCCCCTCATCGCCAACACCGCGACCTTACGCATGAGTGATGGTAAGGCCTCAGTTGCCAGTACTTTTGTTTTGACAAAGCGACCATCTAGAACGGGCTTAGCCACCACGGTCTTCCACACTGTGAGTTCCAAATGAAAATGCGTGAAGGTATGTTCGACTAGTCCTGAAAGTTTTTTCCAATCTGCTTCGAAAGGCGCTGCAAACATCATGCGCTTGCCGTCAACCCATTCGCTTGACGGAAATTCCGTCATGCCACCGAGCAAACCTTTGCTTGCACGCGTGCGCACCAACACATCGCCCTTCGCATTCTCAATCCAATAAACATGGCCATAACGTGTTGGCACTTTTTGCTTGGCGGCTTTGAGCGGCAATGAAGCGGCGATACGTTTCATCCGCCCCGCGCAATCATCCGTCCACGGACAATCGCCACACGACGGAGATTTGGGCGTGCAAATGGTTGCGCCTAAATCCATCATCGCCTGAGCAAAATCTCCGGCACGCTTTTGTGGAACCAAGGCTTGCGCCAATTCTCGAATGCGAGGTTTTGATGAGGGCAGAGGATCTTCAATCGCATAGTAACGCGAAACCACACGGTCAACATTCCCGTCTACGGCCGCCACCGGAACATCAAAGGCGATCGCAGCAATGGCCCCTGCGGTATAGGGCCCGATGCCGGGAAGGGCTTGCAAGCCTTCAAGCGTCTCGGGAAAAACGCCGCCCGCAGACGCAATGGCTTTCGAACACGCATGCAAATTGCGCGCGCGAGCATAATAGCCAAGCCCTGCCCAAGCTTTCATCACATCTTCAGTTTCAGCCGCCGCCAAATCAAAAACACTGGGCCAAAGGCGGATGAACTTGATGAAATAGTCTTTGACTGCCGCCACAGTGGTCTGCTGCAACATGATCTCAGACAGCCAAACCCTATAGGGCTCAGCCTTAATCCCGGGCCTTTCCCGCCATGGCAGCGCCCTGGCATTGGCATCATACCATACGAGAAGTTTACCTGATAATTCGGCTTCCAGCCCTTGTTCTGCCATGGTTCAGTGAATATCCTGCCGCAACGCGCAATTACAACCCAGAATCATGCAAACCATTGATAAACATTTTCGCAACCTCGCCAAGGCCGCTTTCCAGCGCCATGGCTTTGCCAGCGAACAGCTGGTGGCGCAATGGCGGGTGATTGTTGGTGAGCAAGTAGCAGCCATCAGCCGCCCTGAAAAAATCAAATGGCCGCGCGGCAATGATGCAAGCGGCCATCAATCTGGCGGAACATTGGTGCTGAAAGCCACCTCAGGCCGCGCTCTTGAACTGCATTATGAAACTCCACGCATTATTGAGCGCGTGAATCAGTTTCTGGGTTATGGTGCAATTGCAGCGCTCAAAGTGACGCCGGATAATTCTCCCCCACCTGCATTAAAAATTCCACGAAAACCAATGAAGCCCGAGGCCGCGAAAGCTTGGGCAGATAGTTTCGACGATATTGCCGATCCAGACCTGAAAGCAGCTCTTTCCAAGCTCGCTTCCTTTTCTGCCCCAAACGGCCCTAAAACCACGTTCTCCACAGGCGTAAATAGGGTTTTGTCACAATCCCCAAACTCGAGTAGGAAAACCCCATGATCAATACATCCCGCCGCAATCTTCTGGTTGATGCTGCTGCCATAGCCTTGGCCGCCGCCACCCCTGCTTTTGCCGAAGACGCAAAAGTCGATTTGACCGATCTCCTGACCCCGCCAAAAGAGGGCGATATGATTTTGGGGCCAGATACAGCCAAGGTCACCATTGTTGAATATGCATCTGCCAGCTGTCCGCATTGCGCGGCGTTTTACAATGATGTGTTTGTGCCGTTCCGGAAAGATTACATCGACACTGGCAAAGTGAAATTCATTTTCCGCGAATTCCCGCATAATGATCAAGCCATGGGCGCGTTTATGTTGGCGCGCTGCTCGGCCAAGGAAAAATATTTCCCGCTCGTCGACATCTTCTTCAAGACCCAACAAAAATGGGTTCCGGATGCCTATAATCAGCTGAAAGACATTGCCAAGCAAACGGGCATGACCGCTGAAGACTTTGATAAATGTTTGAAGAATGTCGATGTGGCCAAGGGCATTATGGAAGCGCGCGACAAGGGCGATAAGTCTTACGGCGTCAAAGGTATTCCGACGATTTTCATCAATGGCAAGCTGTGGGAAGGCGAACGCACGCTTGATGATTTGAAAAAGTATGTAGATCCGCTGCTCGCTTAAACGCGGGGGCTAAATTGGGCGGCACGAAGATATGCGTTTTGCAAAACTAAGACTAACGGGATTCAAATCTTTCGTCGAGCCCACCGAACTCATTATTGAGCGCGGCCTCACCGGTGTGGTGGGGCCAAATGGCTGCGGCAAATCCAATTTGCTGGAAGCTTTGCGCTGGGTGATGGGTGAAAATTCATACAAATCCATGCGCGGTTCGGGCATGGAAGATGTGATTTTTGCTGGCACCAACCAACGCCCGGCCCGCAATCTGGCTGAAGTGTTGGTGACCATGGGCAATGAAGACCGCACCGCACCGCCATCATACAATGACTCCGAGATGATCGAAATCTCGCGCCAGATTGTGCGTGATCAGGGCTCGACTTACCGCGTGAACGGTTCAGAAGTTCGGGCGCGGGATGTGCAACTCTTGTTTGCCGACGTTTCAACAGGTTCGCGTTCGCCAGCTTTGGTGCGCCAAGGCCAAATCTCTGAAATCATCAACGCCAAGCCACAAGCCCGCCGTTTGATTCTGGAAGAAGCTGCAGGCATCACAGGTCTGCACACACGCCGCCATGAAGCAGAATTAAAGTTGAAAGCGGCAGAAGCCAATCTCTCGCGTCTTGATGATGTGATGGCGCAGTTGGAAAGCCAGCTTTCCAGTTTGAAACGCCAAGCCCGCCAAGCGGTGAAATATAAACAAGTCTCAAGCGATATTCGCAAACTTGAAGCTGCGGGTCTGTTTGTGGCCTGGCGTGACGCTGCTGAAGCGATGAATGCTGACACTGCTGCGCTGAATGATGCCACACGCATTTTGGGTGAACATACGGTTGGTGCATCGCAAGCTTTGCGCGGGCGTGACGAGCTGGGCGAAACTTTGCCGAATTTGCGCGAACAAGAAACCATTCGCGCCGCTGTTTTGCAACGCATGACGCTTGAACGCGCCGCTTTGGATGAAGAAGAAAAGCGCGTTGAGAGTCGTATTTCAGAATTGAAGCAACGCCGCACCCAAGCCGCAAACGATCTGCGCCGCGAAGAAGAATTGGTGCAAGATACTGATGGCGTGATTGTGAAGCTGCAAGAAGAAGCAGCGGGTCTTGAAACATTGCTGATGCAGGATTCCGATTTGCGCTCGGAAGCGGCTATTTTGTTGCAGGAATCAGCGGCTTCATTGGCTCGCGCACAGGAAGCAGCCGACGAAGCAAACAATCGTTTGTCAGAGCTCTCGGCGCAACGTTCAGCTTTTGAACGTGCCATTGCTGAACATCAAAACCGCATTGCGAAGTTAGACCGCGAAGCTGCAGATATTGCCCAGCGCCGCGAAGCATTGGCGGCACGTGTGGGTTCAACTGCTGATGGTGCAACTTTAGCTTCAGCCGTTGCGCTGGCCGAAACGGCAATGCAAGAGTCCGAGCAAGCCGCCAGCCATGCCGAAGTCGCGCTCCGCGTGACCCGTCAGATGGAGGCCGATAAGCGCCAGGCCTTTGACGATGCACGCCGCAAATCTGACCGCTTACAAACAGAAGTCCGTACACTGACGAATTTGTTGAAAGCTGGTGGTGGCGATCTTTGGCCGCAACTGGTTGATCAAATCACCGTGCAACGCGGCTATGAAGCAGCTTTGGGTGCGGCCCTTGGCGAAGATATTGAAGCTTCGGCTGATGAAGGCGCACCGGTTTTTTGGCGCGGTCTTCCGCCGCTTGATGCAATTGCTCCGTTGCCCGGCGATGCGTCACCGCTTTCCAAATTTGTGGAAGCACCACAAGCTCTGGCCCGTATTTTGTCTCATGTTGGCGTTGTTTCCAAATCTGTTGGTGCAGCGCTGCAACCTCAGTTAAAGCCCGGCCAGCGCCTTGTTTCAAAAGAGGGCGATGTGTGGCGGTGGGACGGATTTACCGCTGCTGCTGATGCACCAAGTGCAGCAGCCAAACGCTTGGCCGAGCGTAACCGCCTTTCTTCCATTGAAGAAGACATGAAGCTCGCGATTGCTGCGGCTGAAAACCTTAAAATTGAATTCGAACAAGCCCGCACTGGAGTTGAAGCAGGTGTTCGCGCCGAACGTGAAAAGCGTGAAGCGGCCCGCACAACGCGTTCTGCAATGGATGTGGCCCGTCAAGCGTTACAAGCACATGAACGCCGCATGGCCGAAACCGCTGCGCAAACCGCTTCGCTTGAAGAAGCCGCCCGCAGTTCTGCTGCGCGTATCGCTGAAGCGCGTAACGCACATGATACAACTCATTCAGAATTTATGGCTCTTGCACCGTCGGATGATCTTCAAACTGAAGTTCAGAAACTGCGCGATGTGCTCAATGGCGAACGTGCCACTTATGCTGAAGCCCGCGCCAAGCATGATGGATTAGAACGCGAGGCCCGCATTCGCGCCGAGCGCTTGAAAGCAATTGCTACTGAGCAAGACCAATGGAACAGCCGCGCCGCAAAAGCCAAAGAACAAACTGGTTCGCTCACCAAGCGTTTGGAAGAAACAGAAATCTCCATCACTGAGATGAGCCAGATGCCTAGGCAATTGGCAGATCGTCGTTTGACATTGATGAATAGTTTGAGCGAAGCCGAGCAGGGCCGCAAACTGGCGGCAGATGCTTTGGCAACTGCAGAAAACGCAGTTCGCGTGGCGGATCAGGCCTTGCGTATCGCGCAGGAATTGGCAGCCACATCGCGCGAAGATCATGCGCGTTTGGGTGCGCGTTTGGAAAATTCTTCGGGCCGCCACGAACATTGTATTGCTCGCATTTCTGAAACTTTGATGTGCGAGCCGCACGAGATTTTGGCGAAAGCCGAAGTTGACCCTGAGAAACTGCCTACTGCAGACGAGATCGAAAAGAAGCTTTTGAATTTGCGTGAAGATCGTGAGCGCCTTGGTGCTGTCAACTTGCGCGCTGATGAAGAAGCTCAAGCGGTCGACGAACAGCTCACCAAAATGAAATCCGAAAAGGATGAATTAGTGCAGGCCATCGCTAAGTTGCGCGGCGGTATTGGAAGCTTGAATAAAGAGGGCCGTCAACGTTTGCTCGATGCATTTGGTACGGTGAACGACAAGTTCGGCGAACTGTTCACAACATTGTTTGGCGGCGGAAAGGCTGAACTGCAATTGATCGAGTCTGACGATCCGCTCGAAGCGGGCCTCGAAATTATGGCCCATCCACCCGGCAAAAAGCCAACCACTTTATCGTTGCTGTCAGGCGGCGAACAAACATTGACTGCGCTCTCGCTGATTTTCGCGGTGTTCCTCACCAACCCATCACCCATCTGCGTGCTCGACGAAGTTGATGCGCCGCTCGATGATCATAATGTGGAACGTTTCTGCAATTTGCTTGATGCCATGCTTCAGCGCACCGAAACCCGCTTCCTCATCATCACCCACCATCCCCTCACCATGGCCCGCATGCACCGCCTGTTCGGCGTGACCATGATGGAGCGCGGCGTATCGCAATTGGTATCAGTGAATTTGGAAGAAGCTGCTGAGCTTGTGGCAGAAGCGAGCTAAATGAACATCATCTTCGACATCGGCATGGTTCTGATTAAATGGGACCCGCGTAATCTCTACCGCAAGATGTTCACCGATGAATCCAAGATGGAATGGTTCTTGGCCCATGTGTGCACGGGTGCTTGGAACTTGGAGCAAGATCGTGGGCGCTCATTTTCTGATGCCGTAAAACACATCACACCGCATCACCCAGAATATGCCACGGAGATTGATGCTTATGACACGCGCTGGCACGAGATGATTCCCGGAGTGATTGAGGGCAGCGTTGATATTCTTGAAGCGCTACACAAAAATGGCGCACCGCTTTATGCCATCACCAATTGGAACCAGCACAAGTTCAATGAAACTAAACTCAACTATCCCTTCCTTGGCCTGTTCCGCGACATTGTGGTTTCGGGCGATGAGAAACTGATTAAACCTGACCCTGCGATTTTTGAACTCTGTTTGAAGCGCAACAAGCTCAAAGCCAATGATTGCCTGTTCATTGATGATTCCGAGAAAAATGTGAAAGGTGCGGAAGCTGTGGGCATGCACGCGCATCATTTTACCTCGGCTGAGAAGCTGCGGGCTGACTTGAAGGAGAGGGGTTTGCTCTAGATTCGCGTGGACTTTTCGACGCAGCACCAAAATCCCCATATTTCTTCAACAATATCAACCCGTTAAAACCCAACACCAGTGCTTGACACCTAAACGCTCTGTAACTATCAAGAGCGCGCTTTGAGAAACGGCTCTAGGGGGGCTTTTTTCGCAATGGAGAGGCATGAAAAATGGCACGTTCCGGCGACAAGAACCAACCAGAATCACAAGATTCAAAGCTTGGCGATATTTCGAGCCGCTTAGATGAACTTTCCAGCCGTCTTGATGCTGAAAAGAGGGAACATCAAAAGGCTGAAAGCTCGTCAATGAACTACAGCAAAGCCCAAGACTATTCCAAGGGCTACCGATTGGTCAGCGAATTTGTCGCCGGCATTTTGGTGGGTGCTGCGGTGGGTTATGGGTTGGACCGGCTGTTCAACACACTGCCGCTGTTCATGATAATTTTTCTGATGGTTGGCTTTGGTGCTGGCATTTTGAATATGGCGCGCGCCGCCAACCGGGTTCCACCCGCTGGTGCAAGACTAAACACGCCGCCTGCGGCTGACGAAGATGAAGATGAGGACGATAAATAGTGGCAACCGAAACCGTGGTTAACGACCCAATCCACCAGTTCAGACTGCATAATCTGTTCGACCTCTTCTCAGTGGGTGGACATCAAATCAGCTTCACCAATTCAGCTCTGTTCATGGCATTGATTGTTCTGTTCATCACCGGCTTTCTTTTGATGGCCGCAAGCAAAGCCGCCATGGTTCCAGGCCGCCTGCAATCGATTGGTGAAATGTGGTATTCAATGATCCACAATATGGTGAACAATGTGCTAGGCAAAGAAGGCATGGCCTTTTTCCCATTGGTGTTCTCGCTGTTCTCATTCGTATTGATAGCCAACATGCTCGGCATGTTCCCTTATTTCTTCACAGTCACCAGCCATGTGATTGTGACGACATCACTTGCACTTTTTGTAGTAGGGCTTGTGGTAGTCGTCGGCATTTATAAGCATGGCCTTGGCTGGTTTAAACTTTTTGTGCCGCATGGTGTGCCGATTGCTATTTTGCCAATTATTTCGGTCATTGAAATCATTTCATTCTTGTCGCGCCCAATTTCACTTGGCCTTCGTCTGTTCGGGAACATTCTGGCCGGTCACATTGTTTTGAAGGTGTTCGCAGGCTTCGTGGTCAGCATGATTGCAGCAGGCGGCATCATTGCTGTGTCGTCGGTTTTGTCGCTCGGCATGGCAGTTGCGCTCACCGCACTTGAATTTCTCGTGGCTTTCTTGCAGGCCTTCGTCTTCGCCATTTTGACGTGCGTTTATTTGAACGACGCACTTCACCCAAGCCACTAACCCATCCAAACATAAACCTCGAGGAGAACTAAAATGGATCCAGTTTCAGCAAAATACATCGGCGCAGGCATTGCTTGTCTCGGCATGGGCGGCGCCGGCATCGGCGTGGGCCATATTTTCGGTAACTACTTGGCAGGCGCTTTGCGCAACCCGGCAGCTGCTGGCCAACAATTCACCAACGCGCTGATCGGCGCTGCTTTGGCCGAAGGTCTTGGTATTTTCTCGCTCGTTGTTGCGCTCGTTCTGCTGTTCGTTAAGTAAGCGAACCGAACTTTATAATCGGGCTGGCCCAGCAGGGCTGGCCAAATATCCTATTTGAGGCTTCACCTATGGCAACAACCGAAACCACAGAAAGCACAGGCGCAGAAGGCGGCCACGAAAGTGGCGTTTTCCCACCGCTCGATGCTACATCATTTCCATCACAGCTATTTTGGTTGGTGATTTTCTTTGGTGCGCTTTATCTTTTGATGAGCCGCATGGTTTTGCCAAAACTCGGAGCCATTCTCACAACGCGTAAAGCGCAAGTCGATGGTGACATCGCACGCGCTCAAGCTTTGAAAGATGAAACCGAAGCCGCCGTGAAGCATTATGAAAAAGCTTTGGCTGACGCAAAAGCCAATGCCAATGATATTGCCCGCGACACGAAAGCAAAAGTGACAGCGGAAATTGATGGCGAGCAATCCGTTCTGGATGGGGAGCTTTCGAAAAAAATTAAAGACGCCGAAGCTAGCGTCGCCAAGGCAAAAGCCAAGGCCATGGAATCAGTTGAAGCAATCGCTGGTGAATCAGCCGCTGATATTGTGGCCAGCTTAACTGGCGGCAAAACCACCAAGATAGCCGTGGCCAAAGCCATTGCTGGCATCAAGCGCTAGGAGAATATGATGTTTGATCAAACCTTCTACGCCCTCGTCGCCCTCCTCATTTTCTTAGGCATCGTGTTCTATGCTGGTGCCCACAAGAAGGCGGGCGCTGCACTTGATAACCGTGCCAATCTCATCGCCAAAGAATTGGCCGATGCCAAGAAGCTGCGCATGGATGCCGAAAAACTGCTGGCTGATTATAAGCAAAAGCGCGTAGACGCCGAAAAAGAAGCGGCCAATATTATTGCGCAAGCCAAAACCGATGCGGTGACTTACGCTGAAGAAGCCCGCAAAAAACTAACCGAAACCATCGCGCGCCGCACCAAGCAAGCCGAGCAGAAGATTGCGCAGGCTGAAGCGGCTGCGACCAAAGACGTGCGTTCGATTGCAACTGATCTGGCTGTGAATGCTGCCACAAAGTTGATCGCCGAACAGAAGTCAGGTGCGAAGTTGATTGCGGAATCAATTGCCGCTGTGAAGTCGCGGTTGAACTGAGCGCTTTGAAATTTGAATTCAAAACCCGGCATTATAGAGCCGGGTTTTTTATTAGTTGTTTTTACTATTCTTTCTCGCCACCTGTCCTAGAAGATTTTCAGTCGAAAACGCTTCGTTCAATTGCGCCTCGCTCATAAGGCCTCGTTCCAACACCACGGCGCGCAACGATTTTCCAGTTTTCAAGGCGTCTTTGGCCACCTCGCTAGCAGTGGCGTAACCCACATAGGGATTGATAGCGGTCACAGCCACCAAAGAATGTTCAAGCAGATATTTACAGCGCTCGGCATCGGCCTCAATGCCCGCAATACACTTCTCACGAAGCACTTTCATACCGCGCGTGAGCATGCGCATTGATTGTAAAATATTGAGAACAATCACCGGCTCCATTGCATTGAGCTGGAGCTGGCCTGCTTCAGCCGCCATTGTCACCGTCAAATCATTGCCGATCACTTGATAGGCGATCTGATTGATAACCTCTGGCATAACCGGATTAACCTTACCCGGCATAATTGAAGAACCAGCCTGAACGGAAGGCAGTCTGATTTCACCAAAGCCAGCCCGTGGCCCGCTGTTGAGCAGGCGCAAATCATTGCAGATTTTTGAAAGCTTCACGGCCACACGTTTCAAAACACCAGAAAATGTAACAAACGCGCCCATGTCAGACGTCGCTTCAATCAAATCGCCAGCACCGATCATTTGTTCGCCCGAAATTGCAGACAAATGTTCTATGACAGATTTTGCATATCCATCCGGCGTATTGAGGCCTGTGCCAATCGCCGTGCCGCCCAGATTGACCTCGCGCAACAAATTCGCAACTTCGGTAAGGCGGTCAGCGTCTTCCCCAATTGTCACACCAAACGCCCTGAACTCATGGCCAAGCCGCATGGGAACAGCATCCATCAGCTGAGTGCGACCGACCTTTATGACGTCATGAAATTCGATCGCTTTCTCCAAGAAAGCGGCTTTGAGTGCAAGCAACTCCGCAGTCAATGCTGGACAAGCGCGAACCATCGTAAGGCGCGCAGCTGTCGGATAGACATCGTTGGTTGATTGCGAAAGATTGACATGGTCATTGGGATTGACCACATCATATTGACCCGCAGGCTTTTGCAACTCACGCAGTGCGAAATTAGCAATCACTTCATTGGCGTTCATGTTGGTTGACGTACCTGCGCCACCTTGCAACATATCGACTATGAACTGGTCATTTGCCTCACCCGAAATCACCCGGTCGCAAGCGCGCAATATGGCTTGGCCAATGCGCTGGTCAAGCTCACCAAGCTCAATATTCGTTTGCGCTGCTGCTTTTTTGACCATGCCCAGAGATTGAATGATCTCTGGGTAATCGCGAAGCAGCATGCCCGTGATTGGAAAATTGGATGCTGCGCGCGCCGTGTGAACACCGTAATAAACATCACTCGGAAGCTCAATACTTCCCAATGAGTCAGTTTCGATTCGAGTTGTGGCCATCTTACTCAGCCGCCTCTAAATACTCTTCTATCGGCGGGCATGTGCACATCAAATTGCGATCCCCATAAACATTGTCCACCCGCGCAACAGTCGGCCAATATTTATCATTGGCGTATCCTTTGAGCGGAAAGAAGGCTTGTTCCTTTGAATAAGGATGCTTCCATTCACCAAACAACTCTCCATGTGTGTGTGGCGCATTCTTCAACACATTATCTAACTTATCGGCGCGGCCATGTTCGACATCAGAAATCTCACCCGCAATCGCAATCATCGCTTCACAAAACCGGTCAAGCTCGCGCTTGGCTTCAGATTCAGTGGGCTCGATCATCAAAGTATCAACGACTGGAAAGCTCATGGTCGGTGCGTGGAAGCCATAGTCAGCAAGGCGCTTGGCCACATCGTCCACGGTGATGCCCGCCCGTTCTTTCATCCAGCGCAGATCAATAATACACTCATGCGCCACATGGCCCTTAGCACTTGTATAGAGCACAGGAAAATGCGGGTTTAAACGCTTGGCCATATAGTTGGCACTCAGAATGGCAATCTTGGTTGCTTGCGTTAAGCCTTCGCCACCCATCATTGCGATATACATCCATGAGATAGGAAGAATTGAAGCCGAGCCCCAAGGTGCCGCAGACACCGCATGTTTCTTGCGTTTATCTATCGGAATAATGCCATGCCCTGGCAGATGCGGCTTCAGATGCGCGCGCACCCCAATCGGCCCCATGCCCGGCCCGCCACCACCATGTGGAATGCAAAAGGTTTTATGCAAATTCATATGGCATACATCAGCGCCAAGTTCTGCAGGCCGCATCAAGCCGACTTGAGCGTTGAGGTTGGCACCATCAAGATAAACTTGGCCACCATTGTCGTGAATGATTTTACAAATGTCGATGATCGAATCTTCAAACACGCCGTGGGTAGACGGATAGGTGATCATTAATGCGGCAAGGTTTGCAGCATTGGCTCTGGCCTTGGCTTCAAGATCAGCCACGTCCACATTGCCGTGCACATCGCATGCCACAACCACGATCTTCATACCGCACATTGCAGCAGAGGCTGGGTTGGTGCCATGCGCAGAAACAGGGATCAAACACACATCACGGTTTTTTCCGCCATGCGCATCATGATAGCCACGAATGGCTAGCAGCCCCGCAAACTCGCCTTGGCTGCCCGCGTTCGGCTGCAAAGAAACTGCGTCAAATCCTGTTATTTCACACAACATTTTTTCAAGATCGTCGAACAATTCGGCATAGCCCTTGGCTTGTTCAACTGGTGCAAACGGATGCATATGTGCAAAATTCCGCCATGTAACAGGGATCATTTCACTGGCTGCATTGAGCTTCATGGTGCATGAACCAAGAGCAATCATCGCTTGATCAAGCGCTAAGTCCTTTGATTGTAGGTGACGCAAATAGCGCATCATCTCGGTTTCGGAATGATAGGAACTGAATACGGGATGAGTGAGATATTTTGATTGACGCTTAAGTTGGATAGGAATGCCAGCCGCAACTCCGCCAAGCTTTGTGCCAAAAACACTCAGCACACGGATTAAATCATCTTCACGGGTGCTTTCGTCAAATGAAACTGACACGTGATCAGCATTCATCAAGCGCAAATTGATTTTTAACTTCTTGGCCACAGCCAAAATTTTCTTGGCACCCGCTGAAGTTTGAACTGTCACAGTGTCAAAGAAGCTATCATTCACGATTGAAAAGCCAGCAGATTTCACCGCCGCCGCAAACTGTGCAGCACTTTGATGCGCATGATTTGCAATCGCACGAATGCCGTCTGGCCCATGATATGTGGCATACATCGCCGCCATCACCGAGAGCAAAACCTGCGCGGTGCAGATGTTGCTTGTGGCCTTGTCGCGCCTGATATGTTGTTCGCGCGTTTGCAAAGCCATGCGCAAGGCACGGTTGCCCTTGGCATCAATCGAAACGCCAATCAGTCGGCCCGGCATCACCCGTTTATACTCATCTTTAGTCGCAAAGAACGCCGCGTGTGGCCCGCCATAACCCATCGGCACACCAAAGCGCTGTGCCGAACCCAAGGCAATATCAGCGCCCATTTCACCGGGCGATTTGAGCAGCGCCAACGCCAGCAAATCCGAAGCGACAACGGCCAATGCGCCAGCCCCATGCAGGTCAGAAATTGCAGAAGTGAAATCACGCAACTGCCCTGATGATCCAGGATATGAGAACAGAGCAGCAAAAACCTTGGCCGGTTTCAAAGCAACCAAAGGGTCGCCGATCTCAATCTCAATTCCAAACCCACGCGCCCGCGTTTGCAACACGGCAATCGTTTGTGGATGCGTGTCGGCATCAACAAAGAATACGGATGCCGATGATTTTGCCACTCGCTTGGCCATGACCATGGCTTCAGCCGCCGCCGTTGCTTCATCAAGAAGAGAAGCATTGGCAATTTCCATGCCCGTCATATCCACAACCATTTGCTGATAATTCAGCAGCGCTTCTAATCGGCCTTGGCTAACCTCGGCTTGGTAGGGCGTGTAAGCTGTGTACCAGCCCGGGTTTTCCAATACATTGCGCAGGATAACATTTGGCGTGATCGTGCCATAATATCCCATGCCGATCATTGATGTGAAAACTTGATTCTTATCTGCCACTTTGCGCAAATGCGAAAGTGCGTCGCGCTCGCTCATTGCTGGGCGAAGTTCTAACGCCCGCTTTGAACGTATTTTCGCAGGCACAGCCTTATTGATGAAATCATCAAGCGAAGAAGCGCCGAGTTCTTTAAGCATCGCAGCTGTATCAGCAGCCGACGGGCCAATATGGCGTGGGATGAAGTCGGTGGTCATGTCTTACCCCACAAACTTATCATAAGCGGATTTATCCATAAGCTTTGAAAGCTCATCAGGTTTGGACAGTTTAACTTTAAAAAACCACGCTTCGCCTTCTGCATCGCGGTTGACCAAGGCGGGGTCTCCGCTCAGTTCAGTGTTGATCGCAACGATCTCGCCGGATACGGGCACATAAATTTCACTGGCGGCTTTCACACTTTCAACCACAGCGATTGATGCATCGCATACCACTTTGGCTCCAATCTTCGGCAGTTCAACAAACACCACATCGCCCAATTGTTCTTGCGCATGATTGGTGATCCCGATGGTGGCCACATCGCCTTCAACAGTTACCCACTCGTGATCTTTTGAAAATACTTTGTTCATGGCAGTCCCTTTAACGTTTGAAATTATTTGGAATGAAAGGAAGTTTGATATTTTGCGCAGGCAAGGCTTGGCCGCGTACGATGAGGTTCACTTTAGTGCCCACATCGGCAAAGGCCGTTTCAACATAACCCATGGCAATCGGCCCGTTCACCGTGGGGCCAAAGCCACCTGATGTGATCACGCCAATTTTTCGACCGTCAGCATTTTGAATTTCAGTACCATCGCGGGCAGGGGCGCGGCCATCTGGTTTAATGCCCACGCGCTTGCGCAAAACGCCTTGAGCCAATTCGCGTTGCACACGGGCGGCACCGATAAAGCCGCCTTCTTCGCGGCGTCTTTTACCTATTGACCACAACAAGCCCGCTTCATTTGGCGACGTGTTTTCATCAAGCTCATGACCATCTAAGCAAAGGCCCGCCTCAAGCCGCAATGAATCCCGTGCACCCAAACCAATGGGTCGCACGAAATTATCCATCATCAATAGATCCCAAAGCCGCGCCACATCTTTGGCGAAAATCGAAAGCTCAAATCCATCTTCACCGGTATAGCCAGACCGTGTAACATGAGCGGCAATGCCCTCAATATTCAAAGCTGCATAATGCATGAATTTGAGATCAGCAGCATCGGGCGCAAATTTTGTCAGGACTTCGACGGCCCGTGGCCCCTGCAATGCGAGCAAGGCCATGTCTTCGCCCTTTTGCAGCTTCAGGCCAGCGGGCAGGTGCTTTTCGATATGTGCGTAATCTGCTTCTTTGCGCGAAGCATTGACGACCACATAAAGCCAGCCCTCGTAATTTTTATAGGCGGCTCTGGTGATCATCAGATCATCGAGAACGCCACCATCCTCATTTAACAATTGCGAATAGCGCTGTTGATGTGGTGCAAGGCCTGCAATATCCGCAGGAACCAATTTTTCCATGGCGCGTGATGTGGTTTCAAAATCAGGGCCAACGATAAAACATTGCCCCATGTGGGACACATCAAATAGTCCCGCATTCTCGCGCGTCCAATTATGTTCGGCCAAAACGCCAGTGGGGTATTGCACTGGCATTTCGTAACCAGCAAAAGGCACAAGCTTTGCGCCAAGCGCTTTGTGCGCTTCATATAGAGGTGTGCGATGAAGAGTTTCGTTCAATGTTTTGGTCTCCTGACAATCAAAGGCTAGGCCCAGTGCATACTGAGTCTGCCCCCTCTGTCAGGAACCTGAGAGTTTTCGCACGGTCGCCACGAAGGCGCGACCCTACTTTCTCCTTCGGTGAGCGGTGGGGTTTTTAACCCAACCTCTGCTCTCCAGATTTATATTTCACCAAGCGGTCCTTTTGCCTGAGAGTTTCCGGGGCGGTTGCTCCTTCGGCGCTGGATTTTGAAGTCCAGTCTCTCCCGCATGGTGATTTACGCGAACAGATGTTAAACTAGGCACTTGGAGACGGAAGTCAAGGGTGATGAAGTTCATTAACTAGGCAGGGCTTTCCAATTTTTCCAGTCGAGATCGAAGTCGAAGAAGCAATTTCTTATCGGTGACTTCTAGATATAAATATGAATACTCACTTTTTTGGGTCGTATCGGCTTGAACTAAATCTCCATTTTGAAACATTTCGACAAGTTTCCAATACACATTGCCATGTTGCACAGACTTACAGTAAAAATATGCAAGTGGCGCCACCGTAAAATAAAACTTTCCAGCGGCCAATTTCCCATCGCCCAAAGGAAGTGATCCCATTTCAAAGCGATGATGCTCTCCGCTCAACTCATTCTTGTAGATTATTGGACTTGTAAACAGCCCCGCATCAATTTTCATATTTGTTTTTATGTGGGGAACGTTCGTAGCGATATATTCACAGTCAATTGAATCAATATTACCCCTTGGGAAAAAGAATTCGTCTGGAGGAATGATGGAAACTCCGTCTTCAAAAGTAAAAGTACCCCTATGACTTTGCTTTTCGTTTAGTTTCGGAATCTTTGAACTTCTTATTGTCGAGTCTAAACTATGACCGTTAGACAATTTAGTCTGCTTCACATAGTAATTCATTTGAGATTGTTCATCGGGTAGTTCAAATTGACGACCATCCGCATAATTCAGTGCGATCCTGTGGCAAACAGGCACAACCACATTTCCATGCACAGAAAATTCGGGCTCTAAATTGGTTGGTGAATTCTTGTTGCTCAGTACAAGTATGGTCGCATCTTTCCGAAAACCAACTTCATTTTGATCAAATGAGATAGTAAATATCTCTATCCCATGTCGTTTGGCGACTGTTTTTGCACCTTCTTGATACCCCGCAACTGTGACCATCACCGCTTTGTTGGCGAGTTGGTCTCTTGTCTTAGTTACAAATGCCTCTACGTCTTCTGCGCTGGCTGGTCGGCTACGATTTCGAACTTCGACCAGAACAAAAAAATTTAGTGTACCATTTTTGAATTGAACAGAAACATCGAACTGTCTTCCATTGACAATATCGTTCCATTTTACGACTGCGGCTCTCGTTGAGATTGATTGAATTCCGGCTACAATCCTCTCTAGATATTCGTTCTCGCTAATCATCCATTAACCTACTCTCGGTTTCCATCGAGAACGCAATTCAGTCGAGATGTTTTCATCCCAGATTTTTGCTGGGAAGAAGTTGCAAAATTCGAATCGATAATCAATGCGCCCGTGAAATGCAGAACGCCACAGACTCGAGCAAAGCGGTCTTCCATTCACTATCTGGAAAAATCGCCAGTGCATCACAGGCCATTGATCCATAATGCCGCGCACGTTCAATCGTATCGGCAATGGCACCGTGGCGTTCCATCAGTTTGGTGGCATAAAGCAAATCATCATCAGTTTGATTGCCGTCTTCCATCACACGCTTCCAGAAATTGCGCTCTTCTTCTGCGCCGCGCCGGAACGATAAAACCACAGGTAGAGTAATCTTGCGCTCGCGAAAATCGTCGCCCACGGCCTTGCCAAGCGTAGCCTGTTTTCCTGAATAATCCAGCGCATCATCCACCAACTGAAACGCGATGCCCAAATTGCGCCCAAAGCTCTCCAATGCCTCCTGCGCATTGCGTGGCTTACCAGCAATCACGCCACCCACTTTTGCTGCAGCAGAAAACAACGCAGCAGTTTTAGCACCCACAACTTTCAAGTAAGAATCTTCGGTCGTCGAAGTATCCTGCGAAACCGATAGCTGCAAAACTTCACCCTCAGCAATGGTGCAAGCCGCCTCAGATAAAATCCGCAAACAATCGAGAGAGCCCGTCTCCACCATCATCTTGAAAGCCTGGCCCAATAAATAATCGCCGACCAACACAGAAGCCTGATTGCCCCAGATCACGCGTGCTGCCTGCTTGCCGCGCCGCAAATCACTCTCATCAACAACATCATCATGCAGCAGTGTGGCGGTGTGCATAAACTCCACACTCATAGCAAGTTTGAGGTGATGCAGCCCGGTATAGCCACACATTCGCGCCGCAGCGATTGTGAGCATCGGTCTGATGCGCTTGCCACCAGAATTAATCAAATGGCCCGCAAGTTCAGGTATCAACTCTACATGGCTCTGAGCTTTTTCAAGAATGAACTCATTGACCAAGGCCATATCAGAATTGGTTAGAGCCACCAACGAGTCCAAACTCGCGGTCTGCTTTTGCCCACCCTCAAATGCGATGACGACGCCCATGTTGCACCTTTTGATTTTGTAATTCTTGTGTCTTTTAGGAACCAGTTGAGTTGCAAATCAAAGGTGACCCATTGCCGCTGGCAGATTTTACGAAGGATTCGAACAGCCGTCATTTACCACAACTAGTTGTTGTTGTTTTGTTTCATGCCCTATACGATCTAATAATTCGGCAAACAGATTCGCCGTGGTAACTTCTCGCTAACCATATTGCAGCTAGGTTGGTTTTACATGCAAGTCGCAACGCAATCATCGCCGTCCCTCAGCCGTGCCAGCACTGCTGCAACCCCATCATCACTTACTGATGATGCGTTTTTGGGTGGAAAACTGCAAATCCTGCAGCCGGAAAAAGGCTATCGCGCCGGAATTGACGCGGTTTTTCTGGCCGCAAGTATTCCAGCCGTTGATGGCGAAACTGTTTTTGAAGCTGGCATAGGTGCTGGCGTGGCCGCCATGTGCTTGCTGGCCCGCAACCCGCTTTTACATGTGACGGGCATTGAGCTCAATTCACGTTATGCCGTTTTATGTGAGCAAAACGCCAAACGCAATAATCTCAGCGACCATCTGCGTATCATTACAGGCGACGTGAAAGACGCAATGCGCCGCGATTTGGCGCATATGCCAGAACACGGCTCGTTTGCGCATGCCTTTGCAAATCCACCCTATTTTGAAGATGGCAAAGTCACCCAATCACCATCGCTGCTGAAGGCGGCGGCGCATTCGTTCGGGCCAGACGATCTCGATCTTTGGATTAAATTGCTCCACGCCATGGTCACATTGCGTGGCACGGTCACCTTAATCCACCGCGCCGAAACGCTTGGCAAAATTCTGGCCAGCATGGAAAGTCGGTTCGGCGATATTCGCGTGGCGCCGCTTTATGCGCGTGAGGGCACCGCTGCCTCGCGTGTAATTGTGCAAGGCGTCAAGGGCTCGAAAGCCCCAATGCAACTGTTGCCCGGATTAATTCTGCACGAACAAGACAACGGCTTCACGCCCGATGCCGAAGCCGTGCTGCGTGATGGTGCCGCTTGGCGTCTGCGCTAACTTGATATTTACGTCAGTGCGCCTTACATGGGCGTATGTTCAAACGACTCCGCAAATTGATCCCCGCTCGCTTTCGCAAGAAAACCCACACCATAAACATCATTCGTCTTGAAGGCGTGATTGCCTCCGATGGCGGCATTGGCGGCAAGCGGTTGAACGGCAAAGGCCTTGAACCACTTCTGAAAAAGGCATTCAAAAAAGGTGTTTCCGGCGTTGCGTTGGCGATTAACTGCCCTGGCGGTTCGCCCGTGCAATCGGCCATTATTGCAAATCGTATTCGCGCTTTGGCTGCTGAAAATAAAATTCCAGTTTATGCATTTTGCGAAGATGTAGCAGCATCAGGCGGCTATTGGCTGGCATGTGCGGCTGATGAAATATACGCTGACGAAAATTCCATCATCGGTTCGATCGGCGTCATCAGCGGCGGCTTTGGTTTTCCAAACGCCATGAAAAAATACGGCATTGAGCGCCGTGTGCATACGTCAGGCGAAAGCAAAAGCACGAATGATCCCTTCAAGCCAGAAAAGCCTGAGGATGTAAAAAAGTTGAAAGCCATGCTCTCGGAAATGCATGAAACCTTCAAAGCCGAAGTGCGCGCGCGCCGCAAAGATAAGCTGAAAGAATCAAAAGAGCTTTTCTCCGGTGCGTATTGGACCGGCCGCAAATCCATGGATTTTGGATTAATTGATGGCTTGGGTCATCTGAATGAAGTCTTGAAACGTAAGTTTGGGGATAAGATTGATCTGGTCGAAATCGAAGCGCCCAAGGGTTGGGGTTTGAAAAGATTGGGTTTTTCGGCTGCCACAGAAATGCCTGAAGCCATTCTTAACACTCTTGAACAGCGGGCATTGTGGCAACGTTTCGGTTTGTGATAGTCTCGTGACTTATAAGAGGTGATAATATGGGTTTTTTTAGAACAGCAGCTTTGATGATCGTCGGTTGGATTGCCATAAAGACGATGAAGCGCGCCATTGAAAATCTTGAAGCGCAACAGGTCAAGGCAAAGGTCAATCCGGAAAAGCAAGTCAAAGACATGCCGCGCTTGAAGCTTGATCCGATCACCGGCGTCTATGTGCCAGAGGTATGATATCAAAAGCCGATAAACGCATCGACAGCGTTTATCATTCTGCGTCACGCCAAGAGCTTGCCAAGAGTTATGATGATTGGGCGTCAGATTATGATGCTGATATGCAATCCACTGGCTACATCCACCCCGCCATTATTGTAAGCCTCGTTGCACGCTATGTGGCTGATCCCGCCGCAGCGATTTTAGATGCTGGTGTGGGCACGGGTACCTTGGGCCAATTGCTTTCCATTTTAAGTTACACAAATTTATTGGGAGTCGACATGTCGGAAGGCATGCTGACCAAAGCCCGCATTAGAAATATTTACACCGACTTGCAGCAGGGCGTTTTGGGCGAAACATTAGATTTCAAAACCGCTGTGATGGACTGCATTGTCTCAACCGGAACCTTCACCACCGGCCACGCGCCTGCATCGGCTTTCGATGAACTGGTGCGGATAGTGAAACCGGGCGGGCATTTGATTTTTACCGTTGGCACAGTGGTGTGGGAAGAAGCTGGGTTTGCGGCAAAGCTAGCGGCATTAGAAACATCCGGCCATGTTGCGCAGGTCGAAACAACGCCTGTCTACCATCCGATGCCGCTATCCAAAACCGAGAGTGGGTTTACGACCAGAGCGCATGTGTATCGGCGGAGCTAAAGAGCCCTCATCCCCCTTCGGGACCTTCTCCCACTTCGCTACGCTCGCGGGTGAAGGCGGATAGGTTTATAGCCTTCGCCCGTTCGCCCTTGCGAATGGGAGTAAGGTGCCCGAAGGGCTATGCGGTTTGACTTCAAACCGCTCTGCTGAGGGCCCTTGGCCGCGAGTCCGAAACCCCGATATTTCCGCTTCACCCCCCATCCATAATGTTCTAAGCACCGCCCATCACAACATAAGAATTCGAAATGCCCTTAAACCCCACTAAATCCTTCCAAGACTTGATCTTAACCCTCCACAATTATTGGGCAGAACAAGGCTGCGTTATCCTCCAGCCTTATGACATGGAAGTGGGCGCTGGCACATTCCATCCGGCCACAACTCTGAGATCAGTCGGCCCCAAACATTGGGCCGCGGCTTATGTGCAGCCATCGCGCAGACCAAAAGACGGCCGCTATGGTGAGAACCCAAACCGCCTGCAGCATTATTATCAATATCAAGTCATCATCAAACCATCGCCACCCAATTTGCAGGAACTTTATTTGGGCTCGCTCAAGGCCATCGGCGTTGACAGCGCGTTGCACGACATTCGCTTTGCCGAAGATGATTGGGAAAGCCCCACATTGGGTGCAGCAGGCCTTGGCTGGGAAGTCTGGTGCGACGGCATGGAAGTTTCGCAATTCACATACTTCCAGCAAATGGGCGGCATGGAATGCAATCCCGTTTCCGGCGAACTCACCTACGGCCTCGAACGCTTGGCCATGTATGTGCAAGATGTCGATAATGTCTACGACTTAAATTTCAATGGCCGCGAAGAAGGCCATGGCCGCATTTCTTATGGCGATGTGTTCCTGCAGGCTGAGCAAGAATATTCGCGCTATAATTTTGAAGAGGCCAACACCGAGGCACTGTTCACACGCTTTGCCGAATGTGAAAAAGAATGTCAGGCGCTGCTGTCACACAATCTCGAAGACGGCAAACCAACACTGGCCTTGCCCGCTTATGATCAATGCATCAAAGCCTCGCACACTTTTAATCTGCTAGATGCGCGTGGTGTGATTTCGGTCACCGAGCGCCAAGCCTATATCGCCCGCGTGCGTGAACTGGCCAAGGCCTGTTGCGTGGCGTGGAGCGAAACAACCGGAGGAGGAGCTTCCAAATGACCAATGCCCACATCGCCCAAAAGGCACCATATCCCGTCACTGTTGAGGCCGGCAAAGAATATTGGTGGTGCTCTTGCGGCCTTTCAAAGCGCCAACCCTTCTGCGATGGCAGCCACAAGAAGGAAGGTATCTTTAATCCCGTCGCATGGAAGGCCGAAGAGTCCGGCGAAAAATGGTTCTGCGGCTGTAAACAATCTGCTCATCAGCCATTTTGTGATGGCAAACATAAGGCCCTCTAATGCCCGAACTTCTGCTCGAACTTTTTTCTGAAGAAATCCCCGCGCGCATGCAGGGCAAAGCCGCTGCGGATTTGAAGTTAATCATCACCAACGCGCTGGTTGAAGCGGGCCTCACCTATGAGGGCGCGCAAGTTCACGCAACACCCCGCCGCCTCGTCTTGTCGGTCGAAGGCCTCAACGCCAAAGCTGCCGACACAAGCGAAGAACGCAAAGGTCCGCGCATTGATGCGCCACAACCCGCCATTGACGGCTTCCTTAAATCCACAGGTCTGCGTCTTGATCAGCTGACCATTCAGGAAGACAAGAAGGGCAAATCCTACATCGCCATCATCAAAAAATCCGGCCGCGCTGCAACCGATGTGATCGCCGAAATCGTGCCGCATATGGTGCGCAATTTCCCGTGGCCAAAATCCATGCGCTGGGGTTCGGGCACGCTGCGTTGGATCAGACCTCTGCAAAGTATTCTCTGTACCTTTGATGGGGAAGTGGTTCCGTTCGAAGTCGAAGGCATTAAAAGTGGCAACACCACAATGGGCCACCGATTCTTATCGAGCGGTGCCATCGAAGCCCGCCGCTTTGATGACTATGCAGGCAACTTGCACAAAGCCCATGTGATCGTTGATGCAAACGCCCGCATGGAAACCATTAAAGCCGATGCCAAGAATTTGAGTTTCGCCCAAGGCCTCGAAATGATTGAGGATGAAGCGCTGCTCAAAGAAGTGGCTGGCCTCGTGGAATGGCCCGTGGTGCTGATGGGCTCGTTTGATAAAAATTATTTAAACGTGCCCGAAGAAGTGATCATCACCACGATCAAGAACAACCAAAAATGTTTCTGCCTGCGGGGCAAAGACGGCAAGCTGTCGAACCACTATCTGCTGGTGGCCAACACCATTGCCAGCGACGGCGGCAATACCATCATCCACGGCAATAACAAAGTCATCGCCGCACGTCTGAGCGATGCCAAATTCTTCTGGGATCAAGACCGCAAGGTGAAGCTGGAAGATTTATTGCCGAAGCTTGATGCGATTACGTTCCATGCGAAGTTGGGTTCACAGGGTGAACGTGTAAAACGCATCGAAGCGCTGGCTGGCGAGATTGCCAAGACGATTGGCGCTGATATCGAAAAATCAAAACAAGCCGCCCGACTAGCCAAGACTGATCTCGTCACCGGTATGGTCGGCGAATTCCCTGAACTGCAAGGCCTGATGGGGCGTTACATTGCGCTAGAGCAGGGCATCGATGCAGAAGTTGCGGATGCTCTGCGCGACCACTACAAGCCGCAGGGGCCATCTGATTCAATTCCGATTTCCAAAGTTGGCCAAGCTGTAGCGCTGGCCGATAAGCTGGATACGCTGGTCGGTTTTTGGTTTATCGACGAGAAACCAACTGGGTCGAAAGATCCTTATGCACTTCGAAGAGCGGCGTTGGGTATAATTAGAATTTTGGTTGATTTGAAGTTAAGGCTTCCACTTAGTTCGTTTGCAACAAATCAATTTGCGGCGATTTATGTTCAAGCACGCAAGCGAGAAAATGATCAGTTTTATCAAAATGTTGATCCTGTCTACGGATTTTTTCATCCACCATTACCTGTCGATCAGAATTTTGTTGCAAACTCACTGGACCTCCTCGCCTTCTTCGCCGACCGTCTCAAAATCTACCTCAAAGACCTAGGCGCTCGGCATGATCTGATCGACGCTGTTTTCGCACTCGGTGGGCAGGATGATTTGTTGATGGTCACGCGCCGTGTGGAAGCGCTGTCGAAATTCCTTGAAACTGATGACGGCAAAAATCTGCTGGCTGGCGTGAAACGCGCCGCCAATATTTTGCGTATTGAAGAAAAGAAAGACGATAAAAAATATTCAGGCGATGTAAATCCAGCCCAGCTCATCAAGGGCGAAGAAAAAGCCCTGCATTCCGCCATCAGCCAAGCCTCGGCCTTGGCCCGCAAAGCTGTGGAGCACGAAGATTTCGAAGGCGCCATGAAAGCCATTGCCAAACTGCGCGTGCCCGTGGATGAATTCTTCGAAGGTGTAATCGTGAACGATAAAGACGCCACCTTCCGCGAAAACCGCCTGCGCCTTCTGAACCGCATTAGAGAAGCGACAGCCGAGGTTGCGGATTTTAGCAAGATTGAAGGGTAATCGTCCTATACCGCTTAGCGGGAGAGGAAAGGGGCCAATTTTGCTTCAGCAAAATGGGATAGGTGAGGGGCAACAAGCTCCGTGCCTAGCCTCCCTCATCTATCCCATCTCACTTCGTTCGACGGGCCCCTTTCTTCTCCCGCAAGCGGGAGAAGACATTAGTACAACTCCACCACGACCCGCCCGCGAACCTTGCCCGCCACAATCTCTGCCGCAACCCTTGGCACATCATCCAGCTTCACGGTCGTCGTCAGTGCATGCAGTTTGGCCATATCCAAATCCCGCGCCAACCGATCCCATGCCGACATGCGCCGCGCCTTGGGCGTGGTCACCGAATTGACCCCGATCAACCGCACCCCGCGCAAAATAAATGGCGCAACAGAAGTAGGCAAATCCATACCCTGCGCCAAGCCACAAGCAGCAACCGTTCCTTCCGGAATTATCTGCGAAATCACATTTGCAAGCGTGGTCGAACCCACACTATCAATAGCGCCTGCCCAGCGCGTCTTGGCCAGCGCCTTCACAGGCCCATTAAATTCGCTTCGATTAACAACCGATGTTGCGCCCAGCGCTTTCAAAAACCCTTCCTCTTCCATGCGACCCGTTGACGCCACCACCTTAAAACCAAGGGTGCTCAACAGCGCCACAGAAACCGAGCCCACACCACCCGCAGCCCCTGTTACCAAAATCTCGCCTTGTTCCGGCTTAACGCCTTGCTCTTCCAGCGCCATTACACAGAGCATGGCCGTGTAACCCGCCACACCAATGGCCATGGCCTCAGCCGCGCTAAACTTTTTCGGCAAGGGCACCAGCCAGTCACCATTCACCCGCGCCACTTGCGCATAGCCACCATAATGGCCTTCCCCCACACCCCAGCCGCCCAGCACAACGGCATCACCAATTTTGTAATCCCTATGCGCCGACTTCGTCACCACACCCGCCAGATCAATGCCGGGGATCATCGGATATTTGCGGAAGATCGGAGATTTGCCAGTGATCCCCAAACCATCCTTGTAATTCACCGATGAATGCGAAACCGCGATTGTCACATCACCGTCCATCAAATCATCTTCGGTCAGCTGTGTAATCTCCACATGCTGCCCCGTCTCAGTTTTGCTCACCAGCAACGCACGGAATTTTTCCATCAGAATTTTACAGCCTCTCCAAATGCTTTGTCCGCAATTTCGCCTTGCCACATGGCGGGCCGCCCGCGCACAAAAGTGCCAACCACCCAACCTTGAACTTTAACGCCATCATAAGGCGTCCAAGCGCAGCGGCTCTCAATCCATTTATTTTCGATCGTCTCAGTGCGTTTCAAATCAACAATCGTGAAATCTGCATCATAGCCTTCAGCAATGCGACCCTTGTTCTTGATATTAAAAATCCGCTGCGGCCCATGTGATGTCAGGTCAACCAAGCGTTCCAGCGAAAGCTTGCCTGCGTTCACAAGGGCTAGCATCATCGGAACCAACGTCTGCACCCCTGTCATGCCCGATGGCGATGAGGGATAAGGCTTGGCTTTTTCCTCGAGCGTATGCGGCGCATGATCAGAGCCCAACACATCAACCAAGCCGGAATTAATCGCAGCCCACAAAGCCTGGCGGTGATGCTTTTCGCGCACCGGAGGGTTCATCTGCAATTTCGTGCCCAGCCGCGCATAATCATCCGACGATAATGTGAGGTGATGCGGCGTTACTTCGACAGTCGCCAAATCCCGTGCCGCTGCCAGCAACGGCAATTCTTCAGCTGTAGAAATATGCAAAACATGAATGCGCTTATTATGTTTCCGCGCAATGCGAATGAGGCGCTCGGTGCACAACCGCGCCGCCTCAACATCGCGCCACACCGGATGGCTGGCCGCATCACCCGCCACTTGATATTTCACACGTTCGCGCAACCGGAATTCATCCTCGCTATGAAATGCCGCGCGGCGCGACAGTTTGGAAATAATCGCTTCCAAACCACTGTCATCTTCCACCAGCAGATCTCCGGTCGATGAGCCGATGAAAACTTTAATGCCAGCCGAACCTGGCAGTTTTTCCAACGCGGAAATCTCATCCACATTGTCGCGCGTGCCGCCGACGTAAAAAGCAAAATCGCAAAACATACGGTGCTGCGCGCGGGACACTTTATCGGCCAGTGCCGCAGCTGTCGTCGTCGTCGGATTGGTGTTGGGCATTTCAAAAACCGCTGTCACCCCGCCCATGACGGCAGCACGACTTCCCGTCTCCAAATCTTCTTTATGAGTGGGGCCAGGCTCTCGGAAATGCACTTGGCTGTCGATCACGCCGGGCATGATGTGCAAGTTCCGGCAATCGACCACTTCAGCGCCCTTAAAACCCGTCCCAATCCCCACAATGCGCCCCTGAGATACGGCAATATCGCGTACCCCCATGCCGTCTTGGTTGATGACAGTGCCGCCTTTGAGAATAAGATCAATGTTCATGGTGCTTCCTGTTTCAGCAATCGTAAAGCCATGATAGAACAGGCGCAATGACAAAACTTAGCTTTCCAAATCAATTGCGGCCAGACCGCGCCGTGATCTCCATCAGCGGCGAGGGCGCGCTTGCGTTCCTGCATAATCTGCTCACCTGCGATGTCGCCACTTTGGCGCAAGGCCAAGCGGCTTATGGCGCATTGCTCAGCCCGCAAGGCAAGATTTTGCATGATATTTTTGTGTTCAACACGGGCGAACAGATTTTGATTGATTGCGCGTTAGAACAGCGTGAAGCGCTTCTGCAAAAATTGATGAAGTATAAGCTCCGCGCCAAACTGACGATCACCGCGCGTGATGATCTTGAAGTGGCTGTCGGTGAAGACGGCTATCTTGATCCGCGCAATGCTGCGATGGGCCACCGTTTCTTTGCCGCAAAGGGTGCATTTATAGCTGGCGAAAGTTATGACGCCGCGCGTATCGCTTTAGGCCTCGCTGATAGCGCTCAAGACATCGGAACCAACAATCTCTTTCCCCACGAAGCAAATCTCGACCAATTCGGCGGCGTGAATTTCACCAAGGGTTGTTACGTCGGACAAGAGGTTGTCTCGCGCATGCAGCACCGTGGCACAGCCCGCAGCCGCATTTTGCCCGTCGCAGGGCATGGCCTTACCAAAGGTGCGCCCATCACCAGCGCCGACAAAACCATTGGCGAAATTCTTTCAACCACCAGCGCCAACGCGCTTGCCCTCGTCCGTCTCGACCGCCTTGCGGAAGCTATGGCCCCGCTGTTGTCAAATGCTGTCACACTCAAAGTGCAAAAACCGGATTGGATTAAATACGACGTCACCATTCCAGAGGCCGCACGATGACTGCACTGAAACACGAAGATGGAATTTGCCGTTGCAGCTGGTGCGGAACTGACCCGCTCTATGTGCACTATCACGACACTGATTGGGGTGTGCCTGAATATGATTCCCGCGCGCTCTTTGAAAAATTGATTTTAGATGGCTTCCAAGCAGGCCTCAGCTGGATCACGATTTTGCGCAAACGCGAAAACTTCCGTGAAGCCTTTGATGGTTTTGTGCCAGAAAAAATCATCACTTATGATCGCCATAAGAAGGATGCGTTGATGATGAACGCAGGCATCGTGCGCAATCGCTTAAAGATTGAAGGCACAGTGCTGAACGCACAAGCCTATTTGAAGATCGATGATTTCTCAAAATATCTCTGGGATTTTGTCGATGGCAAACCCGTGGTGAACACATTTCATTCCATGAAGGACGTGCCAGGAAAAACTCCGCTTGCGGAAAAAATCTCAAAAGATTTGAAACAAAAAGGCTTCAAATTCGTCGGCCCCACGATTATCTATGCTTTCATGCAAGCCACCGGATTTTTCAATGATCACATGATCGACTGTCACCGCCACGAGGCGGTCAAGAAGCTGGCGCGATAGAACATGATCAACATTAAGCAAATCAACCCATTGTCGTCATCCCCGCGAAGGCGGGGACCCAACTTCTTGCAAAGTAGAATGCGGCATAGTTGGTTTCCCGCCTTCGCGGGAATGACGAAATTAGTTTTGACTTGTTTTAAAGAGATCGCATTCTAAATGGCTGATGTAGCCCCACGCGCGTGGCAACGCATGCTTTCAGGTCGCAGATTGGACCTGCTTGATCCATCACCGCTCGATATTGAAATCGAAGACATTGCCCACGGCCTCGCCCGCGTAGCGCGTTGGAACGGCCAGACCAAGGGTGACCACGCATTCTCCGTGGCGCAGCATTGTGTGTTAGTTGAACAGATTTTTGCCCATTGTAATGACAGGCCCAGCAAACAATTGCGCCTTGTAGCTTTGCTGCACGATGCACCCGAATATGTGATCGGCGATATGATCTCGCCATTCAAGGCCGCCTTGGGCGTGGACTATAAAGCCTTCGAACACCGCCTGATGGCGGCAATCCATATTCGCTTTGGTCTGCCACCAAAAGTCACGGATGAAACCGAAGCCCTCGTTAAACAAGCCGATAAGATGGCTGCCTATTTAGAAGCAACACAACTCGCAGGATTCTCGATCCCAGAAGCTGAAAAATTCTTCGGTCGTCCTAAAGGCCTCTCCGGAGATAAAAAGTTCCACGCGCTTGAAACGCTTGCCACCAATAATGCAGCAGCACTTTATTTATCTGCATTCAAAAGGCTCACATCATGATTATTGTATGCGGTCTGCACGTTGCCCAAACTCAGATTGATGATCACAGCGCAAAATCAGTGATCGGTATATTAGGCCCGGAAACCCCACACCCCGAATATAGCGGTATCGATAAACATTTAAAGCTCACCTTCAATGACATCAATGCCGATACACCGGGTCTTATTTCGCCGCGTGAACAAGACGCAAAACGCCTTATCTCATTCATCGAAAATTGGGATCAGAAACAACCAATGTTAATCCATTGTTGGGCCGGTATCAGTCGCTCAACTGCCAGCGCATTTGCTGCCCTGTGCATACTCCGACCCGGTGCAAATGAAATAGACTTAGCACAAGAACTGCGCGCCGCCTCGCCATCAGCCACACCAAATCGCCTGATCACAACGCAAGTGGATCAATTGCTTGGCCGAAAAGGTCGCATGCTAAAAGCTGTGGAATCAATCGGTCGCGGTGCGGATGCCTTTAACGGCAAGCCGTTTATTTTGACGCCTTAGCCACCGGCGTAGAAAATGTGATGGCCAATGCGCGCGAGGCGTCGCATGGTTTTTGCCCAACGTGGTTTCACATAGTCTGCGTGATAATTGGTTGCAGTGCCCATCATAGCAACCGCAGGATCGCCAGAAATTGCACGTTGCGCAATCGACTTCGCATGTGCCCAAGCACCGGGTTGATTCACATCATCTGGTAAGCCATCACAAGCAAACGAGAACTGGCACGAATTGCGCGCTCCCGAACCTTGATAAACCACACCGCAAATTGATTTGGGATAGTCAGGCGATTTCACTCTGTTGAGAATAACTTTGGCAACAGCCAATTGTCCAAGATCAGATTCAGACCGCGATTCAAAGTAAACCGCGCGGGCCAAACAATTTTCTTCTGCTAAACGAACGCGGCGCTGCGCCACGACCTTTAACTTGGTTGCCTTATCGAGCTTGAACGACTGTTCAACGGCAGGTTCCGCCGGAGCAACCGCCATGCGCTTTACAGCTGGGGCAGGCTCATCGGCATGCTTCAAATCAACCGAAGCCGGAGTAATCTTGATGTCTTTTTCAATCTTGGCAATTTTAACAGCCTTAGGCTTAGGTTTGGGAACCGGAACAGGTTCAACCACATCGAACCCTTCTAAATCGCCTTTACCGTCGATCAAAACAGTTTGACTGCGAAGTGTCTTCAAATTCAGCAAAGCAAAAGTTTCACCTTCAGGCAAAAGCGAACCCTTAGTCGCCAAGGCAGAGGTAGGCATAACCAGTGGGGCCAAATCTTCGACAGCTGCATTGTGGGCATCAGCATTGCGACCAATATAATGGCCAGCAAACGCGAAAGCTGTCACCAGCATGACGCCAGCAAATGCCATTGGCACAAAATCGCGAATTGTTGATTTCGGATGCGCTGCGATTTCAAGTGAATTGAAATCTTCGAATTGCCGACGCTTATTCAAACTTTGTTTACGATCCAATATACCGAATCCTGCCCACACGCGGGTCTTTCGACCCCAGATTGATATTATACTCTAAGGGCGTTTAGCATAGGTTAACCATGCCGACAACCCAAACCAGCCACTTTTTTGCCTTATAAACGTCAAATTAACTTTTAGGTTAATGTTTTGATTTTGCTGAGTTTTTTAACGTAGCTTGGGCTGCAGAAAGTCGAGCAATGGGCACGCGGAAGGGTGAACAGGACACATAATCAAGCCCGGAGGCCTCACAAAACTCAATTGAGTCTGGGTCGCCGCCATGCTCGCCACATATTCCAAGATGGATACCCGCCCGCCCCAAGCGACCTCGTTCCACGGCGAAATTGATGAGTTCTCCGACCCCGTCAACATCCAACGATATAAACGGATCATGCGGAAATATGCCCCGCGCAGTGTACTCGCCGATAAATCTCGCTGAGTCGTCGCGGCTAATACCAAAAGTAGTCTGGGTAAGATCATTTGTGCCGAACGAGAAGAACTCGGCCGCTTTGGCAATGTCCTCAGCCCTTAGTGCAGCCCGCGGCAACTCGATCATGGTTCCAACCAGATAGGTAATGGCTTGTCCTGTTTCCTTGCGCACTTCAGCAGCCACCATGTCAATCCGTTTGCGCACTGCATCAAGCTCGGCGCGCGACGATACCAGCGGCACCATTATTTCAGCAATGGGGGCTTTTCCGGTTTGCCGTTCCACATTGGCCGCCGCCTCAAAAATCGCTCGCGCTTGCATGTCGGTAATTTCAGGATAGCTGAGCAAAAGTCTCACGCCACGATGCCCGAGCATCGGGTTCTCCTCGCGCAGTTCAGCTACACGACGGCGCAGCGCTGCTGGATCAATTTTCAAATCCTTGGCAATGCCGACCACGTCGTCTGAGGCTGATGGCAAAAACTCATGCAACGGTGGATCAAGCAAACGAATGCAAACGGGCAAGCCAGCCATGATCATAAACAACGCTTCAAAATCGACCCGCAACACGGGTAAAATCTTGGCCAAGGCGGCTCGACGATCGCGCTCGCTATCGGCCAGAATCATTTCGCGCATAGCGATAATACGGTCACCTTCGAAGAACATATGCTCTGTGCGTGAAAGGCCGATGCCCTCAGCGCCAAAATCCCGCGCAATTCTTGCATCATGTGGCGTCTCGGCATTGGCGCGAACTTTCATGCGGCGTGCCTTGTCCGCCCATCCAAGGAACATCGCAAAATCCCCTGAGAGGGATGGCTTTACAACAGCCACTTCGCCTTTCAGAACTTGGCCCGTGCTGCCATCAACGGTGATCACATCACCCTTTTTGAGGGTCAGCCCCGGCCCCTTTAAAGTTCCTTCTGCCGTATCAATCTTCAATGATGAAGCACCCGCGACACAAGGCTTACCCATGCCGCGCGCAATCACAGCCGCGTGCGATGTCATGCCCCCACGCGTCGTCAAAACGCCGTCTGCCACATGCACGCCCTTAATATCTTCGGGCGATGTCTCAGGTCGCACCAAAATCACATGCAACCCTTGCCCCACCAACAGCCGCGCTTCTTCAGCATCAAAAATAATCATGCCAGATGCTGCACCAGGTGATGCCGGAAGTCCCGCCGCCATAATTTCACGCTTGGCATCGGGTGCTAATGTTGAGTGCAGCAATTGATCGAGTGACAGCGGATCAATACACAACAAAGCCTCTGTCTCACTCATTAATTTTTGGCGCACCATGTCGGCCACAATTTTAATTGCTGCCGCAGTTGTGCGTCGCGCAGGCTTGGCGTCCAAGAACCAAAGTTGGCCTTGAGCAATCGTAAAATCAATCTCTACCGCATCGCGCCGCAATTGTTCCAGCTTAAACAGGCCAGCGCGCAATTCTTGAAAAGCCGCAGGAACTGCAGTCTCCAAAGATGTTGCACCATTGCGCAGTGGCAAACTGTGCCGCAATCTTGCAACAAGATCCGGCCCTTGCGCATCAGCCAGATATTCGCCCTGCATCGCTAACTCGCCCGTTTGCGGATGGCGCGAGGAGGCGTGCCCAGCCCCAGACAGTTCTGGTTGGTTTCCAAACACCATAGCTTGCACAACAATTGCCAGCCCTGCATCAGCATCAGCCCCATGCAGTTTACGATGCGTTTTCGCGCGCGGTCCATTCCAGCCTCGAACCAATGCAACAATGGTATTCCATAGCTGCTCATGAACGTCTTGCGGGAACACTTGATTATCATGTGCTTCAAGTTGCGATTTAAATCGCGCTGTTAATTCACGCCCGTCGGAACTCTTTATTTCTGCAGCCGAAACGTAACCGCGCTCTTCAATGAACAAACTCAACAAATCTTCAAATGCCGCCGGGTCATCACCCATCACCACATGCGCATAGTTCTGAATGAAGCGGCGATAGCACTCATGCGCAAAGCTTGGGTCGCCTGAAAATTTTGCGAGACCCTCGACCGTTTCATCGTTGAGTCCCAAATTCAAAACGGCTTCCAAAGTTCCGGGCAGCGCCAGTGGCGTGGAGGGCCGCACCGCCAACAACAACAAATTCTTATAGTCACCAAGCGAACAGCCCGTCTCTTCGGCCAATCGTTCCAACGCCAAAACGATCTGCTGCTTGATTTCAAAAGTAGCTTGGCCTCCCGCAATCAGCTTTGCAGTTTCAACGGTTAAAACAAACCCAGGAGGAACCGCCAAACCCAGCTTGGCCATTTCGCACAAAGCTTCGCCCTTCTGGCCCAATGCGCCAGCGCCGAGTTTTGCGCCTTCAGCTCCAAACTTGCCGAACTGCGCCAGATATTGGGTTACTGCTTTCGTCATAATCCTGTTGCAACGCAACAAAGCCGCTGCACAGCTTAAGGTCAAGTGGCAACAAACGATAAGGTTAGAGTTTGGGTGCTCCAACACTCTGGCTGCTCCTTGGAAAAGCAACTGCCCTAAAAATATTTTAAAGCCTGCCTCTTGAAAATACAGTCTTACGATATATCTTAAGACATGCCGTATAAATGAAAGGAATGATTATGACAAACCAAAATGAACACTCTAATCCTGAAACCAACACCGAAAATAACCGCTTCTCACATCATAACTATGGTGGCGGGTTTCGTCAGGGCCGCCCTGGCTTGGATTGGGCAACATCGCCCGGCTTTCATCCCGGCAAGCTGGCGGCAGTTGTTGTAGGCACAGCGCTCTTTCCGCCACTCGGCTTGGCCGCGCTGGTCTATTTCCTGTGGAATAGCCGCCGCTATGCAAATGCCGATGGGCCAACACCTTTTGCGCAAGGTGGCCGCTGTGGTCATCGTGGCATGGGTGGCAGAATGGGACGACGTGGTATGCGCTCCAGCGGCAATTCAGCCATGGATGAACACACATCTAAGGTGTTGAACGAGTTAAGGGAGACCCGCCATGAGTTTGCCGAGCACCGCGCCGCTGCTAGGGCAAAACGCGATGCTGAAGCCTTTGCGCAGTTTCAAGCGGCACGCGAAACAAAGCCAAATTCAGAAACTGGCTCCGCTTAATATTTAAACACCTCACTCAAAATGCCCCTGTGCCAAAGCTTCGGCGCAGGGTATCGTTTAGAGGACGATGGAATGATAAAATGACAGACGACGGAGCAGGTAAACCACACGGCCCTCAATGGGGCTGGAAACGCAAAGCTGCAGGCTTTGGCGGCCCGCCATTTATGCGCAAATGGATGGAAGGTGGAATGGCCGGAGGGCCACCATTTGGCCCCTTTGCCGGACGCGGCCAACGCGGCCCCCGCATGTTTGGTCAAGGTGATCTCAGATTGTTATTATTGGCTTTGATCGCCGATAAGCCTTCGCATGGTTATGATCTGATCCGCACGATTGAGGCAAAATTTCAGGGAAACTATGTGCCAAGCCCCGGCACTATTTATCCAACGCTGACATTGCTTGAGGAACAAGAACTGATTGCCAGCGCCACCGATGCTGGAAGCACCAAGAAATCTTACAGCGCCACATTGGCAGGCCGCCAAATGCTGGCCGAGAACGCCGAACACGTAAAAGCTTTGATGGCCCGTATTGATATTATGGCAGGCGGTACTGAAAATCATGGGCCGCCCGAAAGCGTTGTGCATGCCATTCACACCTTGCGCTATGCCATAATGGCCAAACAAGGCGGCTGGGACAAGCCCGAACAGGCTAGGGTTCGCGTGATTCTAGAAGAAGCAGCAAAGCGGATTTTAGAGCAGAAATAATTTGCGCTGACGCATTATGCCGAAACTACATTTTGCTTCGGTCGAAGCTTGCCAATCAACAGCCAAAACGCAATTGCCATGTTCAAAAGGTTCCAAGCCACACCGTGCAAGAACGCCAACTTGTAAGATCCTGTATGATCAAAAATCACACCTGATAGCCATCCGCCCAAAGCCATGCCCAATACTGTGGCGGTCAACACCATGGAAATCCGAACGCCTGCTTCTTTGGCCGGGAAGTGATCGCGCACAATCAAAGCATAGCTCGGCACAATTCCGCCTTGAGCCAGACCAAACAGTGCCGTCACCAAATAAAGCGAAGTCAGTCCATTGAACGGAATGTAGAACAGAAGTGCCAAACATTGCAGGAATGAACCTATTATCAACGTACCAATGCCGCCGATATGATCTGACATATAGCCTGAAACTAACCTGCTCACCACGCCAAAACCTAACATGACCGAAAGCATCTGGGCACCAACGGCACGGTCAAAACCAAGATCGCCGCAATAGGCCAATATATGAACCTGTGGCATGCTCATGGCCACACAGCAGGAAAGCCCAGCCAAAACTAAAATGGCCTGCAGAAAATTCGTACCCTTCGACCCGTGCGCGGTCGCCGCCGCACTTGGTCTTTCGACCAGTGAAGCGCGTTCACGCAGCATCAATGAAAGGGGCAACATAATGACGATGCAGACAACACCGATAAACATGAAGGCAAAGCGCCAACCATAGTGCTGCGTAAGATACGTGAGAAGCGGAGGCCAAATTGTTCCCGCCAAGTAGTTCCCCGAAGCCACAATGCCAACTGCAATGCCGCGCCGCTTTTGAAACCATAAGGATACATCAGCCACCAACGGCCCGAATGTTGTGCCACTGCCAAGCGCACCAATGATGAGTGCTGAGGTCGCCACATAACTCCAGTAATTGGGAGCCATAGCCGTTGCAAAAAATCCAACGCACAGCATCACACCACTCATCATCATCGGAATCATAATGCCAAATTTATCAGCCAGCTTGCCCGAAAGAATGCCGCCAAAGGCAAAGCCAATCATTGTCATCGTATAGGGAAAAGAAGCGCCCGCACGGTCAACGTGAAAGTCCGCCTGAATAAACGGCAACACCACCACGCCAGCCCAAAGCCCAATGCCACCCGTTGTGGCCAGCGCAATCGAAGCCGCAAGGCGGATCCAAGAGTAGCGACTATCTGGAAGGTGATTCATAACTGCAAACTAATGGTCTCAGTTGATTTGCAATAGAGCCAGTTTTTGCAATGTGTCTATGCTTATTGGTGCGTCTTACCCACCGTAAACTCACCCGATCTAATACGTTCGGGCAAGCGCTCACACATCACTGCAACTGGCTCTTCACCATAAGTGGCAATCATATCAGAAAGAGCCGCAAAGATCGCCGCAGTGGCGATTGCATCAGGGTCAAGCCCATCATAAATCGCTTCTTCCCATGCTTCGAGAATATAGCGCAGCGCCATTTGTTTGGCTTCTTGCGGCGGCAAGTCGGCAATTTGCTCTTCGGATAATTTATACATGTAACCCAAATTTCGTGATCACAAATGAGCCCACCTCAATTGCGTTAACAGATATTAACAGGTGAAATTGCAACCGCGAGTCGAACCTTAAGAGAAGGTTAACGCAACTCTTCAAGTTTGAATTAAAGCATTAGAACTTTCGCAGATTCAGCAATGGCTTGCGCAATATTGGGGGCAAGTTCAAAGGCTCCCAAAGCCTGTGGATAAACCCAAGCCACGTCAGCAGCATCGCTTCCCGCCACCGCTTCACCCGAAACATAGTGCCCCGCAAAGCAGGTTATCGAATAGACTATAACCTCGTCGCGCCGCACCTCAAATGGCCCCATGGCCTCTATCAACTTTGCTGTGACTTGTGTTTCCTCAAACAATTCGCGCTTCGCTGCCGCTTCCGCAGCCTCGCCAAGTTCAATTTTCCCACCTGGTAAACTCCACAAGCCCTTGCCCGGCGGCTTGCCACGCTTGATCAGCAACACTTTTCCACCGCGCCAAATACAAGCCGATGCTCCTAGAATTGGGTCTGCCATATCGCTATTGTTGCCTTATGTGTGGTCTCTATAGTTTTCGTAAATCAGTTGATGAAGCAAGGGCTTTGTTCAAATATTTAGAACAGCCAATTTTCCCGCCGCGTGACTATGTAACGCCCGGGAGTCCGATTGCCATTGTGCGAACCGGGCTTGATCGTGAGCGCCATTTCGAATTGGTGCGCTGGGGTTTTGTTCCAAGCTGGGCCAAAGAAATCCAGCCCCGCCCCTTGATCAATGCGCGGTCTGAAACGGTTTATGAAAAGCCAAGTTTTAAAAATGCGATACGGCGTCGGCGCTGCTTGTTTCCAACTGATGGCTTTTACGAATGGGAAGGCGATGTGCCGGGCAAGAAGCGCCCATACTTTATTCACCGCCCGGATAACGGCCTCTTCGCATTTGGTGGCATTTGGGAACATTGGCAAAGCGCTGATGGTTCTGAACTTGAAACTGCAGCCATGTTAACAACCGACCCCAACTTGTTGATCGCAACCATTCACGACCGCAGCCCAGTGGTGATCCATCCAAAGGATTTCGACCGCTGGTTAGATGGCGCAGAAGAAAACGTGCGCGATTTGCTAAAACCACCACCAGATGATTATTTCACAATGGAGCCTACAGTGATCGCGCGAAACGCAACGCCACCAAAACCAAAAGATATTCCACCATCAACGGGTCAAATGGGTCTATTCTAAATCAATGACCAAACACCTCCGTATCCTTCAACCGCATAAAAATATCTACGCCTACTACGATGGCCGCGTGCCGGGTTACCGCTTTATGGAACAAGACAATTGGGTTGATAATGGCGCACTGTCATTAGGCATCGCCAGTTACGCGATTGTAGATGGCGATGAAGCATTGGTTTACGATACGCATTGTTCAAATGATTATGCCAAAGCCATTCGCGAGCATTTGACGAGCGTTGGCGTTACCAAATTCACCGTGCTCCTCAGCCATTGGCATCTTGATCATGTTGCCGGAACTGAAGTGTTCAAGGATTGCACGATTATTGCCAATCAAAAAACCGCAAATCATCTGACAAAACACAAGTCAGCAATTGAAGATGGCACCGACCACGGACTTCCCGCCATCAATCCGCTTATCATGCCCACTCAAACATTTTCGAAATCGATGAGTTTCAAACTCGGCGCGCTTGATTTGCAATTCCTCGAATTTAATATTCATAGTGATGATGCAACCGTGATCTGGATCGCAGAGCAGGGCGTGCTGCTGGCAGGCGACACCATGGAAGATACGGTGACATATGTGGGCGAACCCGAACATTTGAACACCCACCTTTCTGATCTCGACCACATCTGGGCACTCGGACCGACCTACATCCTGCCCAACCATGGCCATGCCGATGTGATTGCCAAGGGTGGCTATGGCAAAACGCTTATCCGCGCCACACAGCAATATATCCGCATGTTGAAGCGCATGGCCACCGAACCGGAATTACGCGACCAAGACCTGCGCCACATTATTGCCGGGCCATTAGAAGCAGGCTGGGTGAATTATTTCGAGCCTTATGAGGCAGTGCATAAATCGAATGTGGAAATGGTTTTGAAGCCGAAGTTGAATTAGAAAACACCAATTTCACTACAATCGTCATCCCCGCGCAGGCGGGGACCCAACTTCCAACTTGGCTATGTATGCAAGTTGGTTTCCCGCTTTCGCGGGAATGACGGGTTAAGGGGATTTACCCAATCCTCTTCCCCATACTCACCACTTCATTCTTCTCAAATCCAATCGCTTGATAAAACCCAAGTGCCGCATCGTTCTCGCTTCGGATCATCAAGTTGATTTTCCACACGCCGAGCTTCTTCAAATAATTCTCCGCAGCAAGAACCGCAGACCGCCCTAATCCCGTTTTCTGATTTTCCACTGCAACGGCCAAATAATAAATCGCCCCGCGATGGCCGTCATGGCCCACCATAATAGACGCAACAATTGCGCCATTAATCTCATAAACCAAAATTGTTGACGTCGCGCCCGCCAGCGCAAAATCGAAATCCACAACCGGATCATTCCATGCGCGGGTCAATTCGCAAGCCTGCCAAAGTGCAATCACTTTATCCCGATCAGCAGGTTCTGCTTCGCGAAACTTCAAAGCGGCAAAACCTTGCCCGGGTTCATAATGCCCGTGGGATCAAGCATCGCTTTTACTCCGCGCATCATGTCCAGCTCCACCGGTGATTTAATCCGCAACATATCATCGCGCTTTAGCTGGCCAATGCCATGTTCGGCGCTAATTGATCCGCCATGTTTCAGCACCACATCAAACACTACCCAATTGAGTGCGTGCCATCGCAACAGAAATTTCTGTTTATCCATGCCGACGGGCTGCGACACATTAAAATGCATATTGCCATCGCCCATATGGCCAAAGCACATCACGCGGGCATCGGCCATAAACCCATGCACCGCTTTCGTTGCCTCATCAATAAACGCTGGAATATGCGAGACAGGCACCGACACATCATGCTTGATTGATCCACCTTCGTGACGCTGCGATTCCGGCATCAACTCGCGAATGGCCCAGAGGGTTTGGCGCTGCGCATCCGATTGCGCGATTGAAGCATCAGTCACGATGCCCAACTCCATCGCCTTTTCCAAAATGGTTTCAAAACTGCCAGGCACTGCATCGGCCAATTCCGTCAACACAAACCATGGCGAAGGTGAAGCAATTGGATTGGTGATGCCCATATGCTTCACGGTGAATCCCATCGCAATATCCGGCATTAACTCAAATGCAACAGCCCGATTTCCGCTTTCATTTTTCACCAGCGCCAACAAATCAACAGCAGCTTGGGGAGAGGGCACGGCGATGAAAGCCGTGTCGTTGCGGCGCGGCTTGGGACAGAGTTTCAAAACCGCAGCGGTGATGATCCCCAGCGTTCCTTCAGCACCAATAAACAGGTTCTTCAAATCATAGCCCGTATTATCTTTGCGCAGTTTCTTGAGCCCATTCCAGATGCGCCCATCGGCCAGCACAACCTCAAGCCCCAGACACAAATCGCGCGTGTTGCCATATGCCAAAACATTTAAGCCTCCTGCATTACTGGAGAGATTGCCGCCAATGCGACATGAACCTTCGGACGCAAGACTAAGTGGAAACAAACGATCAACTGCGTCAGCCGCATTCTGCACATTCTTGAGAATGCATCCTGCCTCCACCGTCATCGAATAATCATCAGCATCAACCGAAATAATTTTCGTCATCCGGTCAAGGGATAAAAGCACCTCTGGCCCGGTTGGCATCTGTCCACCCACCAAGCCTGTGTTACCAGATTGCGGAACAATAGCTGTGTTGGTTTCATATGCGATTTTTAAAATGCGCGAAACTTCATCAGCGTTGGCAGGCCGCAACACCAATGGCGATGTGCCCGGCCAAAGGTCTCGCCACTCGCGCATGTAGGCCGCCATATCAGCAGCGTTGCTGATGGCGTTCTTCTCGCCGACAATAGCGATGAAGCGGTGCAGAGTTTCTGGCGTGGGCATCATCGCGGAGCCGCCGCGCGTTTCAGGCGGTCATTAATCGCCTCACCCAAACCATTCATCGGTATGGGTGCCACTGCAATGCGTTCCGGCTTTAACGCGTCCAATTCGTGCAACATTCGAAATAGATTTGCAGCGGCCTCAACCACATCACCAGATGGCGAGAGATTATGCTCAAGTCCAAATTTTCCAAAGCCCAAATAAGCCTCGCCATTGATGGCAACTTCCGCATTGAGCCGCATTGCCGCATTTGGCGCATAGTGACTCTCCATTTGCCCCGGGGAGTGCATCACGCCATTTGTCGACTCAAGCAACCCAAACCCCAATGCGTCCTCAATAACGTCGCCCGCCAATCCGCCGGGCCGCAACAATGTCGCCTTACCCTCAAGAAAACTGACCACCGTAGACTCAACCCCAACAGCGCAGGGGCCGCCATCCAAAATCATCGAAACCTTTCCCCCCAACCCATCCCGCACATGTTGTGCCGTCGTCGGGCTAATGCGGCCTGATGGATTAGCCGAAGGTGCCACGACTGGTTTTCCCACAGCTCGCAATAATTCCAGCGCAATCGGATGCTGTGGAACGCGAATGGCCACCGAAGGCAAACCCGCCGATGCCAATAGAGATATACTACAAGTGCTCCAGCGTGGCACTACCAAAGTTAAAGGCCCAGGCCAAAACCGCGCCGCCAATTTGAGTGCATCAGCCGAAAACTCACCCAGCGCAAAAGCCGCCTCAACATCGGGCACATGGGAAATCAGAGGATTGAACGTAGGCCGCCCCTTTGCCTCGTAAATCCGCGCCACCGCTTTATCATCTGTTGCCAGTGCGCCCAGCCCGTAAACCGTCTCAGTCGGGAAGGCCACCAATGCCCCACTCAAAAGCAGGTCGGCGGCTTTTGAAATGTCTTGGGCGCTGATCATCTGTGCCCTATAGCATCACATAAAATTTTCGGCTACCCAGCACTCATGTCCACTTTTGTCTTCTCCCACCCCGCCAGCTTGGCCCACGTCACCCCCGACGGCCACCCCGAACGGATTGACCGTATCCGCGCGGTGCATGATGTTTTGCGCTCGTCCCATTTCAAATCCATCGTCAACCGCGAAGCGCCTTTGGGTCGCGCGGAAGATATCATCCGTTGCCACACCGAGGAGCACTACCAAAAAATCCTTAGCGCCGCACCAGAAGAGGGTTTCGAATATCTGGATTCAGACACCGTCATGTCGCCCGGAACCTTGCCCGCCGTTCTGCGCGCCGTGGGTGGGGCCACAGCGGCGGTCGATGCCGTTTTCAAGGGCGAAGCGCAAAACGCTTTCCTTGCCATGCGCCCACCCGGCCACCACGCCGAACACAACCGCGCCATGGGCTTTTGCTTTTTCAACCATGCCGCCATCGCCGCCTTTTACGCCCGTGCCAAATATGATGCCGAGCGTGTGGCGGTGGTTGATTTTGACGTGCATCACGGCAATGGCACACAAGATATTTTCTGGTCGGACAAAGATATGTTTTATGGTTCCACTCACCAAATGCCGCTTTACCCCGGCACAGGTGCGGTGGGTGAAACGGGCGTTGGCAATATTTTTAATGCGCCTTTGCGAGCTGGCGATGGCGGCGCGCAATTCCGGGAGGCCATGTCTACAAAAATCTTGACCAACCTCAATGCCTTTGAACCCGACTTGGTTATTATCAGTGCAGGCTTTGATGCTCACGTGCGCGATCCGTTGGGCAGCTTGGAATTTGTGGAAGAAGATTTCGCTTGGGCCACGTTGCAACTCATGGAAATTGCGCAAACCCATTGCGAGGGCCGCGTTGTTTCTATTCTTGAAGGGGGCTATGATTTGCAAGGGCTGGCAGGCGGTGTTGGCGCGCATCTGGCCGCACTTATGCACGGTTCAGCCGTGATGGGCGATGAAGACGAATACGAACAAGACGAGGAAGACTAAACATGGCTGAAGAAGCAGATATCAAATCCTTGTCATTCGAAAAGGCCTTGGCCGCATTGGAAGAGATTGTGGCCAAGCTTGAATCTGGCCGCGTGGATTTGGAAGAATCAATCAAGATTTATGAACGCGGCGAAGAGCTTCGTAACCATTGTGAAACCAAGTTGGCTGAAGCAGAAGCTCGCATCGAAAAAATCACACTTGGTGCCAACGGCAAACCGACTGGCACAACGCCATTGGATGTGGATTGATCCGCCAGCGCTTAGATGAAGCATTGGTTGCCCGCATGCTTTACCCAAGCAGGGCGCGTGCGCGAGATGCTATATTGCGTGGACTTGTTCAAGTAGATGACGAGCCTGCTCGCAAGCCGTCACAGATGGTTTTGTCTGATGCCAAATTAGCCATTACTGATGCGGGCAGCCAATATGTGTCGCGCGCCGCATTGAAGCTTGTTCACGCGCTCGACCATTTTAAAATTGAAGTTAAAGGTCGCGAATGTCTCGACATCGGCGCATCCACGGGCGGATTTACCGAAGTGTTACTTGAGCGCGGAGCCAAACACGTGTTTGCCATTGATGTCGGCCACAGCCAAATGATGCTGCGCGATGACCGCATAACTTTGCATGAAGGCTTGAATGCGCGGGATTTAGAAGCTGAATATATTTCAGAAGACGTGTCGCTGATCACCTGCGACGTGAGCTTCATCCCACTCCGCATTGCCCTGCCGGCTGCATTGGACTTAATGGAACCAGGTGCTGAAATCATCGCTCTCATCAAGCCGCAATTCGAAGTGGGTAAAGATGGTGTTGGCAAGGGCGGCATTGTGAAAGATAAGAACGCATATGAGCGCGTGAATCAAGAAGTGTCAGGTTTTCTTGCGTCCAGTGGATGGTCTGTGCACGGATTAATCCCGTCACCCATGGAAGGCGGCGACGGGAATTCGGAGTTTTTGATTGCGGCGCAGAAGATTACTGCTGGATTGTAATACGGCCCTCAACCTTGGCATCAATCGTGCCCAGTTTCTTGATCAGCACCAGAACATCATTGGCAATCAACTTGCCATTGCCGCCATTCATGATCACCTTGCCATTTTTGAACGATGTGTAGCCATCGCCACCATCAAGCATATAATCATTGGTGGCCAGCTTATATTCGGCTTTCAAATCGAGCGGCTTATCGCCCACCATGACCGAAACCACCCGCGAACCAGCAGGTTTTTTTACATCAGCGACAATCTTAAGGCCCGACACTTGCGGAAAACGGCCCGCGCCATCTTCGATTTTGCTGAAACCATTTTCCAATCCGTCTTGAATTTGCTGACCTGTAACTTGGGTTAATACAGTCATGTTGCCAAATGGAAGTTCGGTGAGAATATCTTTACGGGTGATTTCAGCGCCCGCAGCATATTCCTTGTCGGCGCGAATGCCGCCGCCATTGGTTATGGCGATATCTGCACTCACAGCAGACTTCATGGCATCAGCAATGAAGTTACCTATCGCCGCTTCTTGCTTCCTCACCACATTCCGGCGGCTGTCGAGTGGGCCAACTGTTTTGCCGATGACGACATTCAGTTCCTTGTCGAGTTCAGCATTAAAGCTATCAACCAATTTTTGCGTTTCAGGATCAGGCGTAACACTTGCTGTGTCGATAAAGCGGAAGTTTGGTTCCCACTTCACGCTGCGCTTGCCATCTTTTTCTTCGACAGTCACACTTAAATCAACTGGCACCAAATAATTGGCATCAATCGAAGTTTCGACATAAGCGGTCACACCATTATATTCCATGGCCAGCTCATGATCATCGCCCGAGAGAATAACATCGAAGGCTTTCGAATCCATCAGCTTGGCATCTTGTGAGCGCGGTGTTTGGGTGACTGCAATAACCAGATCAGCACCGTCCTTGCGGGCTTGCTTTGCTGCCGTAATACCGCTGTCAACGCTGGGGCCGAATTTCAAATCACCAGTCGCGGCAACTTCAGGTGATGTATCTTGCGCGATCGGCACAAGCGCTATTTTGACGCCCTTAATGTCCTTCATCATTACACCGCTAAGGCCCGCATAAACCGCGCCGTCAGCATTTGTAATATTCACGGCGGCCCAAGGATATTTCGATTGTTTAGCGCGTTCGGCAAAATTCTCTTTACCAGCATCAAATTCATGATTGCCCGGAACTGCAATATCAAACGGCGCAAGATTTGTGAGTTCGATCATGTTCGAGCCTTTATCGAGCCCGGAAAGAAGCGAAGGTGAAAGCATGTCACCATCAAACACATAGATAAAGTTAGGATTGGCCGCGCGTTCAGCTTTCGCAACAGCATTCAGTCGCGAAGGGCCACCGCGTTTTTTTCCAGCGTCAAATTTATAAACGTCGCCAACGCCGAGCAATGTGATCTTTATTGTTTCGGCTTGAGCTGCTGCAAAGCTGATCCCCATCAAAATCGTTGAAGCGGCGATCAATTTCGGAAAGTTGCGCATTTGTCTTCTCCATCTGATAGTTGAGATGGAAATGGCTAAGTCAGCATTGTCGCGATTATGTGACGGAAGGTAACCGCGACTTTATTTTTAGGCGGTAAGCATGCAGCAAAGGTTCGGTGTAACCATTAGGCTGATCCTTGCCATTGAAAATCAGGTCGCAGGCAGCCTGAAACGCAAAAGAAGTTTCAAAATTATTATCCATAGGGTGGTACAGGTCATCACTGGCGTTTTGCATATCTACGACCTTGGCCATGCGTTTCAATGTTTCCATCACTTGTTCCTTGGTGCAAATGCCATGCTTCAGCCAATTTGCGATATGTTGCGATGAAATGCGAAGCGTCGCGCGATCTTCCATCAGCCCGACATTGTTGATGTCGGGCACTTTCGAACACCCAACCCCCTGATCAACCCATCGCACCACATAACCCAGTAGGCCTTGCGCGTTGTTATCAAGCTCTCTTTGAATATCAGCGGCACTCCAATTGGGCCGCTGCACCACTGGCACAGATAGAATATCATCAAGTTTCGCGCGCGTGCGATTTTTCAATTTTTCTTGAACCGAGCTTACCAGCACGCGGTGGTAATGCGTGGCATGAAGTGTGGCGGCGGTTGGTGACGGAACCCATGCTGTGTTTGCACCAGCCATTGGATGTGCAATTTTTTGCTCCATCATAGCAGCCATTTGATCAGGCATAGCCCACATGCCCTTGCCGATTTGCGCCTTACCCGGCAGATGACAGGCCAACCCAATATCAACATTCCAATTCTCATAGGCCTGAATCCACGTGGCCGATTTCATATCGCCTTTGCGCAACATCGGCCCCAAATTCATTGAGGTGTGAATCTCATCGCCTGTGCGATCAAGGAAACCAGTGTTGATAAAAACCAGGCGATCTTTCGCAACGCGAATACACTCTTTCAAATTAATCGTGGTACGTCGCTCTTCATCCATAATGCCGATCTTGAGAGTGTTCGGCTTCATACCCAGCGCCACTTCAACGCGATCAAATATCCTGCAAGCAAATGCAACTTCATCCGGCCCATGCATTTTGGGCTTCACAATGTAAACTGATCCGGTGCGCGAATTCATGCCCTTATCATGCAGTGCAATGAGCGCAGTGATCATTGCATCCATGATACCTTCAGGCACTTCTAAGCCATCTCCGTATGTGATGGCAGGATTGGTCATTAGATGGCCAACATTTCGCACCATCATCAAAGAACGACCGCGCAATGAAAACGGTTTGTCGTCGCGGCCAGTGTATTGGCGGTCAGGGTTCAGCTTGCGTTGAAACATCTTTCCATTCTTGGAAATCTCTTCAGCCAAATCGCCTTTCATCAATCCCAACCAATTCTGGTAGACCAGAACCTTATCCTCAGCATCCACGGCTGCAACCGAGTCTTCGCAGTCCATAATGGTGGTCAAAGCCGATTCCAGAATGACATCGGTGATACCTGTTGCACTAAACTTCACTTCAATATGCAGACCGTTATGTTTTAACAAAATGGACTCTGGCTGCTCCGGCTTACCCTTATATCCAACGAACTGCCGATCATCCGTCAAAGCAAACGAATGCGCATTCACGGATGCCCAGCTGCCATTCTTTAATGGCGTGGCCTGATCCAAAAATGCCACAGCCCAAGCAATAACCGCCGCACCCCGCGCTTCATCATAGGCGCCCTTATTGCTGCCAACGGAAATCACATCCGTCCCATAGAGCGCGTCAAACAATGAACCCCAACGGGCATTGGCGGCATTCAAAGCAAAGCGCGCGTTATTAACGGGAACGACGAGTTGTGGACCAGCCATCAAAGCAATTTCATCATCGACATTCTGCGTGGTAATTGCAAAATCCGGCCCTTCATCGAGCAAATAGCCAATCGATTTCAGGAATTCTTTATAGTCAGCCAAATCAAACTGTGAAGCATGCTCCGTATTCCATGCATCAATCTTGCTTTGCATTTCATCGCGGATCTTCAGCAATGCCCTGTTTTCAGGTGCGAGATCATGGATAATTTTTGCAAATGAAGACCAAAATTGATCTTCAGAAATCTTGGTTCCGGGCAGGGCGTGCTGACCGATAAAATCCGCCAGCGCTAAATCAACTTTCAATCCGTGCAATTCGGTATTCATTTTGCCATTCCTGATACGAATAGAACTATTAGGCACCTTCACCAAGTGGTTCAAGTGCAGCTTTTGCTGTTGACCAATCCTTGTGACAGATTTATTCTAAACCGGACGAGGATTCCAAATGAATTATGACTATATCATCGTCGGTGGCGGCTCAGCGGGCTGCGTACTGGCGGGACGGCTTAGTGAGCAACAAAATGTAACTGTTCTGTTACTTGAAGCAGGTGGTTCTGATCGTAACATCTTGTTCCATTGGCCAGCGGGCTTTGCCAAAATGACCAAAGGCATTGCTTCTTGGGGCTGGTCAACCGTGCCCCAGAAACACATGCAAAACCGCGTGCTGCGTTTTACGCAAGCTAAAGTGATCGGTGGCGGCTCATCAATTAATGCGCAACTTTACAATCGCGGCAACGCACTGGATTTCAACGAATGGCGTCAGCTCGGCTGTGAAGGTTGGAGTTATGAAGACGTGCTGCCCTATTTTAAAAAGTCAGAAAATTTCGAACGCAGCGCGGATGAATATCACTCGCAGGATGGCCCGCTTGGTGTTTCTGATCCGCGATCATCATTACCGATCTGCGAAGCTTTCTTTGCTGCAGCAGGCGAACTGGGCATCCCCCGCAATTATGATTTCAACGGTGCATCGCAAGATGGCATTGGCTATTATCAACTCACCCAGAAAAATGCCCGCCGTTCGTCCTCCGTCACAGCTTTTCTTAATCCAGCGCGAAGTCGAAAAAATTTAACCATCAAACAAAACGCGAATGTGCGCAGGCTAATCATCGAAAATCACAACGTTATTAGCGTTGAAATGATGAATGGTGAAATCATCAACGCAAACTGCGAAGTGCTCTTATCATCTGGTGCGATAGGATCGCCCAAGCTGCTGATGCAATCTGGCATCGGCCCCGCCGATCACCTTCAATCCGTCGGTATAAAGACCTTGCACGATCTTCCAGGTGTTGGTTCCAATTTCCAAGATCACCTCGATCTCTTCGTGATCAGCGAATGCACGGGCGATCACACTTACGACAAATACGGAAAGCCGCATTGGGCGGCACTCGCGGGGCTGCAATACATCTTAACAAAGACCGGCCCTGTGGCATCAAGTCTCTTCAGCCAAGGTGGTTTTTGGTATGCTGATGAAAATGCGAGATCAGCTGACATCCAATTCCACTTCGGTTTAGGTTCGGGCATTGAAGCAGGTGTTGCCAAAATGAAAAATGCCGGTGCCACCTTAAACTCCGCCTATATGCGCCCGCGTTCGCGTGGAACAGTACGCCTAGCCTCTGACGATCCAAACGCAGCACCATTGATTGATCCAAATTATTGGGCTGATCCCTATGACAGGGAAATGTCGATCAAAGGTTTGCGATTGGCGCGCGAGATCATGAATCAAAATGCCTTGAAGCCCTTCATCAAGTCTGAACATCTGCCGGGTGCCAATTTGAAATCGGATAACGAGCTGTTTGACTATGCCTGTGCCAATGCCAAAACCGATCACCACCCCGCCGGTACATGCAAAATGGGTCATGACAAAATATCGGTTGTGAATCCCCATTTGCAATTGCACGGGCTGGACGGTTTGCGCATTTGCGATGCTTCAATCATGCCTACTGTTGTGACAGGAAACACCAATGCCGCAACAATCATGATCGCTGAAAAAGCTGCGGATATGATAAAAGCTTCACACTGAAGTTTTAATGCGCTCTATAATCGTCATTAATGTTTCGTCCATCGGCTTTTTTGCCCAATTCTGAGCTGAGAAAATTTCTGTCTCAACAAGGCCCTTATATCCAGCATCTTCGACCATTTGCCTGATTGATTTCAAATCGATCACACCATCGCCCATCATGCCGCGATCATTTAAGATATCGACAGTGGGATTAAGCCAATCGGAAACATGAAATCCGAAAATTCGTTTTGCCATTCCGGCTCGCTCAATATCTCGCTTTAAATTTGCGCTCCACCACAAATGATAAGCATCAACAAAAATGCCCAGAAAAGGATCGGCAACCTCTCCCTCAATGGTTTCGCATATATCCAACGCTTCTTCAGCCAGAGTAATACAGCTGCGATCGGCAGCGTAAACCGGATGCAACGGTTCGAGCGCCAATTTCACGCTTAGAGATTTAGCGTGCTCAAGCAACATCCCCACACCCTCGCGCACCTGCGCCCGCGCTGCGCCAAGATCAACAAGTGTGCCGACCACCATTACAAATGAGTTTGCGCCGAGCTCGGCCGCATCAATTAGCGCCCACTTGTTATCTTCGATGTTAGCCTCAAATTCTGCACGGCTCGTGGATGGAATATAGGTGCTGCGGCAATAGCCGGTGACTTGTAATCCGGCATCGCGAATCCGTTTTGCCACTGCCGCAATGTTCTGGCCTTCTATCTCCCTGCGCCATGGTGCAATGCCGGCAAAACCATGCCGCGCAATAGTGTCAATCACCTCAGCAATAGGCGCTTGAAAGCCCAATGTGGCGGTGTTGATGGCACAATCTTTTAGTTCAAGAATGCGCATCACACACCATAAATCGCAAGCAGTTGCTTCATGCGCCGCACGGCAAGCTCGGGCGTGCGAAGCAGGCCAGCGATATCAGCAAGTTTGAAAACTTCAATAAAATATGAAAGCGGTCGTGCTGATTGCGCGCCATTTATCATGATGAAGTGATCTTGATGGCCATTGAGCCAGGCGAGAAACACAATGCCAGTTTTATAATATTGTGTCGGCGCACTAAAAATCAATCGGGAGAGGGGAACTGTCGGTGCGAGTACCGAATGAAATTTGCCAAGATCATTTTTAGCTAACGCACTAAGCGCAATCGATGCGGCGGGCGCAATTGCATCAAATATGCCGAGTAGCGCATGAGAGTGACCTTTTGCGTCACCAGCGATCAACTCCGCATAGTTGAAATCATCACCTGTGTACATTTTTACAGAAGGGTGCAATCGCTGTCGCATAACAATTTCTTTTTCGGCGTCGAGCAAAGATATTTTTATGCCATCGACTTTGGAAATATTTTGATTGATCATCACAAGGCAAGTTTCCATTGCAGCAGAAAATTCAGTTGTGCCCCAATAGCCTTCCAACGCGGGATCAAACATTGGTCCCAGCCAATGTAGCACGACCGGATGATCAGCTTCGCGCAGCACAGCAGAATAGACCTTGATATAATCGTCTGGCGTTTTCGCCGCTCGCACCAAGGCGCGGCTAGCCATCAAGATGATCCGACCGCCAAGTTTTTGAATGGCGTGAAGTTGCATCAAATAGCCGCGAATAACATCATCTAATGAATGAGTGTCGGCCAAATTCAGATGATCTGTCCCGCAACCTGAATAAATCAATTTGGATTTCACAGAACCCGCATCATCAATTGAACGGCGGATAAGCTCCAAGGCTTCCGGCCAGTCCAGTCCCATGCCGCGCTGAGAAGTGTCCATGGCTTCAGCAATGCCAAAACCCAAATTCAAAAGATAACGGCGATAGGCAATCGTACCTTTCCAATCAATCCCACCTTGGAGGGGGTCGGCCACAACATGTGCAGCAGCAAAGGCTACACGGTTGAATGGCTTTGTTGGCTTGCGGGCAACAAGTGGTTCGCCCACTAATTTATAAGGTTGGAGCCTACTTGAAGTATTCGGCAACGAAATTTTCATTTTTAATACCTCACCGATAGCAATCCGCCATCCACTTGAATAGCTTGGCCTACCGTGTAAGGCAGTAAGCCTTGCGCCATGGTGCAAGCGACCCGCGCAACATCGGCCGGTTGGCCGAAGCGCTTAATCACCGTTAGGCCATCATCGATCAACTTATCATATTTTGCTTTTGCTGGCGCTGTCATATCGGTTTCGATGAATCCCGGTTGAATTTCATAAACACCAATGTCTTCATTTGATAGTCGCGCTGCAAAAAGTTTGGTGGTCATAGAGACAGCGGCTTTTGAAATGCAGTATTCGCCACGAGAAATCGAAATTCCAGTTACGTTGGAAGAGGATACTGTGATGATAGAGTGGTGAACTCCATTTTGTTTTTGTTTTAACAGGCGCTTTGCAAAGGTCTGAGTGAGAAAGAACGTGCCACGCGTGTTTATGTTGAGACACCGATCATAGCTTTCAGCAGTTACATCTAAGAGGTCTCCACGATTCATAACGCCGACGCCTGCGTTATTCACCAGTGTCGTTAGTTTGCCGATAGCCTCAGCCGCGTCAAGCATAGCGCCATGGGTTTCTATTTTTGAGATGTCACCGATGACAGCAATAGACTTTCGCCCCAAGTCTTTGATCTGCAAAACAACAGAATCCAGTTCGCTAGATATTTCAATATCATTCACCGCAACATCAAAGCCGTCTTGTGCCAGTGTTAAAGCAATCGCCTTGCCTATGCCGCGCCTTGCACCAGTGACGAGAGCAGTTCCATTCATTTTTCAGTTTCCAGTTCACGAAGCGTTTCAGGTGTGCACACAATGCGCAGCACAGTTTGAATATTAAATGCCAAGCGTTCTTTCAGAGCTTTGGCCGACATCAAGTCGCGCTCGAAGACGATCGACCCGGTGTAACGGTTGGTGAGATAGTGATAGGCAATCGCGGCCACAGAAATATTCATTTGCACGGCGTCAATCTGCTTATGAAACAATCCTGCAGCCGCACCACGGTCAAGCAGTGTTTGCATTCGGCCCACAAAGTTTCGGCTCATCTCTTGCATACGCTTTGAATTTTTAATGTGTTTTGCTTTATGCAAATTTTCTGAGTTGACCAAAGTAATAAATTCTGGGTTTTCTAGAAAATAAGTCCAGTTAAAATTGACTAGCTTGCGCAAGGCAGTGATAGGTTCCTCGTGGTCTAGTTCGAGCGCCTTTTCAGCCTCGCGAAAATCGGCATAAGCATCTTCAATCGCCAGTTTGAACAGAGCCTCTTTATTTCCGAAATAATGATACATCATACGTTTATTAGATTTTGCGCGCGCCGCGATTACATCCACACGGGCCCCGCCAAGGCCGGATTTGGCAAATTCCACCTTCGCCGCTGCCATGATGCGCCGCTTGGTTTCCTCCGGGTCTCTTAACTGTTTCTTGGCAGCCACGAATTTCCTCTTGAAATAACTAAATAGTTATTTATGATTATGCTAATATGAATTCAAAGGCAAGAGCATGTATGACTATATCATCATAGGGGGCGGTTCTGCCGGCTGCGTGTTGGCGGCTAGGCTTTCAGAAATGCCTGACGCGAAGGTTTTGTTGCTCGAAGCAGGGCCAAAGGATACTGATCCCTATATCCACATGCCGGTCGGCTTTTTCAAAATGACCAGTGGGCCACTGACTTGGGGTTTTAAGACCGCGCCGATGCGCCATGCCAACAATCGCGAAATGGTTTATCCGCAAGCGCGCGTTTTGGGTGGCGGCAGTTCTATCAATGCTGAAGTTTACACGAGAGGTTGCCCGGAAGATTATGACGGCTGGGCCGATGAAATGGGATGTAAGGGATGGAGCGCCAAAGACCTTCATCGCTATTTCATCAAATCGGAAGGCAATACGAAACTGGGTGGGGTCAATCATGGGATTGATGGGCCGCTTGGTGTTTCAGACAATGTGCCCAACCGGGTATCTGCGGCTTATGTCCAAGGTTGCATGGAAATAGGCATGCCGTTCAATCCGGATTTTAATTCAGGCAAGCAGGAAGGCACAGGCTTCTATCAAACCACAACGCGTGATGGAAAACGCTGCAGCGCCGCAGTTGGCTATTTGCGCCCAGCTTTAAAGCGTACAAACCTCGAATTACGCACTGGTATTCTGGTTTCGCGAATTATCATTGAAAACGGCAGGGCCGTCGGCGTTGAAATTATTGAGGGCGGCGATAAAAAAATTCTAACTGCTTCGAGCGAAGTGATATTGACTGCTGGTGCAATTGGCTCACCCAAATTGATGATGCTATCCGGAATTGGCCCCGCCGCACATCTTCGCGGCGTTGGCATAGACGTTCTGCACGATCTTAAAGGCGTCGGCCAAAATCTGCATGATCATGTTTCAACAGATGTGACATGGGTGCTGAACGGCCCACATTCTTATGATAAATATAAAAAGTTGCATTGGAAAATTGCTGCAGGTCTTCAATATCTAATGTTCAAGTCAGGCCCCGTTGCTTCCAACATTGTCGAAGGGGGTGCGTTTTGGTGGGGCAATAAAAAGGAAGAAAAAACCCCTGATTTGCAATTCCACTTTTTGGCTGGTGCTGGTGTAGAGGAGGGTGTGGGCACTGTTCCTGGCGGCAACGGGGCAACATGCAACTCTTACTATACAAGGCCGAAGTCTCGCGGCTCTGTAACGCTGCGTTCGAACAATCCAAGCGACATGCCAATTGTCGATCCCAATTCATTTGCTGAGCCATATGATTTGGAACGCCACATTGATGCAATCAAGATTACGCAGGAAGTGGGCCATTCGAGAGCGATGCAAAAATTTGTAAGCGCCGAACATTTTCCGGGGCCGTCCTGCAAGACCAAACAAGACTATATCGAAATGAGCCGGGCGAGTGCACGTTCGTCTTATCATCCAGTTGGAACTTGCAAGATGGGTGTCGATGATATGGCAGTGGTTGATTTGGCTATGCGTGTGCATGGCATTGAGCGCTTGCGGATTTGCGACAGTTCGACAATGCCGCGCGTGGTTTCATCTAACACCAATGCCCCAACCATCGCCATGGCTGAAAAAGCCGCAGACCTTATCAGGGGAAATCACTGATGCCAAAAATCGTCACTGCCGCCGAAGCTGTCTCGCATATTGCTGACGGTGCTATAGTTGCTGTAAATTCATCTTCAGGCCTTTGCTGCCCTGACGCTGTGTTGAAAGCATTGGGCGAACGGTATGCCAGAGAGCAACATCCGCGCGGCCTCACCATGATACATCCGATTGCGGCCGGAGATTTCTATGGCGTGAAGGGCATTGAGCATTTGATGGAAGGCGACCAAGTGGCCCGTACCATTGCCGGCTCCTATCCATCGGGGCCATCTTCGGCGGAACCACCAAAAATTTGGAACAAGATTACGGGAAATCAAATTCCTGCTTACAATGTTCCATCGGGTATTGTGTTTGATCTGTTGCGCGAAGCAGCGGCCAAGCGCCCCGGCGTTTTGACCAAGGTGGGTCTGGATACATTTGTTGATCCCGATCAACAGGGCTGCGCCATGAACGCACTGGCTGCGGCAGCGCCTATCGTGAAGAAGATCAATTTTGAAGGTGAGGAACTCTTATTCTTCCCGACGATTATTCCGCATGTCGGTATCATACGTGCAACGACTTCCGACAAGCGCGGTAATTTAAGCTTTGAACAAGAGGGCGCTTACCTTGGTGGGATGGAAGTGGCTTTGGCCGCTCATAACAATGGCGGCACTGTGATTGCGCAGGTAAAACGAATTGTCGAAAATGAAACAATTAAAACCCATGACGTGCGCATTCCCGGTATTCTCATCGACTATATTGTCGAAGCGCCAGACCAATGGCAAACCACACAAACGCCTTATGATCCGGCAATCAGCGGAGAAGTGCGCAAACCGATTTCTGATTTTGCCTTGATGGAATTTGGCACGGGCAAGGTGATTGCGCGGCGGGTTTCTCAGGAGCTTAAAAAGGGCTGGGCCGTCAACCTTGGCTTTGGTGTTTCAGCAAATGTGCCGCGCATTCTGCTGGAAGAAGGCCATCATGGCGAGGTGACGTGGATGATCGAGCAGGGAGCTGTGGGTGGCATTCCGCTTTTGGAATTCCAGTTTGGTTGTTCATCAAATGCCGAAGCTATAGTGCCATCGCCACACCAATTTACCTATTTTCAAGCAGGTGGATTTGATTGCTCGCTGCTTTCATTTTTGCAGATCAGTGAAGACGGCTGCGTGAATGTTCATAAACTTGGCGCAAGGCCGCATGTGACGGCGGGGGCGGGCGGTTTTGTTGATATTACTGCGCGGGCCAAGAAAATTGTGTTCTCGGGTTTCTATAATGCGGGTGCCAAGATGGACGTGGTGGATGGCAAGCTGCGCATTCATCAAGAAGGCAAAATCAAAAAGCTGGTGAAAGCGTGCGAACAGATCACCTTCTCTGGTCGCAGAGGTGTGATACAAAAGCAAGACATAACCTATGTGACCGAACGCGCGGTTTTGAAATTAACCCGCGAAGGCATTGTGGTGACGGAGATTGCGCCTGGTGTTGAATTGCAGTCCAATATTCTCGACCAATCAGAATTTCCATTGATCATTTCACCCAAATTAAAGTTGATGGAAGAAAAACTTTTCAATGCATCAATTACAGGATTGAACCTTCATGATTGACACGGGCAGCGAATTCATAAAATTATCCGTAGACGGAGCAATTGCGACAGTTACCGTTGCGCGGCCTGATAAATTAAATGCACTCACGTTTGAAATGATTTTTGCTTTGGAACATGCGGCGCATTTGATTGATGCCAATGTTGATGTGCGGGTGGCGATCATTACGGGTGCGGGTGAGCGCGCCTTTTGCGCAGGCGGTGATGTGAATGAATGGTCGAAGGTGCAACCCGAAGATTTTGGCTTGCAATGGGTACGCATCGGCCACCGGGCTTTTGATGCACTCACGCGTTTGCGCCAGCCTTTGATCGCGGCGCTTAATGGCCATGCCTTGGGCGGAGGTTTGGAATTGGCGGCTTGCGCTGATTTTCGTGTGGGTGAAGACCAAATCAAAATCGGCTTGCCCGAAACCGGCATTGGCATCATTCCCGGCTGGTCGGGAACACAGCGCTGCGTGAAGCGTTTCGGGAGCCAGATTGTGCGGCGTATGTCTGTGTTGGGGGAAATATTGACAGCCGAACAGGCCTTGGTTTCGGGTGTGATTGATCGCTTGGTTCCGAAGGGCGGCAGCGTGACGGCGGCTGGCGAAATGGCCACACAGATCATGGCCCGCAGCGGATTTGCCACATCATCGGCCAAAATGATGATCAATGCGGCAGACGGCGAAGACGCGGGTCGTGCGCTTGAAGCATTGGCAGGGATAGGCACTGCGCAGAGTGCAGAGTTGCAAAAGGGACTACAGAATTTTCGAAATAAAACTAAAAAATCATAGAAACGAAAAATAATCCTTGACACCGTACGGTGAAGCTGCTAGTTTTCGCCATACTGTACAAATTCGCCATTCCAACAATAGTCTTGCAAGCTGATCGAAGACGACGTTGGGGGGTGTAAGAGAGTTTGAGCAATTTTGATTGCTCCATTATTTTAAATCGTCATGCCCGCGAAAGCGGGCATCTGTGTTTTGCTCCAAAGAAAACGGAGATTCCCGCCTCCGCGGGAATGACGAATATTAGGGGAGTCCAATTTAAATGCTATCGGTAGTGTTTGCCTGACCAAAGCTGGATTCCAGACAAAGTGCTAACATTTTGCTTCGCAAAATACGCACTTTTCTGGAATGACGGCGTTAAGGAATGAACTAATACGTCTTATTCCCGTTAATCGCCAGATAACAGGAATACAAACTCGTCGTTCCGCAGATAAACAAGCGGTTCAGCTTTGGGCCGCCGAAGCACACGTTGGAGACCAGTTCGGGGATCAGGATTTTTCCGATCAGGGTTCCATCTGGATCGAAACAATGAACGCCGTCGCCAGCACTTGTCCAAATTCGACCGTCGCTGTCGATGCGGAAGCCATCGAAGAGGCCGGAGTTGCAATCTGCAAAGATATGGTTCTTGCCGAGCTTTGAACCATCGGCGGTGACTTCAAATCGGCGGATGTATTTGGGCCCGTTTACTTTGTGGGTGATGCCAGTGTCGGCGATGTATAGATATTTTTCATCGGGCGAAAAGGCGAGGCCGTTTGGCTTTTCGAAATCGGTGGCAACACGGGTGAGGGCGCCTGTTGTGCCATCGATCCGGTACACATGCGCGCCGTCTTGCTCCATAGTTGAAAGATGACCCTCATAGTCAAATAAAATTCCGTAAGGAGGATCGGTGAACCAGATGGAACCATCGGATTTAACCACCACATCATTAGGAGAGTTGAGGCGTTTGCCGTCATATTTATCGGCCAACACGGTGATCGAGCCATCATGCTCGGTGCGGGTTACGCGGCGCGCGCCATGTTCGCATGTGACGAGGCGGCCTTGGCGATCGACGGTGTTGCCGTTTGAGTTGTTCGAGACTTTGCGGAATTCACCGACATTTCCGTTGGCTTCGTCAAAACGCATCATGCGGTTGTTCGGAATGTCGGACCAAACCAAATAACGCCCAGCGGCGAACCATGCGGGCCCTTCGGCCCAGCGGCAACCCGTCCATAATCTTTCAACACGCGCGTGGCCAATGAGACAAGGCTCAAAGCGCGGATCAAGAACCTCGTAACCAGTGCCTTCGGGTTGACCATAAAACATGTTTGATTTCCTCAATTATTTTTACGTTATATTGGCCGCGCTCTGCGCGTCATGCAAGCCCCTAGGCAATCATGCACACATCGGCTACGACGCGGCCAACATGGCAAATCTTTTACTGAATTTACAAAACACAAAACTCACTTTTGGCGGCAAGCCTGTGCTTGAGGGCGCGGAATTGATGCTGCATTCGGATGACCGCATGTGCCTTGTGGGGCGCAACGGATCTGGCAAATCCACGCTGCTGAAAATTGCGGCGGGGCTGATTGAGACTGATGATGGCACGCGGTTTTTTCAGCCTGGGACCACTGTGCGCTATCTGCCGCAAGAGCCAGATTTTGGTGGCTTTGAAACGGTGTTGGATTATGTGGAAGCGGGACTTGGGCCGACGGATAATCCTTATCGCTGCCGACATTATTTGAATGAACTGGGTTTGAGCGGCGAAGAAAATCCATCGCAGCTTTCAGGCGGCGAGGCGCGGCGTGCCGCGATTGCACGAACGCTAGCACCGGAGCCTGATATTTTGTTGTTGGACGAACCGACCAACCATCTTGATCTGCCCGCGATTGAATGGCTGGAAGCGGAATTGAAATCTTTGCGTTCAGCTTTCATTTTGATCAGCCATGACAGACGGTTTTTGGAAGCGCTGACCAACCGCACAATTTGGTTAGATCGTGGCATGGCCAAACGCATGAACCGTGGGTTTGAATTCTTCGAAGAATGGCGCGACCAGGTTTTGGAAGAAGAAGAAATCAATCAACAAAAACTGTCGCAAAAGATTGCCGCTGAAGAACACTGGATGCGCTATGGCGTGACGGCAAGGCGGAAGCGCAATGTGCGGCGTGTGGGGTTGCTGGGTTCGCTGCGAAATGAGCGGCGCGAATATGTCGGGTCGCAAGGCAATGTGAAGCTTTCGGCCTCAACTGCCGACATTTCCGGCAAGCTCGTGGCAGAAGCCAAGAAGATTTCGAAATCTTACGGCGACCGCACGATTGTGGCAGGGCTTGATTTGCTTTTGTTGCGTGGCGACAGGCTCGGTATTGTGGGGCCAAATGGGGGTGGCAAGACCACACTTATTAAATTGATTACGGGATTGATTGAGCCCGATTCCGGCACGATTAAACTAGGCACCAATCTACAAGTGGTAGCCCTAGATCAAAGCCGCCAGAGTCTTGACCCCACAACATTGGTGCAAGATGTGATCACCGCGGGGCGCGGACAATCAGTGACCATCAATGGGGAAACCAAGCATGTGGTTTCATATATGCGCGACTTTCTGTTTAAGCCGGAACAGGCGCGAACGCCGGTTTCGGTTTTGTCTGGCGGTGAACGCGCAAGGCTGATCCTGGCGCGCGAACTGGCCAAAGCCTCGAACTTTCTGGTGCTGGACGAACCGACCAATGATCTGGATTTGGAAACACTTGACCTGCTGCAAGAAATGCTGGCCGATTATAAAGGCACGATTTTGCTGGTGAGCCATGACCGCGATTTTCTCGACCGCGTGGCTACATCAATTTTGATGTATGAAGGCGAGGGCCATTGGACAGAATATGCGGGCGGCTATACCGATATGCTGGCGCAACGCGGTGCAGGGGTGGCGGCGCGGAAACTGAAAGATCAGGAGAAGGAAATCCACGAGCCTGCTGTAGTTGTTGAGGTGAAACCCCAAGCCAAACGCAAACTGTCTTTCAAAGAAAAATATGCCCTGGACACTTTGCCCGCGAAGATTGAGGCGCTGAAGGCAGAGTTGCATAAGCTGGAAGATGTGATGGCCGACGTGACTCTGTTTACGCGTGATCCGAAACTGTTTGAGAAGACATCACTGAGGCACCAAGCCGCCCATGATGAATTGGTGCAGGGCGAGGAGCAGTGGCTGGAATTAGAGATGATGCGCGAGGCGTTGGAGGGGAGATAGCCAACTTGTTGCAATTTTTCAAAATCATGTTATTCTTACGATATGCTGATCGATAAAAAGAAGTAACCCATGTCTAACACCGCAACGCTATCAACTAAATTTCAAATATCTATCCCCAAGGCCGTACGCAATGCGAAGGCTTGGAAAGCGGGGCAGGAGTTTGCCTTTTTGCCAAAAGGCACGGGCGTATTATTAGTGCCTGTGCCTGATTTAATTGAATTAGCTGGTTTGGCTAAGGGAGCCAACCCCAAGAATTATCGTGATCGGAAAGATCGCTTCTAGTGAGGGTGGTTGATACCTCGGCTTGGATTGAATGGTTAATTGCTTCACCGACAGGCAAGGCGTTGAAAAAATATTTTCCACCGCAATCAGACTTGATTGTTCCCACGATCGTCCAACTTGAACTCGCTAAGTGGATCACCCGCGAAATGGGAGAAGACCAAGCAGATCAGATGATCGCCTATTCGCAACATTGCGTGGTGGTGCCGCTTGACACACGGATTGCGCTTTTAGCGGCAGAGCTTGGTGCAAAGCACAAATTAGCGACTGCAGATTCTATTGTATATGCGACCGCTTTAAGCCACGAGGCGGACCTGTTGACGTGCGATACGCATTTCGATGGGTTGGATAATGTCAAATTGGTGAAAAAGTAGGTTTCACTTCCCCGTTTTCGCTCGCTCCAGCCCCTCCAAAATCATCTGCTCAGCTTCAATGGCGTTGCCCCAGTCGAGCACTTTCACCCATTTGCCGGGCTCGAGGTCCTTGTAGTGCGTAAAGAAATGCTCGATTTGTTGAATGGTGATTTCGGGTAGGTCGAGGTAATTGTGCACGTTTTCATAGCGCCTTGTTAAGCGCGGCACCGGAACGGCGATGATTTTTTCGTCGCCACCGGCTTCGTCTTGCATCTTGAGCACACCGACGGGGCGGCAGGCGACGACAGCGCCTGGAATAATGCCGCGCTGATTGGCGATGAGCACATCTACCGGATCGCCATCACCCGACAGCGTGTGTGGGATGAACCCATAATTGCCGGGATAGCGCATGGATGTGTAGAGAAAGCGGTCAACCACCAATGTGCCTGCTTCTTTATCCATTTCATATTTAATCGGCTCGCCACCCACCGGCACTTCGACGATAACGTTAACTTCCTTTGGAACGTTGCGTCCGGCAGATATGGCTTCGATGCGCATGATAGACCCCTGATTTGAACTGATTTACTATTGCACCGCAAAGCGCTTAAGTTTGCAAGACCTGAAATTGGAGTTCGCTCATGTCGTCCACTGATCCGCTGTTACAGCCCTATAAGCTGAAGCATCTTACGCTGAAAAATCGGATCATGACGACGTCGCATGAGCCTGCTTATCCGGAAAATGGGATGCCAAAGGATAAATACCGGGCCTATCACGTCGAGCGCGCCAAGGGCGGCATTGCCATGACGATGACGGCAGGCTCTGCAGCTGTGTCAAAAGACTCGCCGCCGGTGTTTAACAATGTGCTGGCTTACAAGGATGAAGTGGTTGGTTGGTTGAAGAAGCTGACTGACGAAGTGCATGAGCATGGCTGTGCTGTGATGATTCAATTGACGCATTTGGGCAGGCGCACGGGGTGGAGCAAGGGCGATTGGTTGCCTGTAGTTTCACCATCGCATAACCGCGAAGCCTCGCACCGCGCATTTCCAAAGAAAATGGAAGACTGGGATATTGAGCGGATTATTTCCGATTATGCTGATGCCGCCGAACGTATGAAAGCCGCAGGCATGGACGGGCTGGAGCTTGAAGCTTACGGCCACTTGCAGGATCAATTCTGGTCGCCACTCACCAATACACTGGATGCGCCCTATGGTGGGTCAATAGAAAATCGCACGCGCTTCACTTTTGAGTGTTTACGTGCAATTCGCAAACGGGTGGGCGACGCGTTTATTGTCGGCATTCGTTATACCGCCGATGAAACCATTGAAGGTGGATTGACCAAGAGTGATGGCTTAGGAATTTCTCAAGCGTTGAAGGCTTCTGGTTTAGTCGATTATCTCAACATCATTCGCGGACATATCGATACCGATGCGGCCTTGACCGATGTGATCCCGGTGCAGGGCATGGCTTCAGCACCGCATTTGGATTTTGCGGGTGAGATTAAAGCGGCAACTGATTTCCCAACCTTTCATGCGGCACGTATCTCTGACGTGGCCACGGCAAGGCACGCCATTGCATCGGGCAAGATTGATATGGTGGGCATGACGCGTGCACATATGGCCGACCCGCATATTGTGCGCAAAATTATTGAAAAGCGCGAACATGATATTAGACCCTGCGTAGGGGCGACCTATTGCCTTGATAGAATTTATCAAGGCGGCGAGGCTTACTGCATTCACAACCCAGCAACGGGCCGCGAACTGTCCATGCCACATTTGATTGAGAGAGCAGACGCGAAGAAAAATGTGGTGATTATTGGGGCAGGGCCAGCAGGATTGGAAGCCGCTCGTGTGGCATCTTTGCGCGGGCATAACGTGACAGTGTTTGAAGCAGCCTCACAAGCGGGTGGACAAATCCGATTGACGGCACGCACCAAACGTCGCGCTGAAATGATCGGAATCATTGATTGGCGAGTCGCACAATGTGAAGCGCAGAATGTAAAGTTTTTGTTTAATACATTGGCAGAAATCACTGATATAAAACAAAATAGTCCTGACGTTGTAATCATCGCCACGGGTGGCCTGCCTCATACAGAAGTTTTGAAAACGGGTAATGATCTCGTGGTTTCCGCGTGGGACATTTTATCGGGTGATGTGAAACCCGGCAGTCATGTTTTGCTTTATGATGATGCGGGTGACCACGCGGCAATGCAGGCGGCAGAAGTGATCGCCGCTTCAGGCGCGAAGCTGGAAATTATGACACCAGATCGATCTTTTGCGCCAGAAGTTATGGGCATGAATCTGGTGCCCTACATGCGCAGTTTACAAAAACTGGATACGGTTTTCACGGTGACTTACCGCCTTGAAGAGGTGCAGCGCGAGGGCAATCAATTGCGCTGTGTGATTGGTAGTGACTATGGCGGCGTGATTAAAGAGCGCGTGGTTGACCAAGTCGTGGTGAATCACGGCACAAGACCATTGGATGATTTGTATTTTGAATTGAAACCGCATTCGAAAAATCTGGGTGCTGTGGATTATAACATGTTGATCAATGGCGGAGCACAGCAGGTTTTGAAAAATGCCAACGGGACATTTGTTCTCTATCGCATCGGTGATGCTGTTTCTGCCCGCAACACTCATGCAGCAATTTATGATGCTCTGCGATTGATGAAGGATATTTGATCAAGCTCGTGACAAATCGCCTAACCAAGCATAATCTAAAACGAAAATAGGAAACGCCAATGCTCAAAAACCTTGATCCACTTCTCAATGCTGATCTCCTTCACGCCTTGCGCTCTATGGGGCATGGCGATGATTTGATTATTTGCGATACAAATTTTCCGGCAGATTCAGTGGCCCGCGCGACTGTCTATGGCAAGCTGTTGCGCATTGATTGTGAGACTGCAGGCCGCGCTGCCAAGGCTATTCTTTCGGTGATGCCGCTTGATAGTTTTGTCAAATCACCAGCGTCTCGCATGCAGGTAGGAAGCAAACCAAAAGATTTTCCGCCCGTTCAAACCGAAGTGCAAAAAGCAATTGACCTTGCCGAGGGTAAATCTTGGCCGATGGGTGTGATCGAGCGTTTCAAGTTCTATGACCTTGCAAAGAAGTCTTATTGTGTGGTGCAAACGGGCGAGCGCCGTTTTTATGGCTGCTTTGTTTTCAAGTTTGGTGTTGTTGCACCTGATGTGAAGCTGGGTTGAGCGACATGACCAAATCTGGTGTTACGATTCTGGGGATCTACGTGGCCGACTTGGCGTTTCGCGCCGCGCGCCAACCTGAAATGGGCGAGACCATTCTGGGAACATCCTTTGCCATGGGGCCGGGCGGCAAGGGTTCCAATCAAACTGTGGCGGCTGCGCGAGCGGGGGCGGACGTCACATTTATCACCAAATTAGGCAAGGATAATTTTGGCGAAGCGGCTTTGGCTATGTATGCGCGCGAGAATGTTAGAGCGCTCGCTCCGCAAGACCCAAATGTTTCGACAGGTGCGGCCTATATTTTTGTGCAAGATGGCACGGGCAGCAACGCCATCATCGTAGTGGCAGGAGCGGCTGGTACAATAGCTGTGGCTGATGTTGAGTCAAATTCTGATGTCATTCGTGGTGCAAAGGTTTTCATGACGCAATTAGAGCAGCCGATTCCAGCGGCCGTTCGGGCACTAGAAATTGCCAAAGCAGCGGGCGTGATTACCATATTCAATCCTGCTCCCGCAGCACCGCTTGATGATTCAATTTACAAGCTTTGTGATTATGTGACGCCCAATGAATCCGAGGCGTCGATGTTAACGGGTGTGACTGTTACCGATGTTCCGAGTGCAAAAAAAGCAGCCGATGTTTTCATCGCCAAGGGTGCAGGCGCGGTGCTGATCACTTTGGGTGGGCAGGGATCGTTACTTCATACAAAAAATATTTCCGTTCACATCCCAATTTTTAATGCGGGCAAAGTTGTTGATACAACGGGCGCTGGCGATGCATTTAATGGCGGATTCGCTGCCGCTTTGGCACGCGGTGATAGCCCTGAAGCAGCAGCACGATTTGGCAGTGCGACAGCTGGGATTTCGGTGACACGCTTAGGAACCGCACCATCAATGCCATATTTGAATGAGACATTAAGCTTGTTGGGAAAGTAAAAACGTTTTTTGAAACCCTTGTTTTCACCGAACATGAACACTATGTAACGTGACATCATAAATCACCGAAGGACCAATAAACCTTGCTCGAACAGTTATTTGCACCAGATGCACTGATCGCATTTTTCAAAGTTGTGGTAATCGATCTGGTGCTGGCTGGTGATAATGCCATTGTGATCGGCATGGCGGCTGCGGGCCTGCCTAAAGAAATGCGCGGCAAGGCGATTTTAGTTGGCATTATTGCCGCTACAGTGTTGCGGATCGCATTTGCCACCGTGGCAGTGCAGCTTTTGCAGGTGATCGGTCTGGTTCTAGTGGGTGGCATTCTGCTCCTCTGGGTATGCTGGAAAATGTGGCGCGAATTGCGCGATGCTGCACACAGCAACGAAGGGCTTGAGGCAGTCACCAATGAAGATGTCGACCATGACGGCCAGATTGCTTCTCACGCCAAAACCAAAACTTTCACGCAAGCCGCTTGGCAAATTGTTGTGGCTGATATTTCGATGTCGCTTGATAATGTGTTGGCGGTGGCTGGCGCAGCGCGCGAACATCCTTGGGTATTGATTTCGGGTCTCGTGTTATCCATCGCTTTGATGGGACTTGCCGCATCATTTATCGCCAAGCTTCTGGGCAAATATCGTTGGATTGCCTATGTGGGCTTTGCCATCATTCTCTACGTTGCTTTGGAAATGATTTATCGTGGAGCCTTTGAAGTGATGCCCCACGTTATTACGACTTAAGCCAACAACTTCCGCACTGCATCTTTCCAGCCCGCATATTTCGCATCGCGAAGTGCGGGCTTCATTTTCGACTCGAAGCGTTTCTGGCGCTTCCATGTTTTTGCGAAGATTTCAGGTTTTGGTAACAGGCCCGCTTTCAGGCCAGCAAGATAGGCCGCACCCAAAGCCGTCGTTTCCAAATTCTTAGGCCGATCTACAGGGGCATCTAAAATATCTGCCAGGCTTTGCATCGCCCAATCAGATGCTGTCATGCCGCCGTCGACACGCAAAACTGTTTTACCCGCTGTGCCCCAATCTTTTTTCATGGCTTCAAGCAAATCACGCGATTGGTAACAGACGGATTCGAGTGCGGCGCGAGCCAATTCCTTATTGGTCGTTCCGCGCGTAAGCCCAAAGAGAGCGCCGCGTGCCTCAGCATTCCAGTAGGGCGCACCCAAACCGACAAAGGCCGGAACCAGATAGACTTGCTGATGAGGGTCAGAGGCCTTGGCCAAAGCTCCCGTTTCCTTGGCGTTTTTGATGATTTGAAGCCCATCGCGCAGCCACTGCACAGCAGCACCCGCGATAAAAATTGCGCCCTCGAGCGCATAGGTGCGTTTGCCGTCAAGTTGATAGGCAATCGTGGTGAGCAAGCGGTTGTGAGATGGCACGGGGTTAGCGCCCGTGTTGAGCAATGCAAAACAGCCTGTGCCATAGGTTGATTTCATCATGCCGGGTTCAAAGCAAGCCTGGCCGATCATGGCGGCATGTTGATCACCCGCCACACCGCCGATGGGAATGGCCGTGCCAAACAACTTTTTATCAGTTACGCTGAAATCTGCTGCGCAATCTTTAATCTCAGGCAATACTGCGCGCGGAATATTCAGTATACGGAGCAATTCATCATCCCATTGCCCGTCATGAATGTTGCACATCAAAGTGCGCGAAGCGTTGGTGGCATCAGTGGCATGAACCTTGCCGCCTGTCAGCCGCCAAATCAGAAAGCTATCAATGGTGCCAAAGCACAACTCGCCTTTTTCAGCGCGCGCGCGCGCACCGCGTACATTGTCCAAAACCCAATTCAGTTTTGTGCCCGAAAAATATGGATCAAGCAGCAGACCAGTTTTCTGAGTGAACAAAGCCTCATGTCCTTGCGACTTTAATTCTTTGCAATAATCTGCGGTACGCCGGTCTTGCCAGACAATGGCTTTGTGAATCGGTTTGTTGGTTTTACGGTCCCACACCACGACGGTTTCGCGCTGATTGGTGATGCCGATGGAGGCTATATCGCGCCCCGCAACACCGGCTTTGCGCAACGCCGAACGGACTGTAACCAAAACCGTTTTCCAGATTTCTTCGGGATCATGTTCCACCCACCCGGAAGCTGGAAAAAACTGCTTGAATTCTTTTTGAGCTCTGGCTTTGGGGTTGAGTTTTTTATCATACACGATGGCCCGTGTTGATGTGGTGCCTTGATCAATTGCCAGAATATATTTTGCCATCACTAAAGCCTCTAAAATGTTGAGGTTAATGTGCAATAACAGCGGTGATTGTCAAGCCGCCGCGCGCAATGCTTTGCCTTGGGCGAGATTATTAAACATCGCCTCGCTGACGCGGCGCATCTTCGGCATAAGCGGCAAGGCTTCTGCACGAACTTTGTCATAAGCGCCCATACCCAGCGAAGCTTCGAGCCATTCAATATATTGCGGAATCTCCGCCCATTTTGCCACCAGCTCTGGCGTTAACTCACCATGGAACTGCGTGCCCAACATGTTTTCACCAACCGACATAATCTGCACGCGCGTGATCTCAGAGGAGGCCAGAACATCCGCACCTGCGGGTAGCTCAATGACTTCGGCATGATGCCATTGCATCATTCTAAATTTACTCGTGAGGTTGGTGGTCAAGCTGTGGTTGCCAGTTAGCTTAACCGTGCCGATGCCAACTTCAGCCGCGCGTGCCAAGCCCACCTTGCCGCCTAAGGCCTCAGCCAAAAGCTGCATGCCCAAACACACGCCAAAAAATGGCCGATTGCGACTGATGGCCCATTCTTTAATGGCTGCTTTTTCAGCAACCAACCAAGGATGTTGCTCCTCTTCCCACACATCCATGGCGCCGCCCATCACCAACATGAAATCATAAGGGGCGAGAGATGGAATCTCCTCGCCCCTGTGCAATTGAATGATATCAAGCTTGGCACCCTGTTCGGCCAGAAATTCGCCAAACAGGCCGGGAGGTTCATTATCCATATGTTGAAAAGCAATGGCGCGAGTGATCATTTGAGTGTCCACAAAACATGTTTGAACGCGCTACATAATATCTAAATTGCACAAGACAATGATTCGATTGTCGCAGTAAACATAATGTCATCCAGCTGAGTGAAGATTTCATGAACAACCCGATTATAGCAGAAGTAACCCGTGGCCCCATCGTGGAAAGCCGCCACCATGGGGCGTATGTGGTTTGTGACGCCAAAGGCAAAGTGGTGATTTCCGCAGGTAACGTGAGCATCCCCATATATCCGCGCTCTGCGATTAAAGCATTCCAATGCCTGCCGATGATTGAAAGCGGTGCTGCCGACGCATTTGGGTTTACCGATGAGGAAATCGCCTTGTGCTGTGCTTCTCACAGCGGCGAGCCTGAGCATGTGCGCGTGGCGCGGTCTATGTTGGCCAAATGCAATTCAAATGAAGATGATTTTGAATGTGGTTCAACGACACCGGGTTCAATTCAAGTTGCGTATCAACTTGTGCGTGAAAACCAAAAGCCACAACAAGTGCATAATTATTGTTCTGGCAAACATGCCGGCATGATTGCTTTTGCAAAACACTTAGGGGTTGACCCTAAACATTATTCAAGCGCTGCTCACCCAATTCAAAGGGCTGTCGCCAAAACCATTGCAGATTGGTGCGAAGTTGACATTTCCAAAGCACCTATTGGCATTGATGGTTGTTCGGTGCCCAGTTGGGCAATGCCGCTCACCAATATGGCACTTGGATTTGCGAAACTCAGTAGTTCAGATATGCCTTCCGCAATGCGCATCATTAAAGCAGTTCGCGCCAATCCGTTTATGGTGGCAGGCACGGGTCGCTTTGACACGCGAGTGATGGGAGCAATTCCACGCCTGTTTATGAAGTTTGGAGCCGAAGGTGTTTATTGCGGATGCATCCCCCATGCTGGTCTAGGTTTCGCTATGAAATGTGATGATGGGGCCGCACGTGCTGTTGAAGTGGCTATGATTGGTGTGATGTTGAAGCTAAATGTTTGGACCGCCGATGAGCGCGAAACGTTAAAAATATTCCAACACGAGCCAATCAAAAACGCCAACAAGATTAAAGTGGGCGAATTACACGGGATGCCTCAAACGCAGAGCCACACGGAGCATCAACATGACTGAAAACACCATTTTCCTCGGCAAAAGTGATAAGCCACAGGTGCTTTATTTATCCATGGCCAACCGTCATGGTCTGGTGACTGGAGCCACGGGAACGGGCAAAACCGTTTCGCTTCAGATCATGGCCGAAGCATTTTCGAAAATGGGTGTTCCGGTTTTTGCTGCAGATATTAAGGGCGATCTTTCCGGCATTTCTCAGGCTGGCAAGTCAATCGATTTTCTGGATGAGCGTGCAAAACAAGTAGGCCTTGATCCATACACACATGAAGCCACCCCCACTATGTTTTGGGATGTGTTTGGCGAACAGGGCCACCCCATCCGCACCACAATAACTGAAATGGGCCCGTTGATGCTGTCGCGCCTGATGGGGCTGACCGATGCGCAAGAGGGTGCTCTCAACATCGCCTTTAAAATTGCCGATCAGGAAGGCTTGGCACTTCTCGATCTGAAAGATTTGCGTGCGCTGCTGAAAGACCTAACCGAGCGCGGCAAACAAATCACCACTGAATATGGCAATGTGGCCACGGCAACAGTGGGTGCAATTTTGCGCCAACTCATTGTGATTGAAGAGCAGGGTGGTGATAAATTTTTTGGTGAGCCTGCGCTGGACATTAAAGATTTTATGCGCACCACACGTGACGGGCGCGGCTATGTAAACATCATCGCCGCTGATAAATTGGTTTCATCGCCGATGCTCTATGCAACTTTTCTATTGTGGTTGATGTCGGAACTTTTCCAAACTCTGCCCGAAGTGGGCGACCCAGAAAAGCCAACGCTGGTGTTCTTCTTTGACGAAGCCCATTTATTGTTCACCGATGCGCCATCCGGTTTGCTGAAAAAAATTGAGCAAACTGTAAAGCTCATTCGCTCCAAAGGTGTGGGCATTTATTTTGTCACGCAAAACCCGCTCGATGTTCCAAACAGTGTCCTGGCCCAGCTTGGCAATCGGGTGCAACATGCGCTGCGCGCCTATACGCCGCGCGATCAGCAGGCGGTAAAAGCGGCCGCTACCACCTTCCGTGCCAACCCCAAGTTCAACACCGAAAAGGCCATTACAGAGCTGGGCAAGGGCGAAGCGCTGGTTTCTGTGCTCGACCCCAACGGGGTGCCCACCATGGTGGAACGGACCTTAATCCGTCCACCTTCTGGCCAGCTTGGCCCGGTAACGCCCGCCCAACGCCAAGCCACAATTGCTGCATCACCAGTGGCTGGCAAATATGAAACGGTGGTTGACCGCGAATCCGCCTATGAAAAACTGCGCGTGAAGGCAGCGGCCAATGCGCCCGCAGCGCCTGTTTCCGCAACCACGAAAGCCATCGAAAAAGCCGCTGGCACATTTGCTAAACAAGTGGGCTATTCAATCGCACGGCAGCTGGGCAATGCGTTGGTGCGGGGCGTATTGGGTGGTTTAACAAGAAGATAGTGAAAAAACACGGCTTCTCACAAAAATGTGCATGCAGTTGATTTTTCTAATCACGAACACACATCTATATATCTGTTATCAGGAGTACCCCATGCAAAAACTAATTCTCGCCGCCCTCGTTGCAGTTTCACTTTCGCCCGCCACTGCCATAGCCAAAACCGAAACCGCCATTGTGGCTGGAGGATGTTTCTGGTGCGTTGAATCTGATTTCGACAAGGTAAAAGGTGTCATCTCAACGACCTCTGGCTATGCCGGTGGCACGATGAAAAAGCCAACCTATCAAGACCACGAAGGCAACCAAGAAGCCGTCAAAGTTGAATTTGATCCTGACATCATTTCTTACGACAAACTCGTCGCAGGCTTCCTGCGCACCATCGATGTGACCGACGATGGCGGACAGTTCTGCGACCGTGGCGATAGCTATATTTCAGGCATATGGACCATGGACGACAAGCAAAAAGCCGCTGCCGAAAAAGCTGTAAAGGATGCTGAAGCAACGCTGGGTAAAAAAATCGTAACCCCCGTCAAGCCCTTCACAACATTTGCCGATGCTGAAGACTATCATCAAAACTATCACACAGGTGAAAACAGGGTGCTCACCCGGTTTGGCTGGGTGAAGCAGTCATACGCTTATGAGCAATACCGCGAAGGCTGTGGCCGCGACGAGCAAGTAAAATCGATCTGGGGCAAAGCCGCTTTCACGAACCCCGTTAAATAATTTCGTCCTCATCAGCCATGGGCTGCACGGGCCCGCGTGATTTTACTTTAATGCGGGCCACATGGAACAGAGCATCGCCTCTATTCACAATCGGCAAATTGGTGCGCCCAATGATGATGCCATCATCTTCCGTGTAGACCGGAACCTGCACTTTACCGAGCGGATCAGAAATAACCCCCACGGGTTCGCCCTTCCCAACCTTGTCACCACTGCGCCGCACTGAATGTAAAATGCCGCCATCAGGTGCGCGAAGCCACGTGCTTGATGAAGAATGCACTGGTGCAAAATGGCTGGGCGTTGCTGGCGCTTGGGCGATCATGCCAATTGATTTCATCACGCGCAAAGTACCTTTTACAGCTACATCAATTGCAGCTTCTTCAAAACGCAACGCCTCGCCACCTTCATAGAGAATGACTTTGATGCCGCTTTCTTTGGCGCTCTGACGCAAGCTGCCTTCGCGCAATTTTGAGGTCAGAATAACCGGTGGGGCAAAAGCTTCGGCCATGGCCATTAATTCTTTGTCATCGGGTGCGATGCGAATTTGAGGCAGGTTGCTGCGGTGCAAAGCAGCTGTGTGAAAATCAATGCCATATTGCGCGCGCTTCACCACTTCGCTGAAAAATAAATCCGCCAGCAAACTGGCCAGTGACCCACGCTCAGAGCCTGGAAATTCACGGTTCAAATCGCGCCTGTCAGGCATATAGCGCGAGTGATTGAGAAAACCGAACCCATTGACAATCGGCACTGCAAGCAATGTCCCCGATAATTTTGAAACACTAAGTGCTGCCAAAATGCGCCGCACAATTTCAACACCTTGAATCTCGTCACCATGCACAACGCCAGAGATAAACATGCAAGGGCCAGGCGCTGCACCATGCACAACATGCACCGGCAAATTCATCCGCGTATTATTAGCCAACAATGAAACTTCAAGTTCAATGGTTTCGGAAGTTCCAGCAGCAATGGATTTGCCGCCAATCTCAAACGCCGTCATCCTTTTCCCCGTGTCTTGGTGCGCCCTGGTTTGGCGTTCTTTTCTAAAAACTCGATCATCGCTTTGGCCACATCTTTAGTTGACGCATTTTCGATGCCTTCAAGTCCTGGCGACGAATTAACTTCCATCACCACAGGCCCGCGTTTTGAACGCAGCAAATCAACACCCGCAACATTCAGCCCCATGCTTTGTGCCGCTTTAAGTGCCGTTGCTTTTTCAGCTTGCGTCAGTTCAACCATCACTGCGCTGCCACCACGGTGCAAATTAGAACGGAACTCACCCTCGGGCCCCTTGCGCTCCATCGCAGCCACAATTTTTCGGCCCACGATGAAGGCGCGAATATCGCGTCCATCAGCCTCAGCCACAAATTCTTGCACCAAAATATTTATGTCTGCACCGCGAAACGCCTCAATGACAGACTTCGCGGATTTATGCGTTTCACCCAGCACCACGCCGATACCTTGGGTGCCTTCCAACAACTTTACAACAACCGGCGCACCACCGACCATTTTTAAAATCTCTTCAGTGCGGCTGGTTTCATTTGCAAAGGCCGTGACCGGAAGCCCCACGCCATCACGCGCCAGAATTTGCAAACAGCGCAACTTGTCACGCGAGCGCCCGATGGCCACAGATTCATTTAAGGGATAAACCCCCATCATCTCAAATTGCCGGAGCACTGCGAGACCATAAAATGTGTGCGACGCCGCAATGCGCGGGATCACCGCATCAAAACCTTCAAGCTTCTCACCCATATGGCGAAGCTCAGGTTTGCGCGATGTGATGTTCATATAGCATTTCAAATAATCAATCGGCACAATCTCGTGGCCGCGACCTATCGCCGTTTCCATAATGCGCTGGTGCGAATAAAGTTTTGGATTGCGGGTGAGGAGGGCGATCTTCATGTGCGTTTCTTCTTGAGGCGGCTGATGATAAATGATCTTGCCGGATTAACGATGAACCGCCCCTTAATGGAGTTGCGCCCCAGCAACATGGGCACACCCATATCGGTTCGGTTTGTGAGTGTCGTCTCCACCGAAAACTGGTGAATGCCCACCTGAATCATAATCTCAACAATGGGCCTTAATTCACTGAAACCATTAGAACTTTTAACACGCTTTGTGCCAATTACAGCCAATTCATGGCGCTGTCTAAAACCGTCCAATTCCAAAACAAAATTCACCCGCTTGCCTTTGAACGAAATCTCCTCAGCATGCAGCGCCGCATTCCGCGCACCCGTATCAATTTTGGCAATAATCACCCCATCGCCAAACTCAGGTAACACAACATCCTCGCGCCAACCGATGAGGGGCAGGGGATAAAACATGGGGCGGGTGGCGTTCATACTCCAAGCTTATTTGAGTTTCTAAATTTGTGCTACAATCATCATTGAGCAACGGATTTTTTGTTCAAGAACGTCTTTCCGTTTTATGTATAAGGAATCGGGTATGAAGAGATATGTTCTGATCGGCGGCGTCGCCCTACTATTAGCAGGCGTGGCAATTTTACTTGATGGCCCACTTGGCGCGCCGCCAGACGGCAAGATTTTGACAGCGGCAGAAAAATCCAACTGTGGCAAAACCGCTGAAGTCACCGAAGGGCCGTATTATGTTTCGGGCACAGCCGAATTCAAAGATGGCAATGTGAACCCAACCAATCTGCCCGGTGACCCGCTGCAAATTTCCGGCCACGTCTATGAAGGCCTCGACAATTTAAAACCTGTGGCTGGTGCCATGATTGAAATTTGGCACACCGATGCCAACGGAAACTATCATCCCAACGGCAATGGACCGTCCACAAATTACAAACCTGAAGACATCGCTCTTCGCGGCTTTGTAAAAACCGATGCGACAGGCGCATATAGATTCACCACCATCTATCCCGGAGAATATACGGGCCGCACCAGGCATATTCACATCAAGGTCACAGAGGCAGGAAAGCCAACGCTGACAACGCAACTGATTCTGGCTAAGCCCGGCGACACGATCAGCTTTGACGACGACACAGTCTCAAAAGGCCTGCCCACCTGCCATCTGTTGAAGTTCGATGAAACCAACAAACCACAATCGGCAAGTTTTGATTTCAGGCTGTGACGACGCGCAGCACCGTTAACGCCCCAACCAAAATAAACGCTGCTCCAGCAGATCGCCCGATCCAGATCGTCACACGTGGATTGGAAATCAGCCAGTCTCGGCTTTTGGCCGCCGCCAATCCTAAGCCTCCATAAATGATCATCTGCGTGATGATCGTCAAAATGCCCATCACCAAAGCCTGGCTCCACACAGGGCCAAAGCGTGCTTGAATAAATTGAGGATAGACGGCCAGCACAAACACATAGGCTTTAGGATTGAGAATGCAGGTGATGAAGCCTTGACCAAAAGCCGCACGCAAAGTTCCGGCATTTCTGTCACCAATTGATGAAACAGTGATCGAACTACGCAGCAACGTATAACCAATCCACGCCATATAAGATGCTGAAGCCAGCAAGATGAGCTGCAAAACAATCGGCGCCATTTGTGAAATCACACCTACAAAAAACGCGCCAAATATAGTGTGAAAAATCCCGCCGAACATAATGCCCGCTGTGGCCGCCAACCCGCGTGTGCGGCCACCAATCAACGAATTGGCCATCACGAAAAACATATCCATGCCCGGCACAATGATGATGCCAAAGAGGAGAACGAAAAATATCCAGAGGTTTTGCGCGTAGGTCATTGTGCCTTATGGCATAGTGCGTTGTCAGTGTCTGTCAGTAGTCACACTAACAAATTTAGTTTGGAGTGTGTGGCTAGGGACCTCATCCGCCCCTTCGTGACAGCTTCTCCAAAGGAGAAGGGTAAAGTTCAACACAGAGCCTAACTTAACGCTTCTCCTCTGGAGAAGCTGTCACGAAGTGACTGATGAGGTCCCTAGCCACACCCTCAGACTTCTCCTCTGCTTTCAATAGCGATAAAAAAGTCCCGGCAACTAAAACACGAGATTTGCTTGACCCGCCGATTGCGAACCCTATGTTTGACATTCTGGGGGATATTAAACCGTGAAACGAATCTTAAACAATTGGATTGTCAAATGGGTGATAGCACCTGTTGTAGTGCTTGGGGCCTTAGGTTGGGGCTATTTCCAGATCAACTATCCCATTTGCACTTTTCGCTACAAACTCACCGCTGAAGTGATGACGCCCGCAGGGTTGAAGTCAGGATCGAGTGTGGTGGAGGTGAGTTATCAAAAGAGTCTTGGTTTGCTGCCGGACTCAAGAGGAAAGCATGTTGATTCACTTCGGGGCGAAGCGGTTTATGTTGATATGGGTAACGGCAGAAATCTCTTTATTACGCTAGGTACTTTGGACTCAAACCGACCATCGCCAAGTTGGTCTCATGTTAATCCATTGCGCGAACCAAGTGAATATGACGAGATGATCGGCTCGTTGGATCCGATCTGGCTATCTGTCAAACTATTTAGACTTGGCCGGGCTGAGGGCAAAGAGCCAGAAATGTGTCAGCGTGTTTCGAAATTTTATGGATCTCAAGCAGAACCTATTGGCCTGAATAACTTACCTACGCTTGTAACGTTCTCCGATTTACTTCAGCCTGAAACCGCCCAAGTGGTGAACCCTCATGATCTTTCAGCAAACTTTGGTGTTGGTCATTCGATGACCGCAAGAATTGAAGTCTCGAACGAGCCTGTAACCCACAGGATCGATGGCGTCCTTCCTTGGTTACAAGCTCAATCGACTGGCAAAGAAGGTAGGCCGTCTAATCGTTTGGCTTTGTTTGAATTGTTTAAATTTGATCGACTGACAGAGCGAACTTATCTGCGAAACTAACAATAGGGGCAATATCAAAATGAACAATGATCTAACGCTCGCCGTATTATTAATGGCTGCTTATGAAGACACGGCACCGTCCGTGGAATTACAATTGGTAACGGGGACTGCGCCCTGCAATTGAGACATGAATCCATCCCTAAAACCGATTCACCACATTAATCCCCAGCCCGCCAAACTGATCCATACCCGCCAGCGCCGCCGGCGCGTCATCCAGCGAAATCAAATTGCCGATCAAGCGCTCGGGCTTCAACACGCCCTTTTCAATCATCGCCATCATATCACCATAGCGAAATGCCTGCATGCCGTGGCTGCCGCGAATTTCGAGTTCGCGCGAAATCACGAGGTCCATCGGCACTTTCGCATGGGCGTGCTCTTCGAGCATCAGCCCTACTTGCACATGTCTCCCGCGTTTGCGCAAACAGGAAATGGAATTGAAGCACGTTGCTTGATGCCCCAACGCATCAATCGAAAGATTGGCCCCGCCACCTGTGGCATCTCGCACAGCTTGCGCCACATCGCCTATGCCTTTGATCAGAATTTCAGCGCCAAGCTCTTTGGCGAAAGCCAATTTCTCGTCTGTTAAATCAATGGCGATAACCCGTGCACCCATCGCAGCGCCGATCATGATGGCTGAAAGCCCCACGCCACCGCAGCCATGCACTGCCACCCATTCACCCGGTTTGCAGCGACCTTGGTCAATAACGGCGCGAAACGACGTCACAAACCGACATCCCAAACTGGCTGCTGTTTCAAATTTCATTGACTCAGGCAGCTGCACCAAATTCGCATCGGCATATTCCAGCGCCACATATTCAGCAAATGATCCCCAAGCGGAAAAGCCCGGTTGAAACTGATTGTCGCAAATATGTTGGTGCCCCGTGTGGCATTCAATACAATGGCCGCAGCCGGCAACGAACGGTACCGTCACCCGGTCGCCAATCTTCCAATTCTTAACATCGCGCCCAAGGGCCGCAATCACGCCCGCCATCTCATGCCCCGGCACATGCGGCAGCTTCGTATCCGCATCATGTCCCATCCAGGCATGCCAATCACTGCGGCAAAGGCCTGTGGCTTCAACTTTTAAAACAATGCCACTGTTGCTGGGCGTCGGGTCTGGCAGGTTAGCGATGACGGGCATCTGTTGGTAGGCTTCGAAATAAACCGCTTTCATTTTAGTGTCCCCACGTTTTTTCCAAAACCCGCAACCAATTTTCCGATGTGATCTTACGGATCAATGCTTCACCATATCCAGCTTTCTCCATCGCCTCAACAAGCAGCGGAACCCCCGTCACATCGCGGATGAAGTTTGGAACGCCAGCACCATCGAAATCCGAGCCTAAGCCCACACAATCTTCCCCCGCCACGCGGAGCATATAATCGAGATGGCGGATCATGATAGAGGGCGAAACGTCATAGCGATAACTGCCGTCTTCGTTCAAAAAGATGACCGCGAAATTCAAGCCCACTATGCCGCCACTTTGGCCGATCGCTTGCAACTGATCATAGAAGAGATTTCGCCGTGAACTACAAATGGCATGAACGTTCGAATGGCTGGCCACCAACGGCGCATCGCTGATCTTGGCTAAATCCCAAAACCCCTTAAGGTTCAGATGCGAGCAATCAAGCATAATCTTGAGGTGATTGCATTCGCGTACGAGCGCCATGCCAGATTCCGTCAAGCCTTCGCCAATATCAGGCGATCCCGGAAAATCAAACGGCACGCCTATGCCGAACACATTATCGCGACTCCACAAAGGGCCAATCGAGCGCAGCCCCATTTCATATAGCTCTGACAATCCCTCAAGTGACGGCCCAATTGCTTCGGCCCCTTCAACATGCATCACAGCAGCAATGGCTCCAACACGCATAGCCGCACGAATATCTGCAACATTGCGGCAAACTTTAAAACCTTTGTTTGGCGCCTCGCGCTCTAACGCAAAAAGCAAATTGGCCATTTCTATAGTTGTTTGCGCAGCAACAGTTCGGGAAATAGGCGCATAAGGCGAAGGGTTCAAGTTCTCGCGGTCAACACCATCATCGAACGAGGGTGTGTAAATTGCAAACAACCCGCCAGCAAATCCACCGTCATGCATGCGTGGCAAATCAAGATGGCCTTGCCCGTCACCATCGATAAAATCGGAAACGGCTTTGGTTGATTTCTTCAACCAAAGCCGCAACAGCACATCATTGTGCCCATCGAAAATCGGATAATGCATTATGCCTTCGCGTGCATTTCCTCAACATATTCCCAGTTCACCAGATGATCGACAAACGCTTCCAAATATTTTTGGCGCGCATTGCGGTAATCGATGTAATAGCTATGCTCCCAAACATCACAGCCGAGAATTGGCGATGCGCCATGCATCAGTGGGTTTTCGCCGTTTGGTGTTTTCATGATCACCAGCTTACCGCCTTTAACAGCAATCCAAGCCCAGCCGGAACCAAACTGCGTAAGACCAGCCTGAACGAAATCGGTGCGCATTTTGTCAAAGCCACCAAGATCAGCATCCACAGCTGCAGCCAATTTCGCGGGCAACTTATTGCCGCCACCATTTGGCTTCATCCATTGCCAGAAATGATTGTGGTTATAGTGCTGGCCCACATTGTTGATCAGGCCTTGAGCCTTATCAGCAAATGCTACTTTACAAATATCTTCAACCGAAGCGCTAGAAAGAGGCGAATCCTTCAACAGATTATTGCCATTGGTCACATAAGCCATATGGTGCTTATCGTGATGAAACTCCAAAGTTTCCTTCGACATATAAGGGCCCAAAGCATCATAAGCATAGGGCAGTGCAGGAAGTTCAAGGGCCATTTTTTATCTCCATTGATTGATGGTGCTGTTCTAGTCGTTTCGGTCTAACACTGCAAGGAAACCCAGTTATGACAATTCGCTGCACTTATATGCAGACTTATCCAACCATTCCGGATTAATCTCAACGCCCCAGCCCGGCGCATCAGTCACCTCGGCCTTGCCGTCCACAATTTTATAGGGCTCGCCAAGAAATAATCCGTCTTGCCAAGGATAGTAATCCACACCCTCAATAGAAAGTTCCAAATATTTTCCCGTATTCGGAATGGCGCGGAGCAAATGCATTGTGCACATGGTGACCAGAGAAAGATTGGCGGCATGCGGCGTGATTTTAAAACCGGCTTTATCGCCACGCTTGCACACTTCCATGGTGCGCAACATGCCGCCCATATACATCACATCAGGCTGCAAAATATCCACAGCGTGTTTCTTAATCATCGCATCCCATGCGGTGAATTCACAATCTTGCTCGCCACCTGCCACATCTATCGAAAGCGCACGAGTGACTTCCGCTGTTTGATCAAATTCCCAATAAGGGCAGGGCTCTTCAAAATGGGAAATGCCTTCTTGCTCAAGCAATTTTCCGACCTCAATGGCGCGCCTTGGGGAGTAACATGAATTACCATCCACCAGTTTGGCAACGCCATCACCCAAAGCACGCGAAACCACAGGCACCACCGCCTCGGTGCGCCCCGGCCATTCATCCTTGTCGCGCCCACATTCAGAACCGATGCGCCATTTGAAAGCATCAAAGCCAAACTCATCTCGCAGTTTCATAAACCGAGCGGCTTCATCTTCCGGCGTGATGTCGCGCTTCATTGAAGACGCATAGGCGCGAATCTTGCCTGGGCTGCCACCAAGCAAAGATGTAACCGGTTTGCCCTCCAACTTGCCCCGTAAATCCAGCAATGCCGTATCAAGCCCCGTCATGGCGCGTCGCAAATAGCTGCCCGGATATTTATGCTCGCGCTCATTGATCAAATTCAATGTGTCAACAAAATCCAACGCATCAGAGCCCAGCGCATGCCGTGCCACTTGGCGGTGGAATATCTCGCACGTGATGTCTGCATTGTAAGTTGAAACTTGCCCCCAACCTTCAGCCCCAGTTTCCGACGTGGCTCGCACAAAGCCAACAAATTCATTTGTGAAAGTTTCAAGTTTTTTGATTTTCATGTGGGGCTTTCAGAAAATGGTTTCGCATATTGATTACGCCAAGCCAATGTCACATTCAATCAGGCCCTGAACAACGGCACCCCCGAGGCACCCATCGCAAATGTCGCAGCAGTCAAGAATATGATTGCAATTGCTGCACCATAAACCACGCGCCGATCTCCACTCATCGCGGCCAGCGGTATAAATTGGGCCGCATGCAACCCCACAAAATGTGCCACCCGCAAATCGCCATCCGTGGTTGACCAATTAAATAGCATTAGTCCACCAGCATCCATTTGCGCGCCACCAACCCAGTGGCTGGTATGCGACGACATATAGATTCCGGCAGCCGTGCCAAGCACCGCTCCAATCATAAGCGCTATGCCTGCCGTTTCAGTCCACAACCCATGGCTTCTTCTGCGCCAAATTTTCCAACCAATAAAAGCTGCCGTGAAGGTGAGCGTCAATGCGCCTATTCCCATCAAGCCATAACCGATGATTCCGGAAAGCGAACTCGAATTGAAGTGTGATGCTTCGGCCCGCGAAGCCCGAAAAATGATGTAAGCCATCTCGCCCCAGCCTGCGATCAACATTAATGCTGCGGCCCAGTTAATGCGGCGTAACGTCGTGCTAGCGCGCGGCATTTGCGACAAAGCCCAACTCACTGTTGCGTATTGCACAGCAAGTGAAAGAAAAAATTTAGCAGGCTTGTCCCAAACACTCACGCCATTGATGAGCCTTGTATCAAAATACTGAAATGCAAACATCAAGGCCGATCCAATCAGCATTGCCACCACCGTGCGCCATAACCAAATATGTCCGTGGCGCACATCTTGGGTCAGTCCGAAAATCTTCGTGTCTTGAAAGCGTGGCGCAGTTTCAACCATACTCATACTGCAATCTCCTTTTTAGCCAAAGCTGTGCGCACAATCACAAAACCCACATAACCAATTGGCCCGAACATAAATGTGAGTGGCAAAAGCACGATGAGGAACAGGCGTGAGATGCCAAGCTTCATAATATCGCGAGAGATCGTCGCACCTATAAACAAGTCAAACGCCAAATAATGCACCCATCCCGCAAGGGCCGCCCAAGGATAGGTGAAAAGCTTTTGCACATTCGCCAACGTGTCAAATCCACCTTCGGCTTTGAAGAAGAACGCGCCAATCAAAATCGTGTAAAGAACCGAAAGCCCAAGCGGCCAGACACGTCCTGCGATCTCATCGCGCAAAAAAGGCTTGTTCCAGACAATTCCCACCCCCAAAATGATCCAACCCAGTAACGCTATAGGGTTTACCAAACTAAACAAAAAATCCGCTGTCATGCGTGTTACCTCTTATCTTTACAGTGTAAATATAAAAAGCATATCAATTTTACGCTGTCAAGTTTATTTTTACATTGTAAAGATTTGGCGATTCATTTAAATCTTGGCCATGCCAACAGCAACCCAAAAACCTTATCACCACGGTGACTTACGCGAACAACTGCTTCTCGCCGGTGAGCAGGCTCTATTGGAAATACCAATAGAAGATGTTTCATTGCGTGAGATTGCCAGGCGGGCTGGTGTCTCCCACGCTGCACCCAAACATCATTTTGCGTCTATGGCCGATTTGTTGGGCGAAATCGCCGCGCGTGGTTTCCAAAAGTTTGTAAACGCACTTGGAAGTGCCGCTGAGGAATCAAAAAGTCAGACTGCCGAAGATCGGCTCTACGCCATGGGCCGCGCCTATTTACGCTTTGCCGATGAAAACTCCGCTGTCTACGGATTGATGTTTGGCCAAGTCGTCAAAATGTCAATGACGCCGGCCCTCACCAAATCATCCTATGAAGCATGGACCCAACTTGAAAACGCCGTAGCCCAAGTGACAGGCGCATTGCGCGCACCCATTGCCGCGACCTACGTCTGGTCGTCCGTACACGGACTATCGATGTTGAAAGCAGCCGGTCGTCTGCCGCCCCATGTCTCGCTTCATGCTGTTGAAGAAGATAATTTACGCATGATGATTGCAGGATTGAAAGACCAATAATGCCTATAACAACTTTGATGCTTCTCGCTATCGTCGCACTTATTGCTGGATTCATTGACGCTATTGCAGGCGGCGGAGGTTTGCTTGCACTGCCATCTCTTCTGCTCGCAGGTTTAGATCCCATCTCGGCACTTGCCACCAATAAATTACAAGGCAGCTTTGGTACAGGCTCTGCGGCAATTGCCTTCTGGCGTAAAGGCCATATTGATTTCAAACAAAACATTCCGACAATTATAGCAACATTCATAGCTGCTTGTTGTGGCGTTCTCACCATCAACTACGCACCAAAAAATTTACTGGTTGTGGTGTTGCCAATACTACTCATATTGATTGCACTTTATTTTGCATTCTCCCCCAATCTCACCAATGAGTCTAAAGCACAACGCATATCATCTGCTGTATTCGCATTTGGCATAGCTCCCGCTTTGGGATTTTACGACGGCATATTCGGCCCCGGCACGGGCTCGTTTTATATGCTAGCACTTGTAACGCTGATGGGCCTTGGCATTGTGCAGGCTACCGCAAGAACCAAACTGCTAAACTTCACATCAAACATCGCCTCATTGTTGGTCTTCGCATTTTCAGGAAAAATCTTCATCCTGGTCGGCTTAATAATGGGCGTCTGCCAATTCATCGGCGCGCAATTAGGAAGCCGCTTTGCCATGAAACACGGAGCAAAAATTATCCGTCCACTGTTGGTTGTCGTCTGTTGCGCAATGGCTGTGAAACTCTTGCTTGATCCAACAAATCCGCTCAGAGCTTTTTTTCCATAAACACACTCAACGGATCGAGCTTATAATCCCCAAACGACTCCCGTTCCACATAGCCTAGCGCGCGGTAGAGCCCCAAGGCTTCAGGCTGCAAAATTCCTGTTTCAAGCCGCGCAATGTTAAACCCCAGTGCCCGCGATTCATCTTCGAGCACAGTCATCAATTTCCATGAAAGCCCAAGCCCACGGGCCGATGGATCAATCCAAACGCGCTTAATCTCCACATAATTCTCATGAGCCCAAAACCCACCGCAGCCTTTAACAACACCATCAACAATCACACCAAAAAAATTCATCTGTGGACGGAGCAATGTTGCGATATCCAACATATGATTACTCTCTGCCGGATAAAGCGAAGCCGCATAGTCATCACTCGCTTGCAGAAACGAAATAAATTCGCGCGGGTCAGCGCGTCTGATCTCTATCATTATTGAAACGCCTGAATTCCCGTCTGCGCCCGTCCTAGAATCAGCGCGTGCACATCATGCGTACCTTCGTAGGTGTTCACTGTTTCAAGATTCACCATATGGCGGATCACGTGATATTCATCCGATATGCCATTGCCACCATGCATGTCGCGCGCCATGCGGGCAACATCCAGCGCCTTGCCGCAATTATTGCGCTTCATGAGCGAGATTGCAGGTGGAGCACATGTGCCCCGTTCAAGCCCGCGCCCCAAAGCCAAGCAACCATGCAGTCCCAATGCGATTTCAGTTTGCATGTTCGCCAATTTCAATTGCACAAGTTGATTGGCGGCCAGCGGCTTTCCAAATTGCTTTCGGTCAAGCGTATATTGCCGTGCGCGGTGCCAGCAATCTTCGGCAGCGCCCATAACACCCCACGCAATGCCAAAACGTGCTTTGTTCAAACACGAAAACGGCCCGCCCAGCCCCTTGGCCAAAGGCAGTAATGCATCCTCAGGCACCTCAACATTTTCCAAAACAATTTCACCTGTAATCGAAGCACGCAGTGAAATCTTGCCTTTGATCTCAGGTGTAGAAAATCCCTTCATGCTACGCTCAACTACAAAACCACGAATTTCATCATCCAACTTCGCCCATATGATTGCGATATTGGCAATTGGCGAATTCGAAATCCACATCTTTGAGCCATTTAAAACATAGCCGCCTTGAACTTTTGTCGCCCGTGTCTTCATACCGCCTGGATCGGAGCCCGCATCAGGCTCGGTCAAACCAAAACAGCCGATCATTTCGCCCGTCGCCAGCTTCGGCAAATATTTCATCTTCTGCGCTTCCGTGCCAAACGCTTCAATCGGATGCATAACGAGAGAGTTTTGCACGCTCATCGCCGAACGGTAACCAGAATCCACGCGCTCCACTTCTCGCGCCACCAAACCATAAGCCACATAGCCAAGACCGCTGCCGCCGTATTTTTCATCGGTCATCACACCCAGAAAACCCATGGCTCCAAGCTCGGTCATAATCTCGGGATCAAAGCGCTCCTCACGAAACGCCGACTTCACACGCGGTTGCAGTTTATCCTGCGCAAAGGCCCGCGCGGAATCGCGGATCATCCGCTCCTCTTCCGTCAACCAGCTCTCAAGATCGAGCGGGTCTTCCCAATTGAAATCAGATGTTTTGGCCATGTAAACTCCAGAATTATTTCAGCTTAACCCGCTGATCTATTTGATTAATGCCGAAAGCACCTTGAATTCCGGCGTTCCCGCCTTTTCCATCAATTCAAAAATGGCCATTTCGGTGTTGATCACTTGAATGCCAATACCCCTTAATCGCTCAAAGGCCAATGCGGCGGATTCCACCTTCCTCGACCCCATTGCATCAGCCACGGCAAAAACCCCAAACCCCGCATTATAAAGATCAATACAAGATTGCAGCACACATACATGCGCCTCAATCCCTGCGACAATGATCAGAGGCCGTTCATGCTCGTGAAGCTCGATGAAGTGCTTACGCATTTCAACATCGCGCCAACAAGAAAAACTCAATTTTTCAAAAACTTTGGCCGACGGCGAAAGCAACTCGGGCACTGTATGCCCAAGACCCTTAGGATACTGCTCCGAGATCGTAACCAGAATGTCCAAAGCCTCCGCCGCCCTCAACAAAATCTGACAACGAGAAACGATCCGCTCAGGCTCAGCCATTGCAGGCAGCAAGCGATCTTGAACATCGACAATGAGCAGTGAGGATTTTGAAGCATCAAGCAGCATGACTATTGTTCCACTAGCACAACATTTTGACGGTAGCCGTCTTCGCGTTGATGGCGAATAGCCAATATTGTTATTTCATCAGAATCTGGATCAAACTTGTAGAACGCCACAAATCCTTGATTACCAAAAATAATCACACGTTCACGCAATTCGGCCCGCTTCTTCATCGGGCGGCCGGCAAGCGGATTTGATAACAGCAAACGAAGCGATGAGAAAATAGCGGCAATTGCTCTGTCTCCAACTTGCCGATCTGCATAAAATCGCCGGATGCGCCTAATATTGCTCGAAGCATTTAGTGAAATTATGACTTGCGGCATGGAGGCATCGGCCCGTCTGGCTTCTTTGCCCACTCTTCCAAATCTTCAAGCGTGTAATGTTCGCCGGTTTCTTTGTAATGTTGCCAAGCCGCCTCAGCCTCTTCTTCAAAGTCGTTTCGCCACTCTTCATATTCAAGAAAACCAAGCAAAGCTTCACGCATCAAATAATGCGCGCTGCGATCTCGCTTTCCCGCCAATGCAGCCAAGCGCTCGTGTTCTTCAGTTGAAAGTTTAACAGAAACAGCTTTGGTGCCCATTTTGCGCTCCGGTATTAAAAGGTATTACTTTTGTATACCAAACACTACCAAACGTCAAACCTTCCCCGCCACCTTCAACCCAAAGGCATAAACCTCAGCCACTTCTTTAAGGCGGTCAAACCGCCCTGAAGCCCCGCCATGGCCGGCCCCCATGTTGGTCTTTAAAAGTAGCAAATTTGAACCCGTATTGAATTCGCGCAACTTGGCAATCCACTTCGCTGGTTCCCAATAGGTTACACGCGGGTCAGTCAAACCACCTACCGCCAGCAGAGGCGGATACGCCATGGCTCGCACATTATCGACAGGTGAATAAGATGCGATAGTTTTATAGGCCTCAGCACTTTCAATTGGATTGCCCCATTCCGGCCATTCCGGCGGGGTGAGCGGCAAGCTATCATCCAGCATCGTCGTTAGCACATCAACAAATGGAACCTCGGCAACAATGCCATTAAACATATCCGGTGCCATGTTCACAACTGCACCCATCAACAAGCCGCCAGCGCTTCCACCTTGGGCGATAATTTTGCCTTTCGAGGTAAACTTTGCATCAATCAAATACTGACCAACCGAAATAAAATCTTTGAAAGTGTTGGTCTTAAATTCCAGTTTACCTTTCTTATACCAAGCCCGGCCCTTCTCTTGCCCGCCACGAATATGGGCAATCGCATACACGAAACCGCGATCAACAAGAGATAATATGTTGGTGTTGAAACCCGCAGGCATCGAAATGCCATAAGACCCATAGCCATAAAGCCAAAGCGGCGCTGAGCCATCAAGCGGCGTCGACTTACGGTAGAGCAAGGTGACCGGAATATTCTCACCATCATGCGCGATCGCTTGGACGCGGCGGGTTTTGTAAAGCGAAGCATCATGGCCTGATGGAATTTCCTGAGTCTTGCGTAAAACCCGTTCACGGGTTTTCATATTGTAATCGAAAATTTGACCAGGCGTTGTCATCGATGAATACGAAAAACGCAGCGTATCAGCATCATATTCACGCATCTCGCCGATGCCCAGCGAGTAAGCTTCTTCATCAAAGGCAATGGAGTGTTCTTCGCCTGAATTCATATCGCGAATGACAATGCGGGGCAGGGCATTTTCGCGCTCAACCTGTACCAACCAATTCTTTAAAACCAACATTCCAACGATAAATATTCCAGGCCGATGCGGAATGAAGTCCTTCCAATTTGCAGGCGATGGATCAGAAACCGGTGCTTCAACAATTTTATAATCGTCTGCGCCGTTCCTATTGGTTTTAATCAGAAATTTGTCATTCCAATGTTCGACATCAGCTTCAATTTTATCTGCGCGAGAAACCATCAATCGCGGAGCAGCATCAGGATTATCCGCATCAATCAACCAAATCTCAGATGTATCATGATCATGAATATCTATCGTGATAAATTTTTCTGAAAACGTCGATCCGACTCCGGTGAACAATCCAGTGTCTTTCTCCTCATAGACCAATCGGTCAGCAGATTGGGCCGTGCCCAAAACATGAGCCCAAGTTTTTAAAGGGCGATGATTGTCATCTTGCGTCGTATAGAAAAATGATTTTCCGTCAGCGGCCCAGACGGCTCCACCCGATGTGTTTTCAATAACATCAACATGATCAAGCCCTGTGCTTAAATCACGAACTCGCAACTCATAAAATTCAGAACCCTTATTGTCGTAAGACCAAGCTGCTATTTTTTGATCTGGAGAAAGCGCAATACCGCCAAAACTAAAATACTCATGGCCCTTTGCAAGCTGATTGCCGTCAAACAGAAGCTCATCATCGCCACCCGATTTCAAGCGGCGCAAGTATCTCGGATATTGCCCACCCACTACATGCGACGAAAAATAAAAATACTTACCGTCGGGTGCGGGCACCGACGAATCATCTTCTTTGATGCGCCCCTTGATTTCAGCAAACAGCCTCTCCTGTAAAGCTTCCGTGTCGGCCATCTGCACATGCGTGTAGGCATTCTCCGCTTCCAGGTAATCGCGGATGTCTTGTGGTAGAAGTGATGGCTCCTGCATCACGTCTTGCCAGTTCTCGGCTTTTAGCCATTTATAATCATCATGCTTGGTAAAGCCGTGATGTGTTTCAGTCGTTGGAATTTTCTTCGCAATGGGAGCTTTCAATATTTTTCTCAATCTTCTTCATCTTCGGGGTGAAAATCTAAGGCAGCACCATTAATGCAATAGCGCAGTCCTGTGGGTTTTGGTCCATCATTAAACACATGGCCCAAATGCGAGTCACAATCAGCACAATGCACCTCGGTCCGCGTCATAAAAAATTTCCGGTCCGTTGTTGTGCCCACAGCTTCAGCCTTAACAGGTTCATAAAAACTAGGCCAACCCGTTCCAGAGTCAAATTTCGAATCTGACGGAAAAACGGCATTGCCACAGGCCACGCACACAAACATGCCTTCGCGCTTTTCATCGTTCAGCGGGCTGGTGAATGCGCGCTCAGTACCGTGCTCTCGCGCCACATGATAGGCTTCAGGTGAGAGTTCTTTTTTCCATTCTGCTTCTGGTTTTGTGATTTTGCTCATTTAGTTCTCCTCGGACCCCAATATGTGAATAAGTCGTTGATTTGTGAAGACTTGAACACGCAATTTTTACCCAATGTTAACCATGACTCCAAAGGAAATCTGTTTTCATCATGCTTAATCGGCGGCGTTAATCAAGTTTGAAGCGGAACCCTGCATTGCTTCTTATGGGGGTAGTATGGGGATTGGTTTGGGACTTATGACGGATATATCAGCATCGCAGGGACAAAAGTCTGTGAACTCGGCTGACTCGATGCAAAGTGTGCGTTTGGCTGACTCGGCGTCAGAACTGCGCAGACAGGTTTCGGCTGAGTCATTCCGCCGTTTAACTGCGCTCTTGAAGAAGCCAGTGGTTCCATCAATCAATCTACCAACGATCAAAGTGCTGGTGAAATCTGCGGAAATCGTTCCTGCTATATTGACTGAAATTTTTGAACATACTGCGCAAGCTGAATCTATTGAGTTGATAGAAATTGCTGCCCAGCAGATTCAAGTCGAAGAGCCAGTTTCAGCGGTGTTTCAGTCGGAAGAGCAAGTCCACTCACCAGAGATCTTGGTACCGGAAATCTTAGAAGAAACCGAAACAGCAATCGCGGCTGAACCCGTGGCGGTCAAAAAGCCAGTTGTAAGACAAAGGCCGCGCGACGCCTTTGCCGTATCTCCGGGAATATTACCGCAAAGGCAACCAGCACAACCTATCTCGCAGACGCCGGAACAAGAACAGGAAGCCGCAGAACTTGCGCGCAGCTTGTTGGATATGATGGCATCGAGCAATTCGGCAGGCCTCCCACAAGAGCGCGCGTTGGCTGCAGATACACTGCTTCGCATGTTACCGCGCTTGCCAATAAAGTCTTTAATCATCTTGGCAGAGCGTGTCCGTCTCATGGATAATCCGCCACCACTTTTGATGGCGAAGTTGATTGCTGATCCCAACATCGTCGTCGCGGGGCCACTGCTCGAAGACTGCATGCATATCACAGATGAAGATTTGATCATGGTGATTGGTGAAGGCGATCTGGCAAAGATTCGTATGATTGGGCGCAGACGCAGATTATCGCGAGCCATTACGAGCGAGTTGGTCAAGAGAGGTGATGACTCAGTTTTGCTCACGCTGGTTAGAAATCTTGGTGCTGAAATTCCGCAGGAGTCATTCTTGGATCTGCTGGACTTCGCCAAGGATTATCCCGATCTCTTAGCGCCGCTTTGCACAAGGCCTGATTTGCCTGTGCCAATGGCGTTCGAACTGTTCTGGTTAGCGCCAGTTCCGCTGCGCCGCTATTTACTCAATCGCTTCCTGACAGACTCTGAAACCCTGACCAAGATTTTGAAAATCACACGGGTGACCGACGGCGAAGAGCAAAATGAAGCCCAATTTGCAGACCCGGAAAAAATTATCGCGGCTTTGGATATGGCAGGCGAAGGGAATGTGGAAGGTGCGTCAACAGCACTGGCCGAATACGCAAACGTCAATCATGCCACCGTTGCGCGCATTTTGTCTGATAAGCAGGGTGAACCTTTAGCCGCTTTGTTAAAGGCCGCTGGCGTTTCACGCGGGCAAGTGACAGAGATTTTTGAAAAGCTCAAGCTATCAGCTTCTGGTTTGATTGATCCCACGCGCGAAGTTGAGGAACTGCAATCAACATTTGATTCGTTCTCTTTCAACAAAGCCCGCATATTGCTCACCTATTGGGATTGGGCGACGATGAGAACTGGCCCTTACGCACCCCTGAACTAGTGGGCTTTACCGAAAGTAATAAATTTTTAACCTTTGACTCTTGCGGATCAGCGAATGTGGATTCATAACAAAGACGGTCGGTGGGGCACACCGATTCGAATTTGTTAAGGGGCGGCAGTGTTAAACAGACCGGAAACAGGTGCGTTCCGGGCACAATTAGTTGTGCCAGAACAACGCCAACTTTATGATTACTGGCTTGAAAAAGCAGCTGGCAGAAGAATGCCGTCGCGCGCTGACATCAAGCCAACTCAAATCCCTCGCATTTTGCCAAGTATCAGTTTGGTCGATATTGAACCTGAACTTGGCCAAAGCCGTATTCGTCTTGCTGGCACGAGGCTGCGCGAGATCTATGATCGCGAAATCACAGGCATGTGTATTCAAGATTTAGATTGGGGCGATAAACGTGACTATTGGCTGGCCTCTTACCGTCGCACGGTCGAAGATGGTGTGCCAACCCAAGGCATTCTTCGTGGGCCTCGGAATCACAAAGAACATCTCGTGCAATATTGGTTGAAACTGCCACTATGCGCCGAGAATTCTGATCAGATAAAAATCCTGCTTTGCTATGATTATTTCATGCCAGCGTCAGAAAGGCTTGAAGATCAAAGGCTTGCAGCTGGTGCGTGAAATCCCAAAATAGGTATTGATTCTGTGTGAATGAATTGCTATGCAATATCTCCTAACAGGAGATATGCAATGAGCGATAAGAATCATAGCGAAGCCAGCGAAAGCCCACTCAGCAGATTATTTCTACGCAAAGACGCAAACGGAAAAACCTATATCGACGGCAAGCAGTTTCTCGCTGGCGAACGGCTTCGCAAAGATTATGAAACCGCACACATGTCCCAGCGCGTTACCGGCGCTTATGAAGAGTCTTCAGGCTCAGGCGGGCGGCATTGGCAGATGAGCGATAACGCTGTTTCAAGGCTGAGTGACAACGCGATCGCAGCGCGCGAACGCCTTCATCATGCCTTCGTCGCAGTGGGCCTCGAGCTTTCGGGAATTCTCTATCAGGTTTGCTGTGTGTCGGCGGGTTTTGAAAACGCGGAACTGGTATTGGCACTTCCGCCCCGCAGCGGAAAAGCCGTGCTGGCTTTGGCATTGACGCGTTTGGCGCGGCACTATGGTCTAATTAAAACCCGCAATCCCACGCCGAGAGATTCAATCAGCCATTGGGCGCGTGATGATTACAGACCTATGCTTACGCCGCAGCAGCATCAGCCTTGATGCGCGCCACCATCGACGCAAGGCCATTTGACCGCTGTGGTGTCAAATGGTCTTTCAAGCCCAGACGCGCCAGAACCGCCGCAGCATCGGTGTTCTTGATTTCAGAAACATTCAAGGGTCCAAATAATTTGAAGACCACCGCAATCAAACCTTTAACAATCAAGGCATCGCTATCACCCTGCAACGCCAATTTTTTGCTCACAGCATCACCCGTCACACGCGAATGAATCCAAACTTGACTGGCGCAGCCGTTGACCTTTGTTGCGGGTGTCTTGAAAGCCATATCCATGTCAGGCAAAGCCCGCCCAAGTTCAATCAAGTGCCGATATCGGTCTTCCCAATCATCAAGCAATTCAAAATCTGAAATTAGACTTTCGATCTCTGTATTCATAAACCAGCAGATAGGCGCAAGCTTTCTGAAACTCAACCCTTTGGAACTTAAGGAGTGAGTCGAAATCGACGCGCCGACCAAATGACTATTCTCATGTAATGTTCTACTGAAACGTCTTGGTGCAGCTAACCTTCAGGCTTTGTCCATCCTGCTTCACAATTAGTTCCAAAATAAGGGAACTTAGTGACCCTGCGTACGTTAACTTTCAAATCGAGCCATGGAGTACCACACATGAACACCAAGAAAGCGTCACCCGTCACCGCGCGCAAGCAAGCCAAGGTTTCCCATCCAGGCATGATGGGTGATGGCACGGAGGAGCAGAACCTTAATCAAAAGGGTGACCCTGCTGCACGTATCGGCAAGGATGAAGTCGAGGCTGCATTTGGCAATCAGCCTAAAGTGGGCACAAAATAGGGCCGTTAGAACAGCTACCAATTTTGATGATGCTCGTTAGTTCGTCTGGCGAGGCTTTGAAATTCAACATGGCCTGCAGAAGGCCAATATATAGTTTCGTTTAATTCACAAGGGAGAAGTTACAATGTCAATCGGACTCATTCTCGTTATTCTGCTGATCATTTACGTACTCGGCGGGTTCAGTGGTCGCTTTGGCGGATATGGTTATGGAATGGGCCACACCGGGATTGGTATCGGTGGAATCCTGCTGATCATTGTCGTCGTACTGCTGCTTACGGGACGCATCTGATATTGATTTTGGAAAAACGGTCAGATCTTGTCTTGACCTTTTTCCATAACTTGAAATTCCGAAATTCAACCCTTATCAGGCGTCAGCGTACCATGCCATTCCGGCACTAGGTCTTCGATTTTCAATGTTGAGTTTTCGGCCAAGGTGCCGCGCAGCTTCGGTTTTATTGTGCCGGTATTAATCGGGTCACTTGCGGCAAGATTTTGTGGAAGTGCTGCCGTTTGGCCATGCGTTGACTCGTTAGCCCATTCGTAAAGCAGCTTCGCACTGTATTTGGCTTTGCCTTCCATCGTCACAGCCAAATATTGCGCCGTGCTGCAAACCTGTGGTTTGCGGTCGCAAAAACTCTTCATGTCCGCCACGGCATCGGCCGCTGCTGCGATGTATGTCCAGCTCGTTGAATCCGGCATGGTCTGCGCAATTTGCCCCGGCTGCAAAATAACAGGGGGCGACGGCATTGCGAAAATTATGCCACCGATAAATATCGCTTTTCGAAGTAGACCCATCACGGCACCTAAATTGTCGTCCCTCCCAAATTCATATCCCAGTTAAGTTTCCAGCCAGTGAAATTGCGTGGCTAATTTAGTGTCAATTTTTGGTGAACACTTTAGGGAGCTATTAACCCTGACTATTCACCTTCGCTGATTACAAGCATTAGCCCCTGCGTTGAAAGGGGCTGTTAACCTAAACAAAGGCAAATTGGGGCATAGCGGTAACTATGTTTGTTCTGAGTGATGGATTTTTTGATGCGTGATATTTTGGATGACGATGAACGCAGGGTAAAGCCGCTAGGGCTGCTCATGCTGACCACCGCCACCGTGTTAAGCGGCATGATTGTTTATAATGTGATGTTTGGCCAAACCCAAAATGGACTTGGCCGAACCAATGTGGGCCCAGCGCAGGGCGCTTCAACACATGTTGAAGTGCCGGCCCCAGCAGAGATTTCCAACACTGTCGTATTTAAATATGATGCAACAGTTGAAGAGGTTCAGCGCGAATTGTTGGCAACAGGTCATTTCAAAGGTTTGGTTGATGGCGTGAACGGCCAAAAAACTAAAATCGCCATTGAGCAATTTCAACAAGAAATTGGTTTACCCGTAACAGGCGAAATCACCTCTGATCTGGTCAGTCGCATACAATATACTAGAAAAGTAAAAGCAGCCTCTGAATACACAGGCAGCGTTGATCCCGCTCCAGCAGTTACAACACAAGCTCCGAGCTTGCCAGTTGCAGTGGCACCAGATGTAGAAGTGCTGAAGCCTGCCGTGGTACCCGTCGCTGCAAAGCCAAAGAAACCAGCACAGAGCAACAATATTTTGAGCGTGCAAAAAACGCTGAACGCCAAGGGCTATCCGGTTGGTGATGCCACTGGAAAAATGAATGCCGAAACCCGCGCCGCAATATTGCAATATGAGTTGGAAAACGGCTTGGCGATGGATGGTGTGATTGACTCGTCATTGCTGGCTGCCTTGGGCAGCGGCAAATAACAAGCTTGGCGAACACTCATGCGACTCAAATCAGACATTTGGGTTGCCGCCTTACTCAGGCGCTGCTCTGCACAAGGATATTTTGGCGCTGTAATTCATCACGGATCAGATGAAGCTGGTGTGATTTTCATCTATATTAATCACCTCAATGGCACTTACGACCTTTTGGTCCCACCGCCTGGCCCAGCCTATGACGAAAATGGACAACGGCGCTTTGTGAAGCAATTTGAATCCCCGGTGGACTGGGAAAAAACCAGCAGCGTCGTTCAAAAGCGGCGCAAGTCTGACCCTGATTTATGGGCCGTCGAAATTGAAGACCGCAATGGATTTGCAGGTATTGCAATTGAGACCGAAAACTTTAGCTGATTATTAACCATGTCCGTTCTTTATCAGCACATCAAGTGGTTGATTGATGAGGGACTAAGGATGGCGTCGGTGATTGCGTTGGCAGATTGGCCGAAACAGGTAAAAATTCGCGAACCGCACCAAGGGTCCGCGCAAGTTTTGATATTTAATGGCGTTCGCTTTGAAAGATTGCGCGATGAAGTGCAGCATGTTGTTCGAACAGCAAGATTGCCCCGTCGGCATAATCAGGCAACTGCAATTGAATTAGAATAATTTAGGGTGCTTGCACTTTGCAGGTGCTGCCCGACATGATCGATTCAATCTGAGGCCGCGTCAATTCATCGGCAATTGGAATCCAAATCACCGCAATGCCGCGCGGTTCGGATGTCTCTGCATGCCAACCTAAATTTTCAATTTGAATAGCATCTTCAGCGCGGCCGTTACCCATTAGCTGTTGAAAAAAAGTTTTAGTCTTTGCCAGTTCAACTTTAAATTCCGACGTCCCGGCCTGCACATCATTTAGCGCGTAAACCTGCCTGCCTGATTGCGAATAAACCGAAAGTGTCCAGTAAGAGCGCGGCAATTTTGCGCTTAATTCAACTGAGCCGTTATTTAAATCAAATTTACAAATTCCAACAACTGATTTTGATGTGGCTGAAGGCAACAATTCACTTTGATTGGCGGGACTAGCGATGAAAAAACTATTGTAGGGCTTGCCCTTTGTTGACTGCTCGAGTTGGCGCGCAAAGAGGAAGCCGGGCGCAAACAGAACATAAGAAATATGAACAATCGCACCCACTAACAAAGCTACCACAATCCAAAATGAACGCCCCATCTCAGCAGCCACTCTTGGTGATCGTGGGAAGCACAACATCTTGCCCCAGAACAGGTTCATTCACGATAAAGTGCAACGCTAAGCTGCCGCTACCAGCTGGAACAATCCAATTTCCGGGGGCAGGGCGTGCAGATATTGTCACTTTTAAATTACCGTCTTGCGACAACACCGCCTCGCCAGCCGACAATTCCGATCTTGGTGCTGCCGTCGCGGCAGGTGCCACACTCATCGTCCACCAACGCGCGGGCGTCACTTTGCCTTCAACGACATAGATGCAATCAACCCGCAGGCTATTTCCATCTTCGTCCAAGCTGCGTACAAAATAACGTGCGGATTTTGGTGGTGGCAATTGCCCGTCGCCTAAGAAATGACCTAAGGAATAAACCAGCGTGGTGCTGGCACCGTTCAACTGCCATTCAGACCACTTAGATGTCGGCGCAACAGGTTTAAGCCCCACCGAACCTAATGCGTTCATGGCTGATACTACACCTAAAAGAACGCCCGCCAAAAGTGCAATAGCGGGGAAAGCGAATCTGCCCATAGTCTAAATTGTACTCGCAAAACGTGTTGGCAATCTAACGTGTTTATGCGCAAGTACGAGAAAAAAATGAATACGCTTCATATTCAAAACCCAAACAGATTCTTTTGTTTTTTCTTCGGCGTCTGATTGCCAAACAAAATATCCATCAAAGTGCGACGTTTTTGCGATGTCGTATTGGGTTTAGGTAGAACCAATCCCGTCGCATTCGAAACAGTATTGACCTTCGGACGAGGTGCGGGTCGAGCCGGCTGAGCCACTTTGCCATTCGCGTCAAAAAGATTGAACATGCCGTCTAAAATATTTTTATCATCAGCACTTGCGCCATAACCTTCGGCTGTGAGGTCAGGAAGAGCAGGATCCACTGCGGCTGCAACGATATCGTTTGTCGCCGGAGCAACTGGTGTGGCAGCAGCTGGCGGTGCCGCTTTATAAGTGTCATCCATCGGCACACCGGGCAAACCTTCCGGTTTAAGCCCTTCCTCAGCCACGTCCATAATCCGTTTCCACGCAGGTGCAGGAACGCGCCCACCTGTCACCGCATTGGCTTTTGAACCATCCATCGGCGTGTTATCATCATTGCCAACCCAAACACCCGTCACATAATGTGCGCTAAAACCCAAGAACCAAGCATCGCGGAAATTCGCATTCGTGCCTGTCTTGCCCGCAACGGGCGCATAGCCAAGTTGCGCACGCGTGGCCGTGCCCTGCATTACCACATCATGCAGCATGGAATTGAGCTCAGCCACTTTTTCATAAGGCTCCACTTGGGGCTGTTCAACGGAGTTGGTTCCGTGGGCATAGAGCAAGTCGCCATTGGTACGGTGGATTTCGAGCACAGCGTAGGGTTTGGCCAATTTTCCACCCGCAGCTAGAGTTGCATAACCCGTTGCCAAATCCATCAGGGTTAGCGCGCTGGTGCCAATGGCCATTGTCGGATAGGGATCGATGGTTCCTTGAATGCCAACGCGGTGAACTGTTGCTTCAATCTCCTGTCTGGTAAATTCCTTCATCAACTTGACCGCAATCGTATTGATCGAATGGGTGAGTGCCACCCAAAGCGGAATGCGTCCGCGAAATTCTGGTTCGAAATTATGCACACACCAGTCGACAACACATACGGGGCCATCATCCACGATAGTGTTGCGCGTATAGCCGTGATCGAGCGCAGTTAGATAAACAAACGGTTTGAAAGCCGAACCGACTTGCCGCTTGGCCGCGGTCACGCGGTTGAACTGACTATCACCATAATCACGGCCCCCAATAATAGCGCGCACTGCACCATCAGGCGACATGGTGATTGATGAGGCTTGGCTGAAATTGCGGTCTGGTCCTTGTGTATCAACCACGTCATTGACAATAAGCTGGCTGGCATCTTGAAGTTTGGTGTTGATGGTGGTTTTAACTTCAACCACATAATTGCCCATCAAACCGTGCGATTGCATAACATCAAGCGTGTCTTGATAAGCCCAATCAAGAAACCAATTGGGGCTGGCTAATATGTCTTGCTTGACGATAACCGCAGGCGCGCGGCGCGCTTGCAACAACTCGCCCTGATTGATGAAGCCCGCATCCAGCATCCGGTAAAGCACAACGTTACTGCGGGCCTTTGAAGCCTCAGGATTTGCATGAGGTGCATATTGCGTGGGCGCTTTAAACAGGCCCGCCAGAACGGCGGATTCTGAAAGATCAATATCGCGTACTGATTTTCCAAAATAAAACTGCGACGCAGCTTCCACGCCATAAGTGCCACCACCGAGATAAGAGCGATCCAAATAGAGCTTTAAGATTTCATCTTTGGAGAGGCGCGCTTCAATCCACATGGACAGAAACGCTTCATTCACCTTGCGGCGAATGGTGCGCTCTGGCGAAAGAAAAAGATTCTTAGCTACTTGCTGAGTGATCGACGAGCCGCCTTGCTTGCTGCCGCCTCCCTTGGCGTTATGCACCATGGCGCGCAAAGTGCCTATCACATCAACCCCAAAATGATCGTAAAACCGCGCATCTTCGGTGGCGAGCACGGCTTTGATTAAAGTCGGTGGAATTTCATCAAGCGGAATAGCATCATCCTGCCTAATGCCGCGCCGCCCGATAATCTCGCCATTCGCATCCGTAAAAGTGACGGCATATTCGCGGCCCCGGTTCCAAATGTCGCCCGTTCCAGAAAACGGCGGCAGTGCGAAAGCCAGCAATCCAAACAAGGCCACAACCCCAAACGTAAAAAAATCATCGATCAGATCGATGATAATCCGCTTTGGCCCTGACATTTTGAAATAGCGATAAAGAAAAGAAGAATAAGCCGAACTCGCCCGCTTGATAAAATCCCAAACCTCAAACAAGGTCGAACTCACATAGGAGTCACCGATCCATATCGCGCGGTAGATAGCGTTGCTGGTGGGCAGTTTGGTCAATTGGTTCAGCTCGTTTGCGGCAGAATTAAGCGTTGTGGACTTAAGATGCAAGCTGCCCGGCAATTATGGCGAAATGCGGGGATGGTCGAACGTTTTGAGCTTCATTTGCCAGCGATCTTTTATCAGCGTAAACGAAGTGTTGTGAGAGGTAATTTATGGAAGATGTTTTTCTACATCACATTTCAATTACAACTAAGGACTTGTCCCGCGCCATTTCTTTTTATGGGGATGTTTTAGGGTTCTCGCAGATTGAACGCCCTCTGTTCCCTTTAGGTGGTGCTTGGCTCAGGGCGGGAAAGGTTGAACTTCATCTTATCGATTTTCCACAAGGTTCATTTCGCAACACAAAATTCGTTGGAACAGACGACATTCATTTTGCCATGCGCGTGAAAGACTTCGAAAATATTATCCGCAAGCTTAACCAACATGGTTATAGGGATGACTTGGATGAATCAGACAAGAAGCGACTGATTGTAAAACGTAAAAGCATGGCAGGCTATTCACAGCTTTATGTAATGGATCCAGATAGTCATTTGATTGAAATCAATGCGGCTTACCGAGTTGCTTAAAAATATTTTTGAGTACAGACTTTAGGAAATGCCACTGTAGAGTTTTACAATATAATGGATCTTTAGCTCCGGCCCTTAGTGACAGTTTGGTTGTTGAAATCTGTGGCATAATTTCGAGGATTGGTGCCTATGCAAGGCAATGGCTTCAGCCTCTCTTACTTGCCTAAACGCGGAAACTGATCTACCCTAAAGTTGCAACAGAGGAACTTTCTCGGATGAAGAAAACCAGATTGCTTTTCGCTCTCACCACCGTTCTTTCATTAACACTAAGCGCTGCGAGTTTTGCTGCTTCACCACTGCCTGTATCCGCTGAGAAGGCAATGGTTGTGACATCGCAACATCTGGCAACAGATGTGGGTGTCGAAATTATGAGACAGGGTGGCAATGCCTTCGATGCGGCAGTCGCCGTTGGCTATGCGCTGGCTGTCACCAACCCCTGTTGCGGGAATCTCGGTGGCGGTGGTTTTGCGACGTTGCATTTGGCCGATGGACGCGATGTGTTTTTGAACTTTCGCGAAAAAGCACCACTCGCATCCACAGAGAAAATGTTTCTTGATGCGAAGGGCGATGTGGTGCCGGATCTCAGTTTGAAAGGCTATCTGGCCGTTGGCGTGCCAGGCTCAGTGATGGGGCTCGATACGCTTTTGAAAAAATATGGAACCATGACGCGCGAACAAGTCATGGCTCCTGCAGTCAAGCTGGCAGCTGAAGGCTTCATCCTCAATCAGGGTGATGTTGACATCATGAAAACGGGTGCCAAATCATTTGCGACGCAGCCGAATGTCGCTGCCATTTTTCTGAATGCCGACAAACCATGGGCTGCGGGCGAGCGCTTTGTGCAGAAAAATCTTGGAAACACATTGCAACTCATTGCCAAGGATGGGCCTGATGCGTTTTACAAGGGCCAGATCGCCGATTCCATTGTGGCTGCAAGTGCTGCCAGCGGCGGCATTTTGTCGAAGCAGGATTTAGCCAACTACACGGTTGCCGAAACCGCACCTGTCCATTGCAGCTATCGCGGCTATGATTTGATTTCAGCGCCGCCACCATCCTCCGGCGGAACGGCCATTTGTGAGATATTGAATATTCTTAAAGGCTATCCGATGTCTCAGTTGGGTTATCATTCTGCAGCCGGTGTGCATTTAATGGCAGAGGCCATGCGCCACACATTTGTGGATCGGAACTTTCAATTGGGTGATCCGGATTTTGTAAAAAATCCAGTGGAGCAATTATTGTCCGATAAATATGCCGAAGAAATTCGCTCAAAGATCGATCAAGGTAAAGCAACGCCATCAAAAGCTGTGCAACCTGGTTCTGCGCCCCATGAAGGCACAGAGACGACCCATTACTCGATTGTTGACCCAGCCGGAAACGCCGTTTCAGTAACCTATACGATCAATGGCTTTTTTGGTGCGCGCGTCATTGCGGGAAACACTGGTTTTTTTCTAAACGACGAGATGGACGATTTTACGGTGAAGCCCGGGGTTCCCAATCTGTTTGGTTTGGTGCAAGGCAAAACCAATGTGATTGCTCCGGCTAAGAGACCTTTAAGTTCGATGAGCCCGACGATCGTGACCAAGGATGGCAAGACCATTATGGTGCTGGGGAGTCCGGGTGGTTCGCGCATCATAACCATTGTTGTCAATACACTTATAAACGTCGTGGATTACGGTATGAATATTCAGGAGGCTGTTGATGCACCACGCATCCATCATCAATGGTTGCCTGACCAGATTACCGTTGAGCCCTATGCGCTGTCGCCTGATACTGTCCGCATTCTGAATAATATGGGTCATAAGGTTGTTGAGCAAGTTCCGTGGGGCGCGGCGGAGGCAATCTTCATTGCGCCAAAGCAAGTCAATGCTTCAACCATCGCAAGTTCAGGCAATGATGCAGCGGCCTCAGGAAAGCCCGTTCCAGGGCGTCTGTATGGTGCAAATGATGACAGGCGGCCTTCTGGCTTGGCGGCGGGTTTCTAAACCGCAGAGTTTTTGCTTTTCTGAACTGCTTATCCCCGTTAGAAGCCTGCCATGACCGAAAAGCCTTTCTGGAAAACCAAAACGCTGGCCGAAATGACAAGGCCCGAATGGGAAAGCCTGTGCGATGGTTGCGGCCGCTGCTGCTTGAACAAACTGGAAGATGAAGATACGGGCGAATATCTCTACACCCGCGCTGCCTGTAAATTATTAGATATCGGCACGTGTCAGTGTTCGGATTACAAAAATCGCTCCAAAAAGGTTCATGATTGTGTGACGCTCACACCAGCCAATGTGCCAGAACTCGGTTGGCTTCCCGGCTCTTGTGCATATCGTCGCCTGAATGAAGGCCTGGGTCTCGCGTGGTGGCACCCATTGGTTTCGGGCGATCCGGAGACTGTGAAGCAAGCAGGTATTTCAGTTGAAAATGAGGCCTATACCGAAGAGGGAATCAAAATTTCGGAATTAGTCGATCACATTTGGAAACTGCCAAAGGCGAAAAGAAAACAAGTTTAGCTTACTTCACCATTTCTGCTTCGACGACATATCGCTGCGGCCCGTGAGTAATAGCATCAAATGGAAAACACGTGGCCAGCACCAGATGAAACCCAGCCTCGTGCGCATCTATGCCAGATTTGTTCCAATCAACCACGCGCATATTGGTGGCGTGATAATTGAACACCAAGCCGTCATCGCGTGTCACTTCGATTAAGTCACCAATCTTCACATTCTTCAAAAATGAAAAATGTGTATCTCTATGTGCTGCCATAACTGACGTGCCGCGTGTTCCAGGCCTTGATGTTTCATTGACCAAGGCTGGCCCAAAAGCCATTGCCTCGCCAGATGAACCTTTGAGTACAATCGCCTCGGCATTGATGCGGTTGATCCTGATCCGCGCTACGGGATAAGTGTCTGCCCAACTCCAGGCTTTCACCGGTTTTCCCGTTAAGATGGTTTGCGTGAATGCGCGTTCCAACAAAACTTGCGCCAATTGCGCTTTGGCAAAAATCCAGATGGATTGACCAAAGAACACGAGGGACGCAGCAATCAGCAAGACTGATACGGTATTCAAAATACTCCGGCGCGATAAATGCGCCGGAGTCTTGATTGTGAAACTGGCGTTCATGCCAGCACCGCTTTGCGGCGAGCAAAGAATTGCAGGGCCATAGCCAGCATCGCAAGGATGAAGCCAATGATAGCCATCAATTCTGCATCTGTTGCACCTTGCGGCAGATTTACCTGAGTTGCCGGAGCAGGGGACTTTGCAGGATCAAACTTGGCCAATTGCAAGAACTCAGCTTCAGCTTTTTGATCCGTATGCGGAACATTTTGTGATGGGCTATCGTTGCCAAAGACACTTTCCCACACCCAACCCGAAGGCAAGTTCAGCGGAACATCAGCGCGCGTCAAAACATAGCCTGGTGGGCGCTTGGGTGAATGATCAACCGCCACTAAACTGGTCAAGCTTGAAACAATCTGATGATCCAGAGCTGTTTTGAGCACGACCTTATCAGCTTCTGCTTGGGTAATCTGACCCAAGGTGGAAGCCACTTCAAGCTCGGCGATTTTGCGGCGTGCCCAAAGTTTCGAAATGCCCTTGCCCTGTGCAGCATCTGCCAAAGGCAGCTTCACTTCCCAAGGTTGATCTCCAATCATGCCGGTGATTTTGAGAACACCTGATAATGATCCAGAGTCGGCCATCAACATCACAGGTTCGCCCTGGTAAAGATCAGGCAATTGTTCTGGTGTGATCTTGGCGGTGCTGCCAAAAATCTGCGCATGAATATCCGTAATCACCGGATTACCAATCTTGCCGAACAGATCTTTCATTTTGGAGGTCACTTGTGTGCCTTCACCAATCTGTGTGAACGTGCCACGGCCAAGTTCGGCCGCACGCGTCATCAGATAAGAATTTGGTGCCGATCCAATGCCAACCATAAACACACGCGTGCGTCCACGGCCTTTGGCTATGGCGTCAAACAACTCTTGCTCATTGCCGATGGCGCCGTCAGTGATAAATACAATCTGACGCAGATAATTCTTATCGTTTGGACTAGCGTCAATCAAAGCCGCCTTCATCGGGGCCAGCATTTCAGTGCCACCACTGGCTTTCAATCCAGTGACAAAACTTTTTGCTTGGGCAATATGATCAGCATCAGCTTGAACCGCTGAGCCAAACAAATTATCCATCGTGTCATCAAAGCGGATCACATTGAAGCGATCAGCCGGAGTGAGCTGGGCCAAACCATAAAGCAAACTATCTTTGGCTTGCGGCATGGACGCACCTTCCATCGAACCGGAATTATCAATGACGAAGGTAATTTCACGAGGATGAACGGTGGTGTTGGTTGCCACAACAGGCGGCGTCACGAAGCCCAACATATAGTCATGGCCATTCACGGTTTCCTTGAACAAGCCAGCCTGTGGCGCACTGCCAGCGGCCGTCCACGTCAAATCAAAATCCTTATCTGCTGGAACAACACCCGACAACGTTACAACGCGGACATTGGCACCTTTCTCCACAATATCGACTTTGTGATAAGCGCTTTTGACTTCGCCAAGCGCAAACCCTGCGTCGAGATTGACAGTGATCGAAACTGGATTATTGGGTGCTGATTCAGCGGGGTTCAAAACGGGTGGCTGTGGCGCTTCATTTTTGGTTGAAGCCAATCCGTTTTTGTTCACACCAAAATCAACCGTCTGAACAATCGGTGCTGGATTGTAACGAGGTGCCACAACCAGCGGCAGACGCAATTCATAAGTGCCGCTGCTTTGTGCAATCGTCTGTTGAAACTCAATCTGCACCAAGATTTTTTCATGCGGGCCAATATTGGCCACTGAGTTCGTGAACATGTTGGGGCGGTCTTGTTCCAACAACGCCGCGGCCTCACCTTTGTTCTTGGCCTCTTCGTAAATAACTTTGGCTTCTTGCTTTTCTTTCACTTCACCGACGATCACACGCGTGCCTGAAACAATTTTCAAAGTGTCGACTGCAGAATTATCTGGCAATGGAAAAACATAAACGCCTTCAACCCAGCTTTCTGATGGATTATAAAACTGTTGTGTCACCACCGTCCGGCTTGTGGGGCCGGAAATGTTAACTGTGTAATCTGACGCAACAGCGGGAGCGGCGATGTATTTGCCCGCCTCGCTGGATTTGAGCAGCAAGCTGCCCGCCGTCATGTCATTAGGTGTCACCAATCTGGCCGATGCAAAAGCGGCTTGCGCCGTCATGCAAGTGGCGATCATGGCAATGACCAGTTTGTAGAGTGTCTTCTTATAGTTCAGGCTGCGGTGCAGCGTTATGGCGTTCACTTCATTCCTCCGTTGGGTTAAGTTGCCCCAGCGCCAAGGTTACGCTGCTGTAATGCCGCGCCGCCAATGTGAAGAACTGTAATGTTTGTCAGGCTTCCGCCGCAGATTTGTTGCTTGTGACCGTTTCTTGTGGAATTGTACGGTTTTGTACGGATTCCGGAAACATGAGTGACGACGACCTTTCACCAGAAGAAAACCGCGCCATCAGTGGATCAATCCGCGAAGAGCTGGCGCGGCGTCGTTTGACCAGGCAACATTTGGCCGACAAAGCCAAGATTAGTCTATCGACAATTGAAAAAGCGCTTTCGGGCCAAAGGCCTTTTACTTTGGCCACGGTGGTGCGCATTGAAGAAGCATTGCAATATCAATTGCGCAAATTGAAATCTTCAAATGGTGAATCAGCGCTGGCCCCGCAATCTCTGGGGTCCTATTCTCGCCCCGCCGTGTCTTGGCTCGAAGGTGACTATCTCACGCTGCGCACATCTTTCAGCGATCAAAACTCAATTTATTCATACCTCACCGAAATCCGCTGGGACACTGCGCTTTCACATCTAGCCTTTCGTGAATCCGAACGCATTGATGCGCAGTTCAAGCAGGATGGTTCCGTTTCCGTTCCACATCAATCGGGCTATATCTATTTGGTTACCAACAAACAGGGCCAATACCGGATGATCATCCTCTCTCGCCCGATGATATCGGGGGAGATGTATGGCTTGATTACCACCTTGCAATCAGGTCGGGGAACACAGTTGACGCCTGTTTCAACGCCGTTGGTGTTAGCCCCGGTCAAAGATTTTGGTGATGCTATTCAGTTTGGAAAAATTGATGCATCATCGACTATGTATGATCGCTATAGAAAATTGTTGAACCGCGCTCTGGAAGAACCCTTCGTGATGATTATCAAATGAGAAAGTTAACCCTGACGGCCGAACACATCGCCAAAATTCAACGCACCGAGCCCGATGAAGGCCCACGCCCTGACCGTGATCAATTGAATGATGCTGATTATAGTCAGTGGGCGGATGATTTATTGGAAGAGCTCACGGGAACCTCGCTTCGCATCTTCGGCTACGGTTCGCTGATCTGGAAGCCTGAGTTTGAATATGTTGCCGCAACGCGCGGCTGGCTGCATGGCTGGCACCGCTCATTTTGCATGAAGGTTGAACGCTGGCGTGGAACCAGGGCCGTGCCAGGTTTGATGATGGCGCTGGACAGCAAGGGCAGCTGCAATGGCATGGTCTATGAGTTATCAGACGACAACAAAAAAGCCCAGGTTGAAAAAATCCTGCGCCGCGAAATGACTAACAAACCGCTCACCAATGTACCACGCGTTTTGAAAGCCAATGTAGACGGTAAAATGCTGCGCGTCATTGCCTTCACATCAAATCCCGATGCTCTTAATTTTGTGAAAGACATGCCGCTGCCCAAAGTGGCCAAAATTTTATCGCGGGCAGCGGGACATTGGGGAACCGGGGCGGAATATCTATTCAACACGGTCAGTCATCTGGAGCAACTCGGTATTGAGGATCGCAATTTGTGGGAGTTGCAAAAGCTTGTGGCGAAAGAGATCGAGAAAATTTAAGGCGACCCCCTCAGTCCTTCAGACAGCTCCCCCAACGAGTTGGGGGAGCGCGACGCCAAATTTAGCGCAGGAGCAAATTTGTATCGCCCTCCTCCCAGCTTGCTGGGGGAGGTGCCCGAAGGGCGGAGGGGGCAACCCTGAGCTAACCCCTCAACTCTCTTCTCAAGCTTTTGGCAAATTGCCCTGATGCGTATCATGATCAGCGGGCTTCCTGATCATTGGAACAGCCGCCAAAACAAGCGGATCAAAGCCAGTATTACCCTTCGCGACAAAATCAAAAAAATGCGAACGCATACGCGGTTCCCAAAAATTATTGATGTGAGTAGCAATTTCCTTGGTACCTTCCTCAGCGCCGTAGCTCTTAAAGAAAGTGGCAATCTGATTTGCCATGCGCACCATATCTTTGGATTCCATTTTAAACTCCGTCAAAAATCATAATGCCCTGCTTTGATAAAGCGGCAAGTTTAAGTCCGGCCTGTTTGGCCAATTTGAGTGCAAGAGCAGTGGGCGCAGAAATCGTGGCGAGTGCGCCAATGCCGACGGTGGCGCATTTCTGCACCAATTCAAATGAGCAACGAGACGACATCAGTAAAAACCCGTTTTCCGGCCTGATCTGCTGCCGGGCCATGGCGCCAATGAGTTTATCAAGCGCATTGTGCCGCCCCACATCTTCGCGCGCGAGTAAAATTGTTCCGTCTTCAGAGCACCACGCAGCCGCATGAACGGTGCGGTTGAGTTCATTCATAGGTTGGAACGCGGGCAGGGCTTCGAAGGCTCTCGCTATCGCTGATGACGAAAATTCCGGTGCGTGAAGTTTGCGGTCAGGCATCCGAATTGCGTCGGCCATTTCTTCAATGCCACATAGACCGCAGCCTACGCGACCTTCCATCGAACGCGAAACAATCCGTTCACGGATGAATTTACTTTCGGGGATTGATAGGTCGACACTGAAACCTTCATCAGAGGGCATCATCAAAACATTACTCACATGGCTCGCATGCGCAACCAAGCCTTCTGACAATGCAAAACCTATAGCGAAATCCTGCAAATCCGAAGGTGTAGCCATCATCACGGCATGCGAGGTGGAGTTGAAGAGGAGTGCGATGGGGACCTCTTCGGGGAGATGCCAGGTGTTCTTCACACCAGCGATTTGTCCGGTAGCTGAAACCGAGCACCTTGCTTCATCCTCCCGCTTTACGGGGGAGGTGTCGCGTAGCGACGGAGGGGGAAGTCTACCGGGAGTTCCCCCTCCGGCACTTCGTGCCACCTCCCCCGCACGGGGGGAGGATGAAGAGAGAGATTTATTCACTCCGCCGCCACGCGCTTGTTTTCTTCCTCGCGTGTTTCCCAATCCTTCTGCCATTCTGATGGCTGGTTAGAAGGGCGCACTTGCACGGCAGTTACTTTATATTCGGGGCAATTTGTGGCCCAATCTGAATATTCAGTGGTGATCACATTGGCACCCGTCACCGGATGATGGAACGTCGTGTAAATCACACCTTGCGGCATGCGCTCAGTAATCAGTGCACGGAGCGTTGTGCCACCAATGCGGCTGGTGAGCGACACCATGGCCCCATCGGCTATACCGCGAAGCTCTGCATCATGCGGATGAATTTCTAAAACATCTTCGGGATGCCAGCTGGAATTTTCCGTACGTCTGGTTTGCGCGCCCACATTATATTGCGACAGAATGCGACCCGTGGTGAGGATCAGCGGGAAGTCGCGGTTGGCGCGTTCAGGTGTTGGCACATACTCGGTGATCATGAAGCGGCCCTTGCCCCGAACAAATCCACCCACATGCATCATCGGCGTTCCGTTTGGCGCCTTCTCGTTGCAAGGCCATTGCACTGAACCCATTTCTTCGATCTTCTTGAAGGATACGCCAGCAAATGTCGGTGTGACCAAGGCGATCTCATCCATGATCTCGGCGGCGTTATTATATTTCATGTCATAACCCATGGCTTGAGCAAGCTCAGCCACCACTTGCCATTCATGCTTGCCTTGCATCGGCGCTTTCACTTGGCGCACGCGGTTGATGCGGCGTTCAGCATTGGTAAATGTGCCGTCTTTTTCGAGGAACGATGTGCCGGGGAAGAATACATGCGCGAAGGCGGCGGTTTCATTGAGGAACAAATCTTGCACCACCACCATCTCCATCGCTTCGAGAGCGGCGGTCACGTGATTGGTATTGGGATCAGATTGCGCGATGTCTTCGCCCTGAATGTAGATGCCTTTGAATGTGCCTTCAACTGCTGCACTCAACATATTTGGAATGCGAAGGCCCGGTTCGGAGTCCAGTGTCGTGTTCCAAACTTTATTGAACAGATCGCGCACCACATTATCAGAGATATGACGATAGCCAGGCAATTCATGCGGGAACGAACCCATATCGCATGCGCCTTGCACATTGTTTTGACCACGCAGCGGATTAACACCAACACCCTCACGCCCAATGTTTCCGGTGAGCATTGCCAAGTTCGCCATGCCCATCACCATGGTGGAACCTTGGCTGTGCTCTGTCACGCCCAAACCATAATAGATCGCACCGTTACCACCCGTTGCAAACAAACGAGCAGCCCCGCGTATATCATTAGCATTCACGCCAGTTTCAGATTCAAGCGCTTCAGGAGAATTGCGCTCTTCACGAATGAATCCAGTCCAACGCGAAAACTCTACAGTGTCGCAACGTTCGGCGATGAATGTTTTATTTTCCAAACCTTCGGTGAGGATCACATGGGAAAGTGCATTCACAATCGCCACGTTCGTACCGGGGCGCAATGGCAGATGGAAGCTGGCTTCAATATGCGGTGAGCGCACTGAATCCGTTTTGCGTGGATCGGCCACGATCAATTTAGCACCCGCACGAATGCGCTTTTTCATCCTTGAAGCAAAAACCGGATGACCATCAGTTGGGTTGGCACCGATAATCAAGATGACATCGGCTTTCTCAACTGATTTGAAATTCTGTGTTCCTGCGGACGTGCCGAATGTTTTGGATAGACCGTAGCCAGTTGGCGAATGACAAACGCGGGCACATGTATCGACGTTGTTGTTATGAAACGCCGAGCGGATCATTTTCTGCACAACATAAACTTCTTCATTGGTGCAGCGTGATGATGTGATGCCACCGATCGAACCGCGGCCATATTTTTTCTGAATGGATTTGAACCCGCCTGCCGCATGAGCAATGGCTTCTTCCCAGCTCACCTCTTTCCACGGATCAGTAATCTTTGTACGGATCATTGGTTTGGTCACGCGGTCTTTATGTGTGGCATAACCCCAAGCAAAGCGGCCCTTCACGCATGAGTGGCCTTCATTGGCGCCGCCATCTTTATAAGGCACCATGCGCACAACATCATCGCCCTTCATTTCGGCTTTGAATGAACAGCCAACACCACAATAAGCACAAGTGGTGACGACGCTATGTTCGGGCTGGCCCTTTTTGATCACTGATTTTTCAGTGAGTGTGGCCGTGGGGCAAGCTTGCACGCAAGCACCACAAGATACGCACTCTGACGCCATGAAGCCTTCATCCATGCCTGCTGAAACATGCGAAGCAAATCCGCGCCCATCAATGGTTAGCGCGAATGTGCCTTGCACTTCCTCGCAAGCCCTGACGCAGCGCGAGCACACAATGCACTTGGCAGGATCAAACGTGAAATAGGGATTGGACTCGTCTTTTTCCTTAAACCGGAAATTCTCGCCAACACCGTCGCGCTTGGCAAAAACGTGATTGTCGCCCTCATAACCATAGCGCACATCGCGAAGACCAACAGCGCCTGCCATGTCTTGCAACTCGCAATCACCATTGGCAGCACAGGTTAAGCAATCGAGTGGATGGTCGGAAATGTAAAGTTCCATCACGCCTTTGCGTAAATTGCCAAGGCGATCAGATTGGGTTTTCACTTTAATGCCAGCGGCAACTGGAGTGGTGCAAGATGCAGGTGTTCCCTTGCGGCCTTCGATTTCGACGAGGCATAGTCGGCATGAACCAAATGAGTTGAGTGAGTCCGTTGCGCAGAGCTTTGGGATCTTGGTGCCAAGCTCCATCGCAGCCCGCATGATAGAAGTGCCTTCTGGCACTGTAATGGAATGACCATCAATCTCCAGCGTGACCATCTGGGTCGCTTCAGATTTTGGCGTACCGAAATCGGTTTCTTTGATCAGCATGGTGTTATCTCTGTTTATGAATGTGTGAATTAATAGATTCGTCATCCCCGCGAAGGCGGGGACCCAACTTGGGTTCTGCCATAAGTTGGATTCCCGCTTTCGCGGGAATGACGGTTAAAATATGAGAAAACGAAAAAATCATTCTGCAGCCTGCATCATTGGCCGATCGAAATCTTCGGGGAAATGTTTAACTGCACTCATCACCGGCATTGGGGTTAATCCGCCCATTGCGCAGAGTGAGCCGTCAGTCATTGTCTGGCATAAATCTTCAAGCAGTATGAGATTTGCATCGCGATCAATACCAGCCATGATCTTATCAATCGTTTCAGCGCCGCGTGTCGAGCCAATGCGGCAAGGCGTGCATTTGCCACATGATTCAATTGCGCAGAATTCCATGGCAAAACGCGCCTGCGCGGCCATATCAACGCTATCATCAAATACCACTAATCCGCCATGGCCGACCATTGCGGCGTTTGCGGCGAAGGTTTCATAATCCATTGGTAGATCGAGTTGTGACTCTGGCAGGTAAGAACCCAGTGGCCCACCCACTTGCACGGCCCGAAGTTTGCGGCCCGTGAATGTGCCGCCACCGAAATCATTGATCAGTGTACGGAGCGTTACGCCGAAAGCTTTTTCAACCAAACCGCCTTGCTTTATATTGCCTGCTAATTGGAAGGGCAGAGTTCCGCGCGAACGGCCCAAGCCATAATTCTTATAGGCGGTGCTGCCTTTGGCGAGAATGAATGGAACAGCGGCAAAGCTGAGCACATTATTGATGATTGTCGGTTTGCCAAACAGCCCGACAAGCGCCGGAATAGGTGGCTTAGCGCGAACCATGCCGCGCTTGCCTTCCAAGCTTTCCAGCATCGCAGTTTCTTCGCCGCAAATATATGCGCCCGCACCGCGACGCACTTCAAGGGTGAAAGAATGATCCGTAGACTGAATGTTTTCGCCAAGCCATTTTGCAGCAACCGCGATCTCAATGGCTTCCTTCAGCGTTGCAATCGCATCAGGATATTCTGAACGAATATAAATGAAGCCTTTAGTTGCTCCACTTGCAAGACCGGCAATTGTCATGCCTTCAATCAACATGAAGGGATCGCCCTCCATCACCATACGGTCGGCGAATGTGCCTGAGTCACCTTCATCTGCATTACAGCAGACATATTTCTGATCAGCTTTTGTGTCGTGAACGGTTTTCCACTTGATACCTGTCGGAAACGCCGCGCCACCGCGCCCGCGAAGGCCAGATTCGGTGACCTCGGCAACGATCGCCGCACCTGTCATGGCCAAAGCTTTCTTCAAACCTTCAAAACCGCCATGTGAAATATAATCGCCCAGCGAAACCGGATCGGTGATGCCAGCACGAGCGAATGTGAGGCGTTCTTGATTCTTGAGGTATGGCAACTCGTCAACCAACCCTTGGCCCAACTCGTGTTTGCCACCTTCATAAAATTTTGCGGCAAAGAGACTCGTCATATCACTCAATTCAACGGGGCCGTAACCCATCCGGCCTTTTGGTGTTTCAACTTCTACAAAAGTTTCCAGCCACGCCATGCCCCGAGTGGAATTACGAATGATCTGTATACTGATCTTTTGCGCTGCAGCCTCAGCGGCAATGGCCGTTGCCACTTCATCAGCGCCAACGGCTTTAGCAGAACTATCTCGTGGCACATAAATTTTGATCATGTGCGAAGTCCTTCAATAATCGATTTCACTTTATCAGCATTCACACGAGCAACAGGTTTATTATCAATCATAATCGAAGGCGCCGAAGCGCAAAGGCCCAAGCAGTAGGTTGCCTCCAGTGTGATTAAGCCATCAGCCGTGGTTTGGCCCATTTTTACGTTCAAGAATTTTTCGACCGCTGCAACCAAATTTTGCCCACCCATCGATTGGCAGGCTTCAGCGCTACAAAGTTTCAAATGATGCTTGCCGGTCGGCTTCAAATAGAAGTCATGATAAAACGTGGCAACGCCATAAACTTCTGCACGCGAAAGATTCAAAGCGTGAGCA
>CAXTTK010000005.1:0-216897 GCA_964247245.1 uncultured Aestuariivirga sp.
ATAAAACGTGGCAACGCCATAAACTTCTGCACGCGAAAGATTCAAAGCGTGAGCAATTGCGGGCAGGGATGTTTCGGGCACATGGCCCAATTCATGTTGCACATCATGCAAAATTTCGAGAAGCGCATCCGGCTTGTTGCCATGCTTTGCGCAAATGGGTGTTGCCGGATCAGACTTGCCGAACTGGAGATCAATCAATGTCGTTTTCTTTGCCATATATAATTATCGCAGATCGGCCAGTCCTTTACCAATTGCGCGAGTCTATAGCATTATAGACACCGCCTATGATCGTCATTCGCGGTAGTTTTGCGCCAAAGTCTGTTGCCATTGTCCCAGCAACGCAAGTTTGGGCTTTCCGTTATAGTCGTAGAGCCCCATTGTTCCGAAAACCTTGTAAATGAGCTCACCCAACACACCATCGCCGCCGAAGGCTTTGCGAAAGATGTTAACCGCTGCGCATTGTATGTCACCTTTGCAGGCCCCTAATGAAAACAGGCCAATTGTGGGATAGCAAGTGCCCATCACGGCTTTTGGCAATAAATCGCGCTTCGACCACCAGGTGACGAGTTTTATTTTGTTGGTCTGCGCGTTTTGGAGGAGCCAATGCAGATAAGATGTTGCCTCGTCCTCTGATGAGACCACAGCGTTTTTAACACATTGATCTGGCGTACCGTAAGAAATGGAGTTTGAGTTCCAACCCGTTTCGGTGATTGCAATCAGTTTCTCCAGCGGATTTTGAATGCGAACCCGCGTGAGTAAATCTGCTGGCAGATCACTGGGCAGCGGCGGCTTATCATCGGCACGTTTTAATATTTTTGGATAAATTGATAAGCCGAAACGATCACGCTTCAAAGCACTCAGCAATTTGTAGGTGTTGGGATCAAATCCAATTATGTGATCAAGATAAAGCGGGCCCGCCGTGAATGAGGGATAGGCGAGAATTTTTGGGTCAACCGATTTCACCGCATCATAAGCCTTGTTGCTGACCTCAACCACTTTATTCCATCCTTCACCCTTGCCACAGGTGTGGAGATATTCATTGACTTCAACCGCAACGACAACCTGACGCGGCTTGAAAGTGCGCGTCATCCACGCGGCGTATCGGGCATAGGCCAAACTGTATTTTGAATTGTCGCCGCTGAAATCAAAACACTTGGAGGTCCAATTATCATCGGGTTTCAAACTGTCATCAGCCATCGCTAATCCGGTTAGTTTTTCGCGGGTCATCAATAATTGCAAAATAAGCGGCTTGCCACCGCCGCGCAAATTGGTGGCCATGCTGGTCATCGTCTTTGTCCACACGTGATTGGGTGATGGCGTTTCGGATTCAGCAAAAACATTCCATGGAACACCGTAAGCTTCGACAACTGCGGTGACCATATCGGCATCTTTAGCCAAATCAGGACCGCTGACATTCAGGCCATAAAAAACATCATTGCCGGGTTTAGTCTGAATTCCGGCGACTGACATTACGAAAGAACGGGGTTCTGCGTTTACGAAATTGAATTGGAAGCTAATGATTATAATCAGTATACTGATTAATAATTTCATTCTTCGAAATCCCTTTGCTCAATGAACTTTAAAATTCTTAGCCGCTTGAAATAAGGCAGCAATAGCGGGGGAAAGCGGATCCCTATCGACAGCTACCAATCCAACTGCATGACTGACTGTTGGTTCACTGAGGGGAACGGCCACCACACCTTCAAGCGCGCCCATGGCATTGCGAAAATAATCGGGCATGATCGAACAGAGGTTCATGCTGCGCACTGACGAAATGAGATTCATAATTGAATTCGTTTCGAGCCGAGGTGAGGGGTGAACTTTGGCGGCGGCAAAAGCGCGGTCGATGATGCGGCGATTTTGCATGTTCGGTGTGAGCAGAGCCAATGGCTGTTGGGCGGCTTCGAACCAAGTGACATGATCGCGCGCTGCATATTCATGGGCGCTTGAAATGAACAGGCAATAGTTTTCGCGGTAAAGTTCAACGCTCATCAAACCTTCAACCGGTTCATTGTCGAGATAGGTAATACCAGCTTCAATCGAAAAATCGCTCAGTGCACGGATGATTTCTTCGGAACTGTGGGAAAGGATGGTGAAATCCACAGCGGGATGCATGGCATTCATTGCTTTAGTGAGAAATGAGGCCATGGGCAGGGCTGACGGGATGACGCCCAAAACCATGCGGCCTACCAATTCGCCCTTCTTTCCTTTGATTTGAACCAGCTCTTGTTGGAGGTTTTGCCAGTTGTCCAAAATCAAATGCGCCCATTTGAGAACGCGCTCGCCTTCCGGTGTTAAACCAATATAGCGCTGACCACGCTCCACAATGGGAACGCCAAGTTCTTGTTCTAACTGGCGAATCCGGCCAGATAAAGTGGGCTGGGTGATATTGCAAGCCGCCGCTGCACGGGTAAAATGCTTTTCGCGGGCCAAAGCCGCCAAATATTGTAACTGCCGAATGTCCATTGTGTTACAATAACTTAACTGCGGTTTAGAAGCTTGTTAAAAAAAATAATGACTAAAACAGGAAATAGTTCTTGACGTGCGTACGGTGAGATGACATGTTCTTGGTATGTTCGATAATTGGGTTTAGAAATGGCGGGGCTATCGCGTGTGGCAGACTCCCCCTCAGTCCTTCGGACACCTCCCCCAACAAGTTGGTGGAGCGCAATAATAATTTTGTGCGGAATCAACATCTTATCGCCGTCCGCCCAGCTTGCTGGGGGAGGTGTCCGAAGGGCGGAGGGGGATACATTTAAAAATAAATCCTATAAAATGAAAATAATACTTGACACCGTACGGTGAGCCTGCTAGTTCTCGTCATACTCCACAAATGGGCCCAGAAATTCAGGGCTCGGATTTAACCCCTAAAGCGATTGATTTAGACAAAACCAGGTCAGCCCTAACCCGTCATCCCCGCGCAGTCGGGGATCTGCGTTTGAGATACAGAAAACAGAGATTCCCGCTTTCGCGGGAATGACGGATTGAGGTGGGTTTTGATCCGACTAAACTAAACTGCTCCAAAGAAAGAGATTTGAAATGACTGAAGACGCTAAGACTGCGCCGGATGCGGACGCTTGGGCGCATATTCGTATGCGCTATGAACAGACAGTGGAAACCGTTTCGCAGATTGCTGAGAGCATTGGCATGTCCGCAATCACGCTCAGCAAGAAGGCCAAGCTTGAAGGTTGGTTGATGCGCGGCGCTGCGGCCAAGAAACCGAAGATTGAAAGCACGCGCGACACGATCAAACGCCTGAAAGAAATTCTGCAAAAGCGCCTCGCAAATCTCGAACGCGAAATGAATGCGATTGGCGAAGACATTTCAGCATTGGCAAATGAACGCGATATTCGGGCCACAAACACTTTGGTGCGTACATTGGAAAAGGTTTTACAACTTGAGCAAAAAGATCGCAGACAACGCGGAGGTCACGAAACCAGAAAGCTCCACGATGCAGAGCGTGATGAACTTGCGCGCCGCATTGCGAATTTACCGGAAGAAAGCGAAGTCATTCGCGGCAACACTCAAGCCTTACCAGGTTCGGAGCCTGTTGAGGGAGTGGCGTTATTGGGCGAGGCGGGACCAACTTCCACCTGAGGGTGTTAATTGGCGGCGCTGGCTGCTTTTAGGTGGTCGCGGTTCTGGCAAAACCAGAGCCGGGGCCGAATGGGTGAAGGCCATTGCCTTGGGCGAATGGGGCAGTTCAGCAAAGCGCATTGCTTTATTGGCACCAACTTTTGATGAAGCACGCTTGGTGATGATTGAAGGACAGTCTGGATTATTGTCCGTACACGGAACAAACGAGCAACCTTTGTTTGAACCATCCAAACGCATGGTGAGCTGGCCGAATGGCGCGGTGGCGCATGTGTTCAGTGCCGAAGAACCAGACGGGCTGCGCGGGCCGCAATTTGATGCGGCCTGGTGTGACGAGTTGGCAAAATGGAAACAGGCTGAGAGTGTGTGGGATATGTTGCAGTTTGGTTTGAGATTGGGAGAGAACCCGGTGGCGGTGATTACCACCACGCCGCGGCCCGTTCCGATTATGAAAAAATTGATCAATGCGGCAGGCACAGTGACCAGTCATTCGACGACCTTCGATAATGCCAAGAACTTGGCTGGTGGCTTTATCAAAGATGTGACGGCGCGTTACGCTGGAACCAGATTAGGCAAGCAAGAACTGAATGGCGAGCTGATTGAGGATGATCCAGATGCATTGTTCAACCGAGACATGTTTGAGAGATACCGCGTATTGGAAGCGCCATTATTGAAACGCATTGTGGTGGCGGTTGATCCGCCTGCGAGCGCGGGCAAGAAAAGCAACGCATGCGGAATTGTATGTGTTGGTTTGGGGCGCGATGATCGGTTCTATGTTTTGGCCGATCGTTCGATACAAGGCCTGCGGCCCGCGCAATGGGCCAGGCGTGTGGTGACACTTTATCATGAGCGCAAAGCTGCACGTGTTGTGGCTGAAGTGAACCAAGGTGGCGCGATGGTCGAACAAGTGCTTCGCGAAGTTGACCGCAATCTTTCATTTCGGTCGGTTCATGCAAGCGTCGGGAAAACGGCGCGTGCTGAACCCATTGCGGCTTTATATGAGCAGGGCCGTGTGAGCCATGTGGGTCTGTTTCCGGAATTGGAAGATGAAATGTGCGCGAGTATCGGTATCGGTGGGAAGAGTCCCGATAGGTTGGATGCTCTGGTATGGGCCGTGCATGATTTGATGCAAAAGCCAAGGGTAGGGCCGAGGGTGAGTGTGTTGTGAGGGTGGAGAGTTTATGGCGAATTCATGCCCGTAAAAGTCGTCATTCCCGCGAAGGCGGGAATCTTCGTTTACTTTGCCACAAAACACAGATGCCCGCCTTCGCGAGCATGACGAATGAAAAGCTGGTCAATAAAAAGTGATCAAAGGCAACAAAGGAAATATCTACATGCTCTCCAAACTAAAATCACTCTTCTCAGCCGATCAAAAACAATTCCGCGCGCAACCGCTTGTCTCGCTCTACCAAGCTGGCAAACCGCAATGGACACCGCGCAATTATGCGGCGCAGGCGCGTGAAGGGTTTATGACCAATGCCATCGGCTATCGCTGTGTGAGGATGATTGCTGAGGCTGCGAGTTCGGTTCCGCTGCTGGTTTATCAAGGGGTCAAAGAAGCGGAAACGCATCCACTGCTTGATATTTTGGCAAAACCAAATCCCTCGCAAACGGGCCGCGAACTTATCGAAAATATTGTTTCATATCTTCTGCTTGCGGGCAATTCCTTTATTGAAGTCTCAAGCTTGGATAATACGCCACGCGAGTTGATGGCGCTGCGGCCCGACCGCATAAAAGTGGTGCCAGGTGTTGATGGTTGGCCGGATCACTATGAATACTCTGTATACGGATCAATTACCAAACTACCAGCTGAAAACGTAATTCACATTCGCATGTTCAATCCACTTGATGATTACTACGGGCAGTCACCATTAGAGGCGGCGCAGCGCAGTATTGATACGCATAATTCTGCATGCTCTTGGAATAAATCAATGCTCGATAATGCGGCGAGACCATCGGGCGCGCTGGTGTTTGCGGCATCTGACGAGCAACTAACAGCGGAACAATTTGAGCGACTTAAAAATGAATTGGAGACCAGTTATCAAGGGGCCGCCAATGCGGGCAGGCCGATGGTGCTGGAGGGCGGGCTCGATTGGAAAGAGATGGGCTATAGCCCCAAGGACATGGATTTCATTGCAGCAAAAAATTCCGCGGCGCGTGAGATTGCCTTGGCCTTCGGAGTGCCGCCCATGTTGCTCGGCATTCCGGGTGATAACACTTATTCGAATTTCACTGAGGCCAACCGAACATTTTGGCGGCAAACTGTTATCCCTGTTTTGGGCAAGGTGACAGATGCACTTGGTAATTTTGTAGGCGCGCAATTTGGGCCAGATTTGAAATTGAGTTTTGATTTGGATCAAGTTGAAGCGCTGTCTCATGATCGTGACGCGCTGTGGTCGCGTGTGAATGCGGCGACGTTTTTAAGTGATGAAGAGAAGCGGGCGGCTGTTGGGTATGGGAAGTGAATATAGCTCTGCATTAACTTTTGAACTCCGTCACCCCGGCGAAGGCCGGGGCCGGGCTAACGACCAGCTGTGGCTTTAGAAAGCCCAATCCCGGCCTTCGCCGGGATGACGGCATTTAAACTGTATCAATAAGGAATTTCATATGACCCTTCGTCTGCAACGACGCGAGCTGGAGCTGCCTTTGTCGGTAGGGCCTGGCACCGCTGTGTTTACTGGCTATGCCAGCTTGTTTAACAAGCGTGATGGCGCTGGCGATATTGTGATGCCGGGTGCTTTTGCCGAAAGCTTGAAAAAGCGTGGTGTTGAAAACATCCGCATGTTGTTTCAGCATGATCCGGCAGAGCCTGTGGGCACATGGATAGACATTTATGAAGATCAACGCGGGCTTCTTGTAAGAGGACGCCTTGACCGCAATGTGCAACGCGGGCGCGAACTATTTTCACTTCTGGAATCCGGTGGGCTTGATGGTTTGTCGATCGGGTTCAAAACAGTTTTTGCCAAGCAAGACCGCGCTTCGAAAACGCGGCGAATCTACACAATTGATTTGTGGGAAATTTCACTCGTCACTTTTCCAATGTTGGAAGGTGCACGGGTGAGCACTGTGAAGTCTCGCGCATGGGCGAAGGCGGACTCACTTTTTGTCAAACCTGAAGCCCTGAATGTAATAAGGAACACTGCAACACATGGATAATCTCGAAACTAAAGTGGCAAGTTCTGCCGCCGACCAATATGACGTGATGGGCGCGTTTGAAGCTTTCAAGGAAGCCAATGACGAACGCCTCCACCAAATTGAAAAGCGCATGAGCGCTGATGTGGTGACCTCTGAAAAGGTTGACCGCATCAACAAGGCGATGGACGAATTGATTTTGAAATCACGCAGGCCAGCCCTTGGCGGCGAAATGAAAACCGAACCCAGCGAGCACAAAAAAGCTTTTGAGCAATACGTGCGCAAGGGCGAAACACAAGGTCTGTCTTCGCTTGAAGCCAAGGCTATGTCGGTGGGTTCTGGTCAAGATGGTGGTTATTTGGTGCCGCCTGAAGTGGAAGCGGAAATTGGCCGCTTACTTTCCAAAGCGTCCCCGATGCGGCAGATTGCTGATGTGCGCCAGATTTCTGCAACACTCTATAAGAAGCCGTTCAACACCAATGGTGCGACGACGGGCTGGGTGGGTGAAACTGCGGCACGCCCACAAACCAACAGCGCCACGCTGGCCGAGTTGCAATTCCCGACCATGGAACTTTATGCCATGCCTGCGGCCACACAAGCTTTGCTCGACGATTCAATTGTGAACTTGGATCAATGGGTCGCCCAGGAAGTGGAAACAGTTTTTGCTGAACAGGAAACTGATGCATTCCTCAATGGTGATGGCATTACACGGCCCAAGGGTATTTTGGCCTATACCAAAGTGGCACAAGGGTCTTGGACTTGGGGCAATACAGGCTACATCGCAACCGGTGTGGCTGGTGCATTTGCGGCCACAAACCCGACAGACAAGGTGGTCGATCTGATTTATGCAATCAAGGCAGCATACCGCCAGAACGCACGCTTCATGATCAGCCGCGCCACGCAAGCGCAGATCCGCAAGTTCAAAGATGCACAGGGCAACTATCTCTGGCAACCTGCGGCCACCGCTGATGGCAACGCCATGTTGCTGAACTTCCCGGTGGTGGAAAGCGAATATATGCCCGACATCGGCACCGACACATTCTCGGTGGCGTTCGGTGATTTCAAGCGCGGCTATTTGATTGTCGACCGTGTTGGCACCCGCATCTTGCGTGATCCGTTCACTGCGAAACCTTACGTGCTGTTCTACACCACCAAACGCGTGGGCGGCGGCATGCAGGACTTTGATGCAATCAAGCTGTTGAAGTTTGGCGTGTCGTAATATTTCATCCTCCCTCCCCTGAAGCAGGGGAGGGATTTTTAAGGAAATCTCATGCCCCTCATTCTCACTACTCCGCCTTCCGCGGAACCCTTAAGCTTGGCCGAGGCCAAGGCACAATTGCGCATTTACCATTCAGATGATGACACATTCGTCAGTACACTGATTACCACCGCACGGCGTCTGATTGAACAGCGCTATGATCTGGCTTTGATGCAACAAAACTGGTCGCTGTTTCTGGATCAATGGCCGCAAGCAGGAATATTTAATGTTCCAATTCAACCGCTGCTGAGTGTTGTCGACATCAAAACCTATGGCGATGATGATACGCCAGCAACCCTTGATCCTGCGCATTATTACATTGATGTCGCAAGCAACCCGCCTCGTGTGGTTTTGCGCAGAGGTCGCGTATTTGTTCCGCCAGGCCGCTTGGTGAACGGTGTTGAATTGAAATTTGTTGCGGGCTTTGGTGCAACATCTGCGTCTGTGCCAGCCGAAATCAAACAGGCCATGCTGATGGCGATTTCAGATTGGTATGCCAATCGCGGCGATCAGAACAATGGCAGATTGCCCGTCGGCGCTGTTGAACTTCTGCGAGCTTACCGCAATAGGCGGCTGAAATGAGTCCAGCTCAATCGATACAACAGGCGATGCGAACGGCTCTGCTTGCGCGGACGCAACTGACGGCGCTGCTCGGTGGCGCACATATCTATGATGAAGCCCCACGCGGCGCAAACCCGCCATTTGTTTCATTCAACGCCATCGAGACACGCGATTGGAGTGTGGCTGATCAAAAGGCGCATGAACTGATTGTGACACTTGAGATCGTGAGCAACTCTCGGGCGCGGCCATTGGCGCAGAACATTTGCAATGAAATTGAAACGGCGTTGGATGGTGCCGTGTTGACATTGACTGATCACCGACTGGTCAATCTACGAGCCTCGTTCAACTACGTTTCAAAATCCATCGCCACTTCAAATTTCAACGGCGTGATGCGTTTTCGCGCCGCGACTGAACCGCTTTAAAAGGAGACCAACATGGCAGCCCAAAAAGGCCGTGACCTATTGTTAAAACTCGACAGCACGGGGGCAGGCGCTTTCGTGACGGTGGCCGGACTTCGCAGCCACACGCTTTCATTCAACGCAGAAACGGTGGATGCCACATCACAAGAATCAGCAGGTGCATGGCGCGAATTATTGGCTGGGGCTGGTCTGAAATCAGCTGGCCTTCGCGGCCAGGGCATTTTCAAAGATGCGGCAACCGACCTGACGATGCGGAGCTATTTTTTCAACAGCACGATTGTCGACTGGCAAATCATCATTCCGAACTTTGGCATTGTGCAGGGGCCATTCCAAATCGTGAGTTTGGATTTTGGCGCGAAGCATGATGGCGAAGTGACGTTTGATTTGGCGCTCGCCTCTGCGGGCCAACTTTCATTCACAGCAATTTGAGGTGCAACATGGCCAATCGACATCGTGGTGAAATTGAAGCTGAACTTGGCGGACAGAATTATACACTGGTGCTCACCCTCGGTGCACTTGCTGAAATTGAACACGCTTATGGGGGCGAAGATATGGTTGCCATTGCCGAGCGCTTTGAAGGCGGGCGCATTAAAGCGACGGATGCAATCAAAGTAATTGGCGCTGGACTTCGCGGTGCTGGATTAACGTTCAGCGATGATGAAGTTTCGAAGCTTTCAGTGGCGGGCGGTGCTGCTGGATATCTGCGCATAGTGGCGGAGCTTTTGAAAGCGACCTTCGCAGGCAATCTATGAAGAAGCTGAAGCCCACGTTTCCCTGGGCGAGACTGATGCAATTGGGGCTTGGCACTTTGCGCTTAAGCCCTTCCGAGTTCTGGCGCAGCACACCGCGCGAAATCGCAGCAGCATTTGGTGCCCCCTCCCAGCCAATGCTGCGCCAGAAACTGAATGAGATGATGGAAAGGTTTCCCGACGAATGAGTGATCAAACGACCCAAAATGTGAATGCATTAGCCGCCAGTACGCAAGCGCTGCGCACCGAGATGCAAGATTTGTCCCAACTGGCTGATAGCTTCGGCAATAAGCTGGTGACGTCTTTTGCCAGTGCAGTTATTCACGGCAAAAGTTTAAGCGATGTGATGAGGTCGCTTGTATTGTCTTTGAGCCAATCGGCCTTGTCTGCGGCGCTAAAGCCTCTCGGCAATCTTGTGGGCAATTTGTTGGGCGGCGTTTTGGCCAATGCCAATGGCAATGCTTTTAACAATGGTCGCATCACGCCCTTTGCCGATGGCGGCGTGGTGAACAGCCCCATGTTGTTTCCGATGAGTGGTGGAGCAGGCCTGATGGGCGAGGCGGGGCCTGAGGCGATCATGCCTTTATCACGCGGAGCCGATGGCAAATTGGGTGTGCGCGGCGGTGGTGGAGTGAATGTGACGGTGAATATTTCGACGCCAGACCTTCAAAGTTTCAATCAATCGCAAGGCCAGATTGCAGCACAAATGGCGCAAGCGATTATGCGCGGGCAAAGGAATCTCTGAGATGCCATTTGACAATGTAAGATTTCCAACGGCGATATCGCGGGGTTCTACTGGCACCGCCGAACGCCGCACCGATGTGGTGACCACGGCTTCAGGCCGAGAAGAACGCAATGCGCGCTGGGCTAATTCCAAGCGCAGCTACAATGCGGGGTTTGGAGTGAAATCGCTGGACGATATTCAAAATGTGGTGGCATTTTTTGAAGAGAGGCGGGGCAGGCTCTATGCGTTTCGGTGGAAGGACTTTGCCGATTTTAAATCTTGTGCGGCGGCGGCGACGGTTGCTGCAACTGATCAGAATATTGGAACAGGCGATGGAACGACGGCTGCGTTTCAGCTGGTGAAGAAATATGGCACGGGTACGCGGTATTATCTGCGGCAGATTAATGCGCCTGTGGCGGGCACGGTTCGTGTTGCTGTGAATGGAATTGTGACAACGCAATTCGTGGTGAATATTTTGACTGGTGTTGTTACTTTCAATGCCGGATCAATTCCGACGAGTGGTGCGGTGATCACTGCTGGTTTTGAGTTTGATGTGCCGGTGCGATTTGATGCTGATGCCATAACCATCAACTTGGCGCATTTTGCGGGAGGGGAAATTCCGCACATTCCTCTGATCGAGGTGCGGCCATGAAGAATATCCCTTTAGCGCTGCAGGCGCATTTAGACAGCGGCACGACAACGCTTTGCTATTGTTGGAAACTCACACTTCGCTCAGGCCAGATTATTGGATTTACAGACCATGATGAAGTGGTGGTTTTTGATGGCGTGAATTTTGAAGCGCAGGCTGGATTCTCATCGTCTGAGATTCATTCATCACTTGGCTTTGCGGTTGATAATCTCGAAGCCTCAGGCGCGCTGAAATCCGCGCAACTTGATGAGGTGCGGCTTAATGCGGGTGATTATGATCATGCGGCAATCGAAATCTGGCGGGTGAATTGGCAGGATGTGACGCAGCGCATTCTGCAACGTAAAGGCCATTTGGGTGAAGTGAGCTATGGGCAGGGGCATTTCAAAGCGGAGGTGCGCGGACTGGCGCACCTCATGAATCAACCGAAAGGTCGGCTGTTTCAATTTGGCTGTGACGCGATTTTGGGAGACGCGCGCTGTGGTGTGAATTTGAATGTAGCTGCTTACCGTGGCGTTGCGACGATTACGGCGGTGCGGGAAAATAGTTTTGATGTTTTGGGTTTAAGCGGTTTTGCCGGTGATTGGTTTACGCGGGGTGTTTTGAGTTGGAGCAGTGGGCCGAATATAGGTAGGTCTCTTGCGATAAAAAGGTATCGGGCCTTTGCAACATCATCGCGGATCGATTTATGGCAGGCGCCGAAGTTTGTTATTTCTGCGGGTGAACAGATTGTTGTGAATGCCGGATGCGATAAGCAATTTGCCACCTGCAAAGCAAAGTTTGCCAACCAAATAAATTTCCGAGGTTTTCCGCATATGCCGGGCAGTGATTTTGTGATGGCGGTGGCGAGCAAGGATGGCGTGAATAATGGGGCGAGCAGGGCGGGGTAAAGGCGGCCCCCCTCAGTCCTTCGGACAGCTCCCCTAACAAGTTGGGGGAGCGTGATGCTGAAAGTCCATGTTCCTTCGCCCTCCGCCCAGCTTGCTGGGGGAGGTGCCCGAAGGGCGGAGGGGGAGCCTGCCCCAGTAATGAATAGAACAATCTAACCAGAGAACCTTCATGACCAACGAAAACATCATCGTAACCCTCACCAAGGGTTGGCTTGGCACGCCTTATCGGCATCAGGCTAGCCTCAAAAATGTGGGGTGTGACTGCTTGGGGCTCGTGCGCGGCGTGTGGCGTGAGCGCTTTGGCGAGGAGCCGGAACTGCCACCTGCCTATGCGCCCGATTGGGCCGAGGCTGGTTTGGAAGAGACGCTTGCCGAAGCGGGGCGCAGACATTTGATTGAAGTGCCACCGCTGGTGTTTGAAGCAGGTGATGTTCTGCTTTTTCGCTGGAAACCGTATCTACCAGCAAAACATGCAGGCATTGCAATAGACCGTACACGGATGATCCACGCGCAAGAGGGCTCTTGTGTGAGCGAGGCGGCACTGAGCTCTTGGTGGTTGCGCAGACTAGCATTCGCGTTTCGATTTCCTGAGGGGCTTGCATAATGGCAACAGTTGTTTTGCAATATGCAGGCGCTGCGCTTGGCGGATTTTTAGGCGGGCCGATTGGCAGCGCCATTGGACGCGCGGTGGGTGGCATTGCGGGGAGTTTGATTGACCAGGAACTATTTGGACAATCAACGCACCGTGAGGGGCCAAGGCTTGGGTCACTCCGCGTGATGTCTTCGGAGGAAGGTTCGCCCATTCCTGTGGTTTACGGGCGGATGCGCATTGCGGGCCAAGTGATCTGGGCAAGCAATTTGATTGAAGTGGCCACCACGACCACACAATCAGCTTCGGGCAAGGGCGGTGGCGGCTCAGGCAATACCAGCACAGAATATTCTTACTTTGCAAATTTCGCTGTGGGCTTATGCGAAGGAGAGATTAGCGATATTGGCCGGGTGTGGGCTGACGGAAAAGAAGTTGATATTGGGCAATTTGCGCCCCGGCTTTATCTGGGCACAGAAACGCAAAGCTCTGACAGTTTAATTTCGGCGATTGAAGGGGCAACTTCTGCACCTGCTTACCGTGGCCTTGCTTATGTGGTTTTTGAACGCTTGCCGTTGGCCAGTTTTGGCAATCGCATGCCGCAGTTTTCGTTTGAGGTGATCCGTAAGGGCAATGATGCAGCGAGCGCTGTGAAGGCGCTGAGCATCATTCCGGGCTCGACAGAGTTTGGTTATGACACGACAAGCGTGACGCGCACCGCGAGCGCAGGTGTGACGGCCAGTGAGAACGCGCATGTGTCAGCAACCAGCAGTGATTGGACTGTGTCGCTTGATCAATTGCAGGCTAATTGCAAAAACATTGACGCAGCATCTTTGGTGGTCGCTTGGTTTGGTGATGATTTGCGCTGCGGGCAATGCACGATCAAACCGGGTATTGATAGTGCCAATAAAGTGACGAGCCCTTATGATTGGCAGGTGTCAGGCATTGGCAGATCGGCGGCAAGACTGGTGAGCCAAGTGGGTGGCCAATCCGCATTCGGTGGAACGCCTTCGGATGCAAGCGTAATCCGCGCCATTCAAGACATGCGGGCGCGTGGTTTGAAAGTGATGTTCTATCCGTTTATTTTGATGGATGTGCCTGCGGGCAATGCGCTTGCTGATCCCTTTGGTGGAGCGGCACAGGCTGCTTATCCTTGGCGTGGCCGCATGACGGCGAGCATTGCTCCTGGTCGAAGTGGTACGCCGGATAAAACGACGGCTGCGGCCACACAAATTGCGAGCTTTGTGGGTTCGGCTGCGCCTTCGCAGTTTGCGGTTTCAGGAAACACTGTCAATTATTCGGGGCCCGCTGAATGGAGCTTCCGCCGTATGGTGTTGCACTATGCCAAGCTTTGCTCTGCAGCGGGTGGGGTGGACGCATTTTTGTTAGGCAGCGAAATGGTGGGTCTCACCACTTTGCGCTCTTCAACAAACACCTATCCGTTCGTTGTAGCATTGCAAACTTTGGCCGCAGAAGTGAAAGCGATTCTGCCAGCGGCGAAGATTTCTTATGGTGCGGATTGGTCGGAATATTTTGGACATCAGCCACGCGATGGTTCGGGGGATGTGTATTTTCATCTCGATCCTTTGTGGACTTCAGCATCAATCGATTTTATCGGTATTGATAATTATCAACCGCTTTCAGACTGGCGTGATGGCAATTCGCATTTGGATTATATTGCCGGCACGCCCAGCATTTATGATCGCAATTATTTGAAGAACGGCATTACCAGCGGCGAGAATTATGATTGGTATTATGCTTCGCAGACAGCGCGTGATACGCAGACACGAACACCAATCGCAGATGGCGCTTATGGCAAGCCTTGGGTCTATCGGTCCAAGGATTTTTTGAATTGGTGGAAGAACCAGCATTTCAATCGACCTTTAGGCGTACAATCAGCAACGGCTACGGCTTGGGTGCCACAGTCTAAACCGATTTGGTTTACCGAAGCGGGCTGCCCGGCAATTGATAAAGGCACCAACGCGCCCAATGCCTTTTATGATGCAAAGTCTTCAGAGAGTCTGTGGCCCTACTATTCTGGTGGGCAGCAAGATGCGCAAATTCAAAATGCCTATCTTCGCGCGATGCAAGATTATTGGGGCGCGACTTCGGCGGGCAATCCTGTTTCGAATATTTACGGTGCACCGATGGTGGATGCCAAACGCATTTTCTTTTGGGCCTGGGATGCACGACCTTTTCCGGCATTTCCGGCGCGCACCGATGTGTGGAGCGATGGAGGCAATTACGCCAAAGGACATTGGCTGAATGGACGGTTGGGGGCTGTTGATATTGGTGATCTGATCACATCGATTGCGGCGCGGTTTGGATTTGCCGATGTTGATGTTTCAGCTGTTGAAGGGCTGGTTGATGGCTTTGTGCTTGACCGACCCATGTCAGCCCGCGATGCGCTTGAACGCTTGCTGCAAAGTTTTGCGATTGATGCCGTTGAGTCTGAAGGCAAACTGAAATTTCGCGCACGTCGTACTTTAAGTTCCGTTGCAGTGTTAAGTGATGATTTGGTTGAGGAGAATTCTGCTCAAGCCATCTTCAATCATACCCGCGCGCAGGAAACTGAAATGGCTTCTGCTGTGCGGCTTATCTATGCCGAGTCTGGATTGGACTATCGCAGTGCAACTGTTTCACGGCTTAAAAGTGGAACCGGAAGTTCGCGCGAGATTAGTATGAATTTGCCAGCAGCTTTAAGTCAAGCTCAAGCGCAGGCGCGGGTTGATGTGGCAATGGAGGAAGCTTGGGCGGCGAGGGAGTCAGCTCAGTTTACGTTGTCGCCGCGTTTTGAATGGGTTGAGGCAGGTGATGTATTGAATATTGGCGGCGGCTTATGGCGGGTGAAAGCTGTTGCAGCTGGAGCGGCGCGGAAAATCGAAGCGGTCGGCCATGACCCCGCTGTTTATGAAGCGCCACCGGCCAATGAAAGACTGGGTGCTAATGCCGCGCCACAAATTTATGGCAAGCCGGATGCGCAGATTTTTGATCTAGCATATGTAGCGGCATCGGGTTCGGCAGCGCCTTGGGTTGCAGCACAAGAAACTCCTTGGCCGGGGACTTTGGCGCTTGTTAAGAAGACGGGCGCTTCGAGTTTCAATTTCAATCGACTGTTATCGCAGCAAGCAACGAAGGGGATGACGCTGAATGTTTGGCCAGCAGGTAATCCGCACCGTGTTGATTATGCAAATATTTTAGATGTGCAGATGCGTTATGGCGCTTTGACGTCGGTCAGCACTGACGAAATATTGGGCGGCGCAAACACCGCCGTGATCGGTGATGCAGCGACAGGTTACGAAATTGTGCAGTTTCAGAAAGCCAATTTGATTGCGGCGAATGTTTACCGACTCTCAGGTTTTTTGCGTGGGCAGGCGGGATCAGAAGCGGAGATGCTGGCTTCAAGACCAATGGGACAGAACTTTGTTTTGTTAAATGCGGCAGTGGTTCAACCGGACATGACTTTGACCGAGGCGGGGCTCGAAGCAACGTGGAGGTTGGGGCCTGCGCAATTTGATTATGGCAATCCAGCCTTTCTGGAACTTACCTATGCGGGGCAGTTGAAATCGTTACGTCCGTTGCGACCTGCGCAAATGAAGATGGCTGCGGGGTCTGGCGGATATAGTATCTCTTGGATCAGGCGCACGCGCATTGATGGCGATTTGTGGGAATTGGCCGAAGTGCCACTGGGCGAGGCCTCCGAACAATACCGGCTCGAAATGTATTCTGGATCAATACTGAAGCGCAGCCAGGTTTTGAGTGCGCCCAATTATTTCTACACGAGTGCAGATTTTACAACCGACTTTGGCGCGTCTCCTGCCGCGGTGAAACTGCGCGTGGCGCAGATCAGCGCGACGGTTGGCGCTGGTGACATTCTTGAAAGGACTTTCAATGCCTAATTCTCCTCTGCTTGCACTGCCCTATCTGGCATCGGCGCAAGCGCAAAAACATGTGACACACAATGAAGCCTTGTCACTCATCGATGGGCTTCTGCATCTCTCAGTTATTTCCCGAAGCCTGGCCGCACCGCCAGGCGTGATCGTTGATGGTGATCGTTATCTGATTGCTGCCAGTCCAACAGGTGAGTGGCTGGGGCAAGCAGGCCAAGTGGCGCTGCGCATGGAGGGAGCTTGGCGGTTCTTGAACCCACGCAAAGGTTGGCGGCTTTGGGTTGAGGCTGAAAATCTATTACTGGTATTCGACGGCACGAGTTGGAGTGGATCTTCTACGCCAACACAATTGCAGAATTTGACTTTGCTTGGTGTAAACGCAACCGCTGATGCAACCAATAAACTGGCCGTGAGTTCATCTTCAGTTTTGTTCAACCATGTTGGCGCTGGCATTCAGTTTAAGGTGAACAAGAATGCTGCCGCCAATTCGGCGAGCCTTTTGTTCCAAGACAACTTTTCAGGTCGCGCCGAAGTTGGGTTGACCGGTGATGACAATTTGCATTTCAAAGTGAGTGTGGATGGCAGCACATTTTTTGAATCACTGATCGTATCAGGTGCTTCTGGCCTTGTGACGTTTAAGAACAATGCTGTTCTTGATCCGCAAGCCGCAGATCCAACGACACCGAGCAATGGCCAACTTTGGTACAATTCGACAAGCGGAAAATTTAGGGCGCGCCAGAATGGTGCAAACATCGATGTCGTCGGAGGCGGTGGTGGTGTTACGGATGGAGACAAAGGCGATATTATTGTTTCAGGTTCAGGCACGATCTGGTCGCTGGATGGCCCCCAAGCGCGAACGACTCTCAGCATCAACAATATTGATAATACCTCCGACGCGAGCAAACCTGTTTCAACCGCTCAGGCCACAAGCATCGCGACCAAGGAACCAATCATTACGGCAGGAACCACGGCGCAATATTGGCGCGGTGATAAGAGTTGGGTGACACTGGATAAGACGGCGGTTGGCCTTACCAATATTGATAACACGTCGGACGCCAGCAAACCCGTTTCGACGGCTCAGCTTGCTGCGCTTAATTTGAAAGCGCCTCTTATCTCACCCGTGTTCACTGGAACGCCAAGCGCGCCGACACCCACTGCACTCTCGAACAACACAAATATCGCAACAACTGCTTACGCCGATGCCGCCGATCTTGTGATTGCGGCATCAGTGCAGAGCCAAATTCAATCTCGCTTTTTGACAATCAATTGAGGACTAAAATATGCCTGCAAATACAACTCCAATTTTTTCAAGTGTTGGTTCCATTCAATGGGGGCCAACAACTCTGAACGCAGCTAACACCGCCAAGGATGGCACGGGGACTGTCACAACTGTGGCAACCGGAAACAACGCTGGCAACAACGCTGGCAATTTTGCTCAAAAGCTTATTGCTCGTTCGCTCGGCACAAATATAGCCACAGTGCTCCGCGTGTTCATTAACAATGGCGGTGTCAACACGACAGCCGTCAACAATTCGCTGATTGCTGAATTGACCTTGCCCGCCACAACACTTTCCGAAGTGGCAGCACAACCAGATTATGTCTTGCCACTGAACTTTGCACTGCCAGCTGGCTTTAAAATCAACGTGACCATCGGCACTGCCGTGGCCGCTGGCTATCAGGTTTCAGTCATAGGCGGGCAATATTAATGCTGGATTTAACGCATCTGCCTAACACAAAGAATGGCGCTGACTTTCAGATTTACAATGCACTGGGAGCGAGTGATTGGCAGTCCATCATTAAGCCGCGCGGCAAAAGTCAGTTGCGCATTATTTGCATCGGCTCTGGCGCAGGCGGAGGCGGCGGATTTTCTGCCGCAGCTACGACAGCGCGGGGCGGTTCAGGCGGCGGTGGCTCTTCAGCAATTTCTGTGGTGCAATTGCCTGCAGATGTTTTGCCTGACGTGTTTTATGCCAATGTGGGGCCAGGCGGGCTTGGCGGAAATCCGGGTTCTTCTGGCGCAGGCGGCGTGCAATCGTTTGTTAGCCTTCAACCTAATAACACGCGTGCAAATCTGATTGTGCAGAGCGCAAACGCTGTGCCGACGGGCGGCAGCGTTGGTTCAGCAAGCGTGGCTGGTGCTGCAGGTGCGGCTGGTAGTGCTGCAGTTCTTGCCAGTTCTGGGCCATTTTCGGCCATTGGCAGTTTTGCCTCTTTTGCTGGCATTGCAGGCGGCACGGGCGGTGCTGTCGCTGGTGGCGTGGGCTCAGCTGTCACGTGGGGTAATGGATTAAACATTTCTGGTGGCGCAGGCGGCGGTGGCACAACGAGTGCTGACTTTGCAGGCGGTCCAGTAATCGGCGCGGGTTGGTTTCCGACAATTGCGGGTAGCTTAGCCTCGGGCAGGGGTAATGACGGATTTTATAGTCCCTTACCTTTTGGCGCTTGCGGCGGGTCGGGCGGAGGTTCTTCGAATGCGGCGACAGGCGGCAATGGCGGCAATGGTGCCATTGGCTCTGGTGGTGGTGGGGCTGGTTCTGGTGTCACAGGAGGCTTCGGCGGCAATGGCGGCGGCGGACTCGTGATGATTTTTTGGTGGTGATGATGACGACAAATATTGAACGCGAAATTGGCAATCTCGAAGCGCGCATGCAAGCTGTTGAATCTGAGCTGCATGCCATGCGTGTGGATGTTCGTGAAATTAGAGATGCGCTAGTAGGTGTTAAAGGTGGTTGGCGCACCCTGATGATTGTGATCGGCCTTGCGGCTTCGATTGGTGCAGCATTGGGGAAATATGTACCGTTGATTTTGGGTTGGCGGGGTTAGTGCAGTACCACGTGCTTTCACCATTCAACTCGTCATCCCGGCGAAGGCCGGGACTGGGCTTTGTTAAGAGCACAACTTGTTGTTAGCCCGGCCCCGGCCTTCGCCGGGGTGACGGTACTAGAACGTTAAAGCAGTGCTTGAATCGCAGTGAAAATTCGGAAGCTCTCAAACTCTCAAAGGACATCATATGACGACTTGGCCAAAGCAAAGCGGGGCGGATTTTTTCTATGGCAATCCCAGGCGGCATGGTGCTGCTGTGGTTTCTCAGGATTGGTATCGCTCGAATATCGTCCACATCGCACCGCCTTTTTTTATGCGCATGATCAAACCTGTTGTGAAGTTTCCGATTCACAGGGCATGTTCGGCGGCCACGCTAGATTGGCTTGATCAGGTTTGGAAAAATTCGGGGCGTGATCAACGTGTCATAGATGATTGGGGCATGAGTGTTTTTTCTGGCTCCTATTGTTTCCGCACAATGCGCGGCCTGCAACATTTATCAATGCATGCTTATGGTTGCGCCATGGATTTTGATGCGCCGCGTAATGGCCTGCATGATCAGACACCGCATTTTGCAGCTTTGCGCCAAGAAGTGGTTGAACCATTTTTGAAATTGGGCGGGGTGTGGGGCGGGGACTGGAATGGCGATGGCTCGTCCGCCGATGAACGCCGCGCCGACGGCATGCACTTTCAATTTGCCCGCATGGGCTAAACCGCCGCCGTGGCGGAACCACGGTAATTGAGGAACATGAATGATGAACACCGATATGATTGGCGGCGTGACCCGCGCTGTCTTGCCCCCTGTTATTGCTTACATGATCGGCAAAGGCGTTTTACCTTCGGGTGACTATGGTTCTGTGGTGACCGGATTAGTGGCATTGGTAACTGCTATATGGTCTGTGCGTACCAACACAACTGGCAAGGTGATTAAGTGACTGAAGCGGTGTTGCTTGTCGCGGCACTGATCGGCGTGTGCGCTGCGGCCTTTCTGGTTGCGCGCTCACCCAGCTTTTGGGTGGGATTGGTTCAGATTGTTTTGAAGCAACTGATGCCCCATATCTGGAAGATCGTGAAGCCTAAGAATTTTTCCAAAGTGCAGTTGGATAAAATTGCCAGGGGCCAAGACCCGTTTCGGAAACGGCCTAAGGGCGAATGATTATTGTTCATCTTGTATTCAGCTTGCCTCATCTATAGCTGCACATGAACTTTTCGGGGGTTATTGACGTGAAGAAGATGATGATGGTTTTTGGTGTTTTGATGAGTGGCGTCTTAGCCTGTGGCGTGAGCCCGGTGAGTGCCCAGTCTTTGCGCTTTCCTATGATCCAACTTGTTGAAGATGCTAGTCAATTCCCTATTGCACCGTCTGAAGCGGCGGTGATTGCTAAGGACTCTGTACCTGGTTCCAAGGTTTTGAATGTGAAGCTCTTGCCCTCCGGCGTTTATGCTGTCACTCTTAAGGTGGGGGGCAGCGTGACACGAGTCATGGTTGACGCAACATCGGGTGCCGTCACCTAATTCCAGTTCGCGCTGCCGCAATGCAGAAGGACCGGATTTATGCGCATTCTTGTGGTGGAAGACGACGTTGACCTGAACCGCCAACTGGTGACGGCCTTGACCGATGCGGGATATGTGGCAGACAAAGCCTTTGATGGCGAGGAAGGCCATTTTCTTGGTGATACCGAACCCTATGATGCGATCGTTCTCGATATTGGCTTGCCCGTGATGGACGGCGTGAGCGTTCTAGAAAAATGGCGGCGTTCTGGCAAGAAAACGCCCGTGTTGATTTTAACCGCGCGCGACCGCTGGAGCGACAAGGTGGCAGGCTTTGATGCCGGTGCCGATGATTATGTGACCAAGCCTTTTCATATGGAAGAAGTTTTGGCACGAGTGCGCGCGCTGCTGCGGCGCAGTGCGGGACATGCCACGAGCGAATTGACCTGTGGGCCTGTGGCACTTGATACGGCTAATGCAAAGGTCACAGTGAACGGCAATGCCGTTAAATTGACCTCACTCGAATTTCGCCTTCTGTCTTATCTGATGCACCATAATGGCAAAGTGGTTTCGCGAACAGAATTGGTTGAGCATCTTTATGATCAAGATTTTGACCGTGACTCAAATACAGTGGAAGTGTTTGTCGGTCGCTTGCGCAAGAAACTTGGTGTTGATGTTTTGCAAACCATCCGCGGCATGGGCTATTGCATGAGCGAGCAAGGGAATGCGGGTTAATTCACTTTCGTTTCGGCTGCTCGCATCATCGGCTTTAATTGCCATCGTTCTGTTGGCCGTTGCTGCGTTTTTGTTGAACGCATTGTTTCAGCAGGCGTTGGAAAGAAACTTTGACCAGCGCCTGAAAGCAGCCTTGGACGGCATTCTCGCCAATGTTGAACTTAAAGCAGATGGAACACCCAAGCTTCAAGGGCCAATTGCTGATACGCGGTTTTCTTTGCCGCTATCTGGTTGGTATTGGCAAGTGAGTTCAACTGACAAGCATGAAAGACTTCTTGCCTCAGATTCTCTGCTGGAACAACACATCGCTGTGCCAGATGCAGCGCTGAGTAAGCGTGATGCAGACGGAGTTGCCAGTTTTTCTGCAATCGACAAAGAAGGCAAGCAACTGCGGGTGATTGAGCAGCGGCTGAAACTATTTGGCAGTCCGCAAGATTTTTCGTTTCTGGTGGCAGGCAATTTTGATGAGTTGAAAGCTGAAGTCTCTTCGTTTCGGCAAACGCTTTTGACGGTTTTGGGTCTTCTTGGTGCAGGACTTTTATTGGCACTGTTGGCACAAGTGCGGTTTGGTTTGCGCCCGCTTGCTGAAATGCAACATGCCTTGAATGATATTCGCGGCGGCAAAATTGAAATGCTGCATGATAATTTCCCGGGCGAGATACAACCTGTGGCCGATGAGCTTAATCTTTTGGTACAGGCAAATTTTGAAGTGATTGAGCGGGCGCGCATGCAGGTTGGAAATCTGGCTCATGCGTTGAAGACGCCGATTAGTGTTCTGACCAATGAAGCTCGCGACAATAAAGGGCCGCTTGCTGATAAAGTGAAAGAACAAATCGATGTGATGCGTGATCAAGTGAACCTCTACCTCGACCGCGCACGGCGCGCAGCGAGGGCTCAGACCATCGGGTCTGCGACCGATGTTGAACCCGTGCTGCAATCGCTGGCGCGAACGTTGACGCGCATCAATCGTGATCGCGATTTGAAAATTACGGTTGATGCGCCACCAAATTTACGGTTTCGCGGCGAGCGGCAAGATTTAGAAGAGATGGTTGGTAACGTGATGGACAATGCCTGCAAATGGGCGAAGTCACAGATACTTGTCAGGGCCGTTCAACTAGCGCCCAGTGGCGATGACGGCAGGTCTTGGTTAATGTTGACAGTCAATGACGACGGCCCAGGAATTCCAGAGGGAAACAGAGCCGAAGCTTTGAAGCGTGGTCAACGCCTGGACGAGAGCAAACCGGGCTCTGGCCTTGGCATGTCGATTATTTCGGAAACAGCTTCGATGTATGGCGGAACAATTGAACTTGCCGATTCCGAGTGGCGAGGTTTGAGTTTCAATCTTAAGTTGCCGTCTATCGCTTAAACGCCTGAATACGGTGAAGTCATCAATCGGAACTAGTAATATTACAGTTTCTTGTTGCAGGCTATATTGATTCAACTCATACGATCACTTTAGGCATAACTTAACAATTTGAGTAAATACTATTGACCAGAGTTGTCAGAATGTGCTTTGTATTCCTTAGAATTGTCCGCAATCTTTAATTGCAAGAGATCGGCGGGCACATCTTGTTTACTGCCCCCAGTCGCAATTTGTGCTAGCCGGGGGAGCGAGCTGTAAAGCTTGCTCCCCGTTTTTATGCGGCATCAGAAACTGGAACGCCGCGCTCACGGTAAGGTGTTCTGCCATAAAATGCGCGGTAGCATTTTGAAAAATGCGATGGCGAAGAAAAACCACATGCCAGTGCAACATTGATCACCGACAAATCAGTCTGCAAAAGAAGCGATCGCGCTTTCTTCAACCTCAACTCCAAATAATAGCGTTTCGGTGAACGATCAAGATACCGACGGAACAGGCGTTCGAGTTGCCGTGTCGAAAGGCCAGCCTGTTTCGCCAACAGGCTGGGCGATAGCGGATCCTCCAAATTCTCTTCCATCTTTTCAATAATAGAAACCAATTTCGGATGGCGCGCACCAATGCGGGCAGGCAATGACATGCGCTGGTTTTCGCTGTGATGGCGAATTGGGGAATGCAAAATTGCTTCGGCAACAGAGGCCGCCAAATCTGGTCCATGCTGGCTTGCGATCATGGTCAGCATCATATCGATGGCTGTGGTGCCACCTGCGCTTGTAAACCGTTCCCCGTCGATTTCGAATAACCCGCCTGTGGCTTTGATCTCAGGAAATGCTTCTGAAAAACCTGGCAAATTCTCCCAGTGAATGGTGCAGCGATAACCGTCTAGCAAACCGGCTTCAGCCAAGATATGTGCACCCGTGCAGACAGCGCCAATCACAGCACCGCGCCGCGCGGTTTTGCGCAGCCAACTGAGCATGCGCTTATCAGTATGGCGTTGCACATTGAGGCCAGCACAAACGACGACGGTGGCATCTTGGTGGATCGTTTCAAGGTCGCCATTCACCATGGTGAGAATTTGGCTTGACGCCGACACGGGCTGGCCGTCGAGGGAATGCAGCGTCCATTTATAGAGATTCTTTTCTGAGAGCCGATTTGCAATCCGCAATGGCTCAATGACGGAAGTCACCGGCATCATCGTAAATTCAGGTATGAGTACCAAGGCCACAGTTTGTGGCAATTCTTTTGCTTTATCGCCAAACATTGAGAAATCTCCGTTAATTTCATTTTGCGCCAACCAAGCGCAATTGTCCACTAGCGCCATTGAATTGTTTAAAAACGACTTGTAGCAACGTTAACAGTCGTATTCCGGCAAGGCCTGTCGCTAATGACTGAGCGATTTGAAGGGCTTGGATGCAATATTCTTTGTATCAATTCGGAGCTCTAAACAATGAATGCCCCCCATTTGCACAGCAAAGCCACCTCGGCCACGATGGAAAATCCGGGCAAAGCGTTTCTGGAAAAGCTGTCGATTGAAATTACGCCGAAGCAGATTGAAAAACTGCCAGTGCTTACCGCCAACTTGGCCAGCGGCACTAATGTGTTCATTGCGCTCATTGACCCTGCGGAAGTTGATGCTCAGATTAACGCCTGTGTGGCTTTGCGCAACGCTGGGTTCGAGCCCATTCCTCATGTGCCTGCCCGTTTTGTACGCGACGAAGAAGATTTAAAGTCTCGTATTGGCGCATTTGCTGACAAGGCAAAGGTTTCAAACATCCTATGCTTGGGCGGCGGCGCGCCACAACCCATCGGAAAATATGACGCTGCTATTCAGTTGATGGAAACCGGCGTGTTTGAAGCCAATGGTTTAAAACGGATCGGCATTGCAGGCCATCCCGAAGGCAATCCAGACATCACCAAGATTCATGGAGAAGCAACTTTATTGGCCGCGCTGAAAGTGAAACAAGCTTGGCTTAAAGAAAAAAATCTTGCAGGTTTTATCGCCACTCAGTTTTTGTTTGATGCCGGGCCATTGGCCTTATGGGCCGGGCAATTGCGCGAACAGGGCATTGATCTGCCACTTCATGTGGGCGTGCCCGGGCCCGCATCGATTAAAACTTTAGTGCGCTATGCCGCAATGTGTGGTGTTGGAAATTCAGCGCGCTTTATTCGCAAGCAAGCGCTGAATATTACGAAGTTACTTTCTGTGTCCGAGCCGACCGAATTTGTTGATCAACTGGCGCTGTTGCATTTTGATAAGCCGGAGCTGGGCATTGCTGCTCCGCATCTTTATCCGTTTGGCGGATTTGATAAGCTGTTTGATTGGATGCGGGTTTATAGGGCTTGAAAATTGATTGACACTTGTAACGGCCACAATTGGCGCCGACATAGGTTATGATGGAACTAAAACTGACATAATTCAGTTATATTAATCAAATGGTTACAGATTTCAGTTGATGATTATCCTGATGTTCTGCCATAGTGTAATTAGGAAGTGTAGAAATGACTTTTTTGAAACATAAGTTTGTATCAAGTGATAGAGATGAAACGCTGAACTCCGTTTTAGATCGCTTTACTATGTTTTCAGGTGTCATTCACGATCCCCAAAGTTTTATTGATACTTGGGCTAGCATTGCTCTAGGTTCGTCAGTGAAGCCAGCTAGAGTAATACATCGTGGCAGGGGCATCTATGGTGATGTTGAGGCTATTGGGCAAGACATGTATAAAGTTCTTGGAAATTACATCGCGCAGAACGATTTGGAACAAAATTCACAACAACGATTTTTGGAGACGACTAATACTAGTGATTGGGTTGCATAGCTCAAATCCTCCAGCTACATTTAGCGGCAGATGAAATTTGTGGAATTGACTAGCTGTGGTTGGATCAGGCGAAAACAATACTAAAACTCCGACTCTTCCGCAGGGTGGAGTTCAAAAAGAAATTGAGATAGTCGTCGGAAAAGAAATTCCTAGACTGCAAGAGAGATTGCAAAGTTTGACGGGAAAGAAATTTTCTGACGAGCAGGTCAGACCAATTGTAGATGAGCTTGCCATAGCAACACTTAGTGCTATTTCTGTAACGACTGTAAGAAGCCACATTGGCCCGTTGCCACCGCCCGACGTGATCCGTGGTTATGACGACATTTATCCAGGTGCAGCCAGTCAATTGTTCCGCGGATTAGAAATCGAGCAAACCCATCGGCACAATTTGGAAAACAGGGCTCTTAACGCTGACATCGGTGATGGCAAGCGCAAAGACTTTATTTCATTTTTTACTGCTATCGTTGGATTGATCGTTGCCGGATTTTGTATTTATAGCGGGGCAATCGCGATAGGAGCAATTCTTGCTGGTGCAATAGTCTTGGGTGGAGCAGCAATATGGTTTGGAAGAGAATTCTTTGCGTCTCATAACAAAGATGGCACACAAGTTAAAGTTAGCGCAGTTGAAAAATCTGAAAGGACCTCGCAACATTCAAGCCCAATAAAGAAGAAAAAAAGATGACAATTGTCTACACTGAGTATGGAAACAACCTCTTTTCGTTGCTTTTGCGTGCAGCTTTCACTAAAACTCCCACGCATAAGGAACTTGAGAGCAGAAGAAGGCGATGCGGCAGGTGCCAACAACCGATAATTTTTTAGGCGCAATTCGAGTAATTCAGAAGCGTGTTGCTAAACTGCCAACTCTGGACAGCCGACTTGCACATGAAATTCCTTATGACGAAAATGGCTTGCCAAATTGATTGTCATTGATTCATTAGTATCGATTACAATTCGGCTCATCAGTCAGTCCAAACATTCAAAAAATATGGCAAGGGTCAAGGTCACCCAGCGCAGCTCAATTTTAGCGATTGCATATCCTACGCAATGAGTAAAACCGAGTTCATGCCACTCTTGTTCAAATGTGATGACTTTAGGTTAACTGATGTGAATTGCGCACTCTAACATACTTTCGGCTTGTCTTCAAACCTTTGCTTCATCTCAAAAACTTTCGCCAGGATCAATAATCGCAAAAATATACCGACCGGAGTGTCTCCGGTCGGTGATTTTAGAGGCTCCCATGGGATAGATTAGTAGCTGGAACCCATGTCGTTATTTTTTTCAAACAGGCGAGTCATTTCTTTTTTTGTCAATACGCCCCGGTAGTTCAATCCTGAGATGTCAGAATTTGTGCCGGGCGTGCTGTTTAATACTGTAAACATTCCGAGCGTATCTTGATAGCCGCGGCCATCGCGATTATCGCTTGCGAAAGCAGTGGTTGAAAGCGCGGCCAAAGCCAAAACTGTGATTGCAAACTTGTTCATAATATTTCTCCATTTTAAACTAGATTAATTTTCATGGGCTGAGTTATTTCCGCCCGCTGATGTAATCTTAACGTAGAGATGTGGTGGTTGGTTTTGATTTGCTCGCCACGATGTCGTGAGGAAACATCACACAAGCGTGAGTTAAAAGTTGAACGGATTTTATGGTTTGGAGTGGCCGTATTAAATTATATTCGGAAATAGTTTCACTTCTGCGCCTTTGCGCGCGGCCTTCACCAAAAACTCCCACGCATAATCGGCGTAAGATCGGAAAATATAAATATCGATCATGTTCTGCTCGACCACATGAAGCAAAGCTGCAATTTCGGCAAAGCGCATACGGCGGACTGTGCCTGAAATGTAGTCATCGCTGATCAAATCGAGGGTCGAACCTTTCATCAAGGTCTCGCGAACACCATCGCCTTCTAAGCGAATAATGCTGCGCATATCAGAGACATCGACAGCCAGCGAATGGATTGCACCTAGGGCTTTGTTTAAATCAGCGAGCAATGCACCCACGCGAGCGCGGCCTGTGAGCACGAGCCATTGGTCCGTAGACAACCACAACACTTGAACGTCGCCGAATGTTGTTGAGCTGCGCGGAGACTTGGGAAGTTCGACGCCGAGAGTAGACTTCGCAGCGGCCATAAATTTTTTGTCAGTCGTTGAGCCACGCAAATCAATCATGCCGCGCTCAGAAATTTCGCGCATTGTGATGCTGATGTTATCTGGTGCTGTACGATGAGCGAGCGCAGATTCAAAATGAAGATCAGTCATTGATGCGCGCTCCGTCCTTATCATAAAACACTGTGCTTGTGATTGTGGCCTTCATCACCTTGCCGCCTTCCAGCGGGAAGGACAAAACTTCACCCATTCGGTTGCGGCCATTCTCAATCAGTGCCATGGCAACGGAGCGGCCTAATGTTGGTGACATATAAGTGGAAGTCACTTGGCCAATCATTTCCATCGGCGGCTTGTCTTTCAACACCCGCACGGCATAGGCGCCATCGGGCAACACATCATTTGGTTCTTCGGTGAGAAGACCCACGAGTTGCTTGCGGTTTGGCCCTTTGAGGAAAGACTGTTCGAGCGAACGTTTGCCGATGAAATCAGGTTTCTTTTTTGAAACCATACCGTCCATCCCAACATCGATTGGCGTGGTGGTGCCGTCGGTTTCATCACCAATAACGATATAGCCTTTTTCAGCGCGAAGCACATGCAGCGCTTCGGTGCCATAAGCAGTGAGGCCAAATTCCTCTCCTGCTTCCATGATCGCATTCCACAAGCCTTGGCCAAAATTGGCGGGCGTGGCCACTTCATATGAAAGCTCGCCAGAAAAGCTGATACGGTAAATGCGGATTGGATAGCCTGCGATATGGCCTTGGCTGAACGACATATGGGGCAGGGCATCGCTGGACAAATCGAAATCGGGATCAAGCTTGGCCAGTAAGTCGCGAGCCTTTGGCCCAGCCACGGCAAACTGCGCCCATTGTTCGGTAACGGGAGTGACGAAAACTTTATAGTGCGTCCATTCCGTTTGCAGCCATTCTTCAAGCCATGCTGCAATGCGGTCTGCACCGCCTGACGTAGTGTGCATGAGGAAGTGATCATCAGCCAGACGTACCGTCACACCATCATCCGTGAGGAAGCCTAGCTCATTCATCATCAAGCCATAACGGCAGCGACCCACTTTGAGGGTAGAGAATGTGTTAGTGTACATGCGGTCGAGGAACTCCGCAGCATCTGGCCCTTTGATCTCGATCTTACCAAGTGTGGATGCGTCAAGCATGCCCACTTTATTCCGCACACAGAGGATTTCTCTGGTGATGGATGCTTGGCTGTCTTCGCCAACCTGTGAATAAGTGTATGCGCGGCGCCATTGGCCGACGGGTTCAAATGTTGCACCATGCGCTTTGTGCCAATTAAAAATCGGTGTCTGACGAATGGGCAAAAAGAGTGAGCCTGTATGAGCCCCTGCGATTGAACCAAAAGAATAGGGCGTATAGGGCGGGCGGAAGGTTGTTGTACCAATTTCCGGTATGGTTTTGCCTGTGGCTTCAGAGAGAACCCCCAAACCATTGATGTTTGAGGTCTTGCCTTGATCAGTGGCCATGCCAAATGTGGTGTAGCGCTTGGTGTGTTCAACGCTTTCATAGCCTTCGCGTTGGGCAAGTTCGAGGTCAGCCGCTGTCACGTCATTCTGAAAATCGATGAAGTGCTTGTTGCCTTCATTATAAAGGCCAGTCGCAGGCGCGAACCACATGGATTCAAGAGCGCCACGAACGGGCTCTTCGATTTTGAATTTTGCTGCTTTTACAGCCTTAGCTTTTTTCAAAACTGATTTCGCAGCTGCTTCACCAGCAGCTTGTGATTCAGCTAAAGTCGCCTCCACACTCATCGTGCCATTGGCCGCGCCGATAGCAGTGATGGCATCAGTGTGCGACAATGGACGGAAACTCTGTAAGCCGTCATCAAACTGAATCTTGCCGCCATTGTGACACCAAAGATGAAGCGCCGGATTCCAGCCGCCAGACATGGCGATAAAATCACACTCGACGCGGCGCTCAGTGATCACGCGGCCTTGGCCCTTGCGATAAGCGGCAATCTTCACCGCCTTCACTTCCAGTGTGCCTTCAACGGCGGAAATCACCGAACCGAGCGATACGTCTATGCCGTCAGCAATGGCGCGTTTAACAAGATCACCATCGGAGCGTGAACGAGAATCTACAACACGCACGTTGATGCCCGCTTTCTTGAGTGCGAAGGCCGTAAGATAGGCATCATCATTATTCGTGAACACAATGCCTGTGTTGCCCGGTGTTACACCATAGCGACCAATCATGCCGCGCGCGGCCGAAGCCAGCATGATGTTCGGTCGATCATTATTGGCGAATGCGATTGGGCGTTCGAGTGCTCCGGTGGCAACGATCACATGATGCGCACGGATTTTCCAGAGGCGGTGCTTGGGCGCACCTGACGCAAGAATAGCGGGGTCATGATCACCCACGCGTTCAAACGCCATCAAATAGTTTTGGTGGAAATGGCCAACGACCGTGGTGCGTGCAAGCACATGCACGTTTGGCATTGCGCTCAACCGTGCTGCCAAGGCCTTTGCATAATCCTCAACACATTCACCATCGATCATGCCAGCCGTGAGATCGGCAATGCCGCCCAACACCGGATTCTCATCACAAAGCAAAACTTTTGCACCAGCGGCTGCTGCAGCTTCTGCGGCGGAAAGTCCAGCAATGCCCGCGCCGACGACAATAACATCAGCATGAATATGCATATGTTCGTAAGTATCTGTATCGCGGCCTTCTGGCGCCTTTCCGAGACCTGCGGCTTTGCGGATGAACGGTTCGTACACATGTTTCCAGAATGAACGCGGCCACATAAAGGTTTTATAATAGAAGCCACCGGGCAAGAAGCGCGAGAATTTCGAATTGATTGCGCCAATATCATATTTGAGGGACGGCCAGCGGTTTTGACTTTCCGCAGAAAGACCATCAAAAATTTCAATCTGCGTGGCACGCAAATTTGGTTCGTGCTTATTGCCTTGACCCACGCCGATGAGCGCGTTCATTTCTTCTGAGCCGAGCCCCACGAGCCCACGCGGGCGGTGATATTTAAATGAGCGGCCAAAAAGTTTTTGGCCTGATGCGAGCACGGCTGATGCCAAAGTGTCACCAGCAAAACCCGAAACATCCTTGCCATCAAAACTGAATGTCACTTTGCGCGAACGATCAATCAGGCTGCCGCCTTGCGCTAAACGATAAGGTTTGCTGGCCATTATTTCTTCGCCTTCATGCGTTCTTTAAAATAATCCGCCCACGGACCTTTGGCTTGCGCCATGATCTCGGCTGGCGGCAGTTCGGTGATTCCGTAATAGGCCTTGAAATCAAGCGACACAGTATCACGCGCCGCATGAAACCATTTCCCGCAGCCCCGGTCACAGCGCCAACGCTCAAAGTGTAAACCTTTTGGATTATGGCGTATGAACAAATAATCGCGCTGCTCTTCGTCGGTTATATTTGCCGCATCAGTGGTGGCTGGGCGGCGCACATGTGCCTGCCCACCATAATGAAAATCAGTCTCATCACCTTCAGCGCGGCAAACAGGGCAGTTTACAATGATCATTTTGTCACTCCCTTAATGCGCAACGGCGGCGGCCACGCTCTCATCGATGAGGCGGCCTTCTTTGAAACGGTTCAAACTAAATGGCGCAGCTATCGGGTGTGGCCTATCATTGGCCATGGTATCAGCAAACACCAAGCCCGATCCCGGAATGGCTTTGAAACCACCCGTGCCCCAACCACAATTCACATACAGCCCTTCAACGTCAGTCTTCGACAGGATCGGCGAACGATCACCCGTCATATCCACAATGCCACCCCATTGCCGCAACATGCGCAGGCGCGAGATGATCGGGAAAGTTTCAACCAGCGCTGTAACGGTGTGTTCAAGCGCCGTGAATGAACCGCGCTGCGAATAATTGTTATAAGGATCAGTGCCGCCACCGATCACAAGCTCGCCCTTATCCGACTGGCTCATATAGCCATGCACCGTATTGGCCATGACCACACAATCCAGCACCGGCTTGATCGGCTCCGAAACTAAGGCCTGCAAACACATGGATTCAATAGGCATGCGCACCCCTGCCATATCCATAATCGTGGACACATGGCCTGCGGTGACCACACCGATCTTCTTGGTTTTGATTTCGCCTTTTGATGTGCGCAAACCAATAACCTTCCCGCCATCGCGCAGAATGCCCGTCACTTCGCATTGCTGAATAATATCAACACCCATCGCGTCCGCACCGCGCGCATAACCCCACGCTACAGCATCATGCCGCCCCGTGCCACCACGAGGTTGATAATAAGCACCGAGAATAGGATAACGACATTCAGCATCAGTATTGATAATCGGTGCAATCTCTTTCACTTCGCTTGGTGAAATCATGCGGCAATCAAGGCCGGCCAGTCGGTTCGCATGTGATGTGCGCTTCATGGCGCGAAGTTCATGCTCAGTTTGACAAAGCATCATCAACCCGCGCGGGCTGAACATCATGTTGTAGTTCAGCTCTTGGGAAAGGCCTTCGTATAGCGAACGGGCCAATTCATAAATCGCGATCGAAGCATCCTGCAGATAGTTGGAGCGGATGATTGTGGTGTTGCGCCCCGTGTTGCCGCCGCCCAGCCAGCCTTTTTCGATCACAGCAATATTTGTCATGCCATGCTTCTTGGCCAAATAATAAGCCGTGGCCAGCCCATGCCCGCCAGCACCTACAATCACGGCGTCATATTCGGCCTTAGGGCTTGGCGAACGCCAAGCGCGCTCCCAATCCTTATGATAGTTCATGGCATTGCGGGCGATAGAAAATATGGAATAACGAGGTTTCATATGGTGGATCCCGTGAATTTCCGATTTCTAACAGAACATATGCGGGCACTCCAACGCTTTCCGACTGTAACAAGTCGCCATGCGACAATGGGGCAGGGTGTGAAATGATGATTGTCAGCAACGAGCAAGATTCACTATGTTATTGCCAAATCAAATCGACGGAGCAATCTCAATATGACTCGCAAACAAAAACGCACCACCATGATTATCGGCGCAGCTGCCGTTTTGGGGTTGGCCGCATTTCTGCTGTTTCGTGTTCTGGGCGACACAATGGTGTTTTTCTATACGCCAAGTGAAATTGCTGAAAAGACTCTAAAGCCCGGCCAACGCATTCGCCTCGGCGGCATGGTAGAAAAGGGAACTTGGAACAAGGGCGACGGCATTCACCAAGCATTCGTTTTGACCGACACTATTAAAACCACCAAAGTGAATTACAGCGGCGCAGTGCCCGATCTTTTCCGCGAAGGTCAAGGCGCAGTTGCTGAAGGCGTGATGCAGGCCGACGGCACATTTTTGGCTGACTCAGTATTGGCCAAGCATGATGAAAAATATATGCCCAAAGAACTCGCTTCGAGTTTGAAGGCCAAGGGCGTGAAGTTGGGCAAGACCGCTGATCAATAATGCGTGAATGTCCGTGATTAAGCCCATGAATAGCCACATTTAAGGCCGTTTGCCCTCAATCCGCCGCGAGACTAACTAAAGTTTCATTATGGCGTAAGAACCATGTAATTTGGCAACGCGTATATCTTCATTATCGACTTAATGGAGATTGAATCATGCTTTCGACTTTTGCCCTGACGAAAAAAACAGTTCTTGGACTTTTCACCGCAGGCCTTTTGGGTGCCACAGTGCTCACCTCAACGCTTGTTGCATTGCCGCCTTCGATAGTGCACGCCGAACAGGCTGCTGTGTTTGATCCCCACCAAAGCCTCGCTCCTTTAGTCGAGAAGGTTATGCCCTCAGTTGTAAGTGTTGAAGTCAAGTTTTCGAATGTTGCGGTCGCCGATAGTGGCGATGGTGCTGCCCCTGACCAGTTGCCACCTGGCATGAAAGAGTTCTTCGACCAATTCCCCCAGTTTAAAAATCGCCTGCCTCCACAAGCCCCACATGGCGGCGGTGGCGCGTTGGGTTCGGGCTTTGTCATTTCGTCTGATGGCTATGTGGTGACCAACAACCACGTTGTCGATCATGCCGACGAAGTTAAGATCGCTTTTCAAAATGGCGATAAGTTTGATGCAACGGTCATTGGCACCGATCCAAAGACTGATTTAGCCTTGCTCAAAATCAAATCAGACAAGACTTTTCCTCATGTTGATTTTACCAAAACCGAAGCCAAGGTTGGTGATTATGTGATGGCTGTTGGCAACCCATTCGGTCTGGGCGGCACGGTAACATCCGGTATCGTTTCAGCGCGTGGTCGCGATATTGGCTCTGGCCCTTATGATGACTTCATCCAGGTTGATGCGTCTATCAACAAAGGTAATTCCGGCGGCCCGACCTTTAATATGAGTGGCGAAGTCGTGGGTATTAACACGGCGATCTTCTCTCCATCAGGCGGCTCGGTCGGCATCGGTTTTGCAATTCCGGCGTCCACCGCAACAGGCGTGATCGAAAGCCTCAAAACCAACCACAAAGTGACGCGGGGCTGGCTGGGTGTTAAAATTCAACCTGTGACTGCCGATATTGCTGAGAGCTTAGGTCTTGAAAATGCAAAAGGCGCTATTATCTCTGAACTAACCGATGGATCGCCCGCTTTGAAAGCTGGTCTGAAATCTGGCGATACGATTTTAAAAGTTGACGGCACAGACATTTCCGATGCGCGTGACTTGGCGAAAGTGATCTCGCACGTCACCCCCGGCAAAGTGGTACAATTGGCCATCATTCGCGGTGGCAAAGCCCAGACAGTGCCTGTGACTTTAGATGCAATGCCGAATGACCCACAGATGGCTTCGGCAAAGGTTGAAGAACCAAAATCGGGCTCGCTTTCAGCCTATGGCTTGGAAGTGGCAACTGCCGATGATGGCGCTGGTGTGAAGGTAACGAAAGTTGACCCAAAGTCAGACGCCGCTGATCGCGGATTGAAAGAGGGTGACATCATCCTCGAAGTTGCTGGAACGCAAGTAAATGATCCAGCGGCAATTGCGACAGCGCTGAAAAGTGCGAGCGGTAAGAAGATATTGATGTTGGTTAAAACGGCAGACGGCCAGCGATATTTGGCCTTGCCACACGCAAAAGGTTGATTGGCCTGTGAACAGGATCGCGGCCAATCTTTTGAGAACAGGTGTTTGGCCGCCGTCCCCGCTGGCTGGCCTACACTTGATAGCGCGGAGACCGGTCGCCATCCCCCCGGCGTTCCCCCGATGAACTGGTCTCCGCGCGCATTTTTCCAAAAACAAAAAGGGCAATGAAATGCAGCACGCTGAATTGACAAGTGGGCCCGAGCAGGGCACAGAATCTCCTATGCGCATTCTGGTAATTGAAGATGATCGTGAAGCGGCTTCTTGGCTGGTGAAAGGTTTAAGGGAAAGCGGTCATATTGTCGATCTTGCCGCTGAAGGCCTGCAAGGGCTTACCATGGCGCTTGAGGGCGTGCATGACGTGTGCATCATTGACCGCATGCTCCCTTTGATGGACGGTCTGACGGTTATCCAAAAGATGCGCAGTGCTGATTTAAAAACGCCTGTATTGATTTTGAGTGCCCTAAGCGATGTCGACGAGCGCGTTAAGGGTCTGCGCGCTGGCGGCGATGATTATCTGGCCAAACCCTATGCGTTCTCAGAGCTTTTAGCGCGTGTTGAAGGATTGGGTAGCCGTAAATTGCTGGATCCCAAAGATGCCAAACTCAAGGCTTTAGATCTCGAAATTGATTTGATGAGCCGTACAGTTACGAGAGGTGGCAAGCCTATTGTACTTCAACCACGCGAATTCAAATTGCTGGAATATCTTGTGCGCAACGCGGGCCATATTGTGACGCGCACCATGCTTCTTGAAAATGTATGGGATTATCACTTTGATCCCCAGACCAATGTTATTGACGTGCATGTTTCGAGGTTGCGCGGCAAGCTTGATAAAGGATTTGCCGAACCACTTCTGCAGACCGTGCGCGGAGCCGGCTACATGATCCGTGCCCGTTAACAGCAGTATATTTCATACTTCGACATTTCGACTCGCCGCGATCTATCTGCTGGTATTCGCGATTTCCGCAGCGGCAATTTTAGGCTATGTTTATTATACCACTGTCAGTCTTCTAGAACGCCAGACTGAAGACACGATTAAGGCCGAAATCCTTGGTCTGGCTGATCAATATCGACTGCTGGGCGTTGCTGGATTGGTTGATACCGTGCAGCGCCGCAGCCTCGACGCCGGAGGCGCGATTTATCTGTTAGAAGGCCCAAACCAAGCCCGCATAGCCGGTAATCTCGATGCGATGCCGGCAGGTGTTACGCAAAATCAAACATGGATAGATTTCCCGATAACAGTGGGAAAAGCGCCAGTAGCAGTTCAGCATACGGCACGTGGCTTTCAGGTTGAACTTGCCAATGGCTATGATCTTCTCGTTGGCCGCGACGTCAATGAACTGCGTCAATTTCGCGATGTGATCCGAGAAGCAATTTTTTGGGCTGTCGGAATGTCATTGGTTGTGGGCCTCGGTGGGGGCTATTTCATGAGCCGAAACTTCTTGAAACGTGTTGATGCGATTACGGGTGCAACCCGCCTTATTATGGCGGGTGATCTTTCCGGGCGCATGCCTGTGAGCGGTGGAAATGATGAGCTTGACCGATTGTCTGGCTCTTTGAACGACATGCTCTCGCAAATTGAACGGCTCATGGATGGTATGAAAGAAGTATCAAGCAATGTCGCACACGACCTGAAGACACCGCTCACACGTATGCGTGCGCGTATCGAAGCGGCTCTCCGTCAAGACAACGCCGCAGAATATAAAACGGCCCTCGATCAAACGATTGAAGAATGTGATGCGTTGTTGCGCACCTTCAATGCACTTCTCTCGATTGCGCAAGCCGAATCCGGCCAAATGCGCCAAGGCTTGCAACCGCTGGATCTGTTTGAGACGCTGGGAGATGTTGTAGAACTTTATGAACCCTTGGCAGAAGAAGCCGGAGGCTATTTAAAGCTTGTGGCAAGGCCCGGTTTGCAGGTGCGCGGCGATCGGCAACTTTTGGCGCAAGTGCTGAATAACTTGATCGACAACGCCATGAAATATGGTCAGACGAGCGCTGATAAGCCCGCTGACATTGAAGTTGTTGGCCGCGTTGAAGCCCAAACTGTAATCATCGAGGTGGCAGACCGCGGCACTGGTGTAAACGAGCAAGACCGTGAGCGGGTCTTGGGCCGATTTGTTCGGCTTGATGAAAGTCGTTCAAAGCCGGGCAATGGTTTAGGACTAAGCCTTGTTGCCAGCGTGATGACGTTGCACAGTGGGCAAATCCAACTGGAGGATAATGGGCCGGGGCTTCGCGTGATACTGCGTCTTCCCCTTTACACCGAAGCATCTTAAAATACTGATGTGAACAAGAGCAGCTTTATTGCCCGAATGAATTTGGAAAATCTGCAAAGCGCTGAGCCAGGCGTGACAGCAGGTTTTTGGCAAGATTGCGGTGTTGGTCTGACAGAAAAACTGTTGCCAGTTCGCAAGCTAATCGACGCTGCTGTTTTAGGTTCTCCCTACTTGACCAAATTGATTTTGCGGCACAGTGATTTCGTTATCAATTTAATGAATGCTGAACCGAATGACGTTTTGGCAAAGTTGAACGCAGAAGTTCTGATTCTTGAACACTCAGCCAGCAGAAATGAAATTTCCTCAAACTTGCGCATTGCCAAGCAAAAGGCCGCCCTTTTTATTGGCCTAGCTGATCTATCCGCTGTTTGGTCGGTGATGGAAGTAACCCATGCACTGACATTGTTTGCTGATGCCTGTTTGAATGCGAGCATAAATTTCTTGTTGCGCGAAAATGCAGCCAAACAAAAGCTTAGGCTGCGCCACGCTGAAAACCCGTCAAAACAATGTGGCTATGTTGTGCTTGCCATGGGCAAACATGGCGCGTTCGAACTCAACTATTCCAGTGATATCGATTTGATTGTTCTCTACGATCCTGAAACAGCGCATTTGGCCACAGATATAGAGCCGTCAACTTTCTTCGTCCGTTTTACGCGCGAAGTGGTCAGCCTGCTTCAGGATATGACCGAAGAAGGCTATGTATTTCGCGTTGATCTGCGCCTGCGCCCTGATCCACGCGCTACACAAATGGCAATCGCCCTCGAGGCCGCAGCGATCTATTACGAAAACCAAGGCCAGAACTGGGAACGCGCCGCGATGATCAAAGCGCGGCCCGTTGCCGGTGATATTGCACTTGGTGAGGAGTTTCTCAAACGCCTGACCAGTTATATTTGGCGCAAATATTTGGACTATGCGGCCATAGCCGATGTGCAATCCCTGAAACGTCAAATTCACGCCGTGAAAGGCCACGGCGAAATTGCAATTCAAGGCCACAATCTCAAACTTGGTCGCGGCGGCATTCGCGAGATTGAGTTTTTCGTGCAAACTCAGCAATTGATCGCAGGTGGGCGAAACCCAAAGCTACGCGGGCGTTCGACTTTGGAAATGTTGGATGCACTGGTTGAAGCCAAGTGGATTGAACTGCAAACTGCTGTTGAACTTAAGGACGCTTATGTTTTTCTGCGCATGCTCGAACACCGCGCGCAAATGGTCGATGACCAACAAACCCATCTAGTGCCCGCTGGTGCAGAAGCATTCGAAAAATTTGCACGCTTTAGCGGCTTTGAAGATGGCAATGCACTGTCTGTAAAGTTACGCGCCACACTCGAAACTGTACAACGCCACTATGCAGCCCTGTTTGAAGATGCGGGCGCACTTGCATCTGAATCAGGCAGTTTGGTTTTTACTGGTGGCGAAGACGATCCAGCCACCATCGAAACTTTAGAACGCATGGGTTTTCGCCAAGCGTCAGAAATTTCGGCAACGATCAGAGGTTGGCATTTTGGCCGCTATGCTGCCACACGAACCGCCCGCGCACGCGAAATATTAACTGAGTTGATGCCCACACTTTTGCAAACGCTTTCAAAGCGCGGTGACCCTGACCAGGCCTTCTTGGCTTTCGATGAGTTTATGAGGGGTCTTCCCTCCGGCGTGCAGCTCTTTTCGATGTTGAAGGCTAATCCCAATTTGCTTGAACTCATCGCTCAAATATTAGGCCAAGCACCAAGACTGGCCGAGCAATTGAAGCGCCAGCCCAGAACATTAGAAGCTGTGGTAGGCGCTGATTTCATGCGGCCACTTCCATCCCTAGAACAGCTAGTCGAGGAGTTTGATTCTATCATCCCCAATGCAACAGCACGCGATGAGGCGATGGACCGCACGCGGGTTTTGGTGCGCGAGCATCAGTTCCGCGTTGGTGTGAGGCTGCTTGCAGAAACAATCACCGCTGAAGAGGCAGGCCAGGGTTTTTCAAACATTGCAGAGCTTGCAATCGCCAAGTTGCTTGCCGTTTGTGTTTTCGAGATGAAGCAAAATCACGGCGAGGTTGCTGAAGGTCAATGCGCTGTCATCGCCATGGGAAAACTGGGCGGCCGGGAGATGACTGCAAGTTCCGATTTGGATTTGATGTTGATCTATGATCACGACCCAAGCGTCGAGCTGTCAGATGGCCAAAAACCGTTAAGTCCCAATCAATACTATGCCAGACTTACGCAACGATTGATTACAGCTCTATCCGCGCCCACAGCCGAAGGCACGCTTTATGAAGTTGACTTGCGCTTGCGCCCGTCTGGTAGCAAGGGGCCTGTTGCCGTTAGTTTTTCAAGTTTTATTTCTTACCAAAAAGATGAAGCTTGGACTTGGGAAAAACTCGCCTTAACCCGTGCGCGCGTTGTGGCGGGTGAACCGGAACTTCGAGGTAAGTTAGAACACTCCATCCGGGCCACACTCTGCGAACCGCGCGACCAAGAGAAGACTTTGAAAGATGTGCGCGATATGCGCAATCTCATGTTGGCCGAACATACGAAATTAGGATTGTGGGATATTAAACGCGCCAAGGGCGGCCTGGTTGAAATTGAGTTTATTGCCCAGTATTTGCAACTGATCGCCAACAACCCAGGCGTGCTGGATGTCAACACTTTGAAAGCAATAGGGAAAATTACGCTGAACGGAAGGCTTTCGATGCAATTAGCATCGGAATTAGTTGATGCCTGCCAGCTCTACCAACGTCTAACCCAAGTTTTGCGGCTCTGTGTAGCCGATCAATATAAGCCCGAAGAAAGCGCCAAAAGCCTGAACGAAGCGGTGGCCAGAGCGGCTGGAATGCCTGATATTGCGGCCACCGAAGCATTGCTGGCTGAAACACAAAGCCGCGTCGCCTCAATTTTTAACGATATCATCGGCAGGTAAAATGCACCCCGCGACGGAAATTGAAACGGCGCGCGTCCTTAAGATCAAGCAACAAAAAAGGGCGCTTGGTGCTGGAAGCAGTTTCGATGATTGATCGGCCGTTAATGCCACAAAACGCGAACTGGCAAACCGCCACGGACGCAGTACTTTTAGCGGCATCGGCGCAGCGCAATCAACAAGCCTTTGCCGTGCTTGTGCAGCGTTATCACGTGCCTGTTTACCGCGTCGCGTGGCGGCTTAATGGTGGTCATGCAGATACGGATGACATCGCGCAGGAGACATTTTTGAAACTCTGGAATAACCCCGGCCAACTGCGCGAGGCCGCGGCTTTAAAAGGATGGCTGATGCGTGTGGCTTCGAATTTGGTAATGGACAGGTATCGGCGCAAACCAATGTTAGAACTTGAACATGCCGAAGATGTAGCTGATGCTGCGTTGTCCGCACCCGCTATGATTGACCAATCTTACGTGACCAAAATGATTGATACAGCGATTGCGAGTTTGCCCGATAGGCAAAAGCTGGCATTGGCTCTGGTACATTTTGAACATATGACCAATATCGCCGCTGCCGCCGCGATGGAGATTAGTGTTGATGCATTAGAGTCGCTCCTGGCGCGTGCCAGGCGTGGATTGAAGGAAAAGTTAGGGCCGGGTGGTAAGCAACTTCTTGCTACGCTGGCAGGACAAGGGGAATGAAGATGGCGAATTTTGAAAAAGACGCGGAGCTGAGCGATATCGAACTTGACCGCTTGCTTCAGCATGCGTCAACTCCTTTGCCGCTCGCTGATTTTGAGGCGCGGCTATTGGCGAAACTGTCGCCCATGGCAGTTCAGAGTAATGTGATTGCATTTCCAAAGAAAAAGAAAACCTCACTGTGGATCGCTGGCCTGCCTCTCGCTGCCTCATTAGTACTGGGAGTCTGGTTGGGAGCAAACGGTACGGCGTCTGAATTTTTACCCTTCACGACAGACAGCACAATCCAAAACGATACCGCTCTGCTTGGAGCGCAGAGCACTGATGAACTTGACTTTTTGACTGAGGATAATGTGTCATGACTGAACCAACTTTAGTAACCACTCCTCCGAAGGGCAGGTTCATTCCCGAATTGCGCTCTCCGTGGTGGACGGTACTTTTGGGTTTGTCTTTGATGGCTAATCTGGTGATTGGTGGTGCAGCAATTGGATCAAGGATGAAGGGTGGCGGTTGGCAGATGGGGCTCATGGAAAATCGCGCGCAACTTCTGCCGCGCAAATTCTTTGCCGAATTGCCCCATGATAGGCGTCGCGAGCTGATGGATATGTTCAAAGCAAAGAAGGATCAATTTGCGCAAAGCCGCGAGGCTGCAAATGCTGTGACATTGAAATTTGCTGATCTCTTGGAGCAGCCAGATTTGGACCAAATCAAAATCAAAGCCGTGATCGATGACTTCACATCAGGCACAACCAGTTTTGCCTCGCAAGGCCAAGCAGTTATCCTCGATATCGTGGCAAAACTAACCCCAGACGAACGTAAAAACCTTGCAGCCGACATTCGTGAACGCGCAGCCCGCAGGGGCAAGTGAAGTTAAGCAGATAGAGCGATGGGCACCGAATCTATCGGAAGATCGACATGCACCGTCGTGCCATGGCCTTCTTTGCTGGTGATGTTTAAGTGTCCGCCATGAAGATCAACCAGTGATTTTGAAATCGCCAACCCAAGGCCGGATCCGCCTTTGCTCTTCGTGAACTGGTTTTCAACTTGTTCAAACGGTCGCCCCAGTTTCTGAATGTCGCGCTGAGGAATGCCAATGCCCGTGTCAATTATTTGAATGTTGACACCCTGATTGTTGGCGCTTGCCCTAACGGTCACAGACCCATGCTCAGGCGTAAACTTTATGGCATTGGATATCAGATTGATGAAGACTTGTTTCAGGGCACGGCGATCTGCATGAATATGCAAACCCTCGTTCAAGTCCAATTTCAAATTAATTTTGCCTTCAGCAGCTCGCGGCCCTACCAAACGAAAAACATCTTCCAAAACGCTGCGCAGATCTACATCTGAAAGTTCAAGTTCTACTCGGCCCGCCTCAATCTTCGACATATCCAGAATATCATTGATCACGTCGAGCAGAAACTGGCCGCTTTTACCGATATCAAAAGCATATTCACTATATTTTGCTGCCCCCAATGGCCCAAACATTTCCTGCGACATGATTTCGCTAAAGCCGATAACGGCATTGAGTGGCGTGCGCAGTTCATGGCTCATATTAGCTAGAAATTCAGACTTCGACCGATTGGCTGATTCAGCGCGCGTCTTCTCGCTGGCATATTTATCAGCGAGTTCCGCCAACCTCTGCGATTGCTCCTCAGCGAGTTGACGCTCTTTCTGCAGATCACGAACCGTTATCATCAAGTTGCGCTCTGAATGAAGCAGTCGCTCTTCTTGTTGCTTGAGCGGCGTAATGTCTGTTCCTACAGAAACGAAGCCGCCATCCTTGGTGCGTCGTTCATTGATCTGTAACCATCTTCCATCAGCAAGCTGCACTTCCATTGAACGTGCCCCCGATGTGTCATTGGCTTGCCCAGGTACAAACTGCCGAACCACTGGTTCTTTGGAGGCCGCCGCCACATCACCATAGCTAGTACCAGGCTGGCAAACGGCAGACGGCAATGAATGGAACTGTTGATATTTTGAGTTGCACAAAACCAATTTGCTTTCAGTGTCCCACAATACGAAAGCTTCGGAAATATTTTCAACCGCATCCTTAAGCCGAACTTCTGCTTCTCGGTTCATTTTGTCGAGTTTCTTCTGGCGCGAAATATCAAAAACAATGCCGACCAAATGTGGCTCACTATCGCTTTGCCCTGGTGCCAGAGCAGCACGCGCACGCAGCCAAACCCAATGACCTTTTTCATGGCGCATACGAAATTCTTGGTCGAATACCTTTCGGTGACCACTGAGCAAATCTTCGATTAGGTTATCAAGCTTTGCGTCTTCAGGATGAATGAGCGAGGCTACTTCGCCATAGCTGAGAAAATCGCCTTTTGGCGGCAACCCTAAAATTTCGAACATAGATTTAGACCAGAAAATATGCCCCTCGGCCAAGTTCCAATCCCACAATCCACACTCGCCACCATCAAGCGCCTTATCAAGCCGCGTGGTGGCCACAGTCAGCATTTCATCGGCATCAGAAGCCTTTGCAGCCTGCCAGTGAAAAGCCCCTGACAACATCATCAATACCAAAAACGTAACAGCAAACAAAACCGCAAGCTCCATCACACCATTGCGCCATACCGAAAGCACGTCCGATTTTTTTTGAAACGCCAGCAGGCTACCCGGAAATGGCGAAAGATCACGCGATGCCATCAAAGCGTCATCGCCATTGGCCAATTTCGTCGGCATCATGCTGGGCGCATTCACAGATGCATCCAACACAAATCCTGCGCCCATAACGCTATCGATGCTGCTGCCGTTGTAAGTGCTATTGGCGGGAATACTTCCCACGATGCGACCCTCAGAAGATAGCAAAAGATAAACCCGGTTCAGACCCAAAGCGTCACTGGGCACGGCTTGTTCGAGCAGACTCTGCGAGAGACTAGATATCGTCTTGCCTGAAGCTGCATCACTCAATAGCTTCACTTTTAAGCTTTGCGCAACACGGTCAGTCTGCAAGAGTGAGACTTCGCCTTGGTCCGCAAGATGTTGCGCACGGCTAAGAAGAAGTTGCGAAATCAATGCAGCCGCAAGAGTCAACAAAAACAGCGCGGTAAGAATGGTAATGAGCCTGCGCATAGCGCGTTCAGAAACATTAAATCCAGCGTGGCCCGGCCAAGGTATTGGCAGGTGTAAAGTTCGGTCGCGGAAAAACAATTCCTTAATATGTGCGTTGGCCAATATGCGCCCAGTTCAATATGAAGTTAAATGCCGGACTTCAAATGCAACGCCGTTTACAAACGAATCAGCCTCGGCTTCCGTGAAATAGAATTACCGCCTGCGAATCTGATTTGCCAAGTAAAAGCTGAACGTGATTGGATTATGCTTTCAATGTTCTTGATATGATCTCGAATACATCGTTTGAGAGTGCGGGCGTGGCCAAAATACGCTGCATATTTTTCTGCGCATGATTGCGGCGTTCCACATTATAAAGCTTCCAACTGCGAAACGCCGTGGCTAAGCGTGCAGCGACTTGAGGATTAATCGCGTTGAGTGCGATGATCACATCAGCCACAACGCGGTATCCTTCGCCGCTCGCAGAATGAAAGCCAGTCGAGTTGCCATTGGCAAAATTTGCAACGAGTGCATAGACCCTGTTGGGCGTTGTGAGTTTGAAATCAGGATGCTTCAGCAGTTTTTCAATCCTTTGTGCTGCGTCGGAGCCCGGTATTGCAGCGTTTAAGCCAAACCACTTATCTAAAATTAAATGGTCGTCTTTGTGGCGCTGATAGAATTGCTCCAACATCGCTTCGCCTTCTGGGCGGTGCAGTGACCGCACGCTAACTAATGCGCCCATTTCGATAGTCATATTATCAGGCTTTACGAATTCCTTTTGCGCCAACTTGATACCCATATCGCCGTCTGCCGCTGCTATCATCGTCAGCAGCGTCAATCGCAACGAGCGCCGCGCAGTGCCAATTGTATCGGGTTTGTAAGCACCGGCATCATTTGTCCGATCATACGCTGATAAAAGTTTATTCAACAACTGCTTTGCAATGCCAGCGCGAACGGCTTCTCTAGCGGCGTAAACCAGATCGCTATCAACATCTTTGCCAAGTGCGGCGGTAATATCGGCCTCGCTCGGCAGCACAAGAATGAGTGCCTTGAATGCATCATCTAATTTTGAACTTTCCAAACACTTGCCCAGCGCAACTGAGAATGGCGTTACGCTCGGAATTTTTTTACCCGAAGCGAGCGCCTTGACAGACTTTACAATCAACGCTTTGCCAATTGTTTGCGCAGCCTCCCAGCGATTGAAATTATCAGCATCGTGACCAATCAAAAACAATTGCGCAGCTGCAGTAACGTTGCTCTTCAAAATCACGGGTGCAGAAAATCCGCGATTGATTGAAAGGGCAGGGGCTTCGGGAACATCTTTGAACTTGAACGATTGACGGCCTTCAGTGATTTCAAGAACACGAGATTTGAGTATATTTTTACCCTTTAATATCAGAGGTATATCCTTACCCTTGGGGTTCACCAACCCGATGCTCAAGGGAAAATGCAGCGGCAATTTTTTCGGCTGGCCTTTAAGGCGCGGCTGCGATTGCGTGACAGTCAGTTCATAAGTTTTCTTCTTCTTGTTATATGTCCCGCGCACCGAAACTGTTGGCGTTCCCGATTGTTCGTACCACCGGAAAAATTGCGTCATGTCGCGGCCAGAAGCATCGGCCATACAAGACACAAAATTTTCAACAGTCGCTGCTTCGCCATCATGGCGCTTGAAATAGAGCTTCATCGCTTTTGCGAACGCTCTATCTCCAATAAGCGTCTTCATCATGCGACAGAGCTCAGCGCCCTTTTCATAAATCGTCGGAGTGTAAAAATTATTGATCTCGATGTAAGACGAAGGACGTACCGGATGTTGCAACGGCCCTTGATCTTCCGGAAATTGGCTTGAACGCAGCCTCTTCACGTCCTCAATCCGCTTAACCGGGCGCGAGCGCATATCCGAAGTGAATTCTTGATCACGAAAAACCGTCAGGCCTTCTTTCAAACAAAGCTGAAACCAATCGCGACATGTAATTCGGTTACCCGTCCAATTATGGAAATATTCGTGGGCGATGATGGCTTCAATCAGAATATAGTCGGTGTCCGTCGCGGTCTCGGGCAGTGCTAAAATATATTTGTCGTTGAAAATATTCAGGCCCTTGTTTTCCATTGCCCCCATGTTGAAATCAGAAACTGCAACAATGTTGAAAACATCCAAATCATATTCGCGGCCAAATGCTTTTTCGTCCCAGATCATAGAAGCTTTGAGCGCTTCCATGGCCCAGTTGCAGCGACTTTCCTTGCCTTTCTCAACATAAATGCCGAGCTCAACATCGCGGCCATTCATCGTTTTGAAAGCGCTCTTCACCTGCGCCAAATCACCGCCGACCAGCGCGAATAAGTAGCTGGGCTTGGGATGAGGATCATCCCACACAGCATAATGCCGATCGCCAGCAAGCAGCCCATGTTCAACAGGGTTGCCGTTGGATAGCAGAACCGGCAACGAGGATGGCCCCTCGATACGCACCTTAAAAACCGTCATCACATCAGGACGGTCATAAAAATAGGTGATCCGTCTGAACCCTTGCGCCTCGCATTGCGTGCAATACATGCCGTTCGACATGTAGAGCCCGGTCAACGCCGTGTTACCTTGCGGATCGCACTCCGTAATAATCGCTAAAGAGAACTCACCCTTGGGCAAGTTCGCGATGGTTAAATTCGCCGTCCCCAATTCATATTCATTAGATGACAGCTTGCGCCCATCAATTTCGACACTAATCAGTTTCAGCTTCTCACCATCAAAAATCAGAGGTGCGTTTTTCTCTGCAGACTTCTGATTGCGCTTCATTCTGATATGCGATGTCACGCGCGTCGCATTTGGAGTAAGCTCGAATTTCAGTTCCACACTTTCAATTTTGTAAGGAGCAACTTTATAATCTTGAAGACGAATGGTCGGTGGAACATCAGCGCGCATGATTTACTTTCCATAATTTCTCAGAATGCTATTTTCGCACAGTCTTGAAATAATCAACACAGAATTTTTCAAAGACTTGCGCTACCCGTGTCTGTCGCACATTTTTCAGATGTGCAATGGCAATCACCCCTCGCTCTGCCACGCCTGCAATGTCGTGAATGCTGAGTTTCTCGCCATCATAAGACAAATCGCCTGCAGGCCGCGTAATCAAAAGTGAATAACCTAAGCCCCGCGCCACCATGCCACGCACAAGTTCGAGAGAGGCTGAAGAAAACCCAATGACGGGCTTTACTCCTTGTGCCTCTAACAGGCGCAAAAAATAGGTTCGGCTGGGTTGGATGTCGAGTAGAATGAGTTTGTCATCTGCCAAATTGGAAAGTGCAATTTTTTTGAAACGTGCAAGCTTGTGCGACGCTGATAAAAGCACGTAAGGTTTAAGCGACGCGACTTCCTTTGCTTCAATGTCTGTAGGCAGATCAACATTATAAATCAGCGCCACATCATGACGACCGTTTCGCAAACCGCTCAGCAATTCATTTTGAACACCTTCTTCGAGAACAATCTCAACATCGGGATATAACACATTGAATTTACTGATAAGAATTGGTGCGTAAGTGGGCGCCAGAGTAACAAAACTTCCAACTTGCAAACGCCCTTTGAGCGGTCCGATTTGCGAGTCGGATTGACGTGCCAATTCTTCACTCTGGGCTAATAGTCGCCGCGCGTCCGCCAAGAATGCATTACCACGCGAAGTGGGTGTGAGGCCCTGCGCGTGATGTCGAATGAAGATTTGCAAGCCAATAATATCTTCTAGCTTCTTGAGCGCCGCAGAGACCGAAGGCTGTGCCACACGTAAAATTTCTGCCGCAGCTGCAACCGATCCGCTATCAGCAGTTTGAACCGCATATTCCAATTGTCGAAGCGTAAATTTTAACATAGTTTAAAACTATACTCCGCCTAAGAATTATCTATTTTTTCTAATCAAAGATCTATGCGATGTAAAGCACCATGAACATGCAAATCATTTCACCTTCGTTCCCATCCGAAACAAAAGAACGCTTCGTTGACGCTATGGCGGCGTTGGCCAATGGCGTGAGTATTGTGACCACCAACGGCCCAGCTGGAAAGGTCGGCCTCACAGTGAGTGCAGTCACTTCGGTTTCTGCGGAGCCGCCAATTCTATTAGCCTGCCTGAACCGCAAAAATGTTGCCGTCTCGGCGATCAATCGAAACCACCGCTTTGCGATCAACATTCTGAATGTGCAAAGCCAGGAGATTGCGCAAGTTTTTGCAGGGCGTGCTGTGGACGGTAAACACTATGATTTTGATCAACATGGATGGATAGAAGGTCAAGCTCTCGGATTGCCCATTCTGAAAACTGCAACCGCAAGTTTTGAATGCGAACTCGAAAGCTTTCATGATGCTGGCACGCACCGCATTTTCTTGGGCCGCGTGATTTCAGCTTTGCGCGGCGAAATCGAACCCATGGTTTATTCTAACCGCAGCTATGGCCGTATGACTAAAACGTGAGGCAACAACATGATTAGAACGGGCGAACAATACCGCGAGTCAATCAGAGACGACCGCGAAGTTTGGATCAACGGCGAGCGGGTGAAAGATGTGACTCGCCATCCATTGTTCAAACCAGCCGTAGACATCCGCGCCCGCATTTATGACATGCAGCACGAAAAGGCGATGCAAAATGTGATGACTTATGAGGATGGTGGCGAGCGTTTTGCCATCGGCAACAAACTGCCACGCGTTCAGCAAGATTGGCACGATAAGCGCAATGCCGTCGACACAGTCATGAAAGATATCGGCGGCGTCGTCACCCGCATGGGCGACGAAACCATTGGCGAAATGTGGTCGCTTTGGGACGGCAAAGATATTCTCAACGAAATTGATCCGCGCTTTGCTGCCAACATCGAGCGCCACATCATGAAGGCGCTGCACGATGACCCCTTCCACGTATCGGCCAATACCGATCCGAAAGGCGATCGATCAAAACCGCCCCAAGACCAGGATCCGGACATGCTGGTGCATGTGGTGAAGGAAACCGATGCAGGCATCATCATCCGCGGTGCTAAATATGAAACCGCCGCCGCCTATGCCAATCAAGCTTTTCTAAAACCGACCATTGCCAATTGGGGTGATAGCAAGCTTTCAAATTATGCGCTGGGCTGCATCGTTCATATGAATGCGGAAGGTGTAAAACATATCTGCCGCACTGGTTTCACAAATCGCGCACCCGCGCGTGATTATCCACTTTCGAATAAATTCGATGAAGTCGACACCATCATGATTCTGGATAATGTTCTGATTCCATGGGAGGATGTGCTGTTCTATCAACACACCAAAGCCGCAGCCTTTATTCGCCAAACACTGCACCGTTATTCGGCTTTTCCATTTGTTCAGCGCACACTTTCTTATGCCGATCTGATTATTGGCGCGGCCATGTGGAATGCCAAACAAACCGGCCTCGATAAACAGCAAGCCGTGCAGGAGAAATTGTCTGAACTCGCCGTGTGGCGCGAAGGCATCAACGCACATCTCACCGCATCAATCTATACTGCCGAGAAAAGTCCCAATGGTTTACTGATGCCGAACCAATCACTATTGATGACAGGCCGTGTCCACGCCCTGAACAACTTGCCAAAAATGATGCATATCGCCCGCGAACTCTGTGGTGGCCAGATTTGCGTCACGCCAGATTCAGCTGTTTTTGATCATCCAGAAACTAAAAAATGGATGGATAAATACTACACTATTAACGATCAGTGGTTGGCCGAAGATAGGCGCAAGCTGTTGGCTCTCGCTCGCGATTTGCTAAACTCAGACTATGCAGGCCACCGCCTCACCTTCCAGCTCTTCGCGCAGTCAGCACCTTTTGCACAATCCGCCGCTGTCTATCGCAACTTCGATTGGAACCAAGCCTTGACCTTCGCCCAGAAAGCTGGCGGAATGTCAGACCGCATCTGGAGCGAAACTAAGAAAGCAGCGCAATAGATCATGACAGCTCATAAACGCATCCGCCCCTTCAACACCAAGGACACATACCCCGAACAAAAACTCGACAACGACCTATGCCAGGCCGTCGTTGCGCGTGGAACGATGGTGTTTGTGCGAGGCCAAGTTTCCCAGGATTTAGACACGCGCGAAAGCTTGCATGTTGGTGACGCAACCGCCCAAACTGCAAAGACCATGGCCAACATCAAATTGCTGATGGAGGAGTCAGGTGGCCATATGGATCACATCTGTCGCATAGTGGTTTATCTAACTGATGTGCGTTACCGCCAAGATGTTTACAGTGAAATGGGCAAATGGTTGAAAGGCGTGTTTCCCTGTTCGACAGGCCTCGTGATCACGGCATTGGCGCGGCCTGAATGGCTGGTCGAAATTGAAGTGACCGCCGTGATCCCTGATCCGAAATGACATTCTCAATCGCAGGCCGCTGTGCCAAAACTGGAGCCTTTGGCGTGGCCATCACCACCTCTTCGATCGCTGTCGGCGCGCGCTGCCCACATGCGCGCTCGGGTGTTGGTGCGGTTTCCACCCAGAACGTCACTGACCCCCGGCTTGGACCTCTGCTGCTTGATTATATGCAAGATGGTTTGAGCGCCGGCGAAGCCATCATGGCCGTGACGCGAAATCGCAAGAACATCAACTTTCGCCAGCTGACAGCAGTTGATCAGTTCGGCAATACCGCTTCATATTCAGGCGATCAAATTTTGGGCACGCATGCTGTGAGCGAACAGAAAAATTGCGTGGCCGCGGGCAACTTATTGAAATCTGCCGAACTACCCAAAGTGATGACCGATGCTTTCGCTGCAAATGCCGAACAACATTTGGCTGAGCGGTTGCTCCGTGCGTTGGAAGCGGGATTAGCTTCAGGCGGCGAAGAAGGGCCAGTCCATTCGGCAAGTCTTATCGTCTATCACGAACAAGATTTTCCACTTGTAAACTTGCGCGTCGATTGGGATGACGAAAACCCAGTGGCGGTTTTACGCAAACTCTGGACGGATTATAAACCGCAAATGAGCGCATATCTCCAACGCGCAATCGATCCTACGCAGGCCCCAAGCTATGGTGTGCCGGGCGATCTGTAAGTGGAGTTGCCGCAGAGGCCGAAGCTCAGATTGCGTTCGTAACCGAATTGTTTCATGGCCATTTTGTGTTGAAACTAAGTATTTATCTTTCAATGTGCTGACGAAAAACATCACTGTTTTGTCAGGTGCAACGTCGTAGACAGATCACTCGCCGCGAAAACGGCCCTTCTCGATAGAAGGTTTGAGGCATTCATTGTCTCTGTAATTTGGCTTCTGCCAGTTTCGCAATTCTTTCAACGCATTCGTGTCTTTATAAATGATTGGATACCAACGATGCTTTCATTAAGCCTTTTAACGATTTTAAAAATTACCCATCTGATTGGCCTCATCATGGGCCTCGGCGGCGCTATACTTGCCGATACAACAATTTTTACACGTGGCGTCATTCGCCCTGTAAGTGCTTATACAATTTACCAAGCGAAATTCCTTTCGCATGTTGTCTCGGTTGGCTTAGCCATCTTGTGGATAAGTGGCGGCGCACTGATCTGGGCCAATACTTTGGTTCATCCAGAATATTTGACCAACCAAAAACTTTGGGCAAAAATTGCAATTGTGCTTGTTCTCACGATCAACGGCGTGTTGGTGCACAAACTCGTTTTGCCATTGCTGAAGAAATCGATTGGCCAGCGCTTATTTGACCACACCAGTGCAAAGCAAATTTTAGGAATGACGCTGCTCGGAAGCATTTCATTGGTCTCCTGGACTGTACCTTTTGTTTTGGGTAAGGCCAGCGAGCTTAACTACGTGACACCAATGTTGAACATTCTTGCGGTCTATGCTTGCAGCTTATTGATCGTATGGCTGTCGATGTTCACTGTCATGAGTGCAATTCGGAAAATTCAAGATTACATTCTTCGCGCTGCCCATCTTACAATGCAAAGCAGTGCCAATTGGGAAAGAATGCGAGCATAATGATTGCTGTTGGTGGAGCGTTATGCAGAAAGACGCTCCACCAAACGCCTTAACATGTCATCACAAAGCTGCATCTGGTCTTCCGAAACATATTCATCAGGCTTATGCGCTACAGCAATGTTCCCTGGCCCGCAGACCACTGCAGGAATGCCGAGTTCCTGCCGAAACAGTCCACCTTCAGTGCCAAATGTGATCTTGCCTGTTGAATTCCCGCCCGTCAGTGCACGGACGAAATTAACCACTTCACTGTCAACTGGCGTATCCAAAGCCGGATAAGACTGCAAATCTGAAAATACAAATCGTGCATCAGCAAAAACATGCGCATATCGTTTAGCCACATCTTTGGCAGATTGCTTGATCCGCGCAACAATGGCGTGTTGATCATCCTCCGGCAAATAACGGATTTCGAAATCAAAGCTCGCATCATTGGGTACAATGTTCATGGCCACACCGCCCGCCATTTTGCCAACATGCAGTGTGGTATAAGCCACCTCATATTCACCATCGCGCGCACCATGCGCCGCCAGGTCATCCTGGATACGACGAATTTCCGCAATCAAATCACATGCCATGTAAATCGCATTGACCCCGATTGGAGTCAAACTCGAATGCGCTTCTAGCCCATGCGCCGTGACGCGAAACCCCAGCTTGCCCTTATGTGCGGTTACCACTTGTAACATAGTAGGTTCGCCCACGATACAAAAACGCGGGCGGAACGGCAGCGTCTTCAACATATCCAGCAATCGTCGCACCCCTATGCAGCCTATTTCCTCATCATAAGAAAATGCAAAATGAATCGGACTCTTCAATTTGGATTGGTCAGCCCGTGCTGCCATTGCCAAACAGCAGGCGATGAAACCTTTCATATCAGCCGTTCCGCGACCGTATAACTTGCCATCACGCCGAGCCATCACAAATGGATCAGAACTCCAGTTTTGTCCCACAACGGGCACAACATCTGTATGTGCCGAAAGTGCTACGCCACCCATATTCGCAGGCCCTATCGTCGCCCAAAGATTGGCTTTGGTTTTCTCTTCATTAAAAACAATTGAAGATTTAATCCCCAGTTCACCAAGGAAATGTTGCACGTAATCGGTCAAATCCAGATTGCTATCTTTGCTGACAGTGGGAAATGAAATCAGCTTTTCTAAAATCGCGAGAGATTGGGTCATGCCCCTCATTGTCAAAAATTTACAATCAAGTACAGTGCTAGAATGCAAAATTCTGAAAAACAAATTCAATTGATGCGCATGATGTTTGATGCGGCGGTGGAAACCGCAATGCCATCAAACTGCGTTCCTACCCACATGCCAGCACCTCCAAAGGGCCGCACAATTGTTGTGGGCGCAGGCAAGGCTTCGGCGGCTATGGCGCAAGTGTTTGAAAAAAATTGGAACGCCCCACTCCAAGGACTTGTCGTCACCCGCTACGGTCATGGTGCCGCTTGCGAGAAAATCGAGATCGTCGAAGCATCCCACCCCGTGCCTGATGATGCTGGAACACACGCTGCCGCGCGGATGTTGAAAATGCTTGAGGGGTTAACCCAAGACGATTTGGTTGTGGCGCTGATTTCTGGTGGAGGTTCAGCTTTGCTCAGCTTGCCTGCGAATGGCATCAGCGTTGAAGACAAACGCGCAGTGAACAAAGCTTTGCTTAAATCTGGTGCACCGATTGCTGAAATGAATTGCGTGCGCAAACACATCTCTGCCATCAAAGGAGGCAGACTTGCGGCGGCAGCATATCCTGCGCGCGTTGTTACATTGGTGATTTCCGATGTGCCAGGCGATGATTTGGCCGCTGTCGCATCAGGGCCTACGGTTGCTGATCCAACGACCTTCGCAGAAGCACGCAACATATTGGCTAAATATGAAATCGAAGTCCCTGCGGCAGTCACGGCACATTTGGCCGCAACGCAAGATGAAACACCAAAACCAAATGATCCAAGATTGGCAAACACCAAGGCAATTTGCATCGCCTCGCCGCAAAAATCGCTTGAAGCCGCAGCCATCGTCGCCAAGACAGCAGGTTATGAACCCATCATCTTAGGTGACGCAATTGAAGGCGAAGCCCGCGAAGTCGGTATCGTCATGGCAGGCATTGCACTGCAAGCCAAGCGCTTCGGCCAGCCCATCAAAACACCCTGCGCCATTATCTCGGGCGGTGAGACAGCCGTGACCGTAAAAGGCAACGGTGCAGGGGGTCGCAATGTTGAATACTTGTTGTCACTAGCGATAAAACTAAATGGTATAGATGGAATTCACGCGCTGGCTGGTGATACTGACGGCGTTGATGGCGCGCGCGAAGTGGCAGGCGCATATATTACGCCGACGAGTTTGAATGAAGCGCGTAAATTAAAAATCGACCCGTGGGCTTCGCTGACCAACAATGATGCACACAACTTTTTTCAAAGTATCAACGCGCAAGTTATCACTGGCCCAACACGCACCAACGTCAATGACTTTCGTGTCGTGCTTATCGATTAAGCCGAAAGCAAACCATCCGCATCCACTGAAAGAGGAACAGGATCGCTCACCTTACCGATAAAATTCCCTGCGATGTCGTAGTACAAGAAACCCATGAGAAACAGCCTGCCGTCTTTCTCCACAATCTTGCCTGCATAACGCTCACATGGAATACGGCCATCAAGAAATTTATTCGTGGGTGCCGTCCATGGGCCAAGATGGCTATCTGCAATTAAATAATGCGAACCCGTAACGGGTGTCTCGTTATTTTTTGAGCGGTAGCCCTCCGACCAATGTTCGGCCGCCGTACAAAATGTCATGTACCATTTCACACCAAACTTGAAAACTTGCGGCACCTCAAGTTGGCCAAAATCCCCACCATCGTAGATTGGCTTTTGCAAAGTCCAGTTCATTAAATCAGGCGATGTGGCAAAACCAACAGCTCCACCAGCAGTAGGCTCTTTTCGCCCTGGTACGCGAGCTGTGAAATACATCAGCCAACCTTCACCTTCAGGATTCTCAATCACCCAAGGGTCGCGCATCGCCCGGTCACTCCATTGGCCCGGCGTATACTCTTCATAATATTGAGCATTCGGCCCAACGAGATCGAGACACAACCCATCGCCAACGCGCACCCACGAATGCATATCTTTCGAAGTGGCATGTCCTATGCGCTGCTTGAGGCCCTCTTCAGCACGCGGGGTTCCAGTATAAAACAAATGCCAAGTGTCGCCCGGTCCTTTGAGTACCGAACCAGTCCACGTCGTCCAGTCATCAAAGGCAGGCCCCTTGGACGGCGCAAAGCAAGTGCCCAAATCTTTCCAATTCACCAAGTCTTGAGAGATTGCATGCCCTTGGGTCACGTTGCGGTGGCGCATTTCCGCATCAGCCAATGTGTTGTCAGCCTGCAGGAAATAGATATGCCAATCAGCATGATCCCGCACCAGCCAAAAATCCCAAATCCATTTATCGCGAAGTGAAAGTACCAAGTGAAGTGCTCCGATTAGACCGTGAACCTAGGATATCACGCGGCAAGATTTTCGTTCCACGACCGGACATGGCATCAGAATTTTAGGCGCCCAGCCTGCTTCATGTTGTTTAGCATCGCGCATCGTCTCAACAGCAATCCTCCCAATATCAAAATAGGGCAGGGCAACTGTTGTCAGTGACGGCCGCAAATTTTCCGAGATAAGTTTCTGATCATCAAACCCCATGACAGAGATATCATCTGGTATCTTTAAATCCAGATGAGCCGCGGCGTAGTAGACTTGGGTTGCAACCGTGTCGTTTCCACAAATGATTGCGGTCGGTCGATCTTTGCGTTTCAGCATTTCAACTGTGGTTTCAAAGGCGATCATATTTTCGTTTCCAACAACGCCTTCAATACCAAGCTGATCAAGCGTTTCGTCAAACTGCACCCCCGCATCTTGATGCGCCTGGCGAATGCCCCTTCCGCGCAGTTTGGTTGCTTCAATGTCAGGAATAAGCGTCACCAGCCCTATGCGCCTATGCCCGCGCTGCAGCAGATATTCTGCTTGTGCGTAGCCTCCAGCCTCGTCGTCAGGAACAATTGATGGGCGATCGGCGGGGCTTGCAAAACAATTTGCGAGCACGATTGAATCTTTGAAATCAGGCTGCCCTACCTCATGGGGACGGTGAAACATCGCGGCATAAATCACGCCACCAACACGGTGCGCCCGAAACATCCGCCAATATTCCAGCTCCAAAGCAGGGTCACCATCGGTGTTGGCGATCAAAAGAGTTTTGTTTATTTTTCTTAATGCCGCTTGCGCGCCGCGAACAATATCAACCGAATATGGCGTAGTCGCCACGGCATCCGTCATAAATCCGTACACGGATGAATCACCGCCGCGCATCATGCGTGAGGCAAGGTTCGGAACATAATTCAAAGATTGCAAATGTTGTTGAACAGCGATTCGAGTTTTAGCATTAACGGCTGGATCGTCATTAACGATGCGAGATACCGTTTTAATGGAAACGCCAGCACGCTCAGCCACTTGCCGTAAGGTTACCATTCTCGTTCTCCCCGAAGCAGATTGCAAAATTGTCGGTGACAACGTCGTCATTTCTTGAGTTGGTTAAAACACAGAGCCCACAACATTGTCAATTATGATTTGTGATAAGTACAACCACTCTTGTCATTCGCTCACTTAAGTGCAACTTTATCTTCCAACAGGAAATATAAGCCTGGATGGGGACGATTCTATAATGCCGGACAAAAAGAAGAATCTAAAATTCCAAAACCCGCACCGTAACGCCAATAGCGAAGCCCGTTTCCTCGAAGAAGCCATTGGCCGTGAAGTGAAGCGCTACCGCGAAAAACTAGGTCTCACAATTTCAGAATTGGCCAAAGCCGCCGATATGTCTGCGGGCATGCTCTCTAAAATCGAAAACGGGGCCACTTCGCCATCGCTATCCTCCTTACAAGCTTTAAGCAAAACCTTGGCTGTACCATTCACCGCCTTCTTCAAAACCTACGAGGAAATCCGCGACGCCACTTTCGTCAAATCGGGCCAAGGCCTAACGATTGAAAGGCGCGGAACCAGAGCAGGGCACCAGTATCAACTGTTGGGCCACTCCACCCATGGCCCGACGATGGTCGAGCCTTATCTCATCACACTAACAGCCGAAACCGACGTGTTCCCTTCCTTCCAACATCCGGGCATGGAATTTCTCTATATGCTGGAGGGCAATGTGGTTTATCGCCATGGCGAGAAAACTTACGATATGCATCCTGGCGACGCCCTGTTTTTCGACGCCGAAGCCCCCCATGGCCCCGAGGAAATGCGCAAACTTCCCGCCCGCTACCTGTCGATCATAAGCTATCGCCGCGAAGAATGATCATTCCCCTTGTGAAAAAATTGTTCCTAACAGTTGAATGTTCCAAAACACACTGCTAGGCTGCAACCAACAAAGAGGTGCCACCATGTGCGGTATTGTCGGACTATATCTCAAAAACCCAAAGTTGAAGTCGAAGCTGGGCGCAATGTTCAAGCCCATGCTGATTGAAATGACCAATCGCGGGCCAGATTCTGCAGGCGTTGCCATTTACCGAAACCCCACGAAAAAATCTGAAACCAAGTTCTCGCTGGCACATGATGATGCAAATTACGATTGGAAGAAAATCGACGTGGGTTTGGAAAAAGCCTTGAAATGTGATTGTACCGTTAAAAAAATCGGCAATCACTGCATTCTCGTGACCAACGCCAAAGAAACGTCAGTGATAAAATGGCTCAAACAGCATCATCCTGAAGTTCGCGTGGTCGGTACAGGGCAGACGATCGAAATCTTCAAAGAAACAGGCCTTCCCGCCAACGTCTATGAAAAATTCCACCTTGATGATGCCTCAGGCACCCACATCATCGGCCACACGCGCATGGCCACTGAAAGTGCCGTGACAACAGCGGGCTCGCATCCCTTTGCCACAGGCGCTGACTTATGCCTCGTGCATAACGGTTCGCTTTCAAACCATAACCGGCTGCGCGAAAACTTGCGCAAGGAAGGTATGGAATTTCAAACTGAAAACGATACCGAAGTTGCCGCCGCTTACATGACCCACAAACTGCGCACCGGTTCGACGCTGAAACAAGCCCTCGAATCCAGCCTCACAGATCTGGATGGTTTCTTCACATTCCTCGTTGGCACGGGTGATGGCTTTGCCGTGGTGCGTGATCCTATCGCCTGCAAACACGCGGTGATGGCTGAAACGGACGATTGGGTTGCCATGGCCACAGAATATCGCGCCATCGCCCATTTGCCAGGCGCAGACAAAGCCAAAATCTGGGAGCCAGAACCTTCCAAAGTTTACAGCTGGGGCGGACACGCATGAACGAGCTCGATCTTAAAAAGGAAGGCATTCGCGGCATTAATTCAAAGCTGCAAACCTTGCCAAAAAACACCAATGAAAAACATTGGGTGGTCACCAACCCCATGGGCCAGCATTCAATCGCTGTAGGACTCGATGGCCCGCTTCAAATTGATATCAAAGGCCATGTCGGTTTTTATTGCGGTGGCATGAACAAGGAATCAGAAATCACCATTCACGGCCATGCAGGTGTTGGCACCGCTGAAAATATGATGTCGGGCATTGTGTGGGTCAAAGGTAACTCATCAGAGTCAGCAGGTGCAACAGGCAATGGCGGCCTTCTGGTGATAGATGGTGATGCCTCATCGCGTTGCGGCATTTCAATGAAGGGCATTGATATCGTTGTGGGCGGCAATGTCGGCCATATGTCAGCCTTTATGGGCCAACGCGGCAACCTCGTTGTGTGCGGCGATGCTGGCGATGCGCTGGGAGATTCAATCTATGAAGCGCGGCTTTACGTCAAAGGCAAAGTAGCCAGCCTCGGCGCAGACTGCATCGAAAAGGAAATGCGCGCCGAACACATCGCGGATTTAGAGCGCTTGCTCAAAGCTGCCAAGCGCAAAGAAAATCCATCCGAATTCAAACGCTATGGCTCAGCCCGCAAGCTTTACAATTTCAGCGTTGACCACGCAGACGCATATTGAGGTTTTAATGGATACCAACATTCCACGCACCGTACCGCGCAAATCAGCCACCTTTGATGATGCAACACTGGCCGAAATCCGCCGCGCCGCCTCGACTGGCATTTATGATATTCGTGGCGCAGGTGCCAAGCGCAAGCTCCCGCATTTCGATGATCTGCTTTTTCTCGGCGCATCCATCTCACGCTATCCCTTGGAAGGTTACCGCGAAAAATGTGGAACTGATGTGGTTTTAGGAACACGCTTTGCCAAAAAGCCAATCCACCTGAAAATTCCAATCACCATTGCGGGCATGAGCTTCGGCTCGCTCTCTGCAAACGCCAAAGAAGCCTTGGGCCGTGGCGCATCTGCAGCAGGCACATCAACCACCACAGGTGACGGTGGCATGACACCAGAGGAACGCGGCCAATCAAAACATCTCGTCTATCAATATCTGCCTTCGCGTTACGGCATGAACCCTGACGATTTGCGCAAAGCTGACGCCATTGAAGTCGTCATCGGCCAAGGCGCAAAGCCAGGCGGCGGGGGCATGTTGCTCGGCCAGAAAATTTCTGACCGCGTGGCCGCAATGCGCTGTTTGCCAAAAGGCATCGACCAACGCTCGGCCTGCCGCCACCCGGATTGGACCGGCCCTGATGATCTTGAAATCAAAATTCAAGAACTGCGCGAAATCACCAATTGGGAAAAGCCAATTTATGTGAAAATCGGTGGTGCGCGCCCTTATTATGATGTGGCACTGGCTGTAAAAGCTGGTGCAGATGTTGTGGTGGTGGACGGCATGCAAGGCGGCACAGCAGCAACCCAAGAGGTCTTCATCGAACATGTAGGCCAGCCGACGCTTGCCTGCATTCGCCCTGCTGTGCGCGCCCTGCAGGAATTGAACATGCACCGCAAAGTGCAGCTTATTGTCTCTGGTGGCATTCGCAATGGTGCTGACGTGGCAAAGGCTTTAGCATTGGGTGCTGACGCCGTAGCCATCGGCACAGCAGCGCTTGTCGCACTGGGCGATAATGACCCGCATTATGAAGCAGAATACAACGCCCTTGGAACTACAGCAGGCGCCTATGATGATTGGCACGAAGGCCGCGACCCTGCAGGCATCACCACGCAAGACCCAGAATTATCAAAGCGCCTTGACCCCGTTAAAGCAGGTCGCCGCCTTTATAATTATTTGAAGGTGTTAACCCTCGAAGCCCAAACGATTGCACGCGCCAATGGCAAATCACATGTGCATAATCTTGAACCAGAAGATCTCTGTGCATTAACAATCGAAGCCGCCGCGATGGCGCAAGTGCCGTTAGCGGGCACAGATTGGATTCCGGGTAAGGTGAGATTTTGATTTTTTCACAAATATATCACCCCACAACCGTCATGCCAGCGAAGGCTGGCATCCAGCTATTTTACTGGCGCTGAGCTTGAAATGAAGCTGGACCCCAGCCTTCGCTGGGGTGACGTAATAAGTGAGGTGGACTAACAAATAAGCCGACAAAATAGTCGGCGCTAAGGAGACGGAAACAGATGTCGATTGATTTGGTAGCCTACGCCAAAAAGAACAAAGTAAAATACTTCCTGTTCAACTACACAGATTTGTTCGGCACCCAACGCGCCAAGTTGGTTCCGGCCGAAGCCGGCAATAAAATGCAAAAGGCCGGTGCGGGCTTTGCGGGTTTCGCCACGTGGCTCGATCAAACGCCAGCCCACCCCGATGTGCTCGTTTACCCAGACACAAGCACTTTAATCCAACTGCCATGGAAGCCCGAAATCGCTTGGATGGCGGGCGACCCGCATATGAGCGGCAAGCCACTGGAACAAGCGCCGCGCCTCGCGTTAAAGCGCGGCATGGAGCGCGCCGCCAAACAAAACATGAAACTCATGGCAGGCTGCGAACCCGAATTCCATTTGATCAATTCTGATGGTTCAGCGCCGTCTGATGAAAAAGATCATCAAGAAAAACCTTGCTACGATCAATCCGCCATCATGCGCCGCCTCGATGTGATCACTGAGATTTGTGACATCATGACCAAACTTGGTTGGGGCCCTTACCAAAACGACCATGAAGACGCCAATGGCCAATTCGAAATCAATTGGAATTTCAGCGATGCTCTGACCACGGCTGATCAACTGGCCTTTTTCAAATTCATGGTGAAAGCCATTGCTGAAAAACACGGTATGCGCGCGACTTTCATGCCAAAGCCTTTTATCAATCTTTCTGGCAACGGCTGCCACGCCCATCTCTCTGTGTGGGATAGAGCGGGTAAGAAAAATCTGTTCGAAAACGCAACTGACGAAATGGGCCTCTCGCCACTAGCCTATAATTTTATTGGTGGATTGATCGAACATGCAGATGCGTTGGTGGCCATCACCAACCCAACTGTAAATTCTTACAAACGCATCAACGCGCCGCGTACCATCTCTGGTGCCACTTGGTCACCAAACACCGTCAGCTTCGGTGGCAATAATCGCACTCACATGGTGCGCATTCCAGATGCTGGCCGTTGCGAATTCCGTCTGCCTGATTGCTCGGCCAATCCATATTTGATGCTCGCTGGAATTTTGGCTGCTGGCATGGACGGGATTGAACGCAAAACCAATCCCGGCAAGCGACTTGATATTGATATGTACACGCAAAGCCACACTGTGAAAGATTTGAAAAAACTCCCCCTCAATTTGCTGGATGCTCTGCGGAACTTTGAAAAGAACAAGCTACTTTGTGCCGCACTGGGAGAAGAGCTTTCTGCAGGTTATCTTAAATTGAAACACAATGAGTGGAACCAATATGCAAGGCACCTCACTCAATGGGAACGTGATACCACTTTGGACTGCTGATGAAATATTCCGTCTTTTCCCTCCTCAAGAATGCACTCACGGGCCACAAAAACTGGCAACCCGCATGGCGTAATCCTGAGCCGAAACCGGAATATGATATCATCATCGTGGGCGGTGGCGGCCATGGGCTGGCCACAGCCTATTATCTCGCCAAAGAACATGGCCTCAAAAATATCGCCGTGCTCGAAAAATCCTGGCTCGGCTCTGGCAACATTGGCCGTAATACCACAATCATCCGCTCAAATTATCTGCTGCCCGGCAACAACCCTTTCTACGAACTTTCCATGAAACTCTGGGAGGGGCTTGAGCAAGATTTCAATTTCAACGCCATGGTCTCCCAGCGCGGCGTTCTCAACTTATGTCATACGGATGCCCAGCGCGATGCTTTTGCAAGGCGTGGCAATGGCATGCGTATTGATGGCGTAGATGCCGAACTTCTCGATGCTCACGCTGTGCGCGAAATGTATCCATACTTCGATTTCGAAAATCCGCGTTTCCCGATAAAGGGGGGCCTTTTGCAACGGCGCGGCGGAACTGTGCGCCATGATGCTGTGGCTTGGGGCTTTGCGCGTGGTGCTGATATGCGCGGCGTTGATGTGATTCAAGGCTGCGAAGTGCAGGGCATCGATATTGAAAACGGCAAAGTTGTCAGTGTGCAAACATCGCGCGGCAGCATCAAATGTAAAAAGCTGGCGCTGTGTGCGGCTGGTCATTCATCCGAAGTCGCCGCCATGGCTGGCCTCAAATTGCCCATAGAAAGTCATGTGCTTCAAGCTTTCGTGTCCGAAGGTTTGAAACCTTTCATCGATGGCGTGGTTACATTCGGTGCAGGCCATTTCTATGTCTCCCAATCAGACAAAGGCGGCCTTGTGTTCGGCGGTGATCTTGATGGTTACAATTCTTACGCCCGTCGCGGAAACCTGCCCATGGTTGAACATGTGGTCGAAGCTGGTGTGGCCATGATCCCTGCCATCTCGCGTATCCGCACCTTGCGCTCATGGGGCGGCGTCATGGACATGTCGATGGATGGTTCGCCCATCATTGATAAAACATCAGTACACGGATTATATCTGAATGCAGGCTGGTGCTATGGCGGCTTCAAAGCCACACCCGCATCTGGTTTTTGCTATGCGCATCTAATTGCCAAAGATGAACCTCATAAAGTGGCAACAGCTTACCGCTTAGATCGTTTCCGCCGTGGTCTTATGCTGGATGAAAAAGGGCAGGGCGCAACGCCCAACTTGCATTGATGATGAACCCATGTTGATCCCTTGCCCCCATTGCGGAACGAGACCCGTCGAAGAATTCACATTCTTGGGCGATGCCGCAGTTAGGCGTCCAACAAGTTTGGAGCCATCATCCATGGATGCGTGGATGGACTACGTTTATCTGCGCGATAACCCACGTGGCGATTACACCGAATATGTCCACCACTCCGGCGGCTGCCGCGCTTGGCTTGTGGTAAAGCGCAACACTGACACCCACGAAGTCCACAGCGCCGTCGCCGCCAAAACCATGAAGGCTAAATCATGAGCGGTTTTCGTATCGCAAGTGGCGGCCTGATTGATCGCTCCACAAATCTGAACTTCAAATTCGATGGCAAGTCATTCACAGGCCACCAAGGCGATACACTAGCTTCTGCGCTGATTGCCAACGGTGTGCATTTGATGGGGCGCTCGTTCAAATATCACCGCCCGCGCGGTGTGATCTCAGCAGGCGCATCAGAACCTAACGCGCTTGTTGAACTGCGCGAAGGCGCCCGTAAAGAAGCAAACACCCGCGCCACCATGGTTGAACTTTATGATGGCCTTTATGCCCAAAGCCAAAATCGCTGGCCATCATTGGAAAATGATTTCCTCGCGATCAATTCATTGGCCTCATCAATCTTTGTTGCGGGCTTCTATTATAAAACCTTCATGTGGCCCAAAAGCTTTTGGGAAAAAATCTACGAGCCGCTGATCCGCAAAGCCGCAGGCCTCGGCACCGCGTCGAAGGAAGCTGACCCCGACACTTACGAAAAATCATATGCACATTGCGACCTCCTCGTCATTGGTTCCGGCCCGTCAGGCCTGATGGCCGCAAGAACAGCAGCGCGTTCTGGCGCTCGTGTGATTCTGGCCGACGAAGGCTCCGCACTCGGCGGATCATTGCTTTTCGAGAATGAAGAAATCGACGGCACAAGCGGACTCAGCTTTGCACAATCCATCATCGCTGAACTCAGCTCAATGCCAAACGTCATCCTCATGCAGCGCACCACAATCTTTGGATGGTTTGATGGTAACATCTTCGGCGGCCTTGAACGCGTCAACGATCATGTCGCCGTGCCACCCGCATTCGAACCGCGTCAACGCTATTGGCGCATCCACGCCAAACGCGCCGTGCTCGCTGCAGGTGCAGAAGAACGCCCACTCGTGTTCGGTGGCAACGATGTGCCCGGCGTCATGCTAGCCTCCGCCATGCGGCACTATGCCAATCGTTATGGGGCAGCGGCTGGAAAATCCATCGCCGTCTTTACCAATAATAATTCCGCGCAGCGCACGGTGGGTGACATGAAAGCCCATGGCATCAACATCGCAGCAGTGATCGACACGCGTAACAACAGCAGTATCATCAATGTCAAAGACGGCAAGGGTGTTAAATCCATCGACCTCGCTGATGGCAGCCACTTCGAATGCGATGCCGTCGCCATGTCGGGCGGTTGGTCACCCATCGTCAACCTCATGTGCCAGCGGGGTGCAAAACCAATCTGGAATGAATCCATAGCCGCCTTCACGCCACCTGATGTCGGGCCGCAATTCACAGCTATCGGCAGCGCTTCTGGAAAATTATTGCTGTCAGAATGCTTAGGCTCGGGCATCGCCGCCGGAACCTTCAAAGGCAAAACACCGCCCACACCAAAGTGCAAAGACGAAGCCTTCGCTATTCAACCCTTCTGGTGGGTAAAAGAATCCACCGGCAAAGCGTTCATCGATTATCAAAACGATGCCACGGCCAAAGATCTGCCGCTCGCTATTCGCGAAGGCTATGGCCATGTGGAACTGGCCAAACGCTACACCACAACAGGCATGGCCACCGATCAAGGCAAACTCGGCAACGTCAACGCCATCGCCATCCTTGCTGAAGCCGCGGGCAAATCCATTTCCGAAATGGGCACCACCACCTTCCGCCCCATGTACACGCCTGTGTCTTTCGGCGCATTCGCCGGTCCTTTCAAGGGCCACCATTTCCAACCCGTGCGCAAAACCCCTTTGCATGAGTGGTGCATGGAACAGGGCGCAGTGTTCGTTGAAACGGGATTATGGATGCGCTCGAGTTGGTTCCCGAAATCTGGCGAAGATTGGCTGGCATCAGCTTCGCGCGAAGTCAAAGCCACGCGTGCCAACGTGGGCCTCTGCGATGTTTCCACATTGGGCAAGATCGATATCCAAGGCAAAGATGCGGGCGCGTTCCTTGACAAAATTTATTGCAACACTTTCTCCACTCTCGCAATTGGCAAAGCCCGTTACGGATTGATGCTGCGCGAAGATGGCGTGGTGTTTGACGACGGCACCACGTCGCGCCTCGCTGATGATCATTATTTGATGACCACCACCACAGCTAACGCCGCTCGCGTCATGAGCCATATTGAATTCTGCCATCAGGCGCTGTGGCCAGAGCTCGACGTGCAATATGTTTCTGTCACCGAGCAATGGGCGCAAATGGCCATCGCTGGCGCCAAATCCCGCGCCACGCTGCAAAAGCTCGTCGATGGGATCACACTCAATGATGAGACCACTCCTTATCTCGCGGCCAAAGACATCACCATTTTGGGCGGCCTCACCGCGCGCCTCTTTCGCATCTCGTTCTCTGGTGAACACGCTTACGAACTCGCAGTGCCCGCCGACCACGGTAACATGGTGGCCCGCGCGATTATGCAAGCGGGCCAAGAATTCAACATCGTGCCATATGGCGTTGAAGCGCTGTCGATGATGCGCATCGAAAAAGGCCATGTGGCGGGTGGCGAATTGAACGGCACGACAACGGCGGGTGACTTGGGCCTCGGCAAAATGATGTCGACCAAAAAAGATTTCATTGGCCGCATGATGGCCACGCGCGAAGGCATGGTTGATCCCGCGCGGCAATGTGTGGTGGGCATCAAGCCCGTTGATAGAACGATGAAGATCAGATCTGGCGGCCATTTACTAAATCAAAATGACAGACCCAGCATGGCCAATGACCAAGGCTATATCTGCTCGGTTGCTTGGTCGCCCATGCTCAATATGTGGTTAGGCCTCGCCCTTCTCTCAAATGGTCGTGCTCGTCATGGCGAAGTGGTGAAAGTGTTTGATGGCTTACGCGGGCATCACTACATCGCTGAGATTTGCGACCCCGTGCACTTTGATCCAGAAAATCGGAGGCTTCATGCATAGAGTTTCCGCATTGCAAGCAATTGCCATTCAAGGCCGCTTCGGTGCCGACAAAGGCGCACTCGGCGTTACCCTGTCAGTCGTGCATCCACTCGCAATCGCAATGGTCATCGCCCGCAACGGAAAATCAAAAGCACTAAAGGATGCTCTAGCATCATTGAAATCCGTCAATGTACTTTGGGCAGGCCCTGATCAATATTATGTCCAATCCGCAGCCAAGTCAGAAGTGGTACTTTATACCGAATTGAAAAACAAACTCAAAAACATCGCCTCAGTCACCGATCAAAGCCATGGCCGCGTTACGATCCGCATCTCCGGCCACAAGTCCCGCGCGGTTCTCGCCAAGGGTACACCAATTGATCTGCATGACGATGAATTCTCGTTAGGTAAATCCGCACTCACCCAAATGGCCCATGTGGGCGTTCATCTGACGCGCACAGGCAAAGACGAATTCACCCTCTCAGTCTTCCGTGGCTTTTCAGAAAGCTTCTGGGAATGGTTGACGTCACAATCGGCAGAGTTTGGCTATCAGGTGAGTTAGGGCATTATCCCCTATTCTTGAACTTCACATCCAAGAACACGGCAAATAGCAGCACGGCACCCTTGATTACAAATTGCCAATCAATGCCAATGCCCATAATGCTCATGCCGTTGTTCATCACGCCAATGATAAATGCACCAATCACCGCACCGATAATTTTGCCAACACCGCCCGTCACCGCCGCGCCGCCAATGAAGCATGCAGCAATCACTTCAAGCTCAAACCCCGCACCGGCTTTTGGTGTTGCCACATTCAAGCGCGCAGCAAATATGAGTCCGCCGAGAGCCGCGAGCGCACCCATAATGGTAAATATCCAGAATGTCAGTCGCTCAGTGTTCACACCCGAAAGCTTGGCTGCTTTTTCATTGCCGCCCATCGCATAGATACGCCGGCCAAATGTGGTGCGTGTTGTGATGAACACAAACAACGTAATCAACGCAAACATCACAATCAGCACATTGGGCAAACCCTTATATTGCCCCATGATGAAACTGAAACCAACGAGCGCCACTGCAATGAGCAAATTACGACCATAGAAAATCGCTTCTGGCTCTTCTGCCAAACCATGTTGAAGTTGGCTGCGACGCTCTTTGAAATTAAAATAGATAAGCAGTGCAGTGATAAAAGTGCCGATCAACAATGCCAGCAAATTAAACGGTGCACCAAACAATTGGATGCCAAACACATCAGTTAGAAAGCCTGTGCTGAGAAGTTGGAATGTGGGCGGCAATGGCCCAACCGATGCGCCACCCAAAACGGAAAGCGCCAAACCTTTGAAAATCAACATGCCCGCCAATGTCACGATGAAGGCCGGAATTTTATAGAATGCAATGAAATAGCCTTGAATCGCTCCAATCCCAGCCCCCACGGCCAAGCAGATGATCGAAGATGTTACAAAATCAAATTTCGGAATCGTGAATAAGTCTGGATTGGGCGAAGTGCCCGTCATCAACACAGCGGCAAGAGCGCCGATGAATCCAGAAACTGAACCTACAGACAAATCAATATGCCCAGCCACGATGACCAGCAACATGCCCAAGGCCATCACCACAATATAACTGTTCTGCAGCAGAATATTGGTCATGTTCACGGGTCGGAACAATGTGCCGTGGGTGTTGAATTGAAAGAACACCATGATTGCCAGAAGTGAAAGCAACAAAGCATAGTCGCGAATATTGCTGCGTACAAAGCGCATGAAATCGGGCTTCACTTGAGGTGTATTGACTTCAGTCATTTGTTTTGTCCCATGATTTCATAATCGCACGCATAATCTTCTCTTGGCTCGCCTCTTTTGCTGGCATTTCGGCAACAAACTTACCTTCATTCATCACGTAGATGCGGTCAGCCACACCCAGCAGCTCGGCCATCTCCGAGGAAATAACGATGACCGCCTTGCCCGCCTCGGCCAATTGATTGATGATCCCGTAGATTTCATATTTGGCGCCCACATCAATGCCGCGCGTGGGTTCATCCAAAATCAAAACATCAGGGCCAGAAAACAGCCATTTCGAAAGCACCACCTTTTGCTGATTGCCACCCGAAAGATTGACTGTTGTTTGGAAAACCGATGAACACCGAATACCTAAATCACGCCGATATTTATTAGCGATAGCCAGTTCAACCAAATCATCAACGACTGAGTATTTTGCCACACCATCAAGGTTGGCCAAACTGATATTATGTTTGATGTGATCAATCAGCACCAGCCCGTAAGTCTTGCGGTCTTCCGTTGCATAAGCCAAACCAGCATCCATCGCCTTCGGGATTGTGCTCACGTCAACGGGCTTACCATTGATCAAAACTTCGCCCGTAATTTTCTGCCCATAAGCACGACCAAAAATTGACATTGCGAGTTCGGTGCGGCCAGAACCCATAAGCCCGGCAATGCCCACCACCTCACCGCGTTTCACATGAAGATCAACATTTTTGATCATCTGTCTTTCGATGTGCAGTGGGTGATAACAACTCCAGTTCTTAACTTCAAATATGTTTTCGCCAATTTTGGCGTTACGCGGCGGAAACCGGTCGGTCAATTCCCGCCCCACCATGGCTTTGATAATACGGTCTTCAGAAATCTTTTCAGCATGGCAATCCAAAGTATCTACAGTCATGCCGTCGCGCAGAACTGTTATGCGGTCTGCCACTTTGGAAATCTCGTTCAACTTATGCGAGATCATAATTGACGAAATGCCTTGATCACGAAATTCCATCAACAACGCCAAAAGCGCATTTGAATCTGTTTCATTCAAACTCGAGGTTGGTTCATCGAGAATAAGCAGTTTCACCTTTTTATTAAGCGCCTTGGCAATTTCAACCAGCTGCTGTTTGCCCGTGCCCAAATTGGTGATCAGGGTGTTTGGATGCTCATTCAGCCCTACTTTTTTCAAAAGCTCTTTTGTGCGCGCAAAGGCTTCAAACCAATTGATCATACCAAGCTTGGCTGGCTCATGTCCAAGAAAGATGTTTTCAGCAATCGAGAGCAGCGGCACCAAGGCCAGCTCTTGGTGGATAATAATAATGCCTAAGTCTTCACTATCGGAAATTTTGTTGAACTTGCGCTCAACCCCTTCATAGTAAATGCCGCCCGAATAAGTGCCGTACGGATAAACCCCTGAAAGCACCTTCATCAATGTCGATTTGCCGGCACCGTTTTCGCCAACTACGGCCAGAATTTCTGCAGGGCGCACATTGATATCAACATTCGAAAGCGCGTTTACGCCTGGAAATGTCTTGGTAATGCCACGCATTTCAAGAATAGGCTGCATCAACTCCCCTTTTGCCTCGAACACCAGTTTGCCCGGTTGTTATTTTTATGAACATGACAAATAAACACGGGCCCCGCAAGAAGCATGGGCCCGTGTGGCGATCAATTAATTATCGACTTTTTCTTGTGTGTAATAGCCTGAGTCTACCAGAGCAGCCTTGATGTCAGCTTTGCCAACGGAATGTGGTGTCAGCAAATAAGATGGAACAACTTTCACACCATTATTATAGGTCTTGGTGTCGTTGATTTCTGGCTCTTTGCCGCCGAGAACAACGTCAACCATCTTCGCAGTCACTTTCGCGAGTTCGCGTGTGTCCTTGAATACGGTTGAATATTGTTCGCCAAGGTTCATGCCCTTAACTGACGCAATTTCAGCATCCTGTCCGGTGACGATAGGCATTTCAGCACCTGGCTTATAACCCACACCTTTGAGCGATGAAATGATACCGCGAGATAAACCGTCATAAGGCGAGAGTACGCCGTTGACCTTCTTGTCGGTATAGTTCGCTGAAAGCAGGTTATCCATTCGGGCTTGGGCTACAGCACCATCCCAACGCAGTGTGCCAACCTTGTCCATGCCCATTTGGCCAGACACGATCTTGATCGAGCCGTCCTTGATCATTGGATCAAGAACTGACATCGCGCCGTTATAGAAATAGCCAGCGTTTGTATCGTCTGGTGAACCACCAAACAATTCAACATTCCATGGCTTCACAGCTGCAAAGCGTTCTTTCAAACCAGCAACCAATGAGTTGGCTTGCAACACGCCCACGCCGAAATTGTCGAAGGTTGTGTAATAATCAACGTTCTCTGTCTTGGTGATCAGGCGGTCATAAGAGAATACTTTGGCACCAGCTTCATGGGCTTTCTTCAAAATGTCGCCCATGGTCGAACCATCGATTGCCGCAATGATCAAGACCTTGGCACCCTTGGTGACCATGTTTTCGATTTGCGCGAGTTGGTTTGGAATGTCATCTTCAGCATATTGTAGATCGGTTGTGTAACCCATTGCGGTGAATTCCTTCACCATGGATTCGCCGTCTGAAATCCAACGTGTGGATGACTTGGTTGGCATCGAAATGCCGATCAAGCCCTTGTCAGCAGCAACAGCTGTGCCAGCGGCAACAGCAGCAGCAACGCCAGCAACCGAAGCGATAAAATGTCTACGATTAAGCATAAGGTATCCTCCCTTTACGAACAGGCAGCTCAAGACTTATTCTTGGTGCTTGCCTGTGTTGGCTCTATCTCATAATTGGAGTTGGACCAATCAGCAATTGTTTTTTGTATGACAATTGAGGATATTAAAAGCGAGCACTATGCCAAACACAAAAACCAAGACCAAAAGCAACCTCCACGTCAAATTTGCCCGAAATATAGGCGAGCGTATTTTGCTGGGTGAATTTGTGCCAGGAAGCTTGCTGCCGAATGAAGCGGCATGGGGCAAAGCTTTCGGTGCCAGCCGGACGGTGGTGCGCGAAGCGCTGAAAACTTTGATGGCAAAGGGCCTTATCGAATCCCGCCCAAAAATTGGCTCTCGCGTTTTACCGCGTACGATGTGGAATATATTAGACCGCGATGTTCTGGAGTGGCACCATGCGGCGGTTGACCGCCACGCCTTTATAAAATCCACACAAGAGGTGCGCAGGTTGGTTGAGCCTGGGGTCGCTTTATTGGCCGCCCAGAAAAGAACGCCCGCGCAATTGGCCCGAATGCAAAACGCATTCATAGCAATGAAAAAGGCCAAAACCACAGCAGAGACCGTTGAAGCCGATGTCGAGTTCCACGAGGCATTGATGGCAGCAGCCAACAACGAGCTTCTGCTGCCCTTTGGTATTATTATTGAAAAGGCCTTGGGAAATCTGTTTGATTTCACTACAGCCCTTCAACCAAGTCCCAAAGCCGCGATCAAGATGCATGAACGGATTTTGATGGCCGTCACCGCGTCCGACGGTTCTGCCGCAAGTAAAGCGATGCAATTTTTACTTGATGATACGGACGAATTGATTGCCAAGCCGACCCGCAAGACAAAAAGATGATTCATTGCTGCACTAGGTGTTTAAATCAATTTTAAAGGCCACCAGACAGTATTCCTATGATGGGATGCTACAGGGGTAGCTTGGTAGATCAGATTTTGCCGTAGCCTCAAATTTGCCTAGTAGAAATTAAATTCAATTTATAGGAGTATATACTTGGTAACTCAACCCAAGCGTTTGGATTGACTGTGGCGGCCCTTGAGCAATAATTTTACCGCCGTCGATATGAACCACATCTCCCGCCAATCGCATTACTTCTCGGGAAGAATGGCTAACATAGACAATTGGCAGTTTCATCTCATCGCGCAGGATTTCGATGTAAGGCAATATTTCTGATTTTCGCGCCTCATCAAGCGATGCCAAAGGTTCGTCCATCAACAACAAACTTGGATTTGACATCAGCGCGCGCCCAATGGCAACACGTTGCTTTTCGCCACCCGAGAGATTGATCGGTTTGCGTTTCAGCAAAGCTGACAAACCCAGCAGTGAAATGATGCCTTCAGGTTCTGGCCCCCCGCGATTGAATCTGCGGCCATAGTTCAAATTCTGCTCGACCGTGAAATGCGGAAACAGCAATCCATCCTGGAACACGTAACCAATGCGGCGTTGATGCACGGGTACGTTCACTCCCAATGCGGAATCAAATAACACGCGGTCATCAACAACAATCCGACCCTGTTGAGGTTTGACCAAACCAGCAATCATATTGACGATTGACGATTTGCCCGAGCCCGACTTTCCAAAAATCGAGGTCAGTCTGCTGGTTGCCTGAAAGTCAACGTCGATCAACATTTCGCCCAGTCGACGTTTCACTCGAACTTCAAGGCTCATGAAAAATCAATCCGGTGGTCAATGCGTTTGGCCAAATGTTCCGAAACCATAAGCGCTGCGAGTGAAATCAAAATCGAAATCACCATCAATCGTGCCGCCCCAAACTCTCCATTTGGCACTTGCAGAAAATTATAAATCAGCGAGGGCAGGGTTTGGGTTTCGCCCGGAATATTAGACACGAATGTAATCGTCGCACCAAATTCTCCCATAGCCTTGGCAAAGGATAAAATCATACCTGCCAATATGCCGGGCAGGGCAAGGGGCAATGTGATTGTCGCTAAAATCCAGAACCGATTTGCCCCCAAAGTGCTGGCCGCACCTTCTAATTTTCGGTCAACCGCATCAATTGAAAGTTTGATGGCGCGCACCATCAAAGGAAACCCCATCACGCCGCAAGCCAGTGCAGCGCCAGTCCAGCGGAATGAAAACGTGAGCCCCAAATACATGTCAAGAAATTTACCAATGGCACCCTGTTTTCCAAATGATAAAAGCAACAAATAACCCGTCACCACTGGTGGCATGACGAGAGGCAAATGCACAATTCCATTCAGCAAGGATTTACCCCAGAACCGCCCCCTTGCCAAAATCAGTGCTGTGAGAATTCCCAGTGGCAAACTGAAAATCATCGCCCAAAAGGCAACCTTCAGGCTCAGCGCAACAGCTGTCCATTCTTCCGTACTTAAAGTGAACCAGTCTGCCAAAATTTAAGGCTTCAGAACCACAAAGCCTTGAGCCTCAAATATTGCCTTAGCTTTGTCGGATTGCAGATATTTCAGAAATTCAGCGGCATCGGCATTTTTCGATGCTGCAACAATTCCCGCTGGATAAATAATCGGCGCATGTGAATCTGCCGGGAATGTGCCTAACACTTTGACCGCCGCATCGGCTTTTGCGTCAGTGGTATAAACAATTCCCAGTGGAGCTTCACCGAGATCAACGAGTTTCAACGCTGCACGAACGTTTTCCGACTGTGCCACTTTGCCTTCAACCGAAGCCCAAACACCCAGCTTTTCCAAAGCAGCCTTGCCATATTTGCCCGCTGGAACTGAATCCACATTGGCCATTGCCAGTTTGCCAGCACCCACGGCATCAGCAAGTTTAAATCCGTTTTCAATTTTCAATTCGATCTTGGAATCTTTCTTCGCAACAAGAACAATCTCATTTCCGAGCAATTGAACATCACTTCCTTTGGTGATCAAATTTTTATCGGTCAGATATTTCATCCACGTCAAATCAGCCGAAACAAAAACATCCGCAGGCGCGCCAAACTCAATTTGTTTGGCCAAAGCATTGCTTGCCGCGTAGGTGAGGATCGCTTCCTTTGCCGTGTCAGCCTTCCAAGAAGCACTCACCGCATCCAAGGCATTCTTCAAACTCGCGGCGGCAAAGACGTTTAATTTGTCAGCCGCAAAACTTGTGGTGCTCATCAATAAAGTGAAAGTGGCTGCGAGGATGATACGGCGGTTGAACATGTGTGATATCCATGGGTTAGAGCATCGCTATATACACACGAATATAGCGATTGATCAAGCCGAACCAAAAATTCCATATTTCCGTCACCCCAGCGCAGGCTGGGGTCCAGCTAGCCAAATATGAATTGTGTCAAACAAAGCTGGATCCCTGCCTTCGCAGGGATGACTGCAAATGGGGTGTTTGGATTATTGCGTTCAAACAATCCCCGAACTTGAGCCCGCCACGGCTGGCCGTTCTTTAGCTTTTTCTGTGCGGTATCCACTGGCGCGGTAAGCGGCAAAGGGATGAAGGGCGCCACCTTTGCGCATACGCGCTTCACACAGGATTGGAGTCACGTCGGTATTAAAAGCCTGCTTTACGAGCCTATGCGCAGCCATCACATCGCTTTGATCTTGCAGACCAGCAAGCTCCAACCGATTGATCAGCGATGCCTTGATATAAGAGCGCTGAATTTCCATTGCCGACGAAATGAGACTCTCAATCGGATCAGTCACATTATGCGATTGATCGATCATATAGGCAGGGTTGAACCCCCTGGCCTTGTTCAATTCAGCATCGACCAATTCATTGAACACCAAAAACAGTCGGAATGGATCAACCGAACCCGCATCCAAATCATCGTCGCCATATTTGGAATCATTAAAATGAAAGCCTGCAAGTTTTTGAGCGCGGATCAAACGCGATACAATCTGTTCAATATTTGTGTTGGGCGCGTGATGACCGAGATCGACGAGGCATTTGGCTTTATCGCCGAGCTCAGTTGCCGCCATCAAGCTTGAACCCCAATCAGCAATTACCGTTGAATAAAAAGCGGGCTCATACATTTTATGTTCGAGAAAAACGTTCCAATTTTTTGGCAGCTTGTCATAAATCGCCTGCAACGATTGCATGTATTGATCAAACACTTTGCCCAAGTTTGATTGACCCGGAAAATTGCTGCCATCTGCAATCCAAACTGTCAGCGCGTTTGAACCAAGCTGTTGGCCGATTTCGATGCACTCAATATTATGTTCAATGGCTTGTTCGCGTGTTGATTTATCTGCATGCGTGAGCGATCCAAACTTATAAGATTTGGCTTGTCCGGTTTGATCCTGAAAAGTGTTGGAATTCACACAATCAAAACCCAACTCATAAGATGCAGCTTCTTGGCGCAGAGCGCGGTAGTCCGAAACCTTGTCCCAAGGAAAATGCGGTGAAACCGTAGGCGTGGTGCGGGCCAGTTGATGGATCACCCCGCAATCTTCCAATTTTTCATGAATGCCGCGTGGCTCGCCGAGGCCGGGGAAACGCGCAAACCGAGTACCGCCTGTGCCCACACCCCAAGTGGGAACCGCCACGGCATAAGCCATGGCCCGAACGGTCATCGCCTCGATATCAATGCCGCGCCGTTCGAGCTGGCGCGCTAATGCTGCATAATCTTCTTTATGTGCATCTAGTGATTTTGCATTTTGAGTTGCGATAAAATCGGCTGTGATTGCAAAGGTCATGATCTATCTCGTGAACGAAGCTAAATGGCCAGCATCAACATTGATGATGTTGCCAGTTGACTTGTTTGAGGCGTCAGAGGCAAACCAATAAACTGCCTCCGCTATGTCCTCAGGATAAACACTGCGTTGCAAAAGTGAACGCTTGCGGTAATGATCTTCCAATTCATCAGGCTTGATGCCCAGACTGTTGGCGCGGCTGGCGCGGTATCCCTCTGACATAATTTTAGACCCGCGCAAAACTGCATCAGGGTTCACAGTGTTCACGCGTATGCCAAACGGCGCACCCTCTGCTGCAAGCACCCGCGCTAAATGAATTTCAGCGGCTTTCATCGCGCCATAAGCCGATGTGCCGGGGGATGCCACCATGCCGTTTTTCGAGGCGATGTAGATCATTGAGCCACTGCAATTTTGGCGTTTCAAAATTCGAAAGCCTTCGCGGCCCACGAGGAAATAACCCGTGCCCAAAATTGCCATTTGCTTATTCCAAGTTTCAAGCGAAGTTTCATCAGCGGGCGAGGGGATGGCGATGCCAGCATTGTTGACCACAATATCAAGGCCACCAAAACACGCCACAGTATCGGTGAAGCCCTTAATGACCGCTTCTTCCTTCGTTACATCCATATGAACCGAGGTAACATTATCCTTGCCATATTTCTTTACGAAATCCGCAACCACTTCGGCCATGCCATCAGTGTTGATGTCGGCAATGGCAACACAAGCCCCTTGCTGCGCCAGCTTTTCTGCAATCGCCAGACCGATGCCTGAAGCACCGCCTGTCACCAACGCAATGCGGCCTTGCAAGGGCTTAGGCTTTGGCATGCGCGAAAGCTTGGCTTCTTCCAACAACCAATATTCAATGTTGAAGGCCTCCTGCTCGGGCAGTCCCATATAAGTGGAAACACCAGATGCACCACGCATAACATTAATGGCATTCACATAAAATTCCGATGCAATACGCGCCGTTGCTTTATCCTTGGCAAACGAAATCATGCCAACACCGGGCACCAGATAAATCACCGCATTGGGGTCGCGCATTGCTGGAGAGTTCGTGTGTTTGCAGCGATTGTAATATGCCGCGTAATCATCAGCATACTGACTAATTAAGTTTTTTAACCCTTCGCCAACCTCGCCATTCGCAGGCAAAACCAAGGGTCGAATTTTGGTGCGCAGAAAATGATCAGGGCAAGAGGTGCCCAAGGGAGCCAGTGCATCTAGAGCATTCGAATTCACAAACTGCAAAACTTCAGACACGTCGGTGAAATGCCCGGCCTTGCTTTCATGCGTTGAAATCAAACCTCGAATGGCGGGCATCAATTTTTGGGCGATAGCCGCACGCGCTGTGGCGTCAAGCGACTTAATTTTTTCTCCCCCAAACACAGGAGTTTTAATATGTTCCTCAAGCCAGGTTGCTGCATGATTGATGATGCGCAACGTGGTTTCATAGCAGCCCTTGGCCGTATCACCCCATGTGAAAAGCCCATGTGCGCCCAAGACGACGCCGACCAATTTTGGATTGCTCGCAGCCAATGCTCCGAGCTTTAGACCCAGATCAAACCCCGGCCTTTGCCACGGCAGATAACCAATCTCACCGCCAAAAACTTTGGCTGTCAACTCTTCTGAATTCTTTGCCGCAGCAATCGCAATAACAGCATCTGCATGCACATGGTCGACATGCGCGTAAGGCACAAACCCATGCAGGGCAGTGTCGATCGATGTAGCGCGTGGATTAAGATTGAAAGTGCAATGGTTGAACATGCCCACCATCGCGTCTTCTTGGGAAATATCTTTGTAGATTTTTTTCAAGCTGTTCAGCTTGTCCATATAAAGTGTGGAAAACCCATCCAGCTTCATTGAACCGATGTCGCCACCAGAACCCTTCACCCACAGCACTTCAACATCAGCGCCAGAGAGCGGATCTTTCATCATCACTTTTGCTGATGTGTTGCCGCCGCCAAAATTGGTGATGCGCAAATCGCTGCCGAGTAGATTTGACCGATAAAGCAGGAGGCTAGGTTCATCCATGCCGTTTGCCACGTCATCGCTCCAAAGATTGGGGATCAAATTTGTGGGGGCATTGGCCATGTTGTAAACTCCGGATTGAACTTTCAACTTAAAAACCAAAGCGATCAAGGTCAATCATAATCGCGCATACTGCATCGCAATAATATATTGCACTGCGAATTTTGAGTCCATAGAGTCTTTTCCGTTGACAGTGATGATTGAGTTTGATTAGTTTTGCGCGAATTGGAGAATGCAATGCACGAGCGCGAAAGGTGGCAGGTGATACAAGGCATGTTGCGCACCAAGGGGCTTGTGCAGGTGTCGGACATCGGTGCCGCCACAGGCGCATCCGCCGCATCGATCCGCCGCGATTTTGCCAAGCTCGCTGATTTAGGATTAGCGCGGCGTATTCACGGGGCGCTGGAAAGCATCGATAACACAGTCAATCAGCCCGACACACCAAGCCTCGCCACGCGCTCATTTGATGTGTCTCAAACCCACAACATTGCCGCCAAACGCGCCATAGCCAAAGCCGCTGTTGATCTTTGCGAAGATGGCGAAGCAATCATTATCAATGGCGGCACCACCACGTTTCAGATGGGCGAATTTTTGCGTGACCGCAAACTGAAAATCCTCACCAACTCTTATCCTTTGGCGGAAACCCTGATCCACGACAGCAAGTGCCGCGTTGCTTTGCCGGGTGGTGAAGTTTACCGCGAACAGAAATTAATCGTCTCGCCTTTTGATGATGACGCCATTCAACATTATTCCGCGTCCCGTATGTTTATGAGCGCAGTTTCTGTTGGGCCTTTAGGTGTTGTCGAAGGTGATCCATTGATTGCCCGCGCTGAAGCCAAACTTTTAAAACGCGCCGAGAAACTATGCGTGATGGTGGATGGTTCTAAATTCGCCAATCGCGGCTCACTTGTTGTGTGCCCATTGTCGCGCGTTGATATTTTGATCACAGATGAATCTGCACCAGATGCCAGCTTAGAAATGCTGCGTAATGCAGGTGTGAATGTTGTGATCGTTAAAAAAGAATTCGTGCAGGTGACATCAGCGGCATGATGCCGCCAACATCTGATAACGATAACAGCTCGCAATCAAGCGAGCATATTGGGAGGAAGTTATGAAGCATATTTCACGTCGTTCCGTAATCACTTTAATGGGCGCATCAGCCGCTTCTTTGGCTGTTGCAACGCCTGTATTTGCCGCAGATAAAGTGCGCATCGCGTTGGTCGTCAAAGCTTTAGGCATCGGCTTTTTCGACGCCTGCCGTGATGGCGGCATGGAAGCCGCCAAGGAACTCGGCAACATCGATCTGATTTACACTGGCCCAACCAAGACCACCGCTGAAGAGCAGATTGCCGTAATCGATTCATTGATCGCGCAAAAAGTTGACGCGATTGCAATTTCTGCCAACGACCAAGATGCGCTTGTTCCTGTTTGCAAAAAAGCAATGGAACGCGGCATTAAGGTGATCTCTTTTGACTCAGGCGTCGGCAAAGACGGCCGCATCATGCATCTTAATCCATCAAACAATGCTTTGATCGGTTCAAAGTGCGTGCAGATGATGGCCAAGACTTTGAAGAATGAAGGCGAAGTTGCAATTCTTTCAGCCACCGCGCAGGCCACCAACCAGAACATCTGGATTGAGGAAATGAAGAAGGAATGGGCTAAGCCAGAATATGCAAAAATGAAATTGGTATCGACAGTGTATGGCGATGACCAAGCCGATAAGTCTTACCGTGAAACCCAAGGCTTGCTGAAAGCCAATCCAAACCTCAAGGGCATTATTGCCCCAACATCAGTGGGCATCGTTGCTGCAGCCAAGGCTGTGGTTGATGCTGGCTTGGTTGGCAAAGTGTTTGTATCTGGCCTCGGCCTTCCTTCCGAAATGAAGGGTGCAGTTTTGGCTGGTGCGACCGATACATTTGCAATCTGGAATCCAATTGATCTGGGTTATTCAGCAGTGATGATCGCCGCCATGATCCAATCTGGCAAAGCAACTGGCGCACCAGGCACATCAGTCATGGCTGGTCGCATGGGCGAAATCAAAATTGGTGATGATGGTCAAGCTGCCATGGCCGATCCATTTACCTTCGATAAATCCAATATCGAACAATTCTCTAAAATATTCTAAGTCAATGCGGCCCTCATCTCGTCTCCCAGGTGAGGGCCGTTTTTAATCATGACTGACCAATCCCCCATTCTCGTTCTTGCCGGTGTTTCGAAAAACTTTCCAGGCGTGCGCGCTTTGCATGATGTAAAGTTAACTTTGCGCAGCGGCGAAGTGACAGCCTTGCTTGGGGAGAATGGTGCGGGAAAATCTACACTCGTTAAAATTTTGACCGGCATTTACAAGCCTGACGCTGGTGAAATTCTTATTGATGGCAAGCCGCAGAATTTTAATAAACCGACGGATTCTTGGGGCGCGGGCATTGCTGCAATTCACCAAGAAACAGTCATGTTTGATGAGCTTTCTGTCGCCGAAAATATTTTCATGGGGCACATGCCGCGGAAGTCGTCTGGCCTTGTTGATTGGTCTCTCTTGCAATCTAAATCAGAAGAATTACTAAAACGTATCGAAGCTGAATTTTCCAGCAACACCATTTTGAAAACCTTAGGCGTGGCGCAAAAACACATGGTCGAAATCGCCCGTGCCCTCAGCCACAATGCCCGCATCATCATTATGGACGAACCAACTGCAGCATTGTCGGGCCGTGAGATTGATGATTTGTTTGACATCATCAATCAGCTGAAATCCCAAGGTTGCGCGATTATTTTCATCAGCCACAAGTTTGATGAAATCTTCAAGATTGCTGATCGCTGGACGTGCCTTCGAGATGGCGAATATGTAGGCGAGGGGGCCATTAAAGATGTAACGCAAGCGCAGCTTGTCAAGCTGATGGTTGGTCGTTCGATCGATCAGGTTTTCCCAAAACGCAATGTGACCATAGGCAAAACTATTTTGGAAGTTGACGATTTATCCAACGCTACAGAATTTGATGGCGCCAGTTTTGATCTGCGCCAAGGTGAAATATTAGGCTTTTATGGTTTGGTCGGTGCGGGGCGCTCTGAGTTAATGCAAGCTTTGTTCGGCATCAGCAAAGCAGGGCGGGGCACAGTGAAAATCAATGGCGAAGTCGTAAAAATCGAAAGTCCGTCAGATGCAATCACCGCCGGAATCGCCTATGTTCCCGAAGACCGCCAAGTGCAGGGCACATTCCAACCCTTCGGCATTCGCGAAAACATAACACTGCCAAGCATCGCCAGCTACGCCAAGCGCTCGGTGATTTCATATTCAGATGAACTATCCACAACGCGCAAATTTGGTGCAAGGCTTGCGGTGAAAGCCTCCAGTTGGGAGCAACGTCTCAACGAGCTTTCAGGCGGCAATCAGCAAAAAGTTGTTATCGCAAAATGGCTCGCAACGAAGCCAAAAATATTGATTCTCGACGAACCCACCAAAGGCATCGATATTGGATCCAAGGCGGCAGTGCATGAATTTATCGGTGAGCTTGCAGGCGAAGGCTTAGCTATCATTCTGGTATCAAGCGAACTTCCCGAAGTGATCGGCATGTCGGATTCCATTCAAGTGATGCATGAAGGCAAATTTATTAAACGCTTTTCAGGTGCTGAGATTTCACCTGAAGCAATAGTGAATGCGGCTTCTGGAGGTGCGCATTGAAGATGCTGTTCAAAAATCGCGAAGTTCTTCTCGCTTTCATTGTTGCCGCGATTGTTTTGGGAGTTGGCATTCGCGCGCCCGTGTTTCTCACTGGTGATAGCCTCGTGAATGTGGTCACCGACACATGTTTCCTGTTCATGCTGACACTGGCGCAAATGGCCATTATTCTCACACGCGGCATTGATCTTTCGCTCGCCGCAAATCTTGCGCTCACAGGCATGGCAGTTGCTTTGTTTTCCCGCGCCATGCCCGGCGTGCCACTAGGCTTTATCATTCTCCTCGCCATTGTCATTGGCGCAGCTTTGGGGAGCGTTAACGGAGCCTTGGTCGCATTTGTTGGCATCCCGCCCATCGTTGTCACCCTTGGCACATTAGCAATCTTCCGTGGACTGATCTTTCTTCTCGCAGGCGGTGAGTGGTTGACATCGAAAGACATGAGCGAAGCATTTCTGTCATTTCCACATGCAAATCTATTTGGCATTCCAAGTTTGATTTGGATCGCTGCTATAGTGATCGCCGCGTTCTGGGTCTTCTACCGCCAAACACAATTCGGTCGCGGCCTTTATGCCATTGGTGGAAACCCCGTGGCCGCACGCTATTGCGGCATTAACATTCCGCGCCAGCAATTCAGTGTGTATACCATCGCAGGTGCCGTCTCTGGCCTCTGCGGTTATCTCTGGGTCGCACGCTACGGAATTGCTTTCGTTGACAATGCACAAGGCTACGAACTCACCATCATTGCAGCATGTGTGATCGGTGGCGTTTCCATTGCAGGTGGCATCGGCACAGTGTCGGGCGCATTGCTCGGCGCATTGTTTTTAGGAGTCATCGTCAATGCATTGCCAGTCATAAGTGTTTCGCCCTTCTGGCAAATGCTGATTTCTGGATTTGTGATATTAGCCGCCGTGATCGTCAATGCACGCTCAGAACACCCCATCGGTAAATTGATCTTGGCCAGCGCGAGAAAACTGGAGCGCCAATCATGAGCGATACGCAACGCTATCAAGTTCTAGACCGCGCTCCCTTTAACCTCGCGTCATATCTGCTGCGGTGGGAAAGTATTTTGGTCATGCTTCTTGTTACGGTGATTATTATCAACACAGCAATCTCTCCATATTTTCTCGATATTTATAATCTGTCGGACGCGACGTTCAATTTTTCTGAAAAAGCGATAATCGCATTATCAATGGCGCTTCTTATCATCACGCGCGAAATTGATCTTTCCGTTGCCGCAAACATTGCCGTCTGTTCGCTTGTTATGGGCCTCTTATCGCAAATGGGATTTGGCACTCCAATACTGGTTGTTGCGGGTTTGGCGGTGGGTGCAACAGCCGGAGCAGTAAATGGAGCATTAGTGACCAATTTCCGCTTGCCATCAATCGTTGTAACAATTGGTACGATGTCTCTGTTTCGCGGCATTGCGCAGGTTGTGTTGGGTGATCAAGCACTCACCAAATATCCAAATGCCCTCACATCTTTCGGCCAAGGTTATATCTGGCCCGGTGTTCCTGTTCCCAATTCCTTCGCGCTATTTTTAATTTTAGCCTGCATCTTCGGTTTTGTTTTGCATAGGACAGTAATCGGCAGGCAGATATTTGCCATCGGCCATAATCCCACGGCAGCGCGCTTTTCTGGAATCAAAGTCGAAAAAATTCGCTTCTGGCTTTTCGTCTTAACCGGAACCATGGCAGGTTTAGCAGCGGTCTTGCTCACCGGTCGCATCGGATCGACACGCCCGAATATCGCACTGGGCTGGGAGCTTGAAATTGTCACGATGGTGATCCTCGGTGGAGTTTCGATTGCGGGCGGAACCGGAACCATTTTGGGCCTCGTGCTATCTGTTTTCATATTAGGCCTGACTATTTTCGGCCTCTCGCTCGTCAACATCCCCGGCATTGAAATTGCGATTCTGATCGGTTTACTGTTGATCATCTCCATCGCAATTCCTATCATGACTGCAAAATGGCGCGGACGAACTTGATAAGATGAGCACTGCAGTTCTCGATGTCGGCAAAACAAATCTGAAATTTGTCGTGTTTGATGAAGCAGGTACTCTATTGTTCGAACGCCAGATGCCCAATTCCTCTTTGCCAGGGCCTCCTTATCCTCACGCAGATATCGAAAAAATATGGGATTTTCTGGGAGATTCACTTAGAGAAGCAACGAAGAATTTCAAAATCGAAAAGTTGATCCCAACAACGCATGGTGCATCAGGCGCCGCCATGAATGAGCAGGGCCTGGTTTTATCGATCATGGATTATGAATTCACCAATTGTGAAGATATCAATCCACGCTATGAACCGCTGCGTGATCCATTTACCCAAACCTATTCACCAAAAATGCCAGCTGGTTTGAATGTGGGCCGACAACTTGCTTGGCAGAAATGGAACTTTGCTGATGAGTTTGCTAAAGTCACAAAGATCGTTGGCTATCCGCAATACTGGGTTTGGCGGCTTTGCGGTCAATTTGCTTATGATATTTGTTCGATAGGCGCGCACACAGACTTATGGTTACCGGGTGAAAGCAAGCCATCAAAATTGGCGGAAACTCTAAGCTTCGATAAATTAATTGCACCCATCACTTCCCCATGGACCGAGATGGGAATGATGAGCGTAAAAGCTGCCAACGAGCTTGGTGTTAAGCCAGACATACAAATTCTCTGCGGCATCCATGATTCTAATGCTGCATTATTGCCATATCTCGCTTCGCGCAAACCACCATTCACTGTTTTATCGACTGGAACATGGGTCGTCGTGATGGCCGTAGGGCAAAAGCTTTCGTGCTTAAAACCAGATATGGATATGTTGGGCAACATTGACGCCGAGGGTAGGCCCACAGCTACTGCAAAGTTCATGGGCGGGCGAGAATTTGCGGTGATTGCGGGTGATTGCAAAGCGCCTGAATCGAAAAAAGACATTCAACAATTTATAAATTCAAAAATATTCGCCTTGCCGTCCTTCAGCCCAAATGGTGGGCCTTTTGCCGCGCTCAAGGGCAAAATCATCGGCAATGTTAAACCGGAGCAACGCACCAGCTTGGCGACGCTCTACGCCGCACTCATGTGCACGCTTACACTCGATAATTTAGAGATCGAACACGGCGACTTAATTGTCGATGGCAGCTTCGCGCAGAACCATTTGTTGTGTGAAATTATTGCTGCCCTCCGCCCTAACCAAAATCTCTATGTGGCAATGGATCAAGCAGGCACAGCGCGAGGTGCGGCGATGTTGGCGACATGGCATCAGCAACATGAAGCACCAGTAGCACGTTTGGTGCAGCCTTCAGATTTAGTCGGCCTCAAAACCTATTATGAAAACTGGAAGGCTCTGATTGCGTGAGCCTGTTGGAAATATAAAAATGAAAATCAATTTAAACACCGTTGAATTTAGTCGCGCCGAAACAGTTTTGGCCGAACATGGCGCAATAAAAATTTCGACTCTGAAATATGCCAGCGGCGTTGCTGCGCTAAGGATATCCAACAAAGTGGGCGAGATTGTTTTTCTTCCTTTCCACGGCCAACAAATCTGGGATGCAAAGTTTTATGGCCGCCGTTTAACCATGCGCTCCATGTTTGATGATCCCACGAGTTCCACGGATTATCTCAGCAATTATGGCGCATTCCTGCTCCATTGCGGCGCCACAGCCATGGGCAATCCGGGTGTTGGCGACTCCCATCCACTGCATGGTGAGTTGCCAAATGCGATTTATCAGAGCGCGGAATTGATGTTTGGCAAAGACGAGCAGGGCGCTTTTGTTGAAGTGAGCGGCCACTATCGTCACACGGTGGCCTTCACGCATAATTATGTAGCCACTCCGCGCATTCGCATAAATGAAAACAACGGTCGCATTGCCATGCATCTCGAAGTGAAAAATCTCAAAGCGACACCAATGGATGTGATGTATCTCGCTCACGTGAATTTCAAACCCGTCGATGGTTCGAATTTAATCGACACTGCTTCGGATGATCCATCAAAAGTAAACGTGCGCGATAAGTTCCCAGAATTTTTCAAACCAACAGCAGACTATTTGACTTTCATCAAATCACTGCAAATGGATCCTGCGTTGCACCGTGAAATGACCAACGGCAAAACCTTTGATCCTGAGTTGGTGATGGGGCTTACGTTTAAATCTGATTCAAAAGGCTGGGCCCACTCGATGCAAGCGCTGCCCGATGGCACGGCTGATTTCATCAGCCACCGCCCAAGCGAATTACCGCGCGGCGTGCGCTGGATCACCCGCACTGCCAACCAAGATGCAATTGGAATCTATCTGCCTGCAACGGCAGAAGCCAATGGCTACACCGCCGAAAAAGCTAAAGGCAATGTGTTGAGTATTGAAGCGGGACGGAGTTTCACATGCGCACTGGAGTTTGGAGCACTCGATGCAAAAGTTGCATCAGAGATGAAAGGCATGATTGCAGCTATTTCAGCCCAACCATAGCTTTCTTGGCATCAGCCTTCACATCGTTACTCGTCGCACTCAAAATCATATTCCGATCAAAGCTTTGTGGATGTTCGCTCAAGTAATTTCTGAGCGATAGACCAAAAGCCATACGCAATTCCGTGCCGATATTAAATTTCTTCACGCGCGTTTCATGCGATAGCTTGGCGCGAACATCGAGTGGAATGCCGCTACCACCATGAAGCACCAAGGGCAGTCTCGTGACCGCCTCAATCGCACGCAAAGATTCAAAATCAATACCCGATGTCTTTTCCGTGTTGAGATGCACATTGCCGATGGAGATGGCCAGTGCATCAGCGCCACTTTCTTTATCAAAGCGTTGTGCTTCATCCGGCGAAGTGTGAGCAGATGCAGCGCCACTCATATAACCCACAACACCAACTTCACCTTCAACTGAAACGTTTGCCCGATGTGCAATTTCAGCAATGCGCGAAGTGAGCTCAATATTTTCAGAAATCGGCAGAGCCGAACCGTCAATCATCACGGAGGTAAAGCCGTTGTCGATTCCTAAAATACATTCCTCAATCGTCAAAGCATGGTCGATGTGACACACGACGGGCACCTTCGCTTGCTCTGCCAAATGCCGAAACATTTTACCCATTATTGAAACAGGCGTGTGCTTGCGGCAGCCGGGGCCAGCTTGCAAAATAATCGGAACCCCCAACTCTTCCGCTGCTTCGACATAAGCCCGCGCATCTTCCCAACCCAACACCACCAATCCGGCCACACCGTAACGACCAGCAGTGGCAGGCTTTAAGACATCTACGAGATTGGCAACGGTCATTTAAATTTCGCGATCATATCTTTTATGCCGGGAATGGTTTCGACTTGATAGGCATGCACGGATTGGAAAAATTGCACCAATGAACGCTGGCTAAGGCCGCCAAGAATAGTGAAATAATACATTTCATATCCCGGTCCCACCACGCAAGGGTGATAGCCTTTGTCGAGCACAATCGTCGAACCATCGACGATATGGTAAGCATCACCGACTTTGCCATCTTCGCGCTGCACAAGTTGCATGCCAAAGCCATGATTGGGGCGGAAGCGGAAATTATAAGTCTCATCATGGCGTGTTTCGAGGGGTAGGCGGTCTGTATCATGCTTATGTGGCGGAAACCCCGACCATCCACCTTGACCCACGGTAAAAAGTTCTGAAACCAATAAGCGTCCAACACGGTCTTTGTATTTCGTACCGAAAATATGTTTGATCTTGCGGTGCGTCTTAGTGTCATCACTGCCATATTGAATCTTATCAATATCAGCTACCCGCACTGCAAAGGGTGACAACACCAAATCAAACTTTGCGCCCGCCACAAAGATTTCTGCCGCATCTGATTTGCAAACCATGCGCACTTTTGAAGCCGTGGGCGCATAAACCCCTTCCGGTTCGCCGTCCCACACATCAACACCGCGATTGCCGATGTTTTCGAAATTCTCCCCTTCCACCGAAATATCAATGGTTCCAGTGGCTGGGACAATTGCTGTTTCATAACCCGGCACTTGATATTCAAAAACCTGATCGCGCTTTAGCTTCACAATGTTGAAATAGTTCAGCGGCACCCGCGCATCTTCAACATCAACGATGGCTTTGTTTTTATTGTCATAGGGAGGAATATGCATCAGGCATGGTCTTTCATAAATTGGTCGAGTTCTTCGGCGGCAGGCATGGCGGGAGCGCATCCAACTTTCGTAACGACGATTGCCGCGGCAGCGGACCCGCGCTTCACGCAAGCTTGAATATCAAGGCCGTCAGCCCAACTTGTGATGAATGCTCCCATAAATGAATCGCCAGCACCCGTGGGTTTAAGCGCTGTGACAGGATAAATTCCAGTTTCAAATTCTTGTGCACCTGCAAATGTGATGGAACCTTTTTCACCCATCTTGTAAATCACAATGGCAGTCGTTTTCGCCAGCCTTCGAGCCAACGCCAAACCCTCACCCATCACACCAAACTCCACATCATTGCCAATGATGATATTGCACATTTCAGCAGCAGCCATATAAGTCTGCGATGCTTCGGCGGCACTGGCCCAAGAATAAGGACGATAATCAATGTCGATAATCACAGGCAAACCAGCTTCACTTGCGAGTTTCATGGCCAGTAATGTTGCTGAGCGGGATGGCTCCACGGCCAAGCTTGTGCCCGTCACAATAAGCGCACCGTAATCTGCATATGAAATCCTGCGCACATGCTCTTCACCCAATTGAAAATCAGACGCACCATTTCTGTAAATCACCGACTGGCAATTCTCGGAACGTGTTTCAACCACCGCCAAACTGCTCCGAGCCTCCCCCGCCACAACATGCATGTGTTCGCAACCCACATCATAGTGTTTGAGCTGATTGATAATATATCGCCCCACTGCATCGTCAGAAACACAACTGATCAAAGACGCCTTGGCTCTCAATTTTGTAATCGCCACAGCGATGTTCGCAGCCGATCCCCCTAATGCAGAAGAAAACGCCAATGCGTCCTCAGTTCTAGATCCCGGCGGATCGGCATAAAGGTCTAGCCCCGCGCGGCCTAAAACCAGAAAATGATTGTTTTTGATATTTTTCACCGGTGCTCACAATTTCTAACGTGTCGTCCTTGACGGTTCAGCTTAAATGCGGTGTGTGGTGTTTGCAATCAGTTGCAAATCAAAGGCTCATAAATTGACTAAAATTGGCATAGGCATTGTTGGCGGCGGTTATATGGGCAAGGCGCATTCGGTGGCCATGGCCGCAGTGGGCGCTGTGTTCGACACCAAATTGCGCCCCAGCCTTGAAATGATTTGTACAACGTCTGAAGCTGGTGCGGCGGATAAAGCCCGCCAATTCGGCTTTTCCCGCGCCACATCTGATTGGCGGGCATTAGTGGATGACCCAAAAGTTGAAGCCATCGTCATTGCCAGCCCGCAAGAAACCCACCGCGAAATCGCCATAGCCGCATTTGCCAAAGGTAAACATGTGCTGTGTGAAAAGCCATTGGGAATGGGTTTAGAAGACAGCCGCATGATGGTGGAGGCCGCCGAAAAATCTGGCTGCATCAATATGACCGGATTCAATTACATCCGCACACCCGCCTCTCAATTGGCGCGAGAAATTATTGCATCTGGCGAAATCGGCGAGATGACATCCTTTCGCGGCGAGCACACCGAAGATTTTTATGCTGATCCAAGCTTGCCCGCCAACTGGCGCGCCAGCGGCAGAGCAAATGGCAATATGGGTGATTTATCGCCCCATATTATAAACGCCGCCTTCGCATTGGCAGGCCCCATCACATCGCTGATTGCCGACATTGAAACCGTCCACAAAATGCGCCCTTCTCCAGATGGCCAAAAGCCTGTGACCAATGACGATCAAGCGCAAATTATGTGTCGCTTTGCATCGGGTGCTATGGGTTCGCTGTTCATCAGCCGCGTGGCCACGGGTCGCAAGATGGGATATATTTATGAAATCTTTGGCACCAAAGGTGCCATTCGTTTTGATCAGGAAGATCAAAATGCGCTTTGGCTTTATAAGGGTGATGCAGCAGCAAACCGCCAAGGCTTCACCAAAATTCTAACCGGGCCATTGCACAAGGATTATGAACCCTTTTGCTTAGGGCCGGGCCATGGCACAGGTTATCAAGATCAAATTATTATCGAAGCAAAAGATTTTTTGGAATCGATTGCTGAGGGCAAATCGCGCTGGCCAACATTTCGTGACGGCCTGCTTGTGAACCAAGTGATTGAAGCCGCCTTTGCCTCGCATGAATTACGCCGCTGGGTTGATGTGAAGAGTATTTAAAGGAAGACATAAATGAAAAAATTATCTTGGGGCATGATCGGCGGGGGCAGGGGCAGCCAAATTGGCCCAGCCCACAGAATTAGTGCCGCACTTGATGGGCTATATGATTTCAAAGCGGGCGCACTTGATGCCAATGCCGAAAGCGGCCGCAGCTATGCGCAGGAACTGGGCATTCACGAAGACCGTGCTTATGGCAATTGGCGCGAAATGTTGGAAGGTGAAAGCAGCCGCACAGACCGCGTTGATTTGGTCACCGTGGCCACACCAAATTCCACCCATTATGAAATCACCAAAGCCTTCCTTGAAGCGGGCTTCAATGTGCTTTGCGAAAAGCCGATGACTATCACAGTTGAAGAAGCCGAAGACATCGTGTCCACCGCCAAACGCACTGGCAGCATCTGCGCCGTGAATTATGGCTATTCGGGATATGCCCTCGTTCGCCACATGCGGGCCATGGTGGCGCGGGGCGATTTGGGCAAAGTGCGCATGATCAAAGCCGAATTCGCACATGGTTTCCATGCCGATGCGGCAGATGCAGATAACCCGCGCGTGCGCTGGCGTTACGACCCAGCACTGGCTGGCATTTCAGCGCAGTTTGCCGATTGCGGCATCCACGCGCTGCATATGGCCAGCTTTGTTTCCGGCCAAGATGCAGAATCTTTAACGGCTGATTTCGCGTCGTGCCTTGATGTGCGCACATTGGAGGATGACGCGATGGTCAGTTTCAAGATGAGCGGCGGTGCCAGGTTGCGCCTCTGGACAAGTTCGGTGGCCGTTGGCCGGATGCACGGCTTGAACATTCAAGTCTTCGGCGAAAAGGGCGGCCTGCGCTGGGCCCAAGAATGGCCGAACCAGCTCTTTTGGACACCGCTCAATGGCCGCACCCAAACTTTAGAACGCGGCGGGCCAGACTTATCACCCGAGGCAGACCGCGCAAGCCGCGTTACCATCGGCCACGCCGAAGGCATGCCTCTCGCATTTGCGAACATCTATTCAGATTTAGCCGAAGTCATCCACGCCAAGAAAGAAAGCCGCACGCCAAATCCGCTGGCCTGCCATTATCCAAGCGCCGTCGATGGTCTGCGTTCCATTGCAGCGATTAAAGCAGCTGTCGATTCTGCTGGGCAAGACGGCAAATGGTTAGACGCAAGGCCGCCAAGTTTGAGGTAATCCGCCCCAACCGTCTCGTCATTTCCGCTTAGCCCCCCTCAGTCCTTCGGACAGCTCCCCCAACAAGTTGGGGGAGCGTATAATTCTTCGCCCTCCTCCCAGCTTGCTGGGGGAGGTGCCCGAAGGGCGGAGGGGGCAACGTGGCAATGTGCGATATTTTTTCCCCAAACCCCAAATCACCCCTAGACTAAAACACATTTTTAGAGCGATGATACGACTCCGACGAAGAACGATAAAAATGTCTCGTCAAAGAATTTAAGACATTATCTGGGAGGATCCGAATGTCCGTTGTCAAATTGAAACTGAACGGCAAAGCCGTGAGCGGCGATGTTGAAGCGCGCACTCTGCTTGTGGAGTTTATTCGCCAGCATCAAGGCATGACTGGCACCCACGTGGGCTGTGATACGAGCCAGTGCGGTGCTTGCGTGGTGCATGTAAACGGCAAGGCGATTAAATCCTGCACCACTCTTGCTGTCGCCTGCGAAGGCGCTGATGTGACAACCGTTGAAGGTCTGGCCAAAGGCGGTGATCTGCATGCCATGCAAGCTGCGTTTAAAGAACATCATGGATTGCAATGCGGGTTTTGCACGCCGGGCATGATTATGTCTGCGATTGATATTGTAAAACGCAACGGCAAAAATGTGAGCGAAGACGTCATCCGCCGCGAGCTATCGGGAAATATTTGCCGGTGCACAGGCTATCATAACATCGTCAAGGCCGTACAGGCCGGCGCAGCGAATATGTAAGGGAAGAGATCACTATGGCTGATACGAAAACCGGCATTGGCGCTTCAGTGCGCCGCAAAGAAGACCTTCGCTTTATTACGGGCAAAGGCAATTATACCGACGATATAAATCTGAAAGACCAAACCATTGGTTATTTCCTTCGCTCACCTCATGCCCATGCAAAAATTAAAAGCATTAACACCGCAAAAGCCCGCAAGATGGACGGCGTTGTTGGAATTTTCACGGGCGAGGATGTAGCCAAGGATAAACTCGGCGGCTTGATCTGCGGCTGGATGATCCACTCCAAGGATGGCTCACCCATGAAGGCTGGCCCTCATCCTGTTCTGGCACAAGATAAAGTGCGCTTTGTGGGCGACCAAGTGGCCCTCGTCGTGGCTGAAACAAAGGAACAAGCCAGAGCGGCAGCGCAAGCCATTGTCGTCACTTATGACGTTCTGCCGCATGTTGTTGACGTGGCCAAAGCTATGAAGTCCAAGGCCAATGTGCATGATGTGGCCCCTGATAACCGTGTGTTTAACTGGAGCCTCGGCAACGAAGCCGATACCAACGCGGCTTTTGCTAAAGCAGCTCATGTGACATCGATGGATATCGTCAATAACCGCCTCATTCCAAATGCCATGGAACCCCGCGCGGCGATCGGTTCATATGACACCGGCACCGAAAGTTATACGCTTTATACCACCAGCCAAAACCCACATGTGGCGCGCTTGGTAATCTCAGCCTTCCACGGCCTTGCACCTGAACACAAGCTGCGCGTGATTGCACCCGATGTGGGCGGCGGTTTCGGCTCCAAAATCTTCATCTACGGAGAAGAAGTGGCCTGCGTTTGGGCTTCGAAGTTTATTGGTGGACGCCCAATCAAGTGGACAGGCGAACGCTCTGAAAGCTTCTTGTGCGATGCACATGGCCGCGACCATGTGACCAAGGCTGAATTGGCCATGGACGCAAATGGCAAAATAACGGGCATGCGCGTTCACACCAAAGCATCAATGGGCGCATATCTCTCAACATTCTCAGCCGCTGTTCCAACCTATCTCTATGGCACGTTGCTTTCTGGCCAATATAACATCCCCAATATTTATGTTGAGGTGGATGCGATCTATACCAACACTGCACCTGTGGATGCATATCGCGGTGCAGGCCGCCCAGAGGCCACTTATGTTGTAGAACGTTTGGTTGAAACTGCTGCCCGCGAATTGAAGATGGATCCTGCGGAATTCCGCCGCAAGAACTTCGTGACCAGTTTCCCACATCAAACCCCAGTCATCATGATGTATGATGCTGGCGATTATGGCGCTTCGCTTGATAAGGCCCTTGCCATGGCCGACTACAAAAACTTTGCATCACGCAAAGCGGAATCTGCAAAAAACGGCAAGCTGCGTGGTGTCGGCTTCTCGGCTTACATTGAAGCCTGTGGCATTGCGCCGTCAGCAGCCGTTGGCTCGCTGGGTGCTGGTGTAGGCTTATGGGAATCCGCTGAAGTCCGCGTCAACCCCATTGGCACCGTGGAAATTCTCACAGGTTCTCACAGCCACGGCCAAGGCCATGAAACCACCTTTGCACAATTGGTATCGGAACGCCTAGGCGTGGATATCAACAATGTGCTGATTGTGCATGGCGACACTGACAAAGTGCAAATGGGCATGGGCACTTATGGCTCGCGCTCAGGTGCGGTTGGCATGACGGCAATCTCCAAAGCCTTGGATAAAATTGAAGCCAAGGCCAAGAAGATCGCAGCCGCAGTTATGGAGTCCTCGGTCAATGACGTGGAGTTCAAAGACGGTACATTTACAATTAAAGGCACCGACAAGAAAATGGGCTTTGGCGAAGTGGCCTTGGCTTCTTATCTTGGCCACAAGTTCAACACCTCAGAAATCGAATTGGGCCTCAAGGAATCAGCTTTCCACGATCCATCAAACTTCGTGTTCCCAGCAGGCGTTCACATCTGCGAAGTGGAAGTGGATGTCGATACAGGCCTCACGAAGATTGCCTCCTACACAGCTGTGGATGACTTCGGCAATCTTATCAATCCGATGATTGTTGAAGGCCAAGTGCAAGGCGGTGTGGCCCAGGGCATTGGCCAGGCTTTGCTTGAAGGCGCTGTCTATGATGAAGACTCCGGCCAGCTGCTGACTGGCAGTTTCATGGATTACAACATGCCACGTGCGGCCAACATGCCATTGGTTGAGGACTTTAAATTGGGCTTCACTTGCACGCCATGTCCATCAAATCCACTCGGCATGAAAGGCTGCGGCGAAGCAGGTGCGATTGCCGCTCCTCCAGCCGTGATCAACGCTATAACCCATGCTTTGGGTGTGCGTGACATTGCCATGCCTGCCACGCCTTTGACAGTGTGGACGGCCATGCAATCCATGAAAATAGCTGCAGAGTAAGGTTAGGGAACGAAAAATGGAAAACTTCAATTATCATCGCCCCGCCACAGTTCTTGCGGCGGCTGCTATGCTCAAAAAATCCAAGGACGGCAAATATATGGGCGGCGGCCACACCCTGCTGCCAACCATGAAACAAGGCCTTGCATCACCCACTGATATTATTGATCTGACGGCGATCAAGAACTTCGGCGGAATCAAGCTCTCAAAAACCATGGTCACCATCAAGGCAGGCACAACCCATATGGAAGTGGCCACCTCCAAGGAAATAAAGAAAGCCATTCCAGCTCTTGCAGAAATGGCCGGAAAAATTGGCGGCGTCCATGTTCGCCATAAAGGCACCATTGGCGGCTCGATTGCCAATGCTGATCCAGCAGCTGATTATCCATCAGCATGCTTGGGCCTCGGAGCCACCATTGAAACGAACAAGCGCAAGATCGAAGCCGATAAGTTCTTCACGGGCATGTTTGAGACTGCGCTTAAAGCTGGCGAGATTATCACCGCGGTGCATTTCCCAATCCCCAAGAAATCCGCCCATCAAAAGTTCCCCAATCCCGCCTCGCGCTATGCTTTGACGGGTGTCTTCTTATCCCAAGACGCCAAAGGCAAAGTCCGGGTCGGTGTCACCGGAGCTGCCGCCTCAGCCTTCCGCGCCACCGACATTGAAGCCGCCTTGGCGAAAGAATTTTCGGCCAAATCTGCATCCTCAGTGAAAATAGCAGCCAAAGGCTTAATGTCCGATATGCACGCCACCGCCGCATATCGGGCTCATTTGGTTTCCGTGCTCGCTGGAAGAGCGGCGGCTGCGGCGAAGTAAAAAATAGCGCTCCTCCAAACTGAAAATTGGGGGAGCACCACCCAACACCCGTCATGCCCGCGCAGGCGGGCATCTGCGTTTTGGGAACAACAGAGATTCCCGCCTTCGCGGGAATGACGGAAGAAAAGTAAAACACGTCATGAACCTTCCCACCTCCATCGATGCCACAGCCGAGCTCCTGAAATCCGCGGGCTACATCGCAGGCCGCGATCTCGCCACAGTGGTGTTCCTCGCACTCAAAATGGGCCGCCCGCTTTTCCTTGAAGGCGAAGCAGGGGTTGGCAAGACTGAGATTGCCAAAGTATTATCTCAAGCATTGGGCCGCAAACTCATCCGCTTGCAATGCTATGAAGGCCTTGATGTTAATTCCGCCGTCTATGAGTGGAATTACGCTGCACAAATGATCGAGATCAGATTGGCTGAGGCGGCAGGGCAGGTGGATCGTAACCAGCTCGGCAATTCTGTCTTCGCTGAAAAATTCTTGATCCGCCGCCCGCTCCTCCAAGCACTCGAAAGCGAAGATGGCCAAGCCCCTGTGTTGTTGATCGACGAACTTGACCGCACGGATGAAGCTTTCGAGGCTTTCCTCCTTGAAGTGCTTTCCGATTATCAAATCACTATCCCTGAATTGGGCGTGATTAAAGCCACAACACCACCCATCGTGATCATCACCTCAAACCGCACCCGTGAAGTGCATGACGCTTTGAAGCGCCGTTGCCTTTATCATTGGGTGGGATACCCCGATGCTGCCCGTGAACTGGCCATCATCAAAGCGCGCAGGCCAAATGCATCAGCTGCGTTGGCCAAAGAAGTCGTGGCTTTTGTGCAAGCGCTTCGCAAAGGCGATATCTATAAAGTGCCTGGCGTTGCCGAAACGCTTGATTGGGTGACAGCCCTTCATGAACTCGATTGCGTGTCGCTTGATCCACAAATGGTGAATGATACGCTCGGTGTTTTGCTGAAATACCAAGACGATATTTCGCGCATGGAAGGTAGCCAGGCTAAGCAAATTCTTGATCAAGTGAAAGACGAAATCCGCCACATGAAGCAACGCTGATGTTGAACGCTGCCAACCAAAACAAACCCGTGCCATCAGGCAAACTCGCCGAAAACATTATGCATTTTGCTCGCTTATTACGCGAAGCAGGATTGCCCATTGGCCCGAGTGCTGTGCTCGACGCGTTAGATGCAGCACAAGCAGGAGCCCTGCGCGATCGCCAAGATTTCTATTGGATGCTGAATTCTATTTTTGTAAAAAAGCGTGAACACAACGAAATTTTTGAGCAGGCCTTCCATGTGTTTTGGAAGAAACCGAAAATGCTCGAACAGTTGATGCAGCTGATGTATCAGCAAATTTCGCGCAAAGCCGACGATAGGAAAAAGCCACCCAGCTATCGCCGCCTGGCCGAGGCGATGTTTGATAAAGAACAAACCATCAATGCGCCGCGGCAGAAAAACGATGTGTTGGAAATTGACGCCACCTTCACTGCCTCCTCCGATGAAGTGTTGCATGCCAAAGACTTTGAACAAATGACAGTAGCGGAACAGACCGAAGCCAAAGCCGCCATTGCTCGGATGACGATTCATCGCGACGAAATCAAAACGCGCCGATTCGAAGTGGCTTATGCGGGCGACCGCGTCGACATGCGCCGCACTATGCGCGACTCTCTGCGTTCAGGCGGGCAAATGATCAAGCTGGCACATAAAAAAAATAAATGGCGAGAGCCGCCTTTGGTTGTGCTCTGCGATATCTCTGGCTCATGCTCAAACTACAGCCGCATGTTTCTGCAATTTCTTCACGCGCTTAGTAACGACCGTCAACGTGTCAGCGTGTTTTTGTTTGGAACACGTTTGACCAACGTAACGCGCGATCTGAAACGCCGCGATGTTGATGAAGCCATTGTGCGGGTTTCAGCCAATGTGAAAGACTGGAGCGGTGGCACCCGCATTGGCACCACGCTGCATGAATTCAATTTCAAATGGGCCAGACGCATGTTGGGCTCAGGCGCGCATGTTTTGATCATGACAGATGGTTTAGACCGCGAAGACGTATCTCAGCTGCGCACAGAAATGCAGCGATTGCGCAGGTCAGCGAAACGCATCATCTGGCTTAACCCATTGCTAAGATTCGATAAATTCCAAGCCAAAGCCGAAGGCATCCGCGCCATGATGCCATATGTGGATGAGTTTCGTCCGGTGCATAGTTTGGACAGTCTGGCCGATTTGGCGCAGTCACTTGTGTCGGCTGATAGAACCCGACACGATCCGAAGAGGTGGATTTCTGTTGGTTAAGTTATTTGGCAGGCTCCCCCACCGCCCTTCGGGCACCTCCCCCAGCAAGCTGGGAGGAGGGCAAATCGATCTTGATTTTGCGCTAACCGATTCATCGCGCTCCCCCAACTTGTTGGGGGAGCTGTCCGAAGGACTGAGGGGGCTCTTTCTACCCGCTAAACGCCGCAGCCATTAAATTGCGCGTATATTGTTCGCGCGGGTGATCCATAATATCTTCAACGCTGCCTTGCTCGACCATCGCGCCATCTTTCATCACAATCACAAAATCCGCCATGGCTCGCACCACCGCAAGATCATGGCTGATAAAGAGATATGAAAGGTCATTTGCTTTTTGCAAATCGCGCAACAGGTCGACGATTTGTTTTTGGACTTGCCGGTCCAGCGCCGATGTTGGTTCGTCTAGCACGATGAGTTTTGGCTTTAGAATTATTGCACGGGCAATGGCGATGCGTTGACGTTGACCGCCAGAAAATTCATGGGGGTAGCGATTGCGCTGTGTCGGATCAATCTGCACTTCTTCCAAAGCTCGGATCGCCCGCAAATCTCGCGCAGCCTTGCTCATCGCCGGCTCATGAACAATGAGGCCTTCGGTGATGATCTGCCCAACGGTCATGCGGGGTGAGAGCGAACCGAAAGGATCCTGAAAAACGATTTGTGCCTCTTTGCGCAAAGGGCGCATCTGTGTTTTATCAAAATCGGTGATGGATTTACCCTCGAAATTAATCGCACCTTGGCTCGGCAAAAGTCGCAGTAACGCCCGCGCCAATGTTGATTTACCGGAACCAGATTCTCCCACAATGCCGATTGTCTGTCCTTGTTTTAACACCAGCGAAACGCCGTCGACGGCTTTGAGTTGAATGGGCGGCGTGCCCAGAAAGCCTCCGCCGATATTAAAAGTGACCCGTATATTTGTGCCACTCAGAATGATTGGGGCTTTGGGAGAGGCTGGAGATTTGCGTCCCGATGGCTCTGCATCAAGCAGCGCCTTTGTATATTCATGTTTAGGTTTTGCAAATACCGTCTTGGTGTCGCCCTCTTCAACCACTTCACCTTTGCGCATGACATACACCCGGTTGGCAATGCGCTTCACAATGCCGAGATCGTGGGTGATGAAAATCATCGCCATGCCCATTTTCTTTTGCAAGCTAGCCATGAGTTCAAGAATTTCGGCTTGAACCGTTACATCGAGTGCGGTGGTAGGTTCATCGGCAATGAGCAGTTGCGGATTATTGGCGAGCGCCATGGCAATCATCACACGTTGGCGCTGTCCGCCGGACATCTCATGCGGATAAGATCGCATGCGCCGCTCAGGCTCTTTGATCTTCACAAGTTCCAGCATTTCAAGGGCACGCTTTCGGGCGGCGGCATGATCGAGATTGGAGTGGCGTTTGATCGGTTCGATCAATTGATTGCCTATTGTGTAAAGCGGATCAAGCGATGTCATCGGCTCCTGAAAAATCATAGTGATTTTTGAACCGCGAATGGTGTTGAGTTCGGTCTTGGTCATGCCGATGAGATTGCGACCTTCAAAAAGGGCCTCGCCCTCAGCATTACCATTGGCAGCAAGCAGGCACATGGCCCCCATCATCAATTGGCTTTTGCCAGAACCGGATTCGCCAACAATGGCAATCGTCTCTCCGGCTTTCACAACTATGTTTGCACCCTTAACAGCAGCCACATTGCCGTCCAGCGTATCAAAATTCACCTTCACATTTTTGAGTTCAAGCACAGGTTTCATATCAGCGATCCTTAGGGTCCAGCGCATCGCGCAGGCCATCGCCTATAAAGTTAAGCGCAAACAATGTGCTGGTGAGGAAGAAAGCGGGGATGATGAGAAGATAGCTTGCCCCTTCCATGTTGCGCGAGCCTTGTGAAATCTGCACACCCCAACTTGATGTAGGCTCTTGAACGCCGAGGCCTAAATAGGAGAGAAAACTTTCTAGAATGATGACTTGTGGCACCAGCAGCGTGACATAGATAATTATAGGCCCCAGCATGTTGGGAATGATGTGGCGCATAAGGATGCCCCAACTATTGACGCCCATGGCTTCTGCGGCCTGCACATATTCTTGCCGTTTGAGAGAAAGTGTTTGCCCGCGCACAATTCGCGCCATGTCGAGCCACAACACAGCACCAATTGCTAAAAACATGAGCATGAAGTTTCGTCCAAAGAATACGACCAACATGATGACAAAGAATGTGAATGGAAGAGCATAAAGTATATCGACGATGCGCATCATCAACTCATCAATCTTGCCGCCCATAAATCCCGATACAGAACCATAGAGAACGCCAATCGTTACTGCCACTAAGCCGGCAAGCAATCCAACCAACAGCGACACGCGGCCCGCCATCAAAGTGCGGGTGAGAAGATCGCGACCGCTAATATCTGTGCCGAAGAAGAAATAAAGATGCTGCACAGAAGCACTCATTGTCATTTCCAAACCATCAGCGGATTTATTTTCGACTTTGCCGTCTTTGAACGAATCTGACCGATCGAGGTAACGCGTTACGCGGTCATCAATCGGCTTGGTTGACGTGACTGAAACCAAAAAGCGCCCACCTTCCTGCTTCCACTCTTTCAATGTGAGATGCGCGCGCGTGATGATTTCTTTAATCTCTTGATCAAGCTTATCGGCCTTGGGATATGGTTCAAGGCTCGGCGGCACGCGAATATAGCTTGGATATTGCGTGGTGAAATCATGGCCTGTGAAGTTAGGGCCAATGATGGTGAGCAAAACTATGAAACACAAATAGATGGCGCTAATAATCGCCGCGCGATTGGCCTTTAAGCGGTTCCATGCATCAATCCAGAGCGAGCGACCTTTCACCGCAACAACATCAGTCATAGCGCACTCGTGGATCAACCAATGCATAAAGAAGGTCGGATAAGAAGTTGAAAAGAATCGTAAAAAACGCGATCAAAATAACGGTGCCCATCACCAAAGTGTAATCGCGGTTCAGCGCGCCATCGATAAAGGCGCGGCCCACGCCGGGGATTTGAAATATAGTTTCGACGATGATCGAACCTGTAACAAGGCCCGCCGCAGCGGGACCTGCATATGAGACGATCGGCAACAATGCGCCGCGCATGGCATGCTTCACGACAACAGAAAAATCCGAAAGCCCCATGGCCCGCGCTGTGCGAATGTGGTGTGCGTTCAAGGCTTCAATCATCGAGCCTCGCATAAGCCGCGCCACGGTTGCAAGTTGAGGCAATGCCAATGTTACGATTGGCCCAACAGCCGCTGAAAGCTCCCCATCATGCCAGCCACCAATCCAGATCCATTTCAATGTGAGGCCAAAGACTAACTGAATGAGTGGAGCAGTTACAAATGTTGGCAAGGTCGATCCACCTGTTGCCAAGGTGACAATGAAGAAATCGATGAATTTATTGTGGCGCAGCGCAGCGAGAACACCCATCGCTGAGCCAACAACAAGTGACAGCAGCATAGCCCAAGAACCAATTCGAATGGACACAGGTAAGCTCTGGGCAAATAATTCGGCCACGGAAAAATTGATTAGAATGTAACTTGGCCCCAAATCACCATGCGCCAGATTTCCGAGATAGCGCATATATTGCATCCAAACGGGTTCATCCAAATGGAACACCCGCTCAATATTGGCCTTGATCTCAGGCGGAATGCCACGTTCCATATTGAACGGGCCACCCGGTGCAATGTGCATCAGGAAAAATGAGATGGTGATGATCAGAAACAACGTGGGGATCGCCGTCAGCAATCGCCGGAACACATATCGCAGCATAGGCTTTCACCTGTAAAAAAGCCCGTCTGCGTGAAGTGCAAACGGGCCTAAAGTTCAGTGATTAGTCTTTGCTGACGAAACGTGATGGATGCTTATCCATAGCGTTATCGACAAAACCATGGATCTTCGTCGAAACGATGTTATGGTTGCTATAATAAAGCAGCGGCAGAATTGGAGCTTCTTTCATCCAAATTGCTTCCGCATCAGAAAGTTCTTTCATGCGCACTGCGGGATCGGGTTCAACAGCGGCTTTATCGAGCAGCGCGTCAAATTCTTTGTTGCTGTATTCGCCCCAATTGTTGCCGTCGCCGGTATGCCCCAAGTTTAGGAATGTCACCGGATCTTTAAAGTCTGCAATCCAACCAGCGCGCGCCAGATCAAAATCGCCCTTCTGCTCAAGATAACTATAATGAGTCTTGCCATCAGTGTTGATCAACGAAACATCAAAGCCCCAAGGCTTCAACATTTCCTGAATGGCCACTGCGGTGTTCTTGTGGTTTTCAGATGTATTATAACGAATTTCCAATTTTTGCGGTTTGGCAGGAGAAATTCCCAATTCGTCAAAAATCTTTTTAGCGGCGTCTTCCCGATCTAACTGAGTCATCGTACCGTACTCCATCGGGCTTGGGGTATAGCCGTTGACACCGGGAGGAACCATTGAGTAGCCAGGGAGAACCGAATTTGTCCACGTTTTTGTCGCCAATTGATCGCGGTCAATCACCATAGAAATCGCGTTACGTAACTTTGGATTATCCCAAGGGGCCTTCTTGGCTTTGAAAACATAGTAGTAGGTGCCCAACTGAGGCGTGATATGAATTTGGTCACCAAATTTGGTTTTAAGATCGGCCAATTGTTCGGTTGGCATGTCATTCATGGAATCCACTTCACCGGCCTGGAAACGCTTAATGCCAGCGGCGCGATCTTCGGTGGGGATATAGTTGACGGTGTCGAGTACGACATTTGCAGCATCAAAAAACTTTGGGTTCTTCACCAGCTTGATGTGATCGCCGGGAACATTTTCGGCCAGCATGAATGCGCCGTTCGAAACCAGATTGCCAGCTTTTACAAAATCATTACCAAATTTTTTAACATTCGTTTCCGAGACGCCATACATGGCTTGGTGTGTAAGCATCTCGAGGAAATAGGGGGTAGGCCCCTTCAAAGTGATTTCAAGCGTCAAATCATCAATCGCTTTAGCCCCTACATCTTCAAGCTTGGCTTTGCCACCATTGGCTTGCTCAGCATTCAAAAGCGGAAATGCCATTGATGCGTATTCAGATGCTGTTGCAGGATCAAGGACGCGGCGGATCGAAAACACAAAGTCTTTCGCAGTCACGGGAGTTCCATCAGACCACATGCCATCTTTACGCATTTTGAAAGTATAAACTTTGCCATCGGCAGAAACTGTCCAGCTTTCAGCGGCACCCGGAATGGTGTTGCCGCCTGCGTCAACGGCCACCAGCCCCGTAAACAAATCGCCAGTAATATTGCCTTCTTCGATTGTAGAAGTTTTATGCGGGTCAAGCGATTGCACATCGCCATTAGCGCCGCGGTTCCAAGTGCCTGCTGCGAATGCTGCACTGGTCATTAATGCAAAAACGGCGGCCCCCGCCAGAAGTGATTTGAGACTAGTCATTTTCATATTTTTCTCCTCTGTAGTCGTTTATAGTTTGAGCCATGTAAGCACTGCCTGCACAGCAAGACAAGAATAACCGGATTTTGCACACCCAAACTGTTTGACACACCTGTCGCCAACGCTTTAAGCCTACGTTACGAAAGGGATACAAAGTGATAGCAGAAAACTCAAAAGTAACACGCCAAGCCATTATCGACGCTTGCCAAGAATCAAACCGCACGGGCCTCAATCAAGGTACGTCTGGCAACATCAGTGTGCGCACCAATGAGGGCGTGGTAATAACACCAACCTCGCGTGCCTATGAATCCATGAAGCCTGATGATTTAGCGCTGTTGCCTTTTGGCACCAAATATGGCGATTACTCTGGCCCTTATAAGCCTTCCACCGAATGGCGCTTTCATTTTGATATTTATGCCGCGCGGCCAGATGTGAATGCTATTGTGCATGTTCATGCAACATATGCCACTGTGCTATCGATGCTGCGTAAAGATATCCCTGCATGCCATTACATGATCGCGGCATTTGGCGGTCCAAATATCCGCTGTTCTGATTATGCAGTTTTTGGTTCAAAGGAATTATCCGCCCATGTGGTAAAGGCACTAGAAGGCAGGTCTGGCTGCATCATGGGCACGCATGGCATGATTGCAGTGGGTTCCAATCTGGAGAAGGCCTTGTGGCTTGCCGTCGAACTCGAAACACTTGCCAAGCAATATTATTTAGCCTTGCAATTGGGCGAACCTGTTATCTTGTCCGACGATGAAATTGAACGCGTGCGCGTGCGCATGAAAGATGGTTACGGCGTTTGGACTGAAGGAAAATAAGATGACCAACATCGCATTGTTCGGCGCGGGTGGCAAAATGGGTTGCAGACTTGGTCGCAATCTTAAGAATTCTAGTTACAATGTTCGCCCCGTTGAAGTGAGCGATGTGGGCCGTGCGCGTTTGAAGGATGAATTGGGCTGGGATGCAGTCGATGTCGATCAAGCATTAGATGGCGCAGAGATTGTTGTACTCGCCGTGCCTGACACAGCAATTGGCAAAGTGTCCCATGCCATCGTGGATAAGCTAAAGCCCGGCACAATGATCATTGTCTTAGATGCCGCAGCGCCATACGCAGGCCATCTGCCCAAGCGCAGCGATATCACCTATTTCGTAACTCACCCCTGTCATCCGCCGATATTCAATGATGAAACTGACATGGCCGCAAAGCTTGATCGTTTTGGTGGTGTGGCCGCAAAGCAGGCCATTGTGAACGCTTTGGTGCAGGGGCCAGAAAGCGATTATGCAAAGGGCGAAGCCGTGGCCAAAACCATTTGGGCACCTGTTATGCGTTCGCATCGTTTGACGTTAGATCAGATTGCGTTGTTGGAGCCTGGTCTGGCTGAAACCGTTTGTGCTTCGCTGCTGGACGTGATGCGCGAGGCGATGGACGAAGTGGTGCGCCGCGGCGTGCCTGAACAGGCGGCAAGGGATTTCTTGATTGGCCATATGAATATCTTGGCCGCCGTTATTTTCAAAGAGCAGCCCGGCGTATTTTCAGACGCCTGCAATAAGGCCATTCAATTTGGTAAGCCCGTTTTGATGCGCGATGATTGGAAGCGTGTGTTTGAACCCGGCGAAATTGCCGCCAGCATTCAGCGGATTACTTGATGCTGAAAGGCGCGTTGATCGGCTGTGGGTTTTTTGCAGTCAATCATCTGAATGGCTGGTGCGATTGCTCGGGTGCAGAAATCGTTGCGATTTGCGATAGCAATACTGAGCGCTTGAATCTAGTTGGCAAACAATTTGGCATTGTGAAACGTTACCGCGATGCCAGCGAAATGTTTACATCTGAAAAATTAGATTTCGTCGATATCGCCACAACCGCCCCAAGCCACCGCGCACTTGTCGAAATGGCGGCGAGCAAAGGCATTGCAATCATTTGCCAGAAACCGGTGGCTCCAACATTAAGCGATGCCAAAGCTATGGTCTCCACCTGCGCCAAAGCCAATGTGCCATTCATGGTGCATGAAAATTTCCGTTGGCAATCTGCAATCCAAAAAGCCAAGGCCATCATTACGCGAGGCGATATCGGCGAAGTATTTTGGGGCAGGGTGTCTTTTCGCTCGGCTTATGATGTGTTCTCCGGCCAACCCTATTTGGCAGAAGGCCAACGCTTCATTGTCGAAGACCTCGGCATCCACGCACTCGACATTGCGCGATTTTTATTTGGTGATGTGCATAACCTGAATGCCCACATGAAACGTGTTAACGCGAAAATTAAAGGCGAAGACGTAGCCACCATGATGCTGGATCATGGGGATGGCCTGACATCGATTGTCGATTGTTCCTACGCCAGCATCCGCGAAGTGGAAGCGTTTCCACAAACTCTGTTGGAGATTGACGGAACGCAAGGAAGTTTGAGGCTTGATCAAGGCTATCAACTGACAGTCACATCCAACAACAGCACATCACATTTTGACGTGTCTCCGCCACTGCTTAGCTGGGCAACAAAGCCATGGCATAATATTCAAGAGAGCGTTTTAAAAATTCAACAACACTGGACTGATTGCTTGAAAAACAACCGGGAGCCGCAAACTTCAGGCAGCGATAATCTGAAAACATTTGCCCTTGTTGAAGCCGCCTATCAAAGCGCTGCCACCGGACATTCAATCCAAATTGCGGATTTATTGGCTTCATGAATAGCTTTATAAAACTGACATACCGCATTGAAACAGCAGGAAATATTGAATCGCTGGCGGCCAAGATTGCCAGTGATCAATCGACAGGCACGTTTGTGCCACTTGCCGCTGAAACCGAAGAACTAAAAAACCGCGTAGCCGCACGCGTCGTGGCCATTCGCAATCTGCCACCTATTAGCATGCCATCATTTCCAACCGATGATAGCGGCCCGTTCCACCGAGCCGACGTCGATATTGATTTTCCGTTTGATGCCATCGGCACTGATCTTTCAGCATTGATGACCATTGCCATCGGCGGTGTATATTCTATCAAAGGCCTCTCCGGAATTCGCATCGTCGGCATGAAATTGCCGGATGAATTTCTGGGCGCATATGCAGGCCCGCAATTTGGATTAGTGGGCTCGCGCAAACTAACCGGCGTCTATGATCGCCCGATCATCGGCACCATTATCAAACCAGCGCTTGGTTTGCGCCCCGATGAGACAGCAGCACTCGTGAAAGAAGTAGTCGAAGCTGATGTGGATTTTGTGAAGGATGATGAGAAACTGATGTCGCCTTCCTACTCGCCGCTCGCTGAGCGCGTGAAGGCCGTGATGCCGATTATTCTCGATCACGAACAGAAGACCGGCAAGAAGGTGATGTATGCTTGGGGCATCAGCCACACTGATCCTGATGAGATGATGCGCAACCATGATCTGGTTCTAAAGGCGGGTGGCAATTGCGCCGTGATCAACATCAACTCAATCGGATTTGGGGCCATGGCTTTTTTACGCAAGCGCTCCGGCCTTGTGCTCCATGCCCATCGCAACGGCTGGGACATCCTTACGCGCCACCCGGGCCTCGGAATGGATTTTAGCGTCTATCAACAATTCTGGCGATTACTCGGCGTCGATCAATTTCAAATCAATGGCATTAAAGTGAAATATTGGGAACCGGATGAAAGCTTTGTTGAATCGTTTAAAGCCGTAACCACACCCCTGTTCGATCAGAAAGATTGCGCACTTCCCGTTTCAGGCTCTGGCCAATGGGGCGGGCAGGCGGCAGAAACTTATGAACGAACGGGCCGCACCCAAGATTTAATGTATCTCTGCGGCGGCGGCATCGTCTCGCATCCCGGTGGGGCTGCTGCTGGTGTTCGCGCTGTAAAGCAGGCTTGGGAAGCCGCAGTGGCTGGCATTGCGATGGAAGATTACGCAAAGAGCCATCCAGAACTTACTCAATCCATCGCAAAATATGGTGACGGCAAATTGGCATGAGCAAACGCCTCATCAGCTTTTATGGCGATGATTTCACAGGCTCGACCGATGTGATGGAAGCATTGGCATCGCACGGCATAAAAACAGTTCTGTTCACCCGCATTCCCACTGACAAAGAATTTGAACCATTCAAAGATTATGAAGCCATAGGAATCGCCGGAACCAGCCGTAGTCAAACGCCGCAATGGATGGACGCGAATTTGCCGCGCGTGTTTGAATGGTTGAAGGCCCTGAGTGCACAGTTCTGCCATTACAAAGTCTGTTCGACATTTGACTCAAATCCAGAGATTGGCAGCATCGGCCGCGCCATCGAGATCGGATTGAAAACCTTCAGCCAGCCGAATGTTGCGATGATCGTCGGCGCACCGCAATTAAAGCGCTACACTTTCGCTGGTCATCTCTTCGCTGGCTATCAAGGCCAAACTTACCGCATTGACCGCCATCCCGTCATGTCCAAGCACCCCGTGACGCCGATGCACGAGTCGGATTTGACAATTCATTTGTCCCACCAGACCAAACAGGATGTAAATCTGATTGATGTGCATGATGACAAAACTCAAGAAGCCGCTGGCCAAGAACTTTTAGCACTCGGCGAAAATTACCTACCATTTATTGCAGGATCGTCGGGAGTCGAATATGCATTGATGACGGGTTTGAAAAACAGCATTTCAAAATTCCCAAATCTGCCAAGTGTTGAAAAATTTCTCGTCGTTTCCGGAAGTGTTTCACCCACCACGGAATGCCAAATTCGCCACGCACTGCAAAATGGTTTTATAGGCATTGAAGTTGATGCGTTGGCCCTTTCGCGTTCTGATAGAGCTGAAACAGCACGTGTCATCAAACTTGCTTGTGAAATCTTAGAGCAGGGACAGAGCCCACTCATCTATTCGGCATTGGGCTCAGCAAGCGACAAAGGCCAAGAGCTTAACGCCATGGCACGCCAATCATTGAGCAGCAATCTTGGCGAAATCGCCAAACACTGCATCACTCAATTTAAATTGAAACGCATCGTCATCGCAGGCGGAGACACTTCTAGCCATGCATTAGGCCAACTCAACATCTCAGCATTGATCACCAGGTTTCCACTCGCCCAAACCCCAGGTTCACCTCTGTGTACAGTATTCAGCAGCGATCCATTATTGAGCGGGCTAGAGATCGCTTTGAAAGGCGGGCAAGTTGGCCATGATGATTATTTTGCAAGACTTAGAGACGGGATCAGCTCGTAAGCTTTCACAGGATCCAACCGAACCATCAACAACAGCGTCTGTAATATCCTTGAAAGTTCGGCATAGAACCTAATCTAACGCCTATTGATAGGCTCATGTTGGCTTCTTAACTAAGTCATCGCTCATATAAACCTTCAAAGCACTTTGCTCATCCGCACTCATATGCAATCCAAGCTTGGAACGACGCCACAAAATATCATCTGCACACGTCACCCATTCATTGGCCCTCAAGAATTCAATTTCTCGTTCGCTCACTGGGCCAATAAATTTTCCAAGATCTGAGGCAAACCTTGCATTGCCCAAAATCTTTTCCATCTCCGTGCCGTAAGCTTTGAACATCCGTACCACATTTGCAGGCTTGAGGAATGAATAGGCCTTCTTTTGTGCTTCAACATATTTTGCAACATCACCAACGGCGATATCTCCCCCCGGCAATGGCGCGTCGCGGTTCCAAGGCGCGGTCGCATTTGGAAAAAACGTCGCCAGTTTTTCCAAAGCATGCTCTGCGAGCTTGCGTGATGTGGTGATTTTACCGCCAAATACCGAAAGCAGTGGCGCCAGGCCTTCAGGCTGATCAACTTTCAAAACGTAATCACGCGTGGCTTCCTGCGCCTTGCTTGCGCCGTCGTCATATAACGGGCGAATGCCGGAATAAGACCAACGTACCATGTTGCGCGTGACTGGCTTTTTGAAATACTCGCTCACAGCAGCCAGCAAATAATTGGTCTCTGCTTCAGAAATTTCAGGCTTGCCAGGATCGCCCTTATGATCTTCATCCGTTGTGCCGATAAGTGTAAAATCATTTTCGTAAGGAATGGCAAAACAAATGCGGCTGTCCGCATTCTGGAAAATATAACAGCGGTCATGGTCGTAGAGTTTATCGACTACAAGATGACTGCCCTTCACCATACGAATCTTATCAGGATCATTGCGCCCAATCACAGTGCTCAAAACTTCGCTGACCCAAGGCCCTGCTGAGTTCAATAAAACTCTGGCCTCAATCGTCTCGGTCTTGCCGTTGCCGCCAACAATATCAACACTCCAACCACCTTCGATGCGGCGCGCCGATTGCACTTTCGTCCTTGTCCGGATGACTGCACCTTTGTTGGCAGCATCCCGGGCATTCAAAACCACAAACCGTGAATCTTCCACCCAGCAATCAGAATATTCAAAAGCCTTCGTAAATTCTTCTTTCAAGGGCGCGCCTGTCGCGTCAGTCGTCAAGTCAACATTGCGCGTCGGCGGCAATATTTTACGACCGCCCAGATGATCATACATGAACAAGCCAAGTCTGATCAGCCAGCGCGGGCGCAAGCCCTGATGGTGTGGCAAGATGAAACGCAAAGGCCAAATAATATGTGGTGCAGATTTCAACAACACCTCGCGTTCAATCAACGCCTCGCGCACCAGCCGAAACTCATAATGTTCGAGATAGCGAAGGCCACCATGAATAAGTTTTGTGGAGGCCGAAGAGGTGCCAGAGGCCAAATCATTCATCTCAGCCAAGAATACATTTATGCCACGCCCGGCCGCATCGCGCGCAATGCTGCATCCGTTAATGCCGCCACCTATTATGAAAAGATCATACATCATGATGCTAACGCTTCAATACTGATTTCGGATTGAGCCCCCACCACATCAATCTGAACACCCTTATGTTTGCAAAGTTCGACTATCGAATCTGGCGGTTGAACATCTGTTACGAAAACATCCACCTGCGAAAGATGACCAATGCGCACTGGGGCGGAGCGCGAAAATTTCATCCCGTCAGAAACCAAAATAACATTTCGTGAATTTTGCATGATGGCTTGCGCGGCGCGCACTTCGCGGTAATCAAAATCGAGGAGTGCACCATCATCATCAATTGCCGAAACACCCATCACAGCATGATCGACTTTGAATTGACCGATCATGTCAATGGCCTGTTCGCCAATCACACCGCCATCCGTCCGCCGCACCATACCGCCTACGATCATCACTTCAACATTCGGGTAGGGCATTAAAATTGTGGCCACGTGAATATTGTTGGTGATCACTAACAGACCTTCATGATGGATCAAAGCGCGCGCTACTTCTTCAGTAGTGGTTCCGATATTGATGAACAGCGAACAATTATTCGGAATAAGTTTTGCGGCGTGTCGACCAATCGATTGCTTTTCAGTTGCAGCAATTTGCTGCCGTGAATCATAGGTCATATTCCGCACACCTGAAGAAAGCATCGCTCCGCCATGAGTGCGTGCCAACAATCGGTTGTTACAAAGTTCGTTCAAATCCTTGCGTATTGTCTGCGGTGTCACGTCAAATCGAATAGCTAAATCATCCACCAAAACATTGCCGGATTGGCGAGCAAAGCTCAAAATTTGCGATTGGCGCGGGGTTAAAACAAGCATCTCAAATCATTCAGTTTTCAGTTTCCAAAGGGCTTTGAACCCTTTCGCCATAATCGCAAGTGAAAATGACGACAGATTCACATATATTCACTTTTTTTCATTTAATGCAACATTGCGGTGCGATATTTTCGTTGCAGCGCAATATGCTTTCGTTATTTTTACTATTGACGTTCGTTTTGTTTCGTTTGATAGTATCGTTAGCTCTGGAAACAAGGGCACAGAAATGATTAATGGAGGATCTCCCTATGAAACTGAAACTTATGGCAACGGCTGCCGCAGCATTGTTTATGCTCGCAAGCCCAAGTTATGCAGATGACGCCGCAGCAAAGAAATGGATTGATGCAGAGTTCCAACCCTCTGTGCTCACACCTGATGAACAAATGAAAGAAATGCAATGGTTTGCAAAAGCTGCCGAGCCATTCAAGGGCATGGAAATCAATATTGTATCCGAAGATATTCCAACTCATGAATATGAAAGCAAGGTTCTGGCTAAAGCTTTCTCTGAAATCACCGGCATCAAAATCAATCACCAATATATGGGTGAAGGCGATGTGGTGCAGGCCATCCAAACGCAGATGCAGACAAATCGCACAATTTACGATGCCTACATCAACGACTCAGATTTAATCGGCACCCATGCGCGTTTGCAAGCTGCTGTAAATTTGACAGACTATATGGCTGGTGACGGCAAAGACGTAACCAACCCCGGCATTGATCTGAAAGACTATATGGGCACGGCTTTCACAACCGGCCCAGATGGCAAGTTGTGGCAATTGCCTGACCAACAATTTGCGAACCTTTATTGGTTCCGCGCAGATTGGTTTGCACGTCCAGATATCAAAGAAAAATTCAAAGCCAAATATGGCTATGAGCTCGGCGTTCCCGTAAACTGGTCAGCTTATGAAGATATTGCCAAGTTCTTCACTGAAGACATTAAAGAAATTGATGGTAAGCCAATCTATGGTCACATGGATTACGGCAAGCGTGCGCCAGATCTTGGTTGGCGTATGACAGATGCTTGGCTTTCAATGGCTGGTGAAGCTGATCCTGGTCTTCCGAACGGTCGTCCCGTTGATGAATGGGGCATTCGCATGGAAAAGGATTCGTGTAATCCCGTTGGTGCTTCAACATCACGCGGCGGCGGTGCAAATAGCCCAGCCGCAGTTTATGCTGTGACAAAGTGGGACGAATGGCTGCGTAAATATGCCCCTCCAGGTGCAGCTGATTTGGACTTCTACCAATCGCTGCCATCACTGGCCACAGGCAATGTTGCTCAACAAATATTCTGGTACTCAGCGTTCACAGCATCGCTCGTGGTTCCAAAAAGTGAAGGCAACAATGTTGTAGATGATGCCGGAAAACCTTTGTGGCGCATGGCTCCATCACCCCATGGACCATATTGGAAAGAAGGCTCGCAACGTGGCTACCAAGACGTAGGTTCAGCCACTTTGATGAAGGCAGTTGATCCAGCTCATACAAAAGCCGCTTGGCTCTACCTGCAATTCATCACATCTAAAACAGTGGATACCAAGAAGAGCCATGTCGGTTTAACCTTCGTGCGTGACTCAACCGTGCGACATAAGTCGTTCACCGAACGCGCACCAAATCTTGGTGGTTTGATTGAGTTCTATCGCTCGCCAGACCGTGTGTCGTGGACGCCAACAGGCGTGAACGTTCCTGATTATCCTAAATTGGCTCAGCTCTTCTGGGAAAATATCGGTGACGTAAACTCAGGTGCCTTCACGGCTCAGCAAGCTATGGATCGTTTGGCCGAACAGATGGACACATTGATGGGAAGAATGGAAGCGGCAGACAAAGCCAACCATACATACCATGATTGCGGCCCACGTTTGAATAAGCCAAAAGATCCAAAAGAATGGTTGAGCAAGGACCATGCTCCATGGGCCAAGCTTGATAACGAAAAGCCACCAGGCGAAACTATCGCCTATGACGAACTGATCAAGCGCTGGACGCAAAATCAGTAATAGAAGTCTCCTCCCACGGAAGCTGCTGGGGTGTGCAACTTGCGCACTCCAGTGGTTTACGCAAAGATGAGAGCAGTCTAAACTCCAGAATAGGTCTAACCAAGCGCCATGTCGCTCGAACTCCAAAGCATTGTGAAACGTGTCGGCGCTGACACGCATATTTATGAAACATCGCTTAAGCTTGAACCGCGCAGCTTTAATGTTTTGCTCGGCACCACATTGGCCGGCAAAACGACGTTGATGCAGCTGATGGCCGGTATTCAAAAACCAACCAGCGGCAAGATTTTATTCAAAGACCAAGATGTAACAGGCGCTGCCGTGCAAAAGCGCAATGTGTCCATGGTCTATCAACAATTCATCAATTATCCGAATTTCAATGTTTACGATAACATCGCTTCTCCACTGCGTGTAGCAGGAATGGACAAGGTGGAAATCGAGCGCCGCGTCGGCAAGGCAGCCGAACTTCTGCGTCTTGGCCCCATGTTAAAGCGAAAGCCCTCGGAGCTTTCGGGAGGCCAACAGCAGCGCACCGCCATTGCGAGAGCCTTGGTGAAAGACAGCGATATAATTTTGCTCGACGAACCACTCGCCAATCTGGATTATAAATTGCGCGAAGAGTTGCGCGATGAATTGCCTAAATTGTTCGCGGATCGTGATGCAATTGTGGTTTACGCCACGACCGAACCTAATGAAGCGCTTCTGTTCGGCGGCAACACCGCCACCATGCATGAAGGTCGTATTACGCAATTTGGTCCAACATCATCAACCTACCGAAAGCCTCATGATTTATTGACAGCGCAAGTCTTCTCCGAACCGCCAATGAATACAGCCAATGTCGAAAAGCGGGGAAGCAACTTGACCATTTTCGGAAATCAAAAATGGCCAATTGGGCAGGCGGGTTCTAAACTTCCAGATGGCAATTACATGATCGGCGTGCGACCCTACAATGTCTCACCGAACAAAGACAACAAATCGCTTGGAAGTTTTGAAGCTGAAGTTCTGGTGACTGAAATTTCAGGTTCCGAAAGCGTCATTCACACCCGCATAGACAACAGCACCTGGATTTCACAATCGCACGGTATCCACGCTATGCCTATTGGTTCAACAGCAAAACTCTACGTCGATATTGATCAAGCCATGTTTTTTGATGCCAATAACAGGCTGGTATCATAATGGCCAAAATTTCAATCGAAAATCTGCGCCACTCTTACTTGCCTTTCCCAAATCCGGATCGCGATGAAGATTACGTGTTGAAAAAACTATCAATCGATTGGGCAAATGGCGGCGCATACGCATTGCTCGGGCCCTCGGGCTGCGGCAAAACCACCTTGTTAAATTTGATTTCTGGGCTGTTGGTGCCGACTGAAGGTAAAATTCTGTTTGACGGTGTTGATGTTTCGCGCTTCAGCCCTGAAGCCCGCAACATTGCGCAAGTGTTTCAGTTCCCCGTGATCTACGACACAATGACCGTCTATGATAATTTGGCTTTCCCATTGCGCAATCGTGGCGTTGCAGAATCCGTCATTGATCCCCGCGTCAAAGAAATTGCGGGAATGCTCGATCTCACATCCACACTGCAAAAACGTGCATCCGGCTTGACTGCCGATGGTAAGCAAAAAATCTCACTCGGCCGCGGTCTCGTGCGCTCTGACGTGGCGGCCATCATGTTTGATGAACCGCTCACGGTGATCGACCCACATCTCAAATGGCAGCTTCGATCCAAACTGAAAGAACTTCACCAGCGCACCAAGCGCACCATGATTTACGTAACCCATGACCAAACCGAGGCACTCACCTTTGCTGACCAAGTCGTGGTGATGAACAATGGTGAAATCGTGCAAATTGGCACACCCATCGAACTTTTTGAAAAACCTAAGCACACATTTGTGGGGCACTTTATTGGATCTCCGGGCATGAATGTTTTGCCCTGCGAGGTGAAAGGCGGCAAAGCCAGTTTTGCTGGCCAAGCAATCGCCGCCGACAACGCTTCAGACTATAAAGGCCAAAGCCAAAAGCTCGAAATTGGCGTGCGCCCAGAATTTGTGAGCTTCGCTAAGACCGGCATCCCTGCCGATATTGTAAAAGTCGCTGACGCGGGACGTTTCCGTATCGTTGAAACCCGCGCGGCTGGCAGTTCCATCAAACTTCTCGTGCCAGAAGATCAACAGTTGCCAACAGGCAAAGTAAATCTTGCTTTTGATAAAGCCCATACGCAAGTTTACGCCGATGGGTGGATCGTATGAGCAGCAAAACCCAAAACAATAAAGCATGGTGGCTGGTCGCCCCCGTTTTCATCATGGTGGCTTTCAACGCGCTCGTTCCATTGATGACCGTGGTCAATTACTCTGTTCAAGAAACCTTTGGCGATAATGTATTTACATGGGCGGGCGTGCACTGGTTTCAAGACGTCCTCCATTCCGAACGGTTTCATTCCGCTTTGCTGCGTCAGCTTCTATTTTCCGGCATTGTGCTCGCGATTGAAATTCCGCTCGGCCTCGGCGTTGCCCTAACCATGCCGCGCAAGGGCCCTTGGGTATCAGTGTGCTTAGTGTTGATGTCTTTGCCACTGCTTATTCCTTGGAACGTCGTCGGCTCCATGTGGAATATTATGGCGCTTCCCGATATTGGTCTGCTCGCTAAGATCATCAATGGCCTTGGCATCGACTATAACTATACCCGCCAACCCGTGGCCGCTTGGTTCACCATTGTGCTGATGGACGTGTGGCATTGGACATCGCTTGTGGCACTGCTCTGCTACGCAGGCTTGGTGTCAATCCCTGATGCTTATTATCAAGCCGCGAAAGTGGATGGCGCTAAAACTTGGGCCGTGTTCCGTTACATCCAATTACCGAAGCTCAAACATGTTCTGACAATTGCAGTGCTCTTGCGTTTTATGGATAGCTTCATGATTTACACCGAGGTTTCTGTACTCACGGGCGGTGGCCCAGGTAGCGCCACAACTTTCCTGTCAATTGATCTTGTGAAGATTGCGCTCGGCCAGTTTGATCTGGGCCCCGCAGCGGCCATGTCGCTGATCTATTTCATGATCATTCTATTTTTGTCATGGCTGTTCTACACTCTCATGATGAAGAACGAGGACGCGTAAAATGAAAAACCTCACCCGCTATGTGCCCGTGCTCTATGTAACATTTTTGATGATCCCAATCTATTGGCTCCTCAACATGTCATTCAAAACCACCAATGAGATTTTAGGCGGCTTCACGCTCTATCCACATAATTTCACACTCGCCAGCTACCAAACAATCCTAACTGATCCATCATGGTATTCAGGCTACATCAACTCAATTGAATATGTGGTGATCAACACCATTGTATCAGTGGCCGTCGCATTGCCCGCAGCCTATGCTTTTTCGCGTTACAGATTTTTGGGCGATAAACACTTATTCTTCTGGCTCCTCTCAAACCGCATGGCACCACCTGCAGTGTTTGCCCTGCCTGTTTTCCAACTCTATTCGCAAATCGGTTTGTTCGACACGCCGTGGGCCGTGGCTTTGTCGCACACGCTGTTCAACATTCCTTTGGCTGTGTGGATTCTGGAGGGCTTCATGTCGGGCGTTCCAAAGGAGCTTGACGAAACGGCTTATGTCGATGGCTATTCTTTCCCGCGCTTCTTCTTTCGCATCTTCATCCCCACAATTGCCGCTGGCATTGGCGTGGCCTGTTTCTTCTGCTTCATGTTCTCTTGGGTCGAACTATTGCTCGCCAAAACGCTGACCTCAGTTGCCGCCAAACCCATCGCTGCAATTATGACTAAAACTGCCAGCGCATCGGGTTATCAACTTGGGTTGTTGGCCGCTGCCGGTGCGCTAACATTGATACCCGGCGCAGTCGTGATTTATTTCGTGCGCAACTATATCGCCAAGGGCTTTGCCCTGGGCCGCGTTTAGGGAGGCGCAGAAATGCAGACCACATCAATCTTCGATCTGTCATGGATGGTCTGGACATGGCCGACAGGGATTTTCTTCATTGCCATCTTCGCTTCCATCGCCACCATGGGTGCGTTGGAATATCGCTCCCCCGGCGGCGCGCCGCGTCATGGTGCATTTGGGTTAGATACGACCAGAGGAGACCGCCTCTTCATAAGCATTCTCGGCAGTTGTTTCATCATGTTGGCTTGGGTCGGCTGGGCGAGTGATGAAATCTGGGGTGGGCTAGTGGTTTGTGCGCTTTGGGCGTTCGCGATTTTTAAATGGGTTTGATTACGATGAAATGGCTGGCGTTGGCGTTTGGTGGGTTTCTCGCAATAAGTTCGGCGCAAGCAACATCTGTCGACGATCTGGTCAAACAAGGTGAAACTGCATTAGCGGCCAAAGACGTGGCCGGTGCTATGAAAGCCTTCGACGCTGCCTTAGATGCCGATCCCAAAAATGCCAAAGCCGCTTATGATCGTGGCCGCATCAATCTGGTATTGCATAAAAACTCCAACGCGGTTGCTGATTTTACAACCGCCGTTTTAGCCGACCCAACACTGGGCGTGGCTTATTCTGCGCGTGGTGAGACGAAGATTATTTTAAAAGACGAAAAAGGTGGCTTTGCCGATTTGGATGCGGCCATTGTGGCCTCCCCAAAAGAGCCTGAAGTTTATATCTTGCGCGCCACTTATCTCATGCGCAAAGGCAACGCCTCAGGGGCAAAAGCCGATCTCATTTCAGCAAAGTCATTTGCGACGGGTGATATGGCAAAGATGCTGGACGCAATGATTGCTAGAATTCAGTAGAGCATCCAGCGTTTAGTTGAATTTAAGTACATCCTATTAGCACGTCATTCCCGCGAAGGCGGGAATCTCCGTTTCCCACACATCAAACGCAGATGCCCGCCTTCGCGGGCATGACGATCTGACAGAGTGGAGAAATAAAAAATCAGTCTTTAAACCAGCGGCAATAAAATCGCGCGGTTTTGGGCATGCACTGTCTTGCGCAATTTTTGCAATTGCATGGGTTCATCTTTGATGAACCCCATAAACATCATATTAAGATTATTGAAGATCACTTCACCAATCACTTTTGCTTCTACATTCCTACCAAACAACGCCAACGATTGTAATTTCTCAATCACGTCACAAGTCTGTTTGACCAATGCACAGTCCAATGCCGAATATGCAATTCCAAAGGGACTCGAAGGTTGTTGCGTCGAAATTGAAATCGCCACCCGCCACATCTCCTTGCTCAGATACACCAGCGAATGTTTGAAATAAATATCAACCAAAGCATTCATCGCTTTAACCGCATTGAGGGGCGGGTGCTCGAGCAAAACTTCGCCCGCCTGCAACACTTCATGCACCTCCATTGAAACAATGGCGACCAGCAAATCGCCCTTATTTTGATAATAGTTATAGATGGTGCCGATCGAAACTTCCGATGCCGCAGCAATAGCTTCCATCTTCACAGCTTCATAGCCGTCGCGTTTAAACATTTCTGCTGCCGCTTCCAAAATGCGGTTGTTGCGGTCAAATTTTTGCCGAGCGCGAAGTCCAGTCATTTTTGTTGCGTAGCAGAATTTTAGAATTGACTCAATTATAGAATTGGTTCAGATTTCATAAAAATTCACACAAGGGTCGGAAAAAATGAAAACAAAATCATTATTATCAAAATTTTCGGGCGCATCATTCGCTATGCTTTTGCTAACAGCATTACCAACAACACATGCTGTCGCTGCCGATTTAAACGCTCTTGTATGGTGCGATCATTCCGATCCAAATTTGTTGAAGCCTTTTGAAGACGCCAATGGCATCAAGGTAAATGTCAAAGAATTCGAAGGCACTGGCGCTGGGCTGGCACTTGTCGATCAGTCCAAACCCGGTGATTGGGATGTGATGGTGATCGACTCGATTGACATCCACCGTGGTGTTGAGAAAAAACTGTTTGAGCCATTGCCTGAAGATAAATTGCCAATGGCAGACTTGTTTCCCGAAGTGAAAATGGATTCAAGCACGGTGATTGACGGCAAACGTTACGGCGTCACTGAAAAATTTGGTTACAATACCATTGGTTTCAACAAGACCAAAGTTGATCCTGCCGATATGAATTCGCTCGCGGCTTTGACCAGCGATAAATATAAAGGCCGCATTGCGATCTATGATTATTATCTGCCTGTGATCGGCATGGCCGCTATGTCGATTGGCAAGAAGACATCAGAACTGACAGAAGCTGATTTGCCAGCGATAAAGGAAGTGTTGGCCAAAATGAAAGCCAATGCGAAAGCTGTAACAGATGTCGCCTCCAGCCAAACAGCTTTGGCCACAGGCGAAGCTGATATTCTTGTCGGCGGTGGCGAATGGGTAACGGCTGGTATAGCAAAAGATAAGCCGGAGCTTGATTTCTCAATTCCGAAAGAGGGTGCTGTTTTGTGGTCGCAATCCTTGGCGATGTTCAAAGACAGCGCCAATAAGGAAATGGCCTTGAAGTTCATTCAATATGTGATGAGCCCAGAAGGCCAAGCCCGCCTTGCCACGTCCAGCTGCTATTGGGGTATGCCGTCCAATACTAAGGCTGCGCTCAATGATGATCAAAAGAAAATTCTGCGCTTTGCCGAGCAACCAGATTTCTTGAAGCGTGCACAAGCCTATCCAGCACCAAACGAAGCGCTGGATAAAAAGATGCAAGATCTTTGGACAGAGATGATTCAAGCAAAATAGGGAACCGAGTGATACTCCCTCAGAACCGGGTGGCGTGGGCCAGCGTTAGTCCTGCTTTAGGATGGACGCTGGCCTTCTTTGTGCTGCCCTTTGCGGCCATGGTGGCGATCAGCTTTTATCCTCAAGACGGCAGCGGCCCATCGCTGGCTTCCTACACTCAGTTTTTCAACAGCCCCAGCTATTACTATGCGCTGTTCAACTCGCTCGAAGTCACAGGCCTCGTTACCGTCATTTCAATTTTACTGGCCTATCCCTTCGCATGGATATTGGCAGACGTGGTTCCCGAACGTTGGCAGCGGCTGGCGCTCACTTTGGCCGTGCTACCATTCTGGACATCCTATGTTGTGCGTTCATACAGTTGGCTTTTGGTGCTGTCCGAGAAAGGCCTGATCAACACAACCTTGGTCGATCTCGGAATCCTGTCGACCCCGGTTCAACTGGCCAATACACGTGGCGCAACAATTATCGGCTTTGTGCATTTCTTCGTCATGCTCCTTACACTGACGATCTACGCGAACTTAAAACAACTTAGCCCGAACTACCGCAAAGCCGCGGCCGATCTGGGGGCAGGGCCCATCCGCAGTTTCATCCATGTGGTTCTGCCGCTCACCTTGCCGGGCATCATGGTCGGCGCGTTTCTGACTTTTGTGTTGGCCATCGGTGATTACATCACCCCTCAAATTTTGGGCGGCAATAATGAATTGCTGATGCCGCAATTGATCATGATGCAAATCGGCAGGCGTGGTGATTTTTCATCCGCCTCGGCACTTTCAATTATCCTTATGCTGGTCGTCACCGTCGCCTATCTGTTCTGCGCCCGCTGGTTGAAGATTGAGCGCACATGATGCTGCGTGTCTCATCCACGATCTATGCAGCACTCATTTATGGATTCATTTTTTTGCCCGTGTTTGTGCTGGTGCTGTTTTCATTCCAAGCTTCGCTCTTTCCCATCCCACCCTTCAACGGCCCGTCGCTGCGCTGGTATGCTGCCGTTCTGGCCGATAAGCGCCTGATTGCCGGATTGGGAAATTCAATTCTTGTCGCACTTTCAACCTCTGCCTTGGCCACATTGATCGGCTTCTTATCAGCATGGGGCTTTGCGCGGTTTCATCTGCCAAAATCAGCATTGATGCGCGGCCTGATCACAGCACCGCTCACCATCAGCTACCTGATTATCGGCATGGGCCTGCTCGTTTTCTTCAACCGCATCGGTATCCCCAAATCTTTGCTTGCAGTGGGCATCGGCCATGTGGTGATCAACATGCCATTGTGCTTTGCCATTATCTATAGCCAGATGGGTGATCACCAAGCCAATATGGAACGCGCCGCGCGTGATCTGGGCGCACCCGAATGGAAAGTGCTGTCGCTGATCACCGCACCATTATTATGGCCCGCCATTTTCGCCAGCTTCTTTTTATCAATGACGTTCTCTTGGGATGAATTTGTGATTTCATTTCTTCTCACAAGATTCGATACCACGCTGCCCGTTGAAATCTGGAATTTACTGCGTGCAGGCTTGAACCCCAAAACCAATGCAGTAGGCTCACTTGTATTTGGCGTATCAGTCCTCATGGCCATTTTGTTTGAAGTCTTCGCGTTCAGGAAACGACCAGCATGAAAGATCTCGTGACCGTCCAGAATCTATCGCGAGACTTTGCGCAAACCAAAGCGCTGAATGATGTATCGCTGACCATAAAGCCCGGAAGCTATACGGTTTTGCTTGGCCCATCAGGATCAGGCAAAACCACATTGCTTTCGATCCTTGGCGGCTTCCTGCAACCAAGCTCAGGTCGCGTGTTGATCAATGGCGAGGACTGCACAAATGTGTCCCCAGCCAAACGCCCCACGGCCACAGTGTTTCAAGACTATGCATTGTTCCCGCATATGACGGTGGCCAACAATGTGGGTTTCGGATTGCGCATGCGTGGTGTGGATTTTGTAACCCGAACAAAACGTGCTGAAGAAATGTTGGCCCTTGTTGGCCTCGCGCAATCTACGAACAAAAAACCCCATCAACTGTCCGGCGGCCAGCGCCAGCGCGTTGCATTAGCGCGCGCCCTTATCGTGGAACCGGCAGTATTGCTTCTCGATGAACCATTGGGTGCATTAGATTTAAAACTCCGTCGCCAAATGCAGGATGAACTCAAAGCCATTCAAAAACGTGTCGGCACAGCTTTTATTCACGTCACCCACGACCAAGAAGAAGCCATGGCTTTGGCCGACCATGTGGTGGTCATGAACAATGGCCAGATCGAAGATGAAGGCACGCCGGAAAAAGTATATGCCCAGCCGGCCTCACGCTTTTCTGCAACCTTCATGGGCGAAAGCACTATTATCAACGATCACGCCATCAGGCCTGAGCACATCACAATCACAAAATCCAAAGGCAGATTGGGTTCGGCCACAATAACCGATATTGTATATCAAGGCAGCTATAAGCGCGTGCTTGCGAAATCCGACGAATGCCAATTTATCATCCGTATGCCAGCCGAAGCCACGCTCTCGGTGGGTGAAACAGTCCAACTTGATTGCCAAGCCAACCATATGGTAAAACTCGCACGATGATCAAAGCCGAAGATTGGTATGAAACCATCCGCATGAGTGACGACATCACGCTCATTCATGAACCTTGGGTCAAACCTTTTTTCCGGTGCAACATGTGGCATGTGCGCGGGCGTGATCGTGACTTGCTATTTGATTCCGGCCTCGGCCATTTCAGTTTGCGCGACCACGTGCAACTCGTCACCGAACGCGAACTCACCTGCGTAGCCAGTCACACCCATTTCGACCACATTGGCTGCCACCATGAATTTGGAAAATGCGCGGTTCACGCCGCCGAAGCAGAAATCCTGCTTGATCCGCGCAACGAACTCACAGCCGCCAATCGCTACGCCACAGATGAAATGTTTGATGCCACCCCCGAAGGATGGGACACCAAAGCTTACCGCGTAAAACCCGCAGAAATCGGTCGCACTCTGCAACATGGTGATGTGATTGACCTTGGCAACCGAGCCTTCGAAGTGGTCCACACTCCCGGCCATTCGCCCGGCGGCATTGGTCTTTTTGAACACAAAACTGGAATATTTTTGTCAGGCGATGTGATCTATGATGGCCCACTGATTGATGATGCTTATCATTCAAACATATCAGAATATTTGGGTAGCATGCAGCAGCTGCGATCTTTACCCGTCAGCATCATCCATGGCGGCCATTTTCCCAGCTTCGGAAAAATTCGTTTTCAGCAATTGATCGATGGATATGTTGAAGGCAAGCGCAAGCAAGGATGCCATTTGGCTAGAGCATGATCAACTTTGGTTAAGGCAACACTCTATCGTCATCCCCGCGCAGGCGGGGACCCAACTTCCAAAAGCGTCAATTGCCACAAAGTTGGTTTCCCGCCTGCGCGGGAATGACGGAATTTTGGATGACTTGTTTTAATGTGGTAGGACTTTAAGCCTTATAAACCCGCCTTGCAAACGCCGCGAACGCCAGCGTCGGCAAAATCATAAACACGGTTGCTGCACACAGATGCGCCACTTCTTCAGCGCCTCCTCCAACTTGCGCTTCTTTCATTGAAAGCTGCCCCACCATCCAAGGCGGCAGAGTTTGGGCATGATCGGATGTCAGATAAACTGCAAATATATATTCATTCCAGCACATCAAAAATATAATGACTCCAGTTGCAAGCAAACTGACTTTCAACATCGGTAATAGAACTTCAAAATAGATTCTAAACTGGGAGGCACCGTCCAATTGCGCAGCTTCTTCTTGTTCAGTTGCCTTTGTGCCCATGGCGGGGTGCAGCAACCAGATAGCAATAGGTAAGTTGACGGCTACATAAATTGCGATCAGAGCAAAAACGCTATCGAGCATATGAGTTGCAGAAGCCATGAGATACAGTGGCAACGCAAGAATGACTGGCGGTAGAATGCGGGTTGCCAGAATGATGTTGATTATATTGAAGCCCAAAAATGAGTCGGAGCGCCTGAACCGTGACAGACCGTAAAGCAACATCGTGCCGGACAGAAGCGTGAGTAAAGTTGCAGCACTGGCAATAATCAAGGAGTTGAAAAACTTCGCCACTAAATTTTCGGCGTGATCAAACAGAATAAACCGCCACGCATCAAGCGACGGGGAAAAATCGAGAAATGGCAGATATTTTGGCAGCCCATCAATATCAGGCACAGATTTAATCGACGTCACCGCCACCCAATAAATCGGAAAAACACACACCAAAGCCCAAAACCAAAGCACCAAATAAGCGGCCACTTTCGGCCACTTGGCTTGTCTCAAGTCCTTTTCAAACCGCGGCAACTGAACGTCTCCAGAGATATTAATGAGACTAGAGCATGTAAGTACAAATTGTAACCCTCGGTCGCCGCTGCCTAAATTGTCATCACGGATTTTTAGGGTCAAAAGATTTTTTAAAAGACAGCATTGCCAAACTGTTATTTCAGTGCATATTCTCTTTATCCGGTTACTGGCGAACGGGTTGACCAAAAAATGCCAGACGAATGGAAACGTAAAAACAAGTGCGACACCCATAAAGGGGTTGCCACAGTGGGAGGAAAACCAATGAAGTTAGGAAAGCTCTTAACCAGCATGCTCGTAGGCGGAACGGCGATTGCCGGACTTGCCGCAACAGCACAGGCTGGCGAATTTGACGGTGTAACCGTTAACATTCTCACACGACCAGGCCCAGTTATCGCTGGCCCATTGAAGGATCGTGGTGTTGATTTTGAAAAAGCTACTGGCGCAAAGATCGTGGTCACCGAAGTGCCATTTGCTGAAATTTTCCCAAAAGTTCAGAACGATTGGACAACCGGCACCAACTCGATTGATGCCGCCGTGTTCGCAGCTGGCTGGGGCGTGGAACTTGATTCAGCAGGCCTGCTCGAAGACCTCGATCCATATGTTGCCAAGGATACAAAGATCGACGTTGCAGACATCGCGCCCTATTTCCGCGATTTCGGCATGAAGATCGGCGGCAAGTTCAAGCTGGTTCAGCTCGATGGTGACTTCCAGATGGTTTACTACCGCAAGGACGTGCTCGAAAAAGCAGGTTTGCAGCCACCAAAAACATGGGAAGATTACATTGCCGTAGCCAAGGCCATTAACGGCCAAGACATGAACGGTGACGGCAAAGCAGATTATGGTTCTTGCATTTTCAAGAAGCGTAATGCTCAGTCTTACTTCGCCATCCAGACTATTGCTGCACCAATTGTGCAGACACAAGGCACTGCTCAAGGCTTCCACTTTGACAATGCCACAATGAAGCCGATGATCAATAACGAAGGCTGGAAGAAAGCTTTCGAACTTTATAAAGAAACCACAAAATATGGCCCACCTGAAGAGTTGAACATGGACATCGGTGATACCCGTGGTCTGTTCAAGGCTGGCCGTTGCGGCTTGCTGATCGAATGGGGTGATCCAGGTACATTGCAGCTCGACAAGGACGCTGAAAAAGTCAAGAATTTGATTTTTGCGGTAGGTGCAGTTGGTTCCAAGGAAGTACTTGATCGCAAAACCGGTAAGCTCGTTCCAGTATCCAAGGAAAGTGCTCCATTTGCAGTTGATGGCATCAACTACGCTCCATTCTCGGCCTTCGGTGGCTGGGCTGGTGCAATCAATGCCAAGGCTGATCAAAAGAAGAAGGATGCTGCTTATGCTTTCCTATCTTATATGAACCAGTCTGCTCAATCGAGCGTGGACGTGACTGTGGGTGCTACAGGCTATAATCCTTACCGCCTGTCACAGCTCAAGGACACGGCATTCTGGACCAAAGCTGGCATGACTGAAGATTTGGCCAAGAACTATATGGGCGCAATCAACGGTGCTATTAACAACCCCAACATGGCCTCGGATATGAAAATTCCAGGCGCTCAACAATACACCTCAGTTGTTTTGGACACTGAACTCGCCCGCTATATGGCTGGCGAAATCACAGTGGATGAAGCGCTGAAGAATATTGATGCAGGCTGGGAAAAGATCACTGAAGACTTCGGTCGCGACAAGCAAGTCGCGTCGCAAGCTTTGGCGCTTGGCCCAAGCAAGTAATAGATTGTCATAATAAAGCAGGGTCGCGAAAGCTGCCCTGTTTCATGCTCAATAAAAAGAGATTTTTCACTCACACCTCTCATTCCGTCACCCCTGCGAAGGCAGGGGTCCAGCTTTGACATCTTCAACAAGTTCAAAAAGAAGCTGGATTCCTGCCTTCGCAGGAATGACGATATGAGTGATAGTGAATCTAAGGAATCGACGAGAAGACGTGACCAATAAAGATCTACAATACACTGAATCATGGCCTGAATGGTTTGATCGCCACTCGCGCACATTTTTTATTGCGCCTGCCGTTTCTTTGATTTTGATCTTTGCAATCTTCCCAACATTTTACTCCATATTATTTGCATTAAGCCGCGTGAAATTCTCCGGAACCGGTTTGAAATTCAGGTTTGTTGGGCTCGATAATTTTCTTAATGAGTTCACGGGCCCTGAGCGGGTGCATTTCCTGGGTCGTGTTGAAACGATTAGCGTAGTGGGCTGGCTGTTCATTCTCATCGTATTGGCAGCAGTTAGCTATTGGCTTTATAAATCTTATAAATCAGGCTCGTCATGGATTGGCATGATCGGCCGCTTGATTTCCGCTTCCATGGCGCTTTTCATTGGTTGGTTGCTGGCAGGCACGCTGCTCTCAGGAAACCAATGGGGCACATTGTTGACCACGCTTTTTTATGTGATCGTCGGCTGCACTTTGCAGTTCTTGATTGGAACCGCACTCGCTTTTCTCTGTTCCCAACCCATCAAAGGCAAAAGCTTTTTCCGCGTCTTGTTTTTCATTCCGTTGATGATCACACCCTTGGGTGTTGGCTATGCCTTCAAAATGGTGCTTGATATCACCAAAGGCCCATTCCAACCTTTCTGGGAATTCATTGGCCTCAAAAACTGGGCGTGGTCAACTGATGCATGGGCCTCGCGCTGGTTTGTAATTGTGGGTGACAGTTGGCAATGGATCCCTTTCGTATTCATCATCATGTTGGCGGCCCTAGAGAACGTATCTCGCGATCATGTTGAGGCGGCCCAAGTAGACGGCGCATCCAGCGTTCAAATTTTCAGAGAAATAATCTGGCCGCAGATTGTTCCTGTCGCTGTCACCGTTATCCTCATCCGCATGATTGAAGCGTTCAAAATTGTCGATCTTCCAAACATCATGACATCCGGCGGGCCGGGCATCGCCACGGAATCAATTTCGCTGCATTCTTATTTCGTCTGGCGCTCAAACGACATGGGCTCATCCGCCGCCGTGGCTTATCTGCTGTTGATCTTGACGGTCGTGGTCTGCTCGTCCTTCTTCAATTATGTAGTCCTCAAGCAATTGCGAAAGGCCAAAGCATGAGCGAGGCATCCTTCAAATTTGAAAAAACCCAACGCAGCTTGTTTGAACGCCTGTTTGAATCGCCTGCGATTGGCAAAATGTCACCCGTGTCTAAGGTCGTGGCTTATTCCATGCTGATCTTTTGGTCAGCTTTTGTGATATTCCCGATCTATTGGGTAGTGATCACAGCGTTCAAAGATGCTGACACTGTCAACAGCGGCCCCTTTTTCATCCCCTTTGTTGATTTTCATCCAACGCTTGATGCTTGGCACACCATGGTGAACGCCGATCCATTCTGCGATGGTTATGCAATTGTGCGACAGCTTTTTCTGTTGGTTTATAATTCGGCAATCTATCTTCTATCGCCCGTCGTGCGCTTGGCACCCATGGAGCCGCAGATCTGCAAAATCTACCAAACTTTCACCAACTCAATCGTCATCGGTATAAGCTCGACGTTCCTCTGCGTCACCATCGGCAGCATGGCTGCCTACGCGCTGGCCCGCATTCAATACAAACCAAAGTTCGGCAACATCATCATGTTCGTCGTGCTCTGCATCATCGTTATCGTCACAACAATTTATGCAGGCGTTCCTTGGTACATCTCATCTGCAGTAGCTCTGGTGCTATTCTTCTTGCTCGCCCGCAGTTTGGGCAAACATTTCACAGCAACAGTCGGCAACAACGATATTCTGTTCTGGATGATCTCACAGCGCATTCTGCCGCCCATCGTAGTCATCATTCCGGTTTATATGATGTATCAAGCCGTAGGTCTTCTTGATACTCATCTGGCGTTAATCATCATTTATGCAGTCGCCAATCTCCCCATCGTCGTCTGGCTGATGCATGATTTCTTTGCCGGCCTTCCGATTGAGCTAGAAGAATCAGCGCAACTCGACGGTTCAACGCGTTTTGGAATTTTCTGGGATATTGTTTTGCCACTCACCCGCCCAGGACTTGCGGCAACAACTTTGCTCACGCTCATTCTGAATTGGAACGAATACCTTTTCGCGGTTTTCCTTTCCACCTCCAAAGCGCAAACCTTGCCGATCATGGTCGCGGCCAAAAACGCAGGCGAGCGTGGCACATTGTGGTGGGAGATGTGCGCTGTTATCGTGGTGATGATCATTCCGGTGATCTTCATGGCGATTTTCTTGCAGAGATTTATTGCCAAGGGCGTATTGCTCGGCGCGGTTAAAGGGTAGAGAGTTAGTTACATGGCAAGCGAAAAAACTGGCGTCACTGTCTCGTTCGACAAAATTAAAAAATCATTCGGCGCTGTAAAAGTGCTGGAAGAGTTGAATCTCGACGTCAAGCCCGGTGAGTTTCTCGTTCTGCTCGGCGCATCAGGCTCTGGCAAAACCACAGCTCTGCGCATTCTGTCTGGCCTCGAAACGGCAACAGAGGGCAGGGTGCGCATCGGCGAGCGCGATGTAACCGATGTGCTGCCAAAATACCGCGACATTTCGATGGTGTTCCAATCCTATGCGCTCTATCCGCATAAAACGGTGGCCGAAAATATTGGCTTCCCGCTCAAAGTGCGCAAAGTGAATAAGGCCGAAATGGATGTGGCCATCCGCGAATCTGCCGCGCAAGTTCAACTCGAAACCTTGCTAGATCGTTACCCCCGCGAACTGTCCGGCGGCCAGCGCCAACGTGTGGCCTTGGCCCGCGCCATCATCCGCAGGCCTTCGGTGTTCTTGATGGATGAGCCGCTTTCTAACTTGGATGCAAAGCTGCGCGGTCACATGCGCGCTGAACTCAAATTCATGCAGCAATCATTGGGCATCACCACAATTTATGTAACTCATGATCAAGTCGAAGCCATGACGCTGGCACATAGAGTTGCCATTCTCGAAAAAGGCGTTTTGCAACAACTGGCAACCCCATCTGAAATTTACAACAACCCAGCCAATCTATTTGTCGCGCAATTCATCGGCTCACCGCCTATGAACATCGTGAAGGGTTCGCTCGATGGAGAAACTTTCACCACCCATGATGCCAAGGTTAAAACCATTGTTAAAGGCAAAGTCGCTTCCGCCGTTCTCGGTGTGCGCCCAGAAGATTGCAGCGTTGTCGCCCCAGCAAAAGGTGCAATCAAAGGCACAGTCTATACGACAGAACTGATTGGCGATCACACACTGGTAACGATCAAGGTCGATAAAGATTTTGTGGCCGTTAAAGCCGCCAAGGATTTCACCGCCAAACCGGGTGAGATTGCAGGCGTTGCTTTTGCCAAAGAAAACCTCTTTGTCTTTGACACCAGCAACGGCACACGCCTGCGTTAAATACTGATTGCTAATGCCCTGCATCGTCTGCGTCACGATCACCAAAATTAACGTGCGCCTTGACAAAAACGCGCTAGCCCATTCTAACGCGTCTTAGCGCAAAGGAGTGACGATGAAGAAGGTTTTCAAAGATGCTAATGCAGCACTCGAAGGTATATTATTCGATGGCATGTTGATCGCAGCAGGCGGGTTTGGCCTCTGCGGTATTCCAGAATTGCTGATCGCAGCAATTAAAAAAGCTGGCACCAAAGGCCTCACCGTTGCATCGAATAATTGTGGTGTTGATGGCTTTGGCTTGGGCCAATTGCTCGACACCAAACAAATTAAAAAAATGATGTCGTCTTATGTGGGCGAAAATGCTGAATTCATGCGCCAGTTTTTATCAAAGGAATTGGAAGTCGAATTCAACCCACAAGGAACCTTGGCCGAACGCATGCGTGCAGGCGGTGCCGGCATTCCTGGCTTCTACACCAAAACCGGCGTGGGAACGATGATTGCTGAAGGCAAGGAACACAAAGACTTTAACGGCGAGACTTATATTTTAGAGCGCGGCATTGTGGCGGATTTATCAATCGTCAAAGCCTGGAAGGCCGATCCATCAGGCAATTTGGTATTCCGCAAAACCGCCCGCAACTTCAACCCACCCGCTGCAACCTGCGGCAAAATTTGTGTAGCCGAAGTCGAAGAAATTGTGCCGCTGGGTTCGCTCGACCCCGACACCATCCACACCCCTGGCATCTATGTGCACCGGATTATTCAAGGCGAACACGAAAAACGCATTGAGCAGAGAACCACCAGAAAAAGGGAAGCCGCGTGATGTGGGACCGTAATCAAATGGCCGCACGCGCCGCACAAGAGCTGCAAGATGGCTGGTATGTTAACTTGGGCATCGGCATTCCAACTCTCGTTGCCAATTATATTCCAAAAGGTGTTGAAGTCACCCTTCAGTCCGAAAACGGCATGCTGGGCATGGGGCCATTTCCGTTCGAAGGCGAAGAAGATGCTGATCTCATCAACGCCGGAAAACAAACCGTAACCGAACTTCCGCAAACTGCATTTTTTGACTCCTCGCAGAGCTTCGCCATGATCCGAGGTGGCAAAATTGCCATGGCCATTTTAGGCGCCATGGAAGTGGCCGAAAACGGCGACCTCGCCAATTGGATGATCCCCGGTAAACTGGTCAAGGGGATGGGTGGTGCCATGGATTTGGTGGCGGGCGTGGGCCGCGTTGTGGTGGTCATGGATCACACCAACAAAGCGGGCGAAAGCAAAGTGCTGAAATCCTGCTCCCTGCCGCTCACCGGCAAAGCGGTAGTCGACCGCATCATCTCAAACTTGGGCGTTCTCGATGTGGTGCCCGGCGGGTTGAAGATTGTGGAATTAGCCGACGGTGTAACTGAAGCCGAACTGCGGGCCGCGACTGAGGCGAATATTGTAAACTAGAGCGTGGGGCCAAGTGACCTCATCCATGCGATTTAAGATAAATCGCTCTAGTCACTTCGTGACAGCTTCTCCAAAGGAGAAGCGCATAGTGTGATACCGTGCCAAACTTCTCCCTTCTCCTCTGGAGAAGGTCCGGCAACGCCGGGGATGAGGTCCCTAGCCACACGCTCCAAACTAAATTAAGTGAGGTGTCACCGTATTTAAATTAAGTGAGGTGTCACCGTATTTAGAATTAAATGTGGTGGCACCGTATTTAGCCATTCCCTCGCCCCGTTGGGGAGAGGGTTGGGGCCCGTCCGGCGTAGCGCAGCGAAGTCGGAGGGGAGGGTGAGGGGCCTTACCGCGAGTCGAGGTGCAGTCACGATTAGGCGGAATGCTACCGCACTCCCAAACCCCACCCCAACCCCCATCCCAAAACCAAGTTTTGACCAACTGAACAAACAGTGCTTTACTCCCCAGATTGCCCATCTAGGGCGAAGAATACTCAGGGAGAAAAACATGAAAACGTTGAAACTATTCGGCGCGGTGTTGTTGTTGGGAACCATTCTTGGCAGCACGGCCGAAGCCAAATCATTGGTCTATTGCTCGGAAGGCTCGCCTGAAAATTTCACGCCTGCCATGAACACCACAGGCACATCGCTTGATGCCGCGCGCCCGGTTTATAATCAGCTTGTGCAATTCACGCCCGGCACAACGCAGGTCGAACCAGGCCTTGCTGAGAAATATGAAGTATCGGCTGATGGCCTCACCATCACGTTCCATTTGCGCAAGGGTGTTAAATTTCATTCCGGCGTAAACGGCTTCACGCCAACCCGCGAATTTAATGCGGATGACGTGTTGTTCTCATTTAACCGCCAATGGAAAGATGATCATCCCTTCCACAAAGTATCTGGTGGTGCCTTCGATTATTTCAACGACATGGGCATGCCAGATTTGCTTAGCACCATCGAAGCGCCAGATCCGATGACTGTTGTGATGAAATTGAAAACACCTAATGCGCCAATCTTGGCAAATCTTTCAATGGATTTTGCAACCATTCAATCTGCTGAATATGCCGACTTCCTGATGAAGAAGGGCACGCCAGAACAGTTTGACCAAATTCCAGTGGGCACAGGCGCATATAGCTTTGTGGATTATCAAAAAGACGCGGTGATCCGCTTTAAGGCGAACCCTGACTATTGGGGCGGCAAGCAAAAGATTGATGATCTGATCTATGCCATCACGCCTGATGCAACAGCACGCTATGCCAAGATGAAGGCAGGCGAATGCCAAATCATGAACGTGCCAAACCCAGCTGATCTTGAAGCCATGGGCAAGGACGACACGATCAATTTGATGTCGCAAGCGGGCCTCAACATTGGTTATATGGCAATGAACGCGCAAAAACCGCCATTTGATAAGGTGGAAGTGCGCAGGGCAATTGCCATGGCCATCGACCGTGATGCGATTTTGAAGGAAGTTTACCAAGGTGCTGGCCAAAAGGCCAAGAACCCCATTCCTCCAACCATGTGGTCCTACAATAATGATGTGAAGGACATTCCGTACGATCCAGCCAAAGCAGCAGAAATGTTGAAAGCCGCTGGCATTACTTCACTCGATACTGATCTCTGGTGGATGCCAGTGCAGCGCCCTTACAACCCGAATGCCAAGCGCATGGGCGAAATGGTACAGGCTGATCTTGAAAAAGTTGGCATTCACGCCAAGCTCGTGTCTTACGAATGGGGTGAATATCGCAAGCGTGCCCAAGCTGGCGAACACCAGATGGCGTTCCTCGGTTGGACAGGTGACAATGGCGATCCAGATAATTTCTTGGCGGTGCTTTTGGGTTGCAACAAGGAAGGCAAACCAAACGGCAATAACATTCCAAAATGGTGCAACACCAAGTTCCAAGAGGATATTTCCAAAGCCGCTGCAAGTGCTGATCCAGCAGAGCGCACCAAGCTCTATATGGACGCGCAGGTTATTGTTGCCGATGAAGTTCCTTGGCTCAACATTGCCCACTCCACAGTGTTTGAACCTGTGAGCAAAAAAGTGTCTGGCTATAAGGTCAGCCCACTTGGTTCACACGTGTTTGTGGGCGTGGATGTGGCTGAATAAGCATTGATCGGGGCGGAGAAATCCGCCCCTTTTTTCCATGATCAAATTTCTCTTCAAGCGCCTGCTTTTAACGGTGCCAACATTTGTGGCGCTGATGTTTATTACGTTTGCAATGATCCGGCTGGTTCCGGGCGACCCAATCGAAGTGCGCCGCGGTGAACGCGGCATTTCGCCAGAGCGCCTTGAAATGCTGCGCCACGAAATGGGGTTAGATCAGCCCATTTGGAAACAGTTTGGCGATTATGTCTGGGGCATTTTTCATGGTGACCTCGGAACCTCTGTTATTTCCAAAACACCAGTTCTCCACGAGTTTCTAACGCTTTTTCCCGCTACTATTGAACTTTCATTTTTTGCGATGTTGATTGCCGCGGGCCTCGGCATACCCGCAGGTGTTTTTGCGGCATCAAAGCGCGGCAGTGTTTATGATCAATCACTGATGGGCATAGCATTAACGGGTTATTCGATGCCGATCTTCTGGTGGGGGTTGATCCTCGTGTTGTTCATGTCGAATACATTGCACCTCACACCCGTTTCGGGGCGAACTGATTTGATCAAATACTACTACCCAGCAGTGACCGGCTTTGCGACAATCGATTCTTTGATATCAGGACAAAAAGGCGCATTCGCAGATGTTATGCGCCACCTTATTTTGCCTTCAATTGTTTTGGGAACCGTTCCCATGGCTGTGATCGCGCGCATGACACGGTCTGCTATGCTTGAAGTTTTGGAAGAAGATTATGTACGCACGGCCCGCGCTAAGGGTCTATCTGCTTATCGTGTGATCGGCGTTCACGCCTTGCGCAATGCACTCATTCCGGTGATTACTTCTATTGGCTTGCAAGTCGGCACTTTGCTTGCTGGCGCAGTGTTAACAGAAAATATCTTCTCATGGCCTGGTGTTGGACATTGGCTAACCGAATCTATCGCGCGCCGTGATTATCCCGCGCTGCAAGGCGGTATCTTGTTGATTGCTTCAATCGTTATCATCGTAAATGTTCTAGTTGATTTAACTTATGCCGCCATCAATCCGAGAATTCGTTATGGTAAGTGAAACGATCAGCACGACATTGCCAAAACCCAGAGGCCCATTTGCCTCTTTCTGGAACAGCTTCTCCGAAAACCGTGGCGCAGTGATTGGGTTTTATGTGGTGATGGCGATTGTATTCATCGCAGTGTTCGCGCCGCTTTTGGCCCCCTATAATCCGCTGGAACAATTCAAAGGGCAAACCAAACTACCACCTTTCTGGATCCACGGTGCTGATCCAAAATATTGGTTGGGCACAGATGCAGTGGGCCGCGACATGACCTCGAGGCTGATGTATGGCGCGCGAATATCGTTGTTCATCGGCTTGTCGGTCATGCTTGTGTCGATGGTGCTAGGTGTAATCCTCGGATTGGCCAGCGCATTTTATGGTGGCATCATTGATGTGATCATCATCCGTGTGATGGATTTGATCATGGCCATTCCGTCGCTGGTTTTAGAAATCCTCATCATCGCTGTCACTGGCCCGAGCCTTTTGAACACGGTCATTGCCATCACCATTGTTTATTTGCCACGCTATGTGCGCCTGTTGCGCGCTTCTGCCATAGCTGAACTTTCAAAAGATTATGTGACGGCTGCAAAAGTTTCTGGCGTTGGAAAGTTGCGCCTGATGTTGGTCACGGTTTTACCAAACTGCACAGCACCACTGATCGTGCAGGCCGCGCTCGGTATTTCTGATGCGATACTGGAAGCATCGGGTTTGGGCTTTCTAGGCCTTGGCGCACAACCCCCAACACCGGAATGGGGCGCGATGTTGGCCGATACGCGTGACTTGATGCAGTCCCATCCATGGGTCATGGCGCTGCCGGGACTTTGTATTTTGATTACGGTGATGGCCATCAATCTGATGGGTGACGGACTGCGCGATGCGCTTGACCCTCGCCTGCGGAAAAGCTGAAGCCATGGCTTTGCTCAATATCAAAAACCTGACGGTAGAATTTAAAACCAGCAATGGCTGGTTCCGCGCAGTTGATCGCGTTTCCTTGGCCATCGAGCCAGCGCAAGTTCACGCCATTGTGGGCGAGTCAGGATCCGGAAAATCGGTAGCGATGCTGGCGGTTATGGGGCTTCTACCACACACCGCAAAAGTGACGGCTGACGTATTAGAGTTTGAAGGCCATGATTTGCTTGGCATGGATATAAGGCAACGTCGAAAAATCATCGGCAAAGATATTGCGATGATTTTTCAGGAGCCAGCCACCAGCCTCAATCCCTGTTTCACAATTGGTTTTCAATTGAAGGAAGCACTGAAAATCCATTTGGGCTTGGACAAAGCAGCACGGCAGAAGCGCGCAATTGAATTGCTCGGACTCGTAGGCATTCCTTCGCCCGAGGAACGGCTTACAAATTACCCGCATCAAATGTCGGGTGGCATGAACCAGCGCGTCATGATCGCCATGGCAATATCCTGTAATCCAAAACTGCTGATCGCCGACGAGCCCACAACGGCGCTGGATGTGACGATCCAAGCTCAAATTCTTGATCTGCTATCAAAGCTGCAACGCGAAACCGGAATGGCCATGGTATTGATCACTCATTCCATGGGTGTGGTCGCTGAAACCGCAAAGCGCGTGAGCGTGCATTATGCGGGGCAAAAAGTAGAACAGCAGGAGGTGGCAGAACTTTTTGCCAAACCGCATCACCCCTATACTGAGGCGTTGTTAGCTTCGCTTCCCGAACGAGCGACGGGACGCTTATTGCCTTCCATTCCAGGCGTTGTGCCTGGTCAATTCGATAGACCAAAGGGGTGCCTGTTCACGCCGAGATGTTCTTATGCAACCGATTTATGCCATTCGACACCGCCTGATCCCGCCCTCGAAGTGCTGTGCCATTATCCGCTGAACATGAAAGCTATGGCGATATGAGCATCGTTCTCGAAGCAACGGATTTAACCCGCCACTATCAAATCGGGGGCAGCATGTTCAGCCCTATGCGCACGCTCAAAGCGCTTGATGGTGCTAGTTTTGTTTTGGAACGCGGCAAAACTTTGGCTGTGGTCGGTGAATCCGGTTGCGGTAAATCAACATTGGCGCGGGTGATCACCATGATTGAACCGCCGACCGCGGGCTCGTTCAAAATAGGTGGAACCGAAATTGCAGGGGCTTCGACTGAGACTTTAAAATCCATGCGCGCGCGTGTGCAGATTGTTTTTCAAAACCCATATGGCTCGCTCAATCCCCGGCAGAAAATTGGCCATGCCTTAGAGGAACCGTTGCTGGTCAACACAAAAGCAAGTCAAACTGAGCGCACTGAAAAAGCCCGCGAGATGATGGTGGCGGTGGGTCTACGCCCCGAACATTATGATCGCTACCCGCATATGTTTTCAGGTGGCCAACGCCAACGCATCGCCATTGCGCGGGCGTTGATGTTGAACCCAGAAATATTAGTACTTGATGAACCCGTTTCGGCCCTTGATGTTTCCATTCAAGCGCAAGTTTTAAACCTGCTGGCCAGCTTGCAAGAAAAATTCAACCTCGCCTATTTGTTCATCTCGCATGATTTAGCAGTGGTAAAACATATCGCAGATACGGCGATGGTGATGTATCTAGGCCATGTGGTCGAGCAGGGGACAGCCAAGGATCTATTCTCTGATCCAAAACACCCATACACAAAGGCCTTACTTTCGGCCACGCCGCAGGCCGATCCCATGGCCAAGCGCAACCGCATTGTGTTGCAGGGTGAACTGCCATCGCCACTGAATCCGCCATCTGGGTGTAGCTTTAGGACGCGCTGCCCCATTGCACAGGATTATTGTGCAACGGCAACACCGCCGCTCAGAAGGCTCAAAGGTGTTGATGTAGCTTGTCATTTCGCCGAATAAAAAACCTATTGACAAACAGTGATAAAAATCCTATATCGTTTCCACGAGCTGTTTTACATCGTAAATCAGTGCCCATGTGATGGGGCCGAAATCATCACCACCCCACCGGAGGCCTCCGGAACCAACGGGAAGGGTGTGTCTTAATTGGAGGGCAAGGTGACGACCTTGAACTTCATCGTAAAATCTACAAAACTCATGCAAGCGCGGACTGCAGCGACGCCGCAGCGAGTGATTCACTGCGAATGGCATCCAACACCTTTCGTTGCAAATGTTGAAACTCCGGCGTTGAAACCATGTCGTAATGCCTTGGTCTTGAAAGCGTTATGGGAACAATTGTTTTGATCCGCCCCGGCCTATTGGTCATCACGGCCACACGGTCTGAAAGGTAGACTGCTTCTTCAACATCGTGCGTGATGAACAATACTGTCAGGCGGTGTCTTTCCCAAATGCCGGTGAGTAACTCTTGCATATGGTGGCGGGTTAGAGCGTCTAATGCACCAAAGGGTTCGTCCATCAATAACATCTTGGGACGATAGCTAAGTGCGCGTGCGATGGCGACACGCTGCTTCATGCCGCCTGAAAGTTCGGATGGAAACGCTTTCTCAAAACCTTGCAAACCCACGAGTTCGAGATGTGATTGAGCAATGTCGCGCGCATCCGCTTTGGATTTTCCTGCGGCCAGCAAAGCGAACTCAACATTCTGCAACGTGTTAAGCCAGGGTAAAAGTGTATAGCTTTGAAAAACCACGCCGCGATCAAGACCGGGTGAAATAATGTCTTCGCCATCAATGGTGATACGGCCATCATCATGGCTTTCGAGGCCCGCAGCAATTGAAAGCAAAGTTGATTTGCCGCAACCCGATGTGCCGACCAATGCAACAAATTCATTTTCGCCCACAGTGAGATTGAAATCATTCAATGCAACTGTCGTTCCGCGTTCGCTGCTGAACGTCTTGCTTAACCCCGATATCACCAGCTTATCGGACATTGAGATACCTGAACAATTTGCGACCTGCGTATTTCATAGCTTGATCAGTTGTGAGGCCGAGCATGCCAAGAATGAGGAGATAGCCAAAAATAAGATCGGTTTGGAAAAACCGCTGCGCGGTCGTAATGCGGTAGCCGAGGCCTGACGTCGCGGCCACAAGCTCTGCAACTACAAGCCAAGTCCACGCCCAACCCAAACTGATGCGCATCGAATCCCAAATCGCGGGCAGGGCAGAGGGAAGCACGATACGTTGCAGAATGCGCAATTCTGGCATTTGCAAAGTGCGACCGAGATTTAGAAAATCTTTTGGAACAGACTTCACATTGTCCATAACCAGCAAAACTTGTTGAAAAAATGTGCCGATGACGATGATCAAAAGTTTTTGCGCATCGCCCGTGCCCGACCACAGTATCGTGAGGGGCACGAAAGCGACGACGGGCATATAGCGAATGAAATCAACAAAGGGTTCAATTGCAGCTTCCCAGCCACGGTAGCTGCCAATTAAAATACCAATCGGCAATGCGATCACCGTCGAAACTAAAAATCCAAAGGTGATGCGGTAAATGCTGATGCCCAAATCAGCAAAGAGTTGGCCGCTCGCCCACAGCTCAGCGAGCCTGCTTATGACTTTTGTAGGCGAGGGCAAAAACAGCGGGCGCACCAGTCCAAAATATGTGGTCAAGAACCATAGAATGGTTAGCACCGCAAAAACACTGGCCGAAATGCCCAGATATTCTGCGGTGCTGATTTTTCCACCTAGCGCAAAGCGGCGATTGCTGCCGCTTCGCTTATTTTGCTGCGGCATCTACAAAGCGAGCATCAATTGCAGTTGATAGATCAACATCTTTTTGCAAAATGCCAGCAGCGCGTGCTGCCTTGTGAACTTCTGGAATAACTTTCTTGGTGAAGTTTCCAGCAAATTCAGTTTTGTTTTCGGCTGCAGAATAATAAACCACGCCGTCAAACGCTGTGGTCAATTCATCAGGCTTGGCACCGACTGCTTCAGAAATAATAGCGCGACCACCGGGTGTATCTTTACGGTAATCAGCCACAGCCGCATCCCATGCCTTGACCAATGCCAGCACTTGGCCGGGTTTTGATTTCAAGAATTCTTTAGTCACCACTAAAACGTCGGAGATAAGGCCTGGATTTTCACCTGCACTGTAAATCATTTTCACATTCTTGTTCTGCTGCATGGCAAGCGTGAGATAAGGCTCGTAAGTGACTGCAACTGGAACCTTGCCGCCAATAAGTGCTGCACCCGCATCAGCCGCAGGCATAGGCACTTTTTGCACATCAGCAATGGTCATGCCGTTTTGGGAGAGCGCATAGTTCAAAAGAATATCACTCGTCGTGCCTTCTTCCAACGCAACTTGCTTGCCTTTCAGGCCCTTAATGTCGGTCACTGATCCGTCTGAAATCATCGCATCGGCGGTTTTGGAAACGTCCATCAACAAGACAATCTTGATTGGTAAGCCCGCAGCGATAAAATTCATGGCGGTGTGGGTTGCAATGTTTCCGCATTGCAATTGGCCGGAAGCCAAAGCAGCGTTTAGATCGGAGTCAGTGGTGAAGTTCACCAACTCAACGCCTTCAAGCCCCGCTGCTTTGAACAATTCTTTCTTGGCTGCGATGTGCCACTGGCCATAACCAAGCCAAGGGTTGAGGCCCATCTTCAACGTGCCAGCTTCTGGTTTGGTGGGAAGATCATCGGCGAATGCGACTGGTGCAATGCTGCCTAGTGCAGCGGTGGCAAGGCTGGCTTTTAGAAGTTCACGGCGGTTTGGCGTCCAGTTCATGTTTGTCCCTCTTTTTAATTTTAAGCATTGACTTGATATCAAATTCCGAAGCGCGTCAACATTTTTGCATTTTTAAATTTGCGGATATAGAACTGGCGAAGTGAAAGGTCGTTGATGAAAGCTGTCCGTCTGTACGATAAAGGAGTTTTGAGGGTCGAAGAGGTTTCGCCTCCTTCAGCTCCAGAGCCAGGTTGGGCGAGCCTTAAAGTCATCATGGCTGGAATATGCGGCTCGGATATTCACAATTTTAAAACGGGACAATGGATTACGCGCTCGCCTTCTATAGCGGGCCATGAGTTTACCGGAGTGGTGACAGCGCTTGGAGAAGGCGTCGAGAATGTCGAAGTTGGCGATATCATTGTCGCTGACTCCCGCTTTTGGTGTGGCGAGTGCGATGCCTGCCAACAGGGACAAAACCATCTTTGTCAAACCCTTGGTTTTATCGGCGAAGCTTGCGATGGCTGCTTTGCAGAACTTGTAAATTTACCTTCCAAACTGCTTCATAAAATTCCCTCAGGCCTTGCGCCTCAAATAGCGGCGATGGCCGAGCCCTTTGCTGTGGCGCTTCACGCCATAAATCGCTTGCGGCTTATCGCTGACGAACCTGTATTGATTGTTGGTTGCGGCCCAATCGGAGGTTTGGCTGCGGTAATCCTAGCCTATCAACATGGCGGCCCAATTCTTGTGGTTGATCGAAATGCCGCGAGGGCTGAACGCGTGGCGCAAGTGACCAACGCGCAAGTTGCGACTTTAGACGCCAAACTCATCAAAGAACTTTTGCAGGGCCGCAAACTTACCGCTGCCATCGACGCTACGGGCAGTATTGAAGCATTGCAGACACTATTGAATTGCGTGCCCAGCGGCGCAAATATTGCGCTTGTCGGCATTTCCCACGGGAAACTGGAGTTTGATCCGAACTTACTCGTCGAACGCGAACTGGCTTTGATTGGCTGTCACGCCTTCCAGGATGAAATGCCAGCAGCCATTTGTCTTTTGCCAGCTTGTGCCAGCATGATCAATCAACTGATCGATCGCGAAATTACGTTGGACGAGGTTCCTGCAGCCTATACGAGGATTGCGGCCAACCAAGTCTCTGGTCTTAAAACGCTGATCCGTATCTAAAAATCAATTAGCGGGAAGCTTCAAAATCTTATTCCGAAGTTCGGAAACCGCATTGGCGTGGCCGTCAAAGCCTTCATAGGTTGCAAGCGCATGAGCATGTTTGGCGAGGTCGGGATAGCCTTTGCTGGTGACATAGGCGATGGAATTGCGCTTTAAGAAATCAAACACCGAAACTGCCGAAGCCGTGCGCGCCCAGCCGCTGGTGGGCAACACGTGATTGGGGCCAATCACGTAATTGCCGAGCGTGGTGGGAGTGTGTTCGCCCAACAAAATTTCACCAGCGTGTTCAAGGCGACCCAAATAGGCAAAGGGTTCCTTGGATAAAACTTCCAAATGTTCGGCCGCATATTCATTGCAAAACGCAATGGCGTCTTCTTCATCGCGCGCCAAAACGATGCCACCAATCGGGCCGCTTAACACTGTGGAGGAATACGAAACGCGCTGCGCGCTCATTTGCTTCCAATATTCTGGAATGGCGGCCAATGCTTGTTCGGCCACGCGCCTGCTCCATGTTACGAGATAGGCAGAGCTATCTGGCCCGTGTTCAGATTCGATCAAAAGATCGAGCCCAGCAAGCGCACCGTTTATGCTATCATCTGCAAATATGATGACCTCGCTAGGGCCTGCGGGCGAGCCAGTATCCAAGACATGCGAAACCAAACGTTTGGCAGCTGCAACCCATGGGCTTCCGGGACCGATGACTTTGGCAACTTTGGCAATGGTCTGCGTGCCATACGCTACGGCAGCGATACCTTGTGCACCGCCGGCTTTAAACACTTTGCTCACACCCGCCATGCGTGCTGCCACCAATGTGGCGTCATCGATTTTACCATTGGGGCCGGGCGGTGTGATGATGGTCACATCTTTCACGCCTGCGACATTCGCTGGAATTGCGGTCATTAAAGCAACTGATGGAAATGAACCTTTGCCGCGGGGCACATAGCAGGCCACTGATGGAATTGGCCGTGAGCGATCCCCGGCAAATGCGCCGGGCCTGATTTCGTGCAGCCACATTTCTTCGGGCATTTGGTCTTGGTGGAATTTGCGAATGGAAAAAGCCGCAAACTCCATGGCCTCTCGCACTTTCGGGTCGAGTGTTTTTTCCGCATTGGCAAAATCAGCTTCCGTGGCTGCAATCTCTGATGATTGCACAGGAGCTTTATCAAACTCACGCGCAAAGCGGGCCAAGGCTTCATCACCTTCGGCGCGCACAGCATCAATGATTGGTCGCACTTTCAATTCAAAAGCTGACAGATCAGTCTCGGTACGCTGATGGAGTTTAGCGCGTTCGGCGGAGGAAAGTTTGGCCAATTCGTGGAAATTAATTTTAGGTGTCATAAAAATTCCAAATCATAAAGAAGCAAGCGTGCCGCCATCAACGGGAAGACAAACACCAGTAATATAGTTTGCAGCGCCAGAGCAAAGAAAAACACTTGCACCCACAAGGTCAGCCAATTCACCGAACCGCTGCATTGGTATATTGGCCAACATCGCCTGTTGCCATGCGGCGTTTTGGTAAAAAGTTTCAGTCAGCGATGTCCGGAAATAACCGGGTTCTAATGCATTAACCCGGATGCCGATGGGTGCCCATTCCACAGCAAGTGAGCGCGTCATGCCCGCGAGGCCGGATTTTGATGAGCCATAAGGCACGGCTGTAGGGATGCCACGCTCGGAGGTGAGCGAACAGATATTGAGAATTGCACCGCCATTCATCAACCGTGCCGCCGCTTGCGCGACGAAGAATGCCCCTTTTAAATTGGTGTCGAGAATACGTTCCCACAGCGCTTCTTCGACATCAAGTGAGGGGCAGACTTCTTCCACACCAGCATTGTTAACGAGAATATCAAGACCGCCGAGACTTTTGGCGGCTTCAGCGACCCCATTTCGACAGCTGCCCACGTCTGACACATCCATAGTGGCAACGACGGCGTTGCGGCCAAATTGACGAATGGTTTGCGCGCAATCTTCAAGCGCTTCAATGGTTCGACCTGCCACCGCCACATCTGCTCCGGCTTGGGCAAGTCCGATCGCGATGGCGCGCCCTATGCCACTGCCAGCACCTGTGACTAAAGCTTTTTTACCGCGCAGTGAAAACAGTTCCGTTGACATGGCTTGACGTTCGCTTGAGATTTCATACAAGTCAACACTTTCGAAAAGGAAGCACAATGCCAACCATTTTAATTGATCCACTGCCACGCACGCTCGATTTGATTTGCGATTCTGAGACGCGTGCTAAACTCGAAAGTCTGGGGCAGCTCATCATCCATGAGACGGGCCGGATGCCTGATGAGATGGTCGATAAATATTTGGCCGAAGTGAGCATCATCATGGGGCAGACCAAACTTCCGCGCGAGCGCTTGCAACGCGCCAAAAATCTGAAAGCAATCATCGACGTTGAAACCAATTTTACCGATGCGATTGATTATGATTATTGCTTTGCCAATGGCATTCATGTGCTGACGCCTGCATCAGCTTTCGCGGACGCGGTTGCTGAATCTGCACTGGGTATGACCATTGATCTGGCGCGCGGGATTACCAAGGCTGATCGTGATTTCAGGCTTGGGCGTGAAGCTTACGGGCTGGACGGCAATATAGGAAGCTTCAGTCTGCGTGGGGCTTCTGTTGGCCTTATTGGTTATGGAGATCTTGCGCGTTCGTTTCACAAATTGATTGCGCCATTTCATTGCGAGATCAACGTCTATGACCCTTGGGTGCCGGATTATGTGTTGGAGAAGGCCGGCTGCAAATCTGTTGGACTGAACGCGTTGTTGTCGCAGTGTAAAGTGATCTTGGTGTTCGCAGGTGTTACATCTGATAACCAAGGCTTCCTTGGCCGCGCAGAACTTTCACTGATCCGAAGCGATGCAATTTTCTTGTTGATGAGTAGGGCGGCTGTTGTGGATTTCCCAGCGTTGATTGAATGCGTGCAGCAGGGAAAATTCAGAGCTGCAACGGATGTGTTTCCCGTTGAACCCGTGGCTAAAGATGATCCGGTACGCAACATTGAGGGATTTTTACTCTCGGCCCACCGCACAGGCGGCATGCCCGAAGCCTTGTTTGAAATTGGCAGGCAAGCCGTGGCCGATGCTGAATTGATCTTGAAAGGTCTGCCACCTGTGGTGTGCCGCAAGGCCTTGCCCGAAACTGTAAAACGCTTTCGTAGTAAGCCAGTTGATATGACTTAAGGTCATTTAAAATTTAGTACTTTACAAAATATCTTGAATATGTGTAGTTTAAAAACAGGAGAATGAGCGTTGAACTCAAACATCACTACGAACCGTTATGCCACGAGGTTGAACTCTTTCAGGGTCAACGCCGACAAATATTGGCCCGGCAAGAACGGCAAGGTGACAACCCTTGATGTCTTAGAGCGCGCCGCAAAGGTGAAGCACCTTTCGGCTGTTGATCTCAATTATCCAGATCATCTTGAAGGTCACACAGAACTAGAAATTTCCTATAAATTACAAAGTCTTGATATTTCTTTGAACGGCTTTGCGATGCGTTACTACAGCAATCCCGGCTTTAAGATCGGGGCCTTTACCAACCCCGACGAAAAAGTGCGCCGTGAAGCTATTGATCTGACCAAAAAGGGTTTGGATTCACTAGCCAAATGCGGCGGTAATTTGATGACGCTTTGGATGGGGCAGGACGGTTTTGATTATTCTTTTCAAGCTGACTATGACCGCCTGTGGAATCATACAATTGAAGCAATCCGTGAAGTTGCTGACCATAACCCGGCAATTGATATCAGCATCGAATATAAGCCAAACGAGCCGCGTTCCTTCAGCCTGATGCCCGATGTCGCCACAACTCTATTGGCGATCAAAGAGATTGACCGGAAAAACACGGGCGTGACGCTGGATTTTGCTCATGTGCTTTATGCCGACGAAATGCCAGCTTACGCTGCAACATTAATACAACGCCATTCAAGGTTACTCGGCGTTCATTTGAATGATGGTTATGGCAAGCGCGATGACGGCCTGATGGTGGGCACCGTGCATCCTATCCAAACGATTGAGTTGCTCTATGTGCTCGACCGCATCGGTTATGACGCCGCAATTTATTTTGACACGTTCCCCGACATTACAGGGCTTGACCCTATTGCCGAGTGTTCCAGCAATATTTCGGTTGTGGAAGCGATGAAGCGTGTCGTTCAAAAACTAAAAGAAAATAAGTTTCTAGCCAACGCAATCCTGAAACAGGATGCAGTGGCCAGTCAAGCCATCGTACAGGCGGCACTGTTTGGAACCTGAAGGGCAAACAGCACCGGTGCGATTAATGCAACATATGGGAGGATAAAAATGAGACGTAATTTTCTGAAGACCATGTTACTCGGTGCTGTGTTCGCAACTGGTGTTAGCTTTCATGCCTATGCAGGTGATCTGGCCCCTTTGAATTCAGATGCTGAAGCAGACCGTATGGATTGGTCGCAGCTTGAAGCTAAGTTTGGCGCTCTGCCAAAACCTGCAGAAGGTATGAATGTTGGTGCTGTTGCCAAGGCTCTGACCAATGAATATTGGCGCAGCTTGGGCGAAGGCTATGTGAAGTTTGGCAAAACTGTGGGCGTGAATGTTGATCTTCAGGCTGGCCAAGCCGAAAACGATCAGCTTGGTCAGCTTGCAATTGCTGAAAACATGCTATCGAAAGGCTATAAGATTTTGCTGGTTTCACCGCAAACCGACGCAAACTTGCAGCCTGCTGTTGAAGCCGCTGAAAAAGCTGGCGTTCCTGTGATCAACGTGAACGATGCAGTCATTCCATCAGCCAAACATTACATTGGCAATGTTCAAAAAGATAACGGGGTTCGCGCCGCGCGCTGGTTTATCAAGAACCATCCAAACGGTGGCAAGGTTGCAGTGATTGAAGGCATGGCCGGGGTTTATGCCGCCGTGCAACGCACCGCAGGCTTCAAAGAAACCATGGCCGCTGAAGGCAAAGGTTTTGAAGTTGTGGCGAGCGTTCCAGGCAACTGGGATCGCCAGATTTCCTATGATGCGGCCACCAACATTCTGCAAAAAAGTCCAGACGTGATTGGCTTTTATTGCAACAATGACGGCATGGCCTTGGGCGTTGTTGAAGCTGTTAAAGCCGCAGGCAAACTCAAAGACATCAACGTGATTGGCACAGACGGCATTAGCGATGCTTATAAATCAATCGCTGCTGGCGAACTGACCGCAACTGTGGACTCATTCCCAGTGTTGACCGGTGAAGTGGCGTTGGAAGTTGCACTGCGTTTACAAGCTGGCCAAGCCTTGCCACGCGTTGTGGCGACACCACAGGCTTTGGTGACCAAAGAAAACATGGCGCGCTATCAAGGCGATGAAGCCATGGTGCGCAAGAACTTGATTGAAGATGCAGCTGCAAAGTAAGATGCTGTGACTTCGTGATCCGTTGGTATTCTCCCTAAGATCCAACGGATCATTTGATGCGAAAGTTCTTTTATGAGCGAAGTTCAGCCATCGGTGATTGCACTTTCTGTTTCCGGAATGTCGAAAGAATTTCCCGGTGTGAAGGCGCTTGACGATGTGAGCTTTGATGTGAAAGCAGGTGAAGTGCATGCGCTGATCGGTGAGAATGGCGCTGGCAAGTCGACGCTACTTAAAATTCTGTCTGGCGTTTATAAAAGTGGAAGTGGTTCGATTACGATCAATGGTAAGCCCGCTGATTTGAGTTCACCTAAAGCTGCTAGGCGCGCAGGCATTGCGATGATCCATCAAGAATTGCAGCAAATTCCAGAATTGGATGTGGCGCAAAACATGTATCTGGGGTCGCCGATCACAACAGCTGGCGTTTTTACTAACAAACCTGAAATGCGTGAGCTGGCACGCAAAGTTTTGGCGCTGCTTGATCCATCGATTGATGTGACTGCCAAAATAAAGTCACTACGTGTGGCGCAGCGTCAGATTGTTGAAATCGCCAAAGCGTTACTATCGGATGCGCGCGTGATCGCCATGGATGAGCCGACATCAAGCCTGACGCCGCGTGAATTTGAAGGATTGGCGAAAGTGATTGCAACACTGCAATCAAAGGGTGTTGCTGTAATTTATGTTTCGCACAAACTTGATGAAGTATTTCGTGTGGCATCGGTCGCCACTGTATTGCGCGATGGCAAGAAAATTGGAACTGTTTCGTTAGCGGGTGTTAAGGAAAGCCAACTGGTCTCGATGATGGTGGGCCGCGCCATTGAAGCCCGCACACATCAATCGCATGTTCAAAATCAAAATGTTTTAGAAGTCATTGGACTGTCGCGCGGCACTGCCGTTGAAAATGTTTCATTCACTTTACGTAAAGGCGAAATTTTAGGAATTGCTGGCCTTGTGGGTGCTGGCCGCACTGAGCTGGTGCGATTGATTGCCGGTGTCGATCAACCCACATCCGGTGAAATTCGCAAAGATGGGAAAGCGCTTTCCTTTTCCGATCCGCGCCACGCCATCGCCCAAGGCATCGCGTTGTTGCCAGAGGAGCGCAAGAAAGATGGCATCATTCCAATGCGGTCAGTGATTTCAAATGTGGCTTTGCCGCAGTTTGGATTTATGAGCAGATTTGGCATCGTTAAGGCGTCGGCGGTGCGAAAAATTGTTGATGAACTGACAACGAAAATGAGTCTTCGACCGAATGATATTGACCGACATATCCGTTTATTCAGCGGCGGCAATCAGCAGAAGGCGATCATAAGCCGTTGGTTGATGGCCAAGGCTCAGGTGTTGATCTTTGACGAGCCAACGCGCGGCATTGACGTGGGTGCCAAGTCTGAAATCTATAAATTGATTGAGAGCCTGGCTGAGGATGGCCACTCGATCATTGTTGTGTCATCTGAACTACCTGAAATATTGCAGCTTGCTGACCGTGTTGTGGTGATGCGCAGCGGAAAGATGGAAGCCATTTTAGAACAGGGCGAATTATCGGAAGAAAACATTATGGGCTACGCGATTTCGGGCCAACCGCCCCAAAGGGCTCGTCACTGAAAGGCGATTTGGAATACGTAAAATGAAAAGCAAATTCACAATGCTCTCAATGTTTAAATTCGGTATGCGCGACTTAGGTACCTTAATTGGCTTACTCATTTTATGTGTGGTCTTCGCGTCGATGTCAGATGTATTTGTGACTGAGCGCAATCTGGTCAATATTTTGCAGCAATCCAGCATCAATGCTTGCGTTGCCATGGGTATGACATTGGTGATTATTTCGGGTGGCATTGATCTTTCAGTAGGATCGATTGCCGCATTGTCAGCAATGTTGACAGCTACTTTATTAGTGGCGGGATATTCGTTTCCGATTGCAATTGTGGCAAGCTTAAGTGTTGGGGTCGTGTGTGGTTTGATCAATGGTGGGCTGATCGTCTATGGCGGATTACAGCCCTTTATTGTGACGCTTGGCACCTTGAGTATTTTTCGCGCCCTTGCTCTGATCTATAAAGATGGCAACACGATTTTAGGCGTGCCGAATGAATTCAGAACAATTTTTTCATCAACACTTTGGATTTTCCCTGTGCCGGTTGTGATTGCGGCAGTGCTTGGAATATTGATTACGATTTTGCTGAGCAAGACGCCATTGGGCGAATATATTTTAGCTGTTGGCGGAAATGAAGAAGCGGCCCGCATTAGTGGTGTTCCAGTCGCCCGAACGAAAATCAGCGTTTATGTTCTGTGTGGCGCACTGAGTTCAATTGCGTCGTTAATTTTGATTGCGCGTTTAGGGTCTGGCGATCCCACATCGGGCAATCTTTGGGAGCTTGAAGCCATTGCCGCTAGCGCAATCGGCGGCGCTTCGCTCATGGGCGGTAAGGGCTCCATAATAGGCACTATTCTCGGAGCAATCGTGCTGGGCACCATGCGCAATGGGCTAACCCTTCTCAATGTTCAGGCATTCTATCAATTGCTCGCAACCGGTCTTATAATCATTCTGGCGATGCTTGTTGATCGCCTGACCCGAGGCAAAGAATGAATATAACCGTAGACCCAAGAGCGATAGGCCCACGAATCCGCATGATGCTGCCGGAGATGACGCCTTCTGAAGTTCGGATCACGGAGATACTGTTGCGTGGCACAGCAGAAGATGCATTGCCACTTAAAGCTTTGGCCGAACAGGCAGATGTGTCGGAAGCCATGGTTGTGAAAACCGCAAAACGCTTGGGCTTTCCGGGATACCGTGAATTGAGAGCGGCACTTGAAGCTTATAAAAGTCAGCCCACTGTTGACATGCATGAAGAAGTTTTGCGCGAAGACTCGGTCACAACAATCGTCCAAAAAGTTTTCCGTACATCTATTCAAGCGCTCGAAGAAACGCTGGCCATTCTCGACATGAAAGCGTTCGAGCGCGCAGCACAAGCGATCTATAAAGCCAACCAGATTGACTTTTATGGGCTAGGGGGGTCAGCACAAATTGCCCGCGACGTCTCACATAAATTTTTGCGCATTGGCGTGCGCACGTCGGTTTTTGACGATACGCATATGATGGCGATGTCTGCTGCGCTATTAAAAGATGGTGACGTGGTTGTGGCATTTTCGCATTCGGGGCGCACGACGGCCATTCTCGATGCTGTTCAAATCGCGCGCAAGAACGGAGCTACAATTATTGCAGTTAGCAATTATGAAGCTTCACCTCTCACTGAACGCAGCGATATTCTGTTGTGCTCAACTGCCCAGGGTTCGTTCTTAACAAGCGAAAACGCCGCCGCAAGAATTGCCCAGCTCAACATCATGGACGCTATATTTATCGCGGTCGCTCAGCGTGGCTATGATGCAGCCGAAGGCAACTTGTCAAAGACGATGGCATCTGTGCAGGCCAAGCGGCGAACATGACATCGGTTTTTGACGTCATCGTATGTGGCAGCCTGCATCTCGATATCGTCGTTAACGCGTCGCATCTGCCGCAGCTTGATGAAACTGTTCCTGGCACCAGCTGGAAAAAGATCTGCGGTGGCAAGGGCGGCAACCAAGCTGTTATGGCAGCAAAAGCTGGAGCTCGCACAGCCATGATAGGTTGTGTCGGTAATGATGATTTTGGCCGAACCCTCAGCACAAATTTGGCGGTTAGTTCGATAAACATTGATCATGTTTCCATCGTTGCCAGTCATGGAACGGGGATGAGTGTGGCAATAGTTGAGAGCTCAGGCGAGTATGGTGCTGTAATCGTATCAGGTTCAAATTTGGCGCTTTCGCCCGAAAAAGCAGCGGAAGCTTGCCGGACGCTTGGAAGCGCAAAGGTTTTGATTTTGCAAAATGAAATCCCCGAAGCCGTCAATATTGCTGTGGCCCAAGCGGCAAAAATAGGCGGCGGCCAAGTTGTCTTGAATGCCGCACCAGCACGAGTGATTTCCGAGGCGTTGCTTGATTTGGTTGACGTTCTTGTTGTGAACCGGGTTGAGGCAGAAATGATGAGTGGGATGGTCGTAAACGACAAATCTTCTGCATTGAACGCTCTGCCAAAGCTCGCGCGCCCTGGACAAGATGTAATCGTCACGCTGGGCGGTCTTGGGTTGGTATTTCAGACTAAAGCCAAGACGACGCATTTCATCGAACCACACAAAATAACAGTTAAATCGACCCATGGCGCGGGTGATTGTTTCATTGGTGTATTGGCGGGCGCGTTGGCAAACGGTGCAGACATGTCTGCGGCTTGCGTGAAGGCGAACCAATCGGCTGCGAATTTCGTTTCGGGCGTAGAGTTTTAAATCTCCCATGCCTGAACTAGAGCGAAACGATAACCAAAAGGTTGTTTCGCATTGCATCGTCAAATCATAACCTGCCTCAAATGAATGCCTTGGATGTGATCGATCATCATCTGGGAAAGACAGGAAATGAGAATGCCGAAATCAACCGACAAAGCCGCATCTGAAAATTCAAGCAAAGTTTCAACAGATTCAGCTGGAAAAATGTTTGAAATGCAAACCGAAACAATGAACAATCTCGCCGCGCAATTTGTAAAGACCGTAAACTATTCAACTGAAGTTAACGAAATTGTGAGCCGCAAAATTGTTGATTTGGCCACCCAACAAAGTGCAGCTGCAAGTTCTGCTCAGGAAGAATTCAGCAAAATTGTTTCAGGTGCAAGCATGTCAGCTGACATGAACGCGCTTGCCAAAATGCAACAGCAATATGCTGACGCCGCAATGCGTCATTGGACAGAAACAGCCAAACGCAGCGCAGAATGGTCCAAGGATCTGGTTGCTCAGATTATGGATGTGTCGTTGCCCAAATAAGAAGTGGCACCCAAATGTTTCTTCGCTCCTGAGGCGACGAGATAACAAAACGAAATCTATTTCTAACAAAAGGAAGTTTGATATGAATAAAGTTGTATTGAAAACTGCAATTGCTGTGGCCCTTTTTGCTTCAGCATCGACACATGTTTTTGCAGGTGACTGCCCGAAAGACCAAGCGACCACAGGTGCCTTTTTGCCGGGCGAAACAAAGCCGAAAGATGTGACCGATGACGTGATTTCGACTGTTGATCTTTCGTCGAAGGGCGAAGCCTTCAAGGGCTTCATGCTGCGTGTGCGTAAACTAGTTGTGCAGCCAGGTGGCATTGTTCCATTGCATAAGCATGATATTCGCGCGGCCAATATTTATATTCTTGAGGGCGAAATCACCGAATATCGCACAACTTGCAAAGTTCCGTTATTGCACAAGGCAGGCGACGTGACTGCTGAGTTCGGCGCTGAGCTTTCCCATTGGTGGCGTAATGACTCAGCCAAGCCAACGATCATTTTGTCTTCCGATTTGTTGCCGCCAGCAATGGTTGAAACTCACGACATGATGTAATTTACAAATCTGTTCACGCTCGCCGCACTGATTTGTGCGGCGAGTTCACGGAAACGTTCCAGAAAAACTACATTGGTGATTTGCTTCGCGCGCAAGATTCTGGCCTTAGTCCTCACGAGATCAAATGTCTCGTCACTGCATGCGACATGAAACTGAAAGACAAAATTGATCAAAGGTGATGACATGCACAAGATAAAATATTTGAATAGGGTGACGATGTTGAAATCAGCTTTACTCACGGTGGTTTTGAGTTTTGCTGCGCCAGTGGCCGTCATGGCAGAGTCCGTGACTTTAACGGGCAATGGCTTGATCCACACGCGCAGCGCCTATTCAGTTGAAGAAACAGCCAAGCGCATCAAGGCCGATGTTGAAACGAAGGGCATCAAGTTCTTTGCAACAATAGACCAAGCCAATTTAGCCAAGGGTGCTGGCATTGAATTGCCACCATCAACAATGGTGATGTTTGGCAATCCGCCTTTGGGTATTTTGTTTCTCACTTCCCAGCAGGATAGCGGCATGGATTGGCCGGTACGGGTTTTGGTGAAGCAAGACAAGGACGGAAAAGTTTGGGCGGTCTATCAAGATTGGAAATGGGTGGCCAAACGTTACGGCATCACCAATCGTGACGAGCAATTTGCCAAAGCGACCGAGGTGGTGATGTCAATCATGTCATCGATTGCCGATTGTAAGAAAGTTGCTGATTGCAGCGAATAGGAGACTGATGTGAGTGCGTTGAAAACTGAGATTAAAGCGTTAGGACAGACCGTTCTGGTGTTGCAAGGCGGCGGCGCACTTGGAGCCTATCAAGGCGGCGTGTATCAGGCACTGCATGAAGCAGGTGTTGATCCTGATTGGATTATTGGCACATCAATTGGAGCAATTAACGCCGCCATTTTGGCTGGCAATAAGGTGGAAAATCGCCTCGACCGGCTCCGCGAATTTTGGAGCCGTGTTGAACAGAAGGATATTTTTGGCGTGCCATCGCAATGGCTGGGCAATATGGCCCGCAATATGCACACAATCGGCATGGGCTTGCCCTCTTTTTTCCGTCCAAACTTATCAGCTTTTCTCGGGCCGCATGTTCCGCTTGGTGCGGAAAATGCGGGTTATTACTCAGTTGATCCACTGCGTGAAACGCTTAACGAACTTATCGATTTTGATGTTCTTTCAAAAGGTCAAACACGACTGACTGTCGGTGCATCATCGGTGCGTAAAAGCGAAATGCGTTATTTTGACAGCCGCGATATGCCGTTGGCAATTGAGCATGTTATGGCATCAGGTGCATTGCCGCCTGCTTTTCCAGCTGTGCGTATTGATGGCGAGTTATACTGGGATGGTGGGATTCTGTCTAATACGCCAGCTGAAATCGTATTTGACGATAATCCACGGCGCAACGCGTTAGTGTTTGCGGTTCATATCTGGAACCCAGAGGGTGACGAGCCGGAAACCATGTGGCAGGTGATGAACCGTCAAAAAGACGTGCAATATTCAAGCCGTGCGACGTCGCAAATCAAGCGTCAACGCCAACTCCACCGCATGCGCCATGTGATTGCCGAATTGGGCAAGCTGATTCCGGAAGATGTGCGCAAGACTGCCGCTGTGAAAGAGCTCACCGCTTATGGCTGTATAACGCGGATGCATGTGGTGCGTCTGCTTGCGCCAACGCTGCCCAATGAAGATCATCTGAAGGATGCTGATTTCAGCCCTGACGGAATCAAACAACGCTGGGAAGCGGGCTATCGTCACACGCTTGAAACACTTGAAAAGGCACCATGGCGCGCACCCGTTGAAGCAACTGAGGGCTTTATTTTGCATGATGCGTGTGGTGGCAAGATGATGGAAAATGCGCAGCCTGTTTAGTCGGGCATCTAAATATTGATGGAGACTTCGACATGGATTTGACGGGCAAGACTGTTGTTATCACCGGTTCTACATCTGGCATTGGGCTTGGCATCGCACGCGGCATGGCCAGCGCCAACGCCAATGTGGTTATCAACGGATTTGGGTCTGTTGCAGAAATCGAACATGAGATTGCAGCGCTCGAAGCATTGGGCAAAGGGCAAGTGGTTTATGACCCAGCCGATATGTCTAAACCCGACCAGATTGTAGCCATGATTCAAGCCGCCGAAGCTCGATTTGGTTCGGTTGATATCGTCGTCAACAATGCGGGCATCCAAACGGTGGAGCCTGTTGAAACATTTCCACCAGAACGTTGGGATTTAATTATCGCCATCAATATGAATTCCGCTTTTCACACCACTCGCGCAGCATTGCCGGGCATGAAGAAGCGTGGTTGGGGCCGGATCATCAATATTTCATCTGCACACGGACTGGTCGCCTCACCTTTCAAGTCGGCTTATGTGACGGCAAAACACGGCATAACCGGGTTTACAAAGACTGTGGCTCTGGAAGCGGCCCAAAATGGTGTTACGGTGAACGCAATTTGCCCCGGCTATGTGCTCACCCCCCTGGTGGAAAAACAAATTCCAGAAACCGCGGCAGCTCGCGGCATTACGGAAGAACAAGTAAAGCGTGATGTGTTGCTTGCCGCGCAATGGACCAAGAAGTTTGTAACTGTTGAACAGCTCTCAGGTGTGGCCTTGTTCTTGTGTTCGGATGCGGCAGAAAATATTACCGGCGTATCACTACCAGTCGATGGCGGATGGACGGCGGCTTAGATGGTTTTTCAAGGCGCGCTTCGAGGTGACAGACCGCGCGATGTTATTCGCCGCTCAACGATTATTTCAATCATCAGTTTTTTAACACTGATCGACCTCTTCGGCGCCCAAGCTTTGCTTCCACAAATTATTGTCGCTTATAAAGCAAGTGCAGGCCTCGCAGGGGTGGCTGTGAACGCTGCAACATTAGGCATGGCTTTATCAGGTATTACGGTGGCATGGTTTGCAGATCGGATAGACCGCAAACGTGGCATCTGGGTTTGCCTGGCTTTACTGTCCATCCCCACGGCGCTCTTATGCCTAACCGACAATATTTGGACGTTCATGGCGCTTCGCGTTGTCCAAGGCACTTTGATGGCGGCGGCATTCACCCTCACCATGACATTCTTGTCAGAGCAATGCGAAGTCATGGCTATTGGTGGAGCTTTGGCAGCTTATATCACGGGCAATGTGGCCTCCAATCTTTTTGGCCGCTTGGCGGCGGTGACGATGGCAGGTGCAACGGGCCTTTCGGGCACGTTTTTGTTTTTCGCGGTATTGAACATTGCCGGTGCTGTGTTTGCCTATGTGATGATTGGCCCGCGTGATGTTTCACCGCCCAAACGCGGCGGGTCTCCGCTTGCTGCATGGCGCAGGCATTTTGCCGTACCTTCGCTGCGCGCCACATTTGGAATTGGCTTTCTGATCCTGTTTATTTTTGTGGGCGTGTTCACCTATGTGAACTTATATCTGGTAAAAGACATTGGTCTTGCGCCAATGTCTTTGGGCCTCGTCTATCTCATTTTTGCGCCAGCCATCATCACCACGCCACTGGCCGCAAATCAGGTTAAAAAATATGGCCCAAAATTCGCCTTGCTGGTTTCCCTTGCTACTGTTCTTGGTGGTCTGCTGCTCACTCTGAGTGGTTCAGTGTGGATCATCCTTTTAGGCCTTTCAATTATTGGCATGGCTATTTTCTTCGCCCAAGCCGCAGCAACTGGCTATCTGTCAAAATCAGTTACGATGGACCGCGCCCAAGCCAACGGGCTATATTTAACTAGCTACTATCTCGGCGGCCTTTTGGGCGCTGTGGTGTTGGGTCAGATCAACATGCAATATGGCTGGCAGGGCACAGCAGTGGCGCTTGGCTTGGCCACGCTGGTTGCGGTCTTTTTGACGCGAAAAATAAACTCTTAGAATTTTCGCGGGGTATCTGTAAACAGGTAAGCATTATCAAGCCGTTTCAAGAAAGCTCTCAATGCGCCTGTCATATCCGTTTTCCCCTTCGCACCAGGTCTTTGCTGCATTTGCAATTTACGCGTTTGCAATGGGCAACATCTATCCTCGGCTTGGGGATGTGCAATTGGCTATGGGCGTTGATAAGGCCGCGCTCGGATTAGGGTTAATCGGCCTCCCGCTTGGCACTTTGACGTCGATTACATTGGCTGCGCCACTACTGGAGCGCATTGGCCACCGCATGGTTCTGATGGCTGGCATTCCCTTGATTGCGTTGTTTTTGGCGATTGCTGTGCATGCGCCATCACCACTTGTTTTATTCGTGTTGTTGTATCCCGTTGGTTTCGTCATTGGCTGTGTTGAGATTATTGTGAATGTTGAGGCTGATCGGACTGAAAATTCTCTCGGCTATCGCATTATGAACAGGTGCCATGCATTTTGGAGCATTGGCTTTTTTGCAGCTGGTTTTTTTGGCGCATGGGTGGCATCTTTAGGGCTCTCGCCTCAACTTCACTTGGCGCTTGTCGTTCCGATTTCACTTGCTGGAGTTTGGCTGGCATTGTCAAATTTTGTTCCTGCCGCCAAACGAAGTGATGAAACCACTGAAAAGGCCCCGATATTTGCCTTGCCGAGCTTGGCAATTATTTTGCTCTTTGGTGTCGCAGCCAGTGCCATGCTACTTGAAGGTGCAAGTATGGATTGGTCAGCCATCTATATGCGAGATAGTTTTGCAGCAGGGCCGTTCCTAGCTGGAATTGCGGTTGCCGCATTTGCTATATCTCAGGCCACTTCACGATTTTTTGCTGACAAATTCGTCGAAAAATATTCGCCAGTTTTGTTTGCCCGATATTTGCTTTTGATTCTGTTGGTCGGAAGCTTGGTCACCTACTTCTCAATAGCGCCAATCATGTCGCTGATTGGGTTTGCATTGATTGGCGTTGGCACAAGCGCCATATTCCCATTGGCTATATCTGCCGCAGCCCAACGCTCAGATCGGCCAGCGGCAATCAATGTCGCAGCATTGGTGCAACTGGCATTTACGATGTTTTTATTAGGGCCGCCGCTTTTGGGTTTTGTGGCCGAACATTGGGGCATACGTTCGGCCTACGGTGTCGCTATTCCTTTGGTCATTCTAAGCTTGATCACCTCTGGCTCTCTTGGAAATCAAGCAAAGACCTAAGATTGTAGTGGCACAATTGCTGTGCGACTTTGTTTTACAACAACCGGGATCATCAAGTCCCCCCAAAATCCGCCCTCGGCATGGTGCCTTGCTCCACGTTGTAGTTCAACCGAAATGCCAGTTTCAACCGCACTAATCACAGCGTTGTTTAATCGGTGCAACTCATTGGCCAAGCGATTAATAGCCAATTTCTGCTCGTCGCTCATTTCGGATGATTGCTCGGTGGCGCGGTCTTTCACATGGGTCTTCAACATAATGATTTCTCCTTAAGCAGCTTTGAATTGTGCAGTTTCGGTAGATTCGTGCATGGCATTGGTCGAGGCTTGGCCACCACTGATTGCTGTGGCCACCGCATCAAAATAACCTGTGCCCACTTCGCGTTGATGGCGCGTGGCTGTATAGCCATTTGCTTCAGCCGCAAATTCGGCTTCCTGTAATTTGGAATAAGCGGACATCTGGGTAGCTTGATAGCCTTTGGCCAACTCAAACATCCCGAAGTTCAATTGATGGAAGCCAGCCAAGGTGATAAACTGGAATTTATAGCCCATGGCTCCAAGCTCGCGTTGGAACTTTGCGATGGTGGCATCATCAAGTTTCTTTTTCCAATTGAAACTCGGCGAGCAATTATAGGCTAGCATCTTACCAGGGTGAGCCTTGTGCACGGCCTCGGCAAATTTCTTGGCCTGGGTTAAATCAGGTGTTGAAGTTTCACACCAAATCAAATCGGCATAGGGCGCATAAGCAATGGCTCTGGCAATGCAGGGTTCAATGCCGTTTTGCACATGATAGAAGCCTTCTGGCGTGCGCGGCAGGTCTAAAACAAATGGTTTGTCGCGCTCATCAACATCGGAGGTCAATAGCTTTGCTGCTTCTGCATCGGTGCGCGCCACAATAAGCGTTGGCACCCCCATCACATCGGCAGCTAGTCTTGCCGCAACCAAATTACGAATATGTGCAGAAGTTGGGATCAGAACTTTTCCGCCCAAATGCCCACATTTCTTTTCGGATGCCAATTGATCCTCAAAATGCACTGCGGCAACACCCGCCTCAATATAAGCCTTCATGATTTCGAATGCGTTGAGCGGACCACCAAATCCCGCCTCAGCGTCCGCCACAATTGGCGCAAACCAATTATCAACTGACATTCTGCCTTCTGCATGTTCAATCTGATCGGCGCGCTGCAAAGTCTTGTTGATCTTCTTGGCCAGTTCCGGGCCGGAGTTTGCAGGGTACAAGGATTGATCTGGATACATGCCGCCGGCCACATTGGCATCTGCCGCCACCTGCCAGCCTGAAAGATAAATCGCCTTCAGCCCAGCCCGCACCATTTGCATAGCTTGATTGCCTGATAGCGCACCCAAGGCATTGATAAATGGCTCATCGTGCAAAAGCTTCCAAAGACGGTTCGCGCCATTTTCAGCCAAGGTATATTCCAGCTGAACCGAGCCCCGCAGCCTCTTCACATCTGCGACCGAGTAATTTCGGTCAATGCCGTTAAAGCGGCCTTTTGGGGCAGTTGGGATGAGGGCATGAAAATTCGACATTTTGGTCTCCTGAGGTTTATGTAATGTTATTGACTTCAATTACGCCGAAAGACCATGATTCATTAGACAAAACAAGATAATGTGTATAGTTTTGTAAATATAAATTTCAATAATTGTAAAGTTTGTAAATAATGAGCGGAAGCAAAATCTTTGCTGGTGCGCGTCTGAGAAGAATGCGCAACAAATTAAATTTCAACCAAGCTGCATTGGCGCAAAGCCTCGGCATTTCACCCAGCTATCTCAACTTAATAGAGCGCGACCAACGCCCCATCACGGCACAACTGTTGTTGAAGTTGCACACGCTGCATGGCGCCGACATCGCAGAGTTAAGTGGTAACGATGAACACGGTGATGTTCTGGCCAGCCTGAAAGAAGTGCTGGCAGATCCATTATTGAGTGGTGAAATTCCGGTGGCTACTGAACTCGTGCAAGCCCAGGAAGTAGCCCCCAATCTGGTGGGTGCTACTATCAAACTTTATAGCGCATACCGCGAAGTGCTGGGGCGCCTCTCCGATATCTCACAACAAATGTTAGCCGGCGGCGCGGCTCCAACCGAAACAGTTTTTGAAGCTGTCCAGAGCTGGTTGCAAGAAAACCCGTTGCACCAAACATTTGAAAATCTTGCCGAAGAAATCTGGTTTGATCTTACGCCTAAGGATGATATTTTTGCTGGCATCAAAGCGCGTCTGCGCAGCGGAAGTGGTATCGATGTGCGCATTATGCCAATTGAGATCATCGGCGCAGACATTGCGCGTTATGATCGGCATTCGCAGCGGCTTTTTATTTCAGAACGCCTGAACGCACATGGCCGTTTGTTTGAAGCCGCAATGCTTTTAGCGTCTGTGGAAGGTCGCGCCGAGATTGACGAAATTATTGGAAGATCGTCTTTTTTAAGCAATTCCGAAGCCACGCGCTTAATGCGACTTGGCCTCACGAAAAATTTGGCCGCAGCCATTTTATGCCCACCTGCGAGATTCACATCTGCTGCCACCGATCTAAAGTGGAACATGGATGCTTTAAGTGACAGGTTTAATGCCAGCACAGGCCTTGTGATGAAACGACTGGCCTGCCTTTCGCTTCGCGATGAGAGTGAGAGCCGAATTGGTTTTCTCGCAATCGATTATACTGGTGTAATTGTTGATCATCTTGGCCCGCTGGGCTTTCATCTTCCATTCAGGGGCGCTCTATGCGGGCATTTACCACACTTCACGGGTGAGCCCAATGTTGAACTGGATGCGGCAGATGGACAAAAGATCAGTATGATTGCCAAGAGGCAAGGACACATCACCTATGCGATTTGTTTTTCATCTGTACACGGAGCAAAAATAAGTTTTGTGCCATATGCAAAACGTCCATTAGGTTCAACCTGTCGACTATGCGAAATCAAGAATTGCACTCTGCGCCGTGAACCGCAAGCCACAAGGCCAGCTGTGCTAAACCCGCATAAACGTGGCCCAACTGATTTTGAATCAGAATAAAAAAGATTTGATCGGTAGGTGTCGCCGACGTGAAGAGTCCATGCTTAGGTTCCCGTTTTTTGGATTGCCATATCGTTTTCTCGAATTGAGGTCGATGAATTACTACCACTCGAATCTTTGAGGTAGCTAGCAAGCAATGTTGAGAGAGCAGTTTGGAACTCAATCCCAATCACCTCGTGCTCAATTCCGAAAGCGATATTGGCTAACAAAAATCCAACTTTGTCTCCACAATCATAGGTCTTACCGCGATATTTTACACCGTGGAACGATTGATAGGCGAGCAACCGGATCATTGCGTCAGTCAATTGTATTTCACCGCCCGCACCAGGGCCCTGTTTTTCGATTTCAGTAAATATTTCCGGCTGCAAAATATAACGGCCAGAAATAATAAGATTTGAAGGTGCCGTGCCAGGCTTTGGCTTTTCAACCATACAGTCAATATCGAAACTAGTGTCGCGCCAATTACGAGCACCCAATACACCATAACGATGGGTCTGATCTGAGTCTACTTCTTCAGCGGCGATCACATTGCCACCACTGATGTTATAAGTATCGATCATTTGTTTAAGGCAGCCGGGATTGGCATGCATGACCATGTCTGGCAAAATCAACGCGAAGGGTTCGTCACCAACAATATCGCGCGCACACCATACAGCATGGCCCAAGCCGAGTGGTTCTTGCTGTCTTGTGAAACTTGTTCGCCCAGCTGCTGGAAGACTATCAGCAAGCTTAGCCAACTCGGATCGCTTGCCGCGCTTAAGCAGGGTTGTTTCAAGTTCAAACTGCTTATCGAAATGATCTTCGATGATTCCCTTGTTACGTCCGGTTACAAAAATGAAGTGTTCGATTCCGGCTTCTCGTGCCTCATCAACTGCGATCTGGATGAGTGGTCGATCAACAATTGTCAGCATTTCTTTTGGCATAGACTTCGTGGCTGGTAGAAATCGCGTTCCAAGGCCAGCGACAGGAAATACTGCTTTTCGGATGGGGCGATTTTTCGACGATGATAAATTCATTTTGCTCTCACTTTTTGATCGGTGATTTGGGGATGCTCATGACCGACCAAGCGAATCGTATTGCAAGTTATAATTGTATTTACGTAATAAAAGCAACCATTGGTTACGGTTTGTTAAGTGGGTAAGGCTAATCAAGCACCAATAGCACCGAGCCAAAGAGAGTTGTTCACGTTCACCCTAAATTACATTTTATCTATTATTATCAACGGAGTAGATCGTGTTTGTGAATTGCGTCAAAGTCAGTAGGGTCAATAGATCGAGTGCAATAATATGACTGCGGTTTCAATATCCAATTCTACTGCGTTGGAATGGATGGCGGAAAAAGGCAGGCGAAAGGCAATTTCCGAATGCCAAAAGGGCATTGCCCCGGTGGTCAATGTGACCGGTTTGCATCAGTTTGATCAACTGCAATTGGACCTGCTCTGCAAGCTTGCTACGATTGCAGATGACAACAAAGTGCAGCCCATATTGGTTGGCGTATCAAAGGCCACCGAAGTTGCATTGTCGGTTACGGGCTTGGAAAAATATTTTATTATCCTTGGTGAAGCCCATACATTTGATGCCATCCCCATAACCAAGCAAGATAAGCAGTCATTTATTGATCAGCACATATTTTTAATTCGTTGTATTGTGATTATTTCAATTTTATCCGTAACGATTTTGCTGGCAGGGTGCCGAGACCAATCGACGTTATTGCCAATCGCTGATCAAGTTTCCTCGGCCTATGTTCCGACCATACCAGTGCCATCACGCTTTTCTATGCGCTGTCAGAAACCTCTGCCATTGCCAAGATTAGAATTTGAAAATGCATCTTTTACTTCAAACATACTAGAGAATGCATCGCCAATTCATGGAACTGGTGACGTGGTTCGTATCGACATTGCCGAAGGTGCTGAATTTTCCGGAACATACGCAATTGATCTCGATGGCACATTAACTCTACCTTATGCAGGTTCAATTAGGGCCAAGGGACTTACATCCGCAGAGCTTTCTAAAAGTGTTGCAAAACAACTCATCATTGGTGGATACTTCAAACCCGAACATACAAGAGTTTCGGTTTTGCCATTGCGTTGGGCACCCGCTCAAATCAATATTTTTGGTGCGGTCTTCAATCCCGGTCGTGCGGTTATCAATGAGCTTTCAAAAGAAAAACAAGATGCTACAGCCTTGGAATCCGTGGGTGATGCCCCGATAACACGTTATCTGGATGCTGGGTTAAGGGGCGGGGCAGGGGTGAGACCGGATGCCGATCTCGCAAAAATCGAGCTGATCCGCAACGGTCGGCGCTTTATCGTTGATATGAGTGGCATCGTGACTGGCGACCCAGTTCCTGATGTCGCGCTAATGAGTGGCGATCAAATACGCGTGGCATCTTCTGGATGTTATCATCCTGAATTGATGCGCCCATCACAGATTACGCCTGCGGGTATTCGCATTTTTATGTCCAACCTAACGCAACCTGCGACAGGAAATGCAGCAAGCTTTATCGAACACTACGCTTCAAATTTGCCATACGGGACAAAACTTCTACAGGCCGCAGTTTCTGCAAATTGTGTTGGTGGCTCGGTGGTGTCCAACGCGCATCGGTCGGTGATATTGATCAGTGCCAATCCAATCACAGGCCAAACTGAAATCATCGAGCGATCAATCGAGGATCTTTTGAAAAATGCCAATCGTGATGATCAGAATCCATACTTGCTGCCGAATGATGCAGTTGCTTGCTATGACAGCGGCATTACCAATCTGCGTGAAGCAGCCAGAACGTTTACTGAAGTTCTGAGTCCGCTGCGTATTGTTTTGGGTGGCTTATGAAAAACATCGCGTTGAAAATTGCGCCGTCACGCAATTTTGAAAAAATCATTTCGACCGAAGACTTCGCGCTCGGCAACGAGATTAGAAAGTTTCTGTTAAAAACGGGAAGTGGTGCCACACGCAAGCGTCGGTATGTTCTCACATTTGGATTGCCGATTGCTTTGATTTGGTCTGCTGTTTTTACTTATGTAAAATTTACACCAAACTCCTATACGAGCGAAATGACACTCAATCTGCCCGGCGCGGTGAGCAACTCAAGTTTTTCACTTGATCAGATTGGCCAGACTTCAACATCGTCGGGTTCTCCTTTTAATTCAGCAAGCATGAGCCCAAAAGTTATTTACAAATCGATCGCTGAAAGCGATCGTGTTCTGGGCCTTGCCGCAAAAGTTCTTGACGATCCCTCTGGAACGATTCCAAAACCGACAATCCAGCTTATAGAAGAAACCGCACTTATGAATTTCGCGATCATTGGTCCTTCGCCAAAAATTGCGCAGGCGCGTGCCCGTGCCTTGCTCGTCGCAACCGAACAACAGCTCGACATATTACGCAACGATGAAATTGAGCGCCGCTCTAGTTCAATCCGTCAAAGTCTTGTTGAAGTTGAAACCAATTTGAAGGATGCAAGATTAGCACTTCTCAATTTTCAACAAAAAGAAGGCATGGTTTCGATCGATCAATTTCGCAATATTATCGATAACTCTGCGGTGCTTCGGCAGAAAATTGGTCAACTCCGAGCCGAGGTCGAAAAAGCAAAATTTCAAAATAAAAGCTATTCTGAAATTCTTGGTCTAACGACTGCGGACGCTGCTACTGCTCTGCAAGTACAGGCGGACCCTAGATATACCGCTCTCTCAAATGAACTTTCATTGGCATTGACTGAAGACGGTGCAAACCGAGCCAAATGGGGTGTTAATCATCCAAAAAGAATGGAATCTGCGACCCGAGTGCGCGCGGCGCGCGATCAGATCGTAGCAATCGCTACTGATTTGGCGGGCAAGGGCGGCAAGCGTGTCATTGAGCATTTGTTGTTAAGCCAAAGCAAAGATCGCAGCGATTTGTTTCGAACCATGGTGGAAACCGAAGCTCAGATTCATGGTCTCAACGCACAATTGAGTTCGCTGGAATTGGCTGCCAGAAGTCAAGATGTTACGCTCCAGACCCAAACTGCAAATGCGGCAAAATTGGAAGATCTCGAACGAGACCATAAAATTGCAGAGGCTGTATTCAGTTCTGCACTGGCACGGGTTGATACCAATCGTCAGGATATTTATGCATCCTACCCGCTGTTACAAGTCGTTTCACCCGCTTCTTTTCCGGAAAAACCCTCGTCGCCCAAAGTTGTTTATGCAATTGCAGGCGGCGTCGCAGGTACAATTCTTATACTCATCGCATTGGTGTTGACTTGGATACGACAGCCCATACTCCGCAAAATCTTGAAGAGCGCCTGATCTGGAAAGCGATCACCGGCACTTGGGTGGTCTACTTATTCGGTGGTCTCTATCTTCTCGCGCCTGTGATCGGGTGGTATTTGGTCGGCGTCATCATATGGCGTGCTTACGTCCAAAATGACAAGACACCTCCGCGCCAACGCATCCGCTTTTTTGCGTTGCCTTCAATCTGGATTGGAGGGATGCTGGTGTTGTTGACCGCTCTTATTTTGGGGCACATCGACTTTCAACTACCAATCTCGCAACTGATTAAGTCTTCGCTCGGTTGGGCAAAAGGCTGGGCTTTGATGGCCGTTTTCATAACAATTGGGGCTTCTTTGGATATCAGGCCACGGGTTTTGGCCAGAGCAGGCAATCGACTTGCACTGCAAACGTTGTGCTTGATCCCCATTTTTCAAATTGCCCCGCTGATCCACATTCCGGGCCATTTTTATGTCTCCCCTTTGCTTATGCTTGGTGGTCCGGGACCTGAGTTCTTTTCGGTTGATCTCTACTCGGTGAGTTATGATTCACCGAGCGCACGTTGGAGTTTCTTTTCGCCATGGGCGCCAGCGGCCGGCATGGTGGCCAATGTTTACCTGATCATTGCTTTGCAGGATCGTTCAGCCAAATGGAAACTGATTGGCATCACATCTTGTATAATTATGTGTTGGATGTCGCAGTCCAGACTGGCGTTGATCGCCTTGGTTGCTGTCCCTGCAATTACGTTAGCACTTTCAGGTCTAACCCGCCCACGCATTTTCTTTACGAGCGCATTTGTAGCAGCGACATCAGGCCTCTTGATCGGGCAACTGATGAACCTGATGGACGCAGCCAATGCAAAATTTGTTGCAGCGCGCGCAGCTTCAAGCAGAGTAAGAGCGAAACTCGGTCAGATCGCATTGCAACGATGGCAGGATGAAGCGCCGATCTTTGGCCATGGCGCCGTGGAGCGTGGGCCACACGTCGTCGAGTATATGCCGATCGGTTCGCATCATACGTGGTACGGGCTTCTCTTCGTCAAAGGTGCCGTTGGTTTTGCATCACTGGCCATTCCGATGTTTGCAAGCTTTGTGGAACTGATTTTAAAGGCCCAAACCAGCCGCACTGCGCGCGGTGGTCTGGCGATACTTATCACTCTCCTGTTTTATACATTTGGGGAAAATCTTGAAATCCTCGTTTATCAGTTTTGGCCGGGGCTATTGTTGATAGGTCGAGCATCACGTCAACACTTCCACAGCCCTTTTGGCCGTGCATTTGAATCTTTAACCAATAGCGGAGCAGTAATAGATGACTATCACCAACAGTTCCACGCCTGACCGTTTTGAAGTGCTTGATAGTTGGCGCGGTATTTGTGCACTGTTGGTGTCATTGCTCCATATGCAAGTGCTGAGCGATTTTGGCACTCTACCTTTTTTTAAAAATTCATTTCTGTTTGTTGATTTTTTCTTTGTTCTATCGGGGTTCGTTATTGCTGCAAATTACGAAGAGCGACTTGCAACGGGCTTTGGTCTTGGCAGGTTCATGTTGCTGCGTTTCGGCAGGCTCTATCCGCTCTACTTTGTGATGTTGTTGGCATTTGTCGGCTTTGAGCTTTTACAAGTGGCGCTGCCGGCGTTTGGCGCAATGGGTAGTTCCGCTCCATTTTCGCCGCCGCGACAATCAATTGATACGATTGTTTCAAGCATATTTTTACTCCAAACTTTTCATATCTATGATTTTTTGACGTGGAACACTCCTGGTTGGAGTATTGCGACTGAGTTTTGGACGTATCTCGTGTTCGGCTTGGTGATTGTATATTTTCCACGCATCCGGTCAGTTCTGTTCTTGGTGGCAATATTTGCAGGTTCATTCTTTCTTTTATTCGCAAGCCCGCATGGAATGAATACGACTTATGATTTTGGTATGATCCGCTGTGTCGTAGGTTTTTCCACAGGTGTTCTATCGCATTGGATTTGGCGAAAATATTTGGCAAAAATCCAGATTGATAAATTGATCGCTTCATTCATTGAATTCGCCATCCTCGGCATAACCATCGCTTTCATCAGCTATCTGGGTCTTTCGTCTTCCGCATTACTAGCGCCTTTGGTTTTTGCTGCAGCAGTTCTGGTTTTTGCCAAAGAAGCTGGAATCTTGAGTCAGGTTTTACATCACAAATTCTTTCAATTGCTGGGCACACTGTCTTATTCGATTTATATGGTACACTTGTTTGTTGCGACGAGATTGCTGAACATCGCGCAACTCATACAATCGAAACTGCATTTTAATTTATTGTCGACGGGAATGCATGAAGGCGCTGAAGTGAAACTCCTTGGTTTAACGCCACTCCAAGGTGATCTCTGGGCAATTACTATGTTGGTAATTGTCGTCGGCGTTTCTTTTATCAGTTATCATTTGGTCGAGGTGCCAGGCCGGAATTGGTTTCGCAAACTTGCGCGACGTTAAAAAAACGGGAAACCTAAGTTTCCCTATTCTGCTCTAATCAACCCTAGGCTAGCGTCTGTTGATACTATATTCGAGCCTTTGAAAGAGTGTTTTAGGTAATACGCTAGCGAGCATTGCGGCAGCCAGCGTGACGAATGTTTTTTTTGGTTCTTCAATCAAAATAATGGGTGCGTAACAAAGCGCTTTCACAACAGTTGCCATGGCTTTCCATCCCTGACCTTCGCGAACCGCCCGCCTTGCATAATACCTCAGCTGATAGGCCCTAGCCCTTCTGCCATGTTGCAAAACAACTTCGGGCGCATAGGTTTCTACCTTCGCGTACATCTTATTCCAGAACTCATACATCTTGATCGTATTGGCCGACAGTCCACCGGAGACAATTCGGTACAGCGTCAAATCACCTTCAATACCTTCAAATTTCCATTTGGTATTGCAGGCAATGCGCATCCAGCACTCAATGTCTTCACCAAAACGGAACGTCTCGTCGAAATAGGCCCATTCAATTTTTCCGTCGACCAATTGTGAAAATGCAATATCGCGAAATACCCCGCTGCGGATCACCGGTGCAGAGCCATTTCCAACCGGGTTGCGACAGAAAATATGGGCTGTGTCGATCGGCGTTAATTTGGGGGTCATCGACAAGCCCAAAGATGAATCAGATTCATCGATAAACAAGCTGCCCGAATAGCTAACCCCAATAGTTGGATTGGCATCCAGATGTTGAATATGTCGCTTTAGTTTATCCTGATGCCAAAGGTCGTCTGAATCAAGCAACGCGATGTAACCCCCCTTGGCATTGCGTACGCCCGTGTTGCGTGCTCCAGCAAGGCCGCGATTAGCCTGTGAGATGATGCGAATGCGCGGATCTTTAAAGCTTTGGCAAATTGCAAGGCTTTGATCATTGCCGCCGTCATCGACAAGGATGAGTTCAAAGTCGGCATAGCTCTGACGCAATACTGAATCGATGGAGCGCGCGACAAATTTTTCCACATTATAGACAGGCATAATGACTGAAATTTGGGGCATATTTGTTGCTCCTTAAATGCGTGCTTGAATGGCGGCTGAAATTGCCAGGGGCAAGGTTGGCCAGTCAGCTTTTAACGAAGCACGCACGTAAGAGAGTGCGGTCGGAAGCCCTTGGCCAGTACGCATGGCACGCTTTGCTAAATAGAGTAAATTGCGCGCCCGGGCTCGTGGAAGCGCTGGAGTAATGGCGTCCGGAAACATTGATTGAACGGTCATGACCATTTCGTCCCAACCCCTGCGCATCGCTTCAACATCGGACGATAGGCCTGCATTGTTTGTGCGATAATCTAACAAGATGTTGTCATGGCCTTCAATAAGGTGACCCTTCAAATGCATCTGCAACAGCCAAAGTTGATCTTCCGCGTGATTGAGACCTTTCTTAAATCCACCAGACTTCAGAAATGCGTCGCGGCGCACGACGAGATTGGAGCAAGTTGTAGTTGGGTTGCCTGATAGGAAATCAGCAGTTGAAAGGTTCTTCAGTTTGGACCGACTGACGGCCCCGGTGGGCGTTCCTTCGAGCGTCACAAATCTGGCACGTGCAAAGCCTACCGCGCGTTCTGGCTTTGCTTGCATGAAAGCAAACATTTCTTTCAGAAAGTCCGGATGCCAGACATCATCGGCATCAAGAAAGGCAACAATATCAGCCTTCGCCAATTCTGCGCCCCGGTTTCGGCTAAACGAAACACCAAAGTTGGTTTGCCAACTCACACTTATTCTTTTATCCGCTTGAGAAAGCCCCCAAGCAATATCAGATGAATTATCTGTTGAACCGTCGTCAATAACAATGGCTTCCCAATCCGTAAAACTTTGAGCCCGAAGTGCGGCCAGCGTCGCACGCAAGAATTTTTTGGAGTTGTAACATGGGATCACAACGGAGATGGCTGGTTTAAGCATATGATTTTTCCTTCGATAAATATTTGAGTGTGATAAATGTGAAGATCGGACAGAAAATAAGATTGATGACGAGTTGAGCGCTCGCAATTGCAAGTAGTCCAAATTGTGCGGTGATGCAGAGGCAGCTGAGGCTGACAATTGTGAGCGCCAAGGTGAAGCGAAACTCAAATGCGGGTTTTCCAACTGCGCGTAAAAGCATCGATGTGGCACGCCATAGAACGAAAGGTATACCGCTGGCGCATAAAACCATCATCAGCGGTACGGCGCTGGCCCATTTTTGACCAAAGACGATTGGCACATACCAAGGGGCAAGACCTATTTGCAGGGCAAATATTGGCAGGAGCAAAGCGTATAGCAAGCCAGTCGCTTTGATAAATTGTGTTTTGACTGCTGTGCCGTTCGTCAGCTTTGTAAAATATGGTAACAGTGCAGCGCTGCAAGCTGTAATGAGCGCCGACGTAATGCCAAGGCCAGCGTTGAATGCAAAATAATATGTTCCAAGCAATGAGAGGCCAATGAGTTGTCCAAGTAGTAACTTGTCGCCTTGTAAGCGAAGGGCTGAAATCAATTCAGTAAACAAAATTGTGCGGCCAAATTTCCAAGTGTCGCGCAACGTGGCAATATCTGGTTTGGTAGTTGGACGCCAATTATCGAGTTTGCGATATGCTACGACCCATAATATTGCCACAATGATCTTCGGAATAACAATCGACCATAGTCCAAGACCAGCAAAAGCGAATAGCGCTGCCAAAAGATTATCTCCAGAAATCAAGATAATGGACATCATTGCTGTAGCGGACATACGGAGCTGTCGTTGTACGCGGTAGACCTGAACTGAGGCGGCAGGAAAGAGCGCATAGGGCAGGGCCAATACGGCGATGAGAGCGGCAATTGATAGGTCACCGTAGGCAATCGCGATGGGCCAAGCGAGTGCCAGTTGTGCCACCAATATCGCGCCGTAAAGAATATAGTTTAGTCGGTGAGCTGCATGGCAAATTTTATCGAGATCGAATGCCGATGCCGAGATAATGCGAGCACCAATACCAGTCTGTGTAAATATGCGGATAAATTCTGAGCTTGTCAGGACAATAGCAGCTATACCAAATTCATGTGGGCTCAACATTCTTGAAAGCGCAACCGCTGTCAAAATCCGCGTGACTCGGTTGATCATTTCTGCACCGCCAAGTGTGCCGAGTGCGCTAAACAACCGCATCATTTGTGGGTTACTATCAGCAGGATTTGCGAGAGTCATTGCGGCGTTCATGCCGACGCAAGGGCCAAGCCCTTGGTAAAGCTTTCGCGCACGTGGCGGGCATAGGGTGCAGCATCAAATGCGGCCTGACCGGTCGCTTCAATATCGCTAATCAATTTGGCGCTAACTGTTTCTCCAAGGGCAGTTCCCGCCAGACCTAACCTTTGGCAAAGGTCACTTCCTTTGTTTGAATAATGCAAAACATAACATTTGCGGCCTGTGATCAATCGCAAAATGGCTGCGTGGTATCTCACTGCGACTACAATATTTGCGATGGCAAAAATTGCAGTCAGCAGCGCCCAAGGTTCAAGCGGCGGGGCTGCAAGAAATGGGTCGAGGATTACACTTTTGGGACAGGACTTTTGGATACGTGTCGCTAACACGCGATCAGTGTCTGCCATATCACCGTCAGCCTGAATGACCAACGCAATCTGATGCCCGCGTGCGTCAAGGCTTTTGCAAATTTCAATAAGCTGTATTTCGCTACCGGTCTCACCATACATCGAACTTTCATTTCGCAGTGAAATGACAGCGGTTTTCGACGGCTCCAAACCCAACCCGGAAAAGAGCGAGTTGGCCTCGGCCGCCGCTAATGGATTGGTTTTTAATGCGAATGCAGTGTCATAAGAAAGCTCAATAGGAACGCTGGCTTCCTTCAGGCGCTTATAGCTTTCCTCGTCTCTTACAACTGCTGCTGCTATTTTTTTAATACTGTTTGCCAGCAGCGCAAATGATATGCCTTTGCATGACCGAGGAATGGATTGACCAAAAAGCAGAGTACGCGGACGTTGAGAATTCAATGCACGTACATTTGACAAAAACCGTCTTGTGATAAAGCGTGGCCGCGCGTTATTAAAAATATCTCCTCCGACACTGATAAAGCTTGAACAGCCTTCAAGATTTGTCTGAGCAGTAAAGCCATTGATCAATGTTGGACTCGCTTCTTCCAAAACACCCGCCACTCTTCCTTGCGGACTCATCTGAGCCAAGGCCGCATATATTGCGGCATCACCAAGATTGCGCGTTGAATAGAGGTTGATAAGTCCGATTGTCATTGCCTTGCCTGTGTTTATTAGTTCACCAAACTCTGTCGCAAGTTCAGAGCCACCCTGCTGGCGTACCTGATTTTTCAATATAAAAGGCTTTTCTTCATAGGCTTACTTTGGAATCTTCAATGTTCTGGCAGGCTGCTTTGGACGGCACGTCTCTCTGTTTGAGAAGCAAAATGGGAGCAGTTATGCGTCTCGTTATCAGAGTCCGAAATCAATAGCTTAGTGCAAGGCAAGCTATTTCAATGGGTTGGTTGATTTTAAAATGCGGCACAGCGCTTGCGACGATACTTCCAATTAGAAAAGCCAAACAGGAAGGTGCATTCAAATGAAAACTTCTATTCAGCTCGGTAAATCTGAACACCCACATTTTTCTATGAAGCCTGCACAGCTCATAAAACGAGGGCTCAGTTGGTTGATGACTGCAAAGCTTGGCCTTCAACCTCTCAAATATCGTATATTAGGTATCGAGATCAACAATCTAACAATGTCGCAAGCGTTGGTAAAAATAATCGCAACTGCGCAAGGGCGCGAGAAGCAATCATTTGCATTTGTAAATGCCGACTGTTTGAACCGTGCCGCACATAATGCTGCTTATGGTCGCGTGCTGTCACGCCAATCTATGGTGTTTGCAGATGGCAGTGGCATTCGAATAGCTGGTCTTATGCGGGGGATCAATGTCGTCGGCAATGTAAACGGAACAGACATGTTTCCGCTTCTATGCAGAGAGGCATCTGAAAAGGGATTATCGATTTTCCTTCTGGGCGCGGCACCCGGTGTGGCTGATGCGGTTGCACAAAATATGACACGACAATATCCAGCGCTAAAAATTGCTGGAACTCAAGATGGCTATTTCAGCGCTGAAGAGACCGATCGCGTCATTACGACAATCAATGCCTCAAGCGCCGATATTTTGTTGGTTGCATTGGGTGCTCCACGCCAAGAAATGTGGATTGAAACCAATCACGCGCGTCTTTCTCCCCGTGTTGCCATTGGTGTGGGTGGTCTATTTGATTTTTACAGTGGCAGAATCTCACGCGCGCCAATTTGGTTGCGCGAGGCGGGCTTTGAATGGATTTGGCGTTTTTTACAGGAACCGTCGCGGATGTGGCGGCGGTATTTTGTTGGAAATCCATTATTTCTATATCGCTGCTGGCGTGAGCAAAGAGCCATGAAAACTAGGCCAAAATTCGAATGGAATACAACCTCTTCGGGCCTCATTGCTCGGTCATTGCCCGTAACCTGGAAAATGCGCCAGAAGTTTTTTTCAAACACGAAGCGATTGCTTGATCTGTGTCTAGCGAGTGTCGGTCTGTTGGTGCTGGCACCATTCTTTCTATTGATTGCTTTCGCAATCAAATTAGAATCGCCAGGCCCGGTTTTCTTTTCACAGAAACGTGTCGGCCAAGGTGGTAGGCGCTTTCGGATGTGGAAGTTCCGTTCCATGTTTATTGATGCCGAGGCGCGCCGAGCAGCACTTTTGGCCAAGAGCGACCGTGATGGCTCACATTTTAAAATGAAAAGCGATCCCCGCGTTACGCGCGTGGGCCGCATTATTCGTCGTGCTTCAATTGATGAGTTACCGCAATTGTTGAATGTAATGATGGGCGCAATGTCAATTGTCGGGCCACGCCCAAATCTCGAATCTGAAGTTGCAAAATATAAAATACATGAATTTGGGCGTCTTGATACGAAGCCAGGAATTACCTGCATTTGGCAGGTCTCAGGCCGGGCAGAAGTACCATGGGAAAAACAAGTTGAGATGGATCTTGATTATGTTTTTTATCCCTCAATTTCTTCCGACATCAATCTGATTTTGCGAACCTTGCCAGCAATTCTTTCGGGCAAAGGCGCCTACTAAACAGTTCTAATGGGAGATGAATATTATGCACGCAATAATTTTTGCCGACAGAAACAGATACGATCTAGCTCCTTTCACTCAACACCGGCCAGTCGCTATGTTGCCCATTGGAAATAAACCATTGATCGACATTACGATTGAAGAGCTATTCGGAGTTGGTGTTCGCACTGCCACTATACTTTCTACCACGGGAGAAAATTCCATTGAAAACCACATTGGAACTGGAAGCAGGTGGGGCATGCGCATTGATCACATCTCATCAAATATCCCCTTCAAAAATTTAACCGCGATAGCGCGTTCGGTATCCGATATAGGTGATTCATGGATTATGGTGCGCGGTGACATGTTGCGCCCATTTGGGCTTCTTGAAGAAGCGTTAAAGCGCGGGCAGTCGCAGTCATCTGCTGATATCTACACCGCGTTGGGAATTGCGTTGCCCAGTGGAGGTGACGCAGGTATCACTGGAATATCTTGGGATAATGTAAGCGCAATTTGCAGGTTGCATCCCTGTCTGATTGACACGCCCTCCACATATCACAGCGCAAACGTCATGGCGCTGAGTGGGCTGGTTCCTGGCGTTCGAACCGCTGGTCGACCGACGCCTGATCACATTATGATTGGTGTTGGAACGAAGGTGCTGTTTGAACGTGCCCCAGCGCGAAGCGTGGTAATCGGAAAGAATTGCTTAATTGAGAAGGGGGTGGAATTGGGACCATTCACAGTCATTGGCGATGAAGCGATCATTGATAAGGGAGCTACAATTCGCAACAGCATCATTATGCCGGGAACATATGTTGGTCGGGGTGTTACTATCTCAGATTCTATTGTGGATGGTGCTTACATTTACTGCGTTAAACGGCAGGTTTTGGCAAATTTCAGCGATCACCGTATTGTTGCGGGGCACGGCCCACCGTTTTCAGCATGACCAGCCAGTAATGCGCAATTTCATAGAATATTTACTTCGTTCAATAGCAATTTGTTAGTTAAGCCCTGCCATGTTACTTTTAGTTGCAAAAATATAAATTATACAATCAGAAAGTGTTTATGCAATCTACTTTAATATGGAATGGAGTTTCACATGAGTCTTGGTGCGTCAATTTCGGATTGCATTTTACTGGTCGAAGATATGTTGCCACTCACGACGGTCTATTTGCAATATTTGCGCGCTATTGGTTCGCCCGTGATAGCCGTCGATACCGGCACGAAATGTCTTGCAGAATTCGCAAAGTGTACACCCAAGGTTCTGATTTTAGATCTTGGCTTACCGGATTCAGAAGGCCTAGGCATACTGACACGTATTCGCGCAGAACACCCCGAAACTTCCGTCATCGTGATCACTAGTAATGCTTCACTTGGAACAGCAATTGAAGCCATGCGCATGGGCGCATTTGATTATGTGGTAAAGCCGCTCAACGCTGAAAGACTCTGCACGACAGTTCGCAACGCTCTGGCGCGCGCCACACCAAAACAAGAAATATCGCCACTTAAAGCCGATCAACTTCGCGATACATTTTATGGGTTTTATGGCGCATCAGCGCCCATGCAAACTGTCTACCGGATGATTGAAAGTGCAGCACCATCACAAGCGACAGTTTTCATTACTGGTGAAAGTGGAACAGGAAAAGAACTTTGCGCATCGGCCATCCATAATGCAAGTGATCGCGCCAAGAAAACCTTTGTTCCGATTAATTGTGCGGCAATTCCGCATGGGTTGATGGAGTCGGAGATTTTTGGTCACGTCAAAGGAGCCTTTAGCGGCGCCACCTCTGACCGCGTTGGGGCGGCAATGGAAGCAGATGGAGGAACTTTGTTCCTTGATGAAATATGTGAAATGGAGTTTGATTTACAGGCAAAACTCCTTCGTCTTATTCAAACGGGCAGCTATCAACGCGTTGGATCAAGTAAAACTGAGCATGCAAATTTACGCGTTGTTTGCGCCACCAACCGAGATCCCAAGACAGAAGTGGCGGAGGGCCGTTTCCGCGAAGATCTGTATTATCGCTTACATGTGATACCTATGCAGTTGCCGCCTCTGCGTGATCGTGGAGATGACATCATGCTTATTGCCAACCGAATGCTTGCGCGTTTTTCCAAAGAAGAGAATAAAGAATTCACAACTTTCTCGCCGGAAGCCGAAGAGAAAATTACCAATTATGATTGGCCAGGAAATATCCGCGAACTTCAAAATGCGCTGCGTAACGCTGTTGTTTTGAATCACGGTAAGATTGTTGAAAAAACAATGTTGCCCACATGGATAGACGATAACCAGCCCAAGTTCCAACCACCGACAAGGCCAACTGTGTCCGATACGAACGTGTTTCAATCGGTCGAGACAGTGCCAAATTCTCGTGCACAGCTCCTACCACTTTGGCAGATCGAACGTGATGCAATCATGAATGCTTTGCGCATTTGTGATGGCAATGTAACTAGGGCGGCCGCGTATCTCGAAATTGGCGCTTCGACGCTTTACCGAAAGAAAATTGAATTTGAGGCTATGTTGATTAAAAGCGCATAGCTGTGGTGCTTTCCGTCGCGCAGGATTATGCGGGTAAGTTCGGCCTGTTTCTTATTTCCTCGATTCTATTTCTAATCCGACACAAATGGCGTTTCCCGAAACGTGAAAATGTTTTGTCAGACAGCCAATTGCGATTGAATGCCATTTTTAGATCTGCTTTGGACCCTGTTGTTGTCACAGATTCAAAAGGGATTATTTTGGATTGGAACAATGCAGCAATAGCGTGCTTTGGATTCAATCGTGACCAAGCTATTGGCAAAGATTTTGCAGACATTATTCTACCCGAAAGAAGCCGCGCTGCGCATCGTGGAGTTTTGACTCATTACCTCGCCACTGGCGATTCAAGTGTGTTGGGCAAACGCGTCGAGATTCAGGCGCTTCACTTATCAGGCAATGAAATTCCGGTTGAGTTAGCATTGGGCGTGTCTCGTGGCCTGGATAACCCTGTATTCGTTGCTTACCTGCGCAACATCGAAAAGCGCTTGGAAGTTGAAGCAAATTTAAAACAGGCGCTAGAAACTGCAATGGCCGCTAATCTTGCCAAGGCCAGCTTTCTGGCCGTTATGAGCCACGAAATGCGCACACCTTTGAACGGGGTCATCGGATGCCTTGATCTATTGGAGCACACTTCACTGAACTCTGACCAATCTGGCTTGGTAACGACTGCGATAAAATCTGGTGAAGCATTGCTCAGTCAAATTAGTGATGTGCTGGATTTCTCAAAAATGGAGGCGGGTAAACTTGATCTTGAACTTGCCCCGTTCAATGTTAGGGAACTCATAAATTCTGTTGCAACTATTTTGGCGAGCCAAGCAAAAGCCCAAAACAACTCTATTCAAATTGCAATCGATGGTGATGTACCGCATTGGCTCTTGGGTGATGCCATGCGCTTACGCCAAATCCTGCTCAATTTTGCATCGAATGCCGTAAAATTTACGACCGATGGAATCGTCACATTGGAGGTAAAAAAACTGAGCAGCGACGACATTTCGGCGCGCTACCAGTTTTCAGTGGTGGATACTGGCATTGGCATTTCACCCGAAAGCATCGAAAATCTATTTAAGGAATTTTCGATGGTAGATAACAGCTATAAACGACGGTCGGGTGGAACTGGTTTGGGATTGGCAATCAGCAAAATACTAGTGACAGCAATGGGAGGACAAACTGGTGTTTTAAGTAAAATTGCGAGCGGGAGTCATTTTTGGTTTGAGCTCATTTTGGAAACGGCTGAACCCATTGCAAAGAAATCAGCCATAGAAGCTGTAGAGTTCATACCGCAGCCAAAGCAGAATAATTTGCGCATATTACTCGCTGAAGACAATCTGACAAACCAAATGGTTGCGGTTCGAATGTTGACGGCTGCCGGCCACAGTGTAGAAACTGCAATTGACGGCACAGAAGCTCTTGCGAAGGTTCAAAACGAAGAATTTGATGTGATATTCATGGACATATCTATGCCTGTAATGGACGGGTTGGAAGCAGCATTTCTCATTCGTGCTTTGCCGGAACCCAAAAATAAGATCCCAATAATTGCGATGACGGCAAATGCTGTATTGGGTGATCGTGAGCGGTTCCTAGAAGCTGGTATGACGCGCTACCTATCAAAGCCCATTCGGAAATCTGATATTTCGGCTGCGTTGGTTGATATTGAAATAGTTGGATCAACTATCGAGAAAACTCAGGCGGATGTTATTACACGCAATTTGTCACTTATTGACAATTCCGAATTTGATAGGTTGGCTGAGGAATTGGGCGCAGATATTTTGCCAATAGTATTGAAGCAATTCATTGTTGAAGTTGAGCTGCGCTGTCCTATGGCCAACCAAGCTTTCTTACAGCGCGACTTTGAAGGCGTGCGCAAAGCGACACACGCGCTTTCAGGCATCTGCGCAACTGTCGGAGCGCAGCAACTGCGCGGTCTAGCTGAAGCCATCGAAGTAGGTTATGGTGAAATGGAACACGAGGTACTTGCATCTCGCCTTCAGCAACTGAATGAAGTTGCAAAACTGACAGTTGTTGCATTCAACGTACAGAATTTGGCCCATTAGACCTCGTTGAATCGACTTTTCTGAAAAAGCGCGTTTTAACCAATTTCCTAAATGGATCGAACAGTTTTGCGCCAAGTGCCGGGCGCCATGGATGTGTGTTTTTTAAATTCACGGCTGAAATATGCGGGATCGTTAAAGCCAAGTTCTGCGGCAATATCTTCTGAGGAGCGAATTGTAAACTTTAGCAATCGTTTTGCCTCAAGCAGCCTTCTTTCCAAAATAAAATGTTTTATTGGTTTTCCGAAGCTCGTGCGCGCCGCCTTGTCAAGCAGGTGGGGCGTGCTTCCCAATACATTAACATATTGGGCAATCGTCCAGTTATCGCGATAACGGGTGTCGATCAATTTTCGTAGACGCTCCGCTAATGTTTGAACGTGCGAGTTTTGCATTTCTTCGGACGTTGAACAGAGCCGGGCGATGAGGTTGAGAGTAAGACCCGTCAAATGCAGCATAGCGGATGCAGAAAACGCTTGTCGCTTTTCATGTTCTTGCTTAGTCATTTTCATGAGAAGCCCGAGATTATCCCAATCCGTTTTGTTTCCCACTTTCTGAACAAAGCAAGTCAGATTTCTTGCGCTCTCATTTTGGGGGAAAATCGCTTTAAGGGCATCGTCTGTCACAGACAAAACGATTGCATCAGCGGAGTTGGAGACTGAAAAGCCATGCACTACGCCGCTCGGAACGAAGCTTACCGCGGGTGCCGTAAATGTCCAAGATCTGTCTTCGATGTGATAGATGCCGCCACCCTTTATCCAAAACGTAATCTGCGCCAATTGTGAATGTTTATGCGCACCAACTTCGCCCCGATGCAGATTATGTCTCTGCGAAACCAGCTCAACATGAAAGAAGCCAATGTCGAGTTCGCGGTCTGGCTCGCCGTATACAAAGTAATTAGGAATCTCTTGAATTTCCATCGCACCTGAAAAAGTACAATCTATTTTGTGTGTTTGTCAATTCTCAACGCGCTGATCTCGGTCTAATCTTCGACAATCAGGAGATCGACATGCTTGCAGAAGATTTGAGAGCCGACAAAAAACGCCCTTTCACAGGAGCAGAATTCCTGGAGACTTTAAAGGATGGGCGCGTAGTTTTTATCAACGGCGAGCAAATCAAAGACGTAACCACTCACCCTGCCATGCGCAATTCAGCGCGTTCTATTGCACGGCTTTACGATGCTCTACATGATGACAAGACCAAAGCCAAACTGACGACTGAAACCGATACTGGCTCTGGTGGTTATACCCATAGGTTTTTCCGTGTTGCCAAATCTTCCGCCGATCTCGTCGCTCAACAAAGTGCCATCGCCGATTGGTCACGTATGAGTTACGGTTGGATGGGCCGCACTCCCGATTATAAAGCCGCGCTAATGAATACTCTGGGTGCCAATGCGGATTGGTATGGTCCTTTTAAAGACAACGCCTCGGCGTGGCATAAGCGCGCGCAAGAATCGGTTTTGTTTATGAACCATGCGATTGTGAATCCACCCATTGATCGGCACAAGCCTGCCGATGCGGTGAAAGATGTGTTCGTGCACATAACCAAAGAAACTGATGCTGGCATTTATGTTTCAGGGGCCAAAGTGGTGGCCACGTCGGCTGCGCTCACGCATTATAATTTTTTGGCGCAGAGTTCGGCCACGGTGACGGAAGATCCGTCGCTTTCTGTGATGTTTATTCTTCCGATGAATGCGCCGGGCGTAAAAATGATTTGCCGGGTTTCTTATGAGCAGACAGCCAACACGGTGGGCCATCCATTTGATTATCCCTTGTCATCACGCTTTGATGAAAATGATGCAATCCTCGTTTTGGATAATGTATTTGTTCCATGGGAAGATGTTTTGGTGCTGCGCGATGCTGCAAAAATTTTGTCATTTCATCCAGCATCAGGCTTTATGCATAATTATTGTTTTCAAGGCTGCACGCGGCTTGCTGTGAAAATGGACTTCTTGTCTGGCCTGCTCGCCAAAGCTTTGCGCGCCACCGGTGGTGATGCCTTCCGCGGTAATCAAGCAGCTTTGGGTGAGGTGATTGCGCTGCGCCACATGTTCTGGAGTTTTTCTAATGCCATGGCCCACAATCCCGGGCAATGGACTAATGGTGCAGTATTACCGAACTTGGAATCCGCTTTGTGTTACCGCACCTTCATGTCTGAAGCCTATCCCCGTGTTATTGAAACTGTGCGCAAAGTGGTGGCGTCGGGCCTTATCTATCTGCCTTCATCAGCTGCTGATTTTGCCAATCCCGAAATCAACAAATATTTATCGCAGTATGTGCGGGGCTCAAATGATATGGGCCATATAGAACGTATCAAAATAATGAAATTACTATGGGATGCTACAGGCACGGAATTTGGCGGACGCCACGCGCTGTATGAATTGAATTATGCCGGTGCACCTGAAGAAGTGCGCCTACAGGTGTTGAAAGGTGCTGAGCGCATGGGCACATTGAAGAAGATGGAAGAATTGGTCGACACTTGCATGAGTGACTATGACGAAAGTGGCTGGACGGGTGACACGTGGTTGCCGCCGCTTAAGGTTGGTGAGTAAATATTTTGGAAAATCAAGTTTCACGAACTGAATTTCGCAATGCCATGGCGCGGGTTTGCGCACCAGTTAATGTGATCACAACCGATGGCAGCGCGGGGCGCGGTGGCTTTACAGCGACCGCCATGTGCAGTGTGACGGATGAGCCGCCAACTGTTTTGGTTTGTATGAACAGCAAATCTTCGCAGGCAGAATTGTTCAAAGCCAATGGCAAATTCTGTGTGAATGTTTTGCCTTCGGAGCACAAAGACTTGGCGGGAAGTTTTGCTGGCGGCATTGCGGACATGGATGAACGTTACGCATCCGCAGAATGGTCGGTTCTGAAATCAGGTTTGCCCCGTCTAAACAATGCCATCGTTTCCTTCGGATGCGATATTATCGATATGCACCGCGTTGGGACGCATAACGTAATGATTGGACAAGTGACGGAAATTAGGCAACGTCTAGACGGTAATGCATTGCTATATTTCGATCGGAACTATGTGCACGTGTCTTCACAGTCGGGAGGGTTTGGTGGCTGATTAGGCTTTGAAATTCTCAACTTCGGCCAACAGATCCAACAACACATTTAATTTTTCTTGGCCAAACCTAGCTTCGATGGCTTGGTGAATGGTGGTGCTCTCGGGGATGGCGCTTTCGATAAACGACAACCCCAAAGTTGTAATTTCCAGTATCACGCGTCTGCCATCACTTGCATCTTTACGGCGTTTGATAAATTTTCGGGTTTCCAGTGAGCGAATGATGCGGGTGAGACTGGGCGCTAGAATTGACGCGCGTTTTGCCACTTCAGTAGCATCCAATGTGCTAGCTTCGGCCACAACGCGAATAACCCGCCATTGTTGTTCAGTCACATCATGACGGCCCAACATGGGACGAAAATACTCCATCACAGATTCGCGGGCACGGAGCAGGGCCATGGGCAACGACCGGCGGGTTTGGCGTGGTTCATTCATAATCATCTGTATGGTTCATTTTATGATTTGCCGCAAGAATCTGAATTCATTGGACTTGACTCGAAAAAAATGCATATTTAACATGTTAATTAGTTTCAATTTGACGAAAGAAGTCAATGCCGCATTTCCATATTGAATATTCCGGAAATTTGAATGGCCATGTCGACATGGCAGCCTATTGCCAACTGATCCAGCGCACTATTTTGGCAACGGGCCTGTTTGAGCTGGGTGCAATTCGTGTGCGGGCTTTTTGTGCCGATCATTATATCGTGACTGACATGCTGCCGCAAAATGGGTTCATTGATATGTCATTTCGCGTAGGTGCTGGCCGGACGCCCGAGCAATTAAAAAATGTTGGTGAAACAATTTTTAAGTCGGCAAGCGATTTTCTAATCTCACAGTTTGACACGCCGCACTTTGCACTCAGTCTCGAAATCAGAGAGATCGATGCCGCATTGAGCTGGAAGAAGAACTCAATGCACGCACGCTTGCGCCAAGGATAATCACATGTTTGAATCAAATATTAAAAAAGCTGACGATTTTCTGAAGCGTTTCAAACAACACGGTGTATTGAATCATATTAATGGCGAGGTCGTGGCTGCTGCTGACGGCACGACTTTTGAAATTATATCACCGATTGATTTGAAACCCTTGGCGCAGGTGGCGCGTGGCAAAGCGGCGGATATTGACCGTGCGGCAAAAGCGGCAAAAGCAGCGTTTCCAGCTTGGGCTGCAATGGCGGGCGACCAACGTAAAAAACTTTTGCACAAAATTGCCGATGCCATTGTGGCCCGCGCCGAAGAAATTGCTTTCGTGGAAAGCATGGATACAGGCCAAGCGATAAAGTTTATGGGCAAGGCCGCATTGCGTGGAGCGGAAAATTTCAGATTTTTTGCAGATCGTGCACCCGAAGCGCGCGATGGAAAATCATTGAGGGCGGAAGGTCAGGTGAATGTGACATCCCGCCACCCCATCGGGCCGGTGGGCGTGATTACCCCTTGGAATACGCCCTTCATGCTCTCCACTTGGAAAATTGCCCCAGCCTTGGCGGCAGGCTGCACGATTGTTCATAAACCAGCAGAATTTTCTCCCCTCACGGCGCGGCTTTTGGTGGAAATTGCTGAAGAGGCAGGCCTGCCCAAAGGAGTGTGGAATCTCGTCAATGGCCTTGGTGAAGAAGCGGGCAAGGCACTGACTGAACACCCAGATATCAAAGCCATCGGTTTTGTTGGCGAAAGCCGCACGGGCAGCATGATCATGCGCCAAGCGGCAGACACGTTAAAGCGCGTGCATTTTGAATTGGGTGGCAAAAACCCGGTGATCGTTTTTGCCGATGCTGATTTGGAGCGTGCTGCCGATGCCGCTGTGTTTATGATTTACTCTTTGAATGGTGAGCGCTGCACATCATCATCACGGCTATTAGTTGAAGCTAGCATCTACGATAAGTTCACAAACATGGTGGCTGAAAAAGCCAAAAGCATCAAAGTGGGCCACCCGCTTGATCCTGCAACAGTCATTGGCCCACTCATTCATCCGGTGCACGAGAAAAAAGTCTTGGAATATATCGCCATCGGCATAGCTGAAGGAGCCACAATTGCTGCGGGCGGCGAGAAATTCGCAGGGCCTGGCGGCGGTTGTTATGTTTCTCCCACACTTTTCACTAATGCCACCAATAGAATGCGCATCGCCCAAGAGGAAATTTTCGGCCCTGTTCTCACAGCAATTCCCTTTAACAATGAAGCCGAAGCATTGAGCATGGCCAATGACGTGCAATATGGTTTGGCAGGTTATCTCTGGACATCTGATGTCACACGCGCCTTCCGTTTTTCAGATGGATTGGAAGCAGGCATGGTGTGGGTGAATTCTGAAAACCTGCGCCATTTGCCTACACCATTTGGCGGGGTTAAAAACTCTGGCATTGGCCGAGATGGCGGTGACTGGTCGTTTGATTTTTACATGGAAACCAAAAACGTGTCCTTCACGATAACACAACATTCAATTCCAAAATTGGGAGGCTGAGATGCCCGTTCCAAAATCCAATCTCTATCCTGATTTTAATGTCGTCCGTCTCAGCCATGTAGAACTAACTGTGACCGATTTAGCCATTTCGAAGAAGTTTTGGGCTGATACACTTGGCCTTCAGGTGACCGGAGAAACATCAACTCAAATATATATGCGCGCGATGGAAGAGCGCGGGCACCATTGCATCATTTTAACGAAGGCAGAAAAGCCAGCAGCGCGTGTGCTTGGCTTTAAAGTCTATGCTGAGCAAGATTTAGACAAAGCAAAAATCTGGTTTGAAGCTAAGGGCCGCAAGACCGAATGGACCACCAGAGCGCATCAGGGCCGCACATTGCTCACCAGCGATCCTCACGGCATACCACTCGAATTCTACGCCACCATGGATAAGCTGCCCAATATTCACCAAAAGTTTTCACTCTACAAAGGTGTTAAACCACTCCGCATAGATCACTTCAATTGTTTCTCGCAAAGCGTTGATGAATCAGTAGATTTTTACAACGACATGGGCTTTCGCGTCACCGAGTATACGGAAGACGAAGAGTCTAAAAAACTCTGGGCCGCGTGGATGCACCGCAAAGGTGGTGTGCATGATATGGCCTTCACAAATGGTCGCGGGCCGCGTTTGCATCATGTTGCCTTCTGGGTGCCAACACCGCTCAACATTATTGATCTGCTCGATCTTATGGCTACTACTGGCTATGTTAAAAACATTGAACGCGGCCCAGGTCGCCATGGCATTTCCAATGCTTTCTTCCTCTATATCCGCGATCCTGATGGTCATCGAATCGAAATCTATTGTTCGGACTATCTTACGGTTGATCCTGATCTCGAACCCATCAAATGGGATTTGAAAGACCCACAACGACAGACATTGTGGGGGGCGCCCGCACCAAAATCTTGGTTTGAAGAGGGCACTTTGTTTGAAGGTGTAGAACCAATAGATGCTATTCTGAGGGCGCAGCCTATCGTTGCACCCTGAGGAATTTCAGTATGGATGATGCAGCATTTCGAAATTGGAGCCACAAAGCCGCAGACTGGGGCGTGGATTATCGTGCGTCACTTCGTGATTTGCCAGTTCGCGCACAAACCCAACCGGGTGACACATTCAATGCCGTGCCAGATTCCGCACCCGAATCCGCCGAAGCAATGGAAGCGATTTTTGCCGACTTTGAGAAAATCATTGTCCCCGGCATCACCCATTGGCAGCACCCTCGGTTCTTTGCATATTTTCCAGCTAATGCAGCTCCCGCATCGGTGATTGCAGAACAACTTGTTGCTGCAATGGCCGCGCAATGCATGCTCTGGCAAACCTCGCCCTCCGCCACCGAGCTTGAAACCCGGGTGATTGATTGGTTGCGGCGAGCGTTGGGACTGCCTGATCAATTCACCGGGGTCATTCAAGAGTCAGCTTCGTCGGCCACGCTCTCTGCAGTGTTGGTCATGCGTGAACGGGCTCTAAACTGGCAGGGCAATGCCCAGGGGCTTGCACACAACAAGCAGCTTCGCATCTATTGCTCGGGCCAAGTTCACACGTCGATAGATCGGGCCATTTGGGTGTCAGGTATTGGAGAGGCCAATCTGGTGCGCATTCCTGTGGCAGGTGGATTGCGCAGTATGAACCCAGATGCACTAGAGGCGGCCATCACTGCAGACAGGCAAGCAGGCTTCTTGCCCGCAGGCATCATCGCTTGTGTGGGCGGCACAAGCGTTGGCGCTACCGATGATTTGAAGACCGTGTGCCAAATCGCCAAGCGCCACGATCTCTATGTTCACGTCGATGCAGCTTGGGCAGGCTCGGCCATGATTTGCCCTGAATACCGCCATTTCTGGGCGGGCGTAGAAGATGCGGATTCAATCGTTTTCAATCCGCATAAATGGTTGGGCGCGCAATTTGATTGCTCCGTGCATTTCGTGCGCGATGCAAAATCTCTTGTGCGCACTTTGGCAATCCACCCCGAGTATTTAAAAACTGATGGCCACGAAAATATCATAAACTATTCCGAATGGACGGTGCCACTGGGCCGCCGCTTTCGCGCATTGAAAATTTGGTTCCTGCTGCGAGCCTATGGGCTTGAGGGTTTGCGCGCCATGATCCGCAATCACGTGCGATGGTCAGAAAATCTGGCAAAGCGTTTGGCCTCAACGCCAAACTTTCGCGTTGTCACTGAACCGATGCTTTCGCTGTTCTCATTTCGACATGAACCCAAAGGCATTGATGATTTAGACGCACATAACCAAGCGCTGATCACCCGCATCAATAATGATGGCCGCATCTATCTCACCCAAACCAAAGTGGATGGTGCATTTGTTATCCGCTTCCAAGCAGGTTCATGGGATATGACTGAAGCTGATGCCCACACCGCCTATGATGTGATTGTCGAGCTGGCAGAACTGGAATTTTGAAATGACTGCATCAAAATTTATATCATTCAGCCGAAATGGAAAATCCAGCTTTGGCCTACTTACCGAAAAAGGCGTGATCGATTGCGCCAAGGAATTTCCCGATTTGATGTCTGCTGTCAAAGCCAATGCACTTGTGGCATTGGCGTTAAGAGCTGCTGCAAGATCGGTTGATTTCTTAGTATCAGAAATTATTTTTGAAATCCCTCTCTCAAACCCAGAGAAAATAATTTGCGTCGGCGTGAACTTCCCTGATCGTAATGAAGAGTATAAAGATGGTAATGCAGCGCCGCCAAATCCTTCGCTGTTCATCCGCTTCCCTCGCTCTTTCACTGGTCACGACCAACCCCTAATTCGTCCACCGGAATCCATGCAGCTGGACTATGAAGGTGAAATTGCAATTATTATTGGAAAAGGTGGACGGCGCATTTCTGAAGTTGAATCACTTTCCCATATTTCAGCTCTAACACTCTGTAATGAAGGAACTATTCGCGATTGGGTGCGGCACGCAAAGTTCAACGTGACGCAGGGCAAAAACTTTGATCGCACCGGCTCGATCGGTCCATGGATTATTCCGTATACGGATGAACTTCAACTCGCAGACATCCAACTCACGACCCGCGTGAATGGAGAGGTGCGCCAGCAGGACTGCACCTCGCGCATGATTTTTTCATTCCGTAAAATCATAAATTATATTTCAACCTTCACAACTTTAGTTCCCGGTGATGTAATCATCTGCGGCACGCCGACAGGGGCAGGTGCAAGATTTGATCCGCCGATTTGGTTGAAACCTGGGGATGTGATTGAAGTGGAGGCCGATGGTCTCGGCATTTTGCGCAACACCGTGGCGGATGAATGATGATGTTGTCGGAAATTGAAATTGCGCAAGTTGCTAAGAGCCTTGATGGTGCTGAACGCAGTCGAATTCAAATGAATCTGATTTCGCAGCAGTTCCCGAACGCCACCATGGACGACGCCTATGCAATTCAAGCCGCATGGGTGAAAATGAAACTGGCGGCGGGCCGTATAGTAATGGGTTGGAAAATTGGGCTTACCTCCAAAGCTATGCAGTATGCCTTGAACATCAGCACGCCAGATTCGGGCGTGTTGTTGGATGATATGGTGTTTGAAGATGGGGCTGTCATTCCGCAAAATCGCTTCATCCAACCACGCATAGAGGCGGAAATTGCTTTCGTGATGAAACATGATCTGCGCAGGCCCAATGTAACAGTAGCAGATGTTCTAGCCGCTACAGATTATGTTGTTCCGTCGCTTGAAATACTGGACACGCGCATTTTGCGCATTGATCCCGTCAGCAAAAAAGCCCGAAGCATTGTGGATACCATTTCCGACAATGCGGCCAACGCAGGTATTGTTTTAGGCAAACAGCATTCTAATCCACGCCAAATTGATATGCGTTGGATGGGTGCCATTGTTTCCAAAAACAATGAAGTGGAGGAAACAGGTTTGGGTGCCGGAGTGCTTAACGATCCAGCATTGGGCATAGCATGGCTGGCCAATCGTTTGGCGCAATATGGCGATCACATTTCTGCAGGGCAGGTCGTGCTTTCGGGTTCTTTCATTCGCCCGGTGGAAACTGCACATGGCGATTATATCCACGCGGATTTTGGTACATTTGGCTCAGTGAGCTGCCACTTCTAAACCCACATCGAGGGCCGCGATAATTCGCTTCACATCTGCCGCGGTGATAATCAAAGGCGGCGAGAGGATGATGTTGTTGCCAGAAGTGCGAACCATTACGCCTGCTTTATAAGCGCCGTCTTGCACTTTCTGCACAGTGTCTTTTGCTGCGGCAGATTTTTTCGTGCGGTCAGATACGAGTTCCAAACAGCACATCAAGCCACGGCCTCGCGCATTGCCGACGAGTGCATGTTTTTTATAAAGCCCTTGCAAGCCAGAGAGAAGTTCATCGCCTCGAACCGCCGCATTTTCATTCACCCTCAGCCTTTTTGTTTCAGCCAAGCAGACAAGAGCCGCAGCAGCACCCACCGGGTGTCCAGAATAGGTGTAGCCATGGCCGATGGAGGCGAGCGGAGATTTAGACGTTTCAAAAACTTCCACCATCTTCTCGTGAATCATCACCGCACCAAATGGGTAATAACCGTTGGTGATAGCTTTCGCGGTGCACATCATATCGGGTTGAACGCCCCAAAGTCTGGAACCACTCCAAGCACCTGTGCGGCCAAATGCGCAGATCACCTCATCAGCAATCATGAGAATTCCATGCTTGTCACATAGGGCGCGCATCAAAGGCATGAAGCTATCATGCGGAACAATCACACCGCCTGCACCCAACACAGGTTCCATGATAAAAGCGGCAATCGTATCAGCGCCTTGAAACGCAATTTCATCTTCAAACAGTGCTGCGATCCGTTGTGCAATTTCAGCACCATCAGTTGTTCCAAATGGGTTGCGATAATCCCATGGGGCGGGCAGATGAAACACGCCGGGCAACAAAGGTTCATAGGCTCTCCGGAAATTGGAATTGCCATTGATTGAAGCACCGCCAAAATGCGTGCCGTGATACCCTTTTTTCAGCGCGAAAAATTTTGTACGCTCAGGTTGGCCCTTTAATTTGTGATATTGCCGTGCCAAGCGCAAAGCTGATTCAATTGAGTCAGAACCACCTGATGTGAAGAAAGAACGTGTCATGCCATCTGGTTTAAAAAATTCGGCTAGCTCGTAAGAAAGTTCGATCAGTGGCGAATTGGTTGTACCGCGAAATGTGGAATAATAAGGGAGCTGATCGAGTTGATCGCGAATGGCTTTCTTTACTGGTTCGCACGAATAGCCAAGGTTCACATTCCAAAGCCCCCCCACAGCATCGAGAACCTTGTGGCCATCAATATCGGTGATATCTACGCCCTCTGCCGAATGAATAATCTGCGGCGGGTTGGCCCGCATATCGCCCGCATTGGCCATGGCATGCCACATGTGGCGGGCATTGTTTTCCTTTAGAAAATTGGCATTACGCATCTCTTCTTCTCCGTCCAGTATTATGGAGTGCCAGCGGGGATGATACCCTGCCGTACCCAATCGTCAAAAATCTCTAACGCTTTCGCAGCAAAAAGCGGACTGTTGATGTGATCAGGAATGTCATAAAGTTGTATCGGCACTTTAGCTGTTTTGCGAATTTCAGAGACGAACACAGCGAGTGCTTCAGGATCATGCAGAGGTTCGCCCACTTGATCCCATTCCTGAATGCCTCCGGCAGGAAGTATAAATGCCACCGGCCCTTTGGATTTTTCTAATTTTGACAACAGAGTTCTGGCTGTTCTCCGCCTGCCATCATGATCCGTGGTGATCGATCCTAAAAGGCGATTATGCGCGTGATAGGGCCGGTCTTTCCATTTCTCGGGTAAGGAGCTCCAAGCGGGAAGGTCCACCATGTCGATCGCACCGGGCGCCACAATTTGTGGAATGCCCATACGGCCTGCATTTTCTAAGCGGTCAGCGCCCGAAGATGATGCAATCACGCCGTTTTCGAAATTTACAACTTCCTGCAAACTGAAGTCCATCACAGCAGCAAATCCATTTTGCGTGGCAACAGATTCAAATGCACGCCCACCCATGCCCGTTGTGTGGAAAACGGCAACTTCGTAGCCGCGCTTCTCCAGTTCTGGCTTTAACGCAACCATATATTTCAAGCAGCTCTTGCCGAGTGACGTCATGCCAATTACGGGGCGTTTGGTTTGTGGACGGGACGATATTTTTGCAGCACCCACCACTGCGCCACAGGCTTGAGACAAAACAGATTTGCAAACGCTATTCAAACCATAAAGCCCACCCGACCATAAAATCATCATCAAATCCGGAGAGATTCGTTCTGGTGGAATGAGATGAGAGAATGAAATTGTCGAGACAATAAATTTCGGAACACCAAGCGGCAAGGCAGCTGCGACATCCAATGCAAGGTCAGTTCCCATCGAACCGCCAAGGATCAGCGCGCCATCCATATTGCCCTCGTCACAAAGCCTGCGCGCCAAACGCGATGCGCCCAGCGCCATCAAAGCCATAGCTGAATTTTCATCACCAGAGGCTGCGATGGCTTCAATCGTTGTATTGGCAGTGGCAGCCACATCATGCTTCGAATAGGCGGGCGTAAATTTGGGTTCGCCCAAAATTGAAATATCCATGATCACAGCAGTTCCGCCCGCTTGCGTGATTTGCTCTTGCATGAAAACCATTTCGTCTGACTTTGTGTCGCCAGTGCCAATGAGAAGAATGCGCGGATTCAGGGACATCATATGGTTCCAGCCAAACTACTTAACATGTGAAATAACTTGACACTCCCCCCCGTGTTTTGCAAGCTGATATTCGGGTATACAGTGATTTTAGAGGAATTGAATGTCACAAGAAGAGATCAATCGCCTTCGTGCAAACGTGGTTTTGCCGCAACAACTCTTTGTTAACGGCAAAGCAATTGCCGCCCAAGACGGCAGTGTGATTGAGGTTGAATCACCTATTGATGGTAAAGTCTTCACAACCATTGCAAGAGCCGGAAAAGTCGACGCCGATGTTGCGGTAAAAGCCGCCCGCGCGAGTTTTGAAAAGGGTGCGTGGTCGAAGGCGGCACCCGCCGAACGCAAAAAGGTCATGCACAAAATTGCTGATCTGATTGAAAAGCACGCGTTGGAATTGGCTGTGCTGGGTGTGCGTGACAATGGCACCGAAATTTCGATGGCACTGAAGGCCGAACCCGGCAGTGCCGCAGGCACGTTCCGCTATTATGCCGAAGCCATTGATAAGGTTTATGGTGAAATTGCACCAACAGCGCAGAATATTCTGGGCCTCATCCACCGTGAGCCTGTCGGCGTGGTCGCAGCAATTGTGCCATGGAATTTTCCGCTTATGATTGGCTGCTGGAAAATTGCACCAGCTCTCGCGGCGGGCAACAGCGTGGTTCTAAAACCCGCAGAAATTGCATCGTTATCATTATTACGTTTGGCGCAACTGTGCAGCGAAGCAGGATTGCCGGACGGTGTTTTAAATGTTGTGACGGGGCAGGGCACAAGTGTTGGCGAAGCGCTTGGCAAGCACATGGACGTCGATGTGATGGCCTTCACGGGTTCAGGTTTCGTGGGCCGAAAGCTTCTAGAATATTCGGCGCGTTCGAATTTGAAGCGTTGTTATTTGGAACTGGGTGGAAAATCTCCCAACATTGTTTTCGCTGATGCTCCGAATTTAGATGTGGCCGCAAAAACCTCCGCATACGGAATATTTCGCAATTCTGGACAAGTGTGTGTGGCGGGATCGCGTCTGTTGGTGGAAGATTCCATTCATGATGAATTTGTGGAAAAAGTAGCGAGCTACGCTTCAAAAATGAAATTGGGTGATCCCTTGGATTTAACCACAGAGTCAGGCGCTGTTTCCAGTTTGGCGCAATTGGAGAAAGACTTAGAATTTGTGCGTCGCGCCGAAGCCGAAGGCGGAACCCTGAAAACCGGCGGGGTGCGCATAATGGAATCCACTGGGGGTTACTACATGGCTCCAACCGTGCTCACCAACATCAGCAGCACCATGCATCTTGCGCAAGAAGAAGTCTTCGGCCCAGTATTAGGCGTGATGCGCTTCAAAGACGAAGCCGAAGCGCTGCGCATTGCCAACTCCACAGTCTATGGTTTGGCATCTGCCGTGTGGACGTCGAACCTTTCACGTGCCCACCGCATGGTGCGCGGTATCAAAGCTGGCGTTGTTCATGTGAATACCTATGGCGGGGCAGATAACACTGTGCCGCTTGGTGGAGTGAAGCAAAGCGGCAATGGACATGATAAATCGATGCATGCGCTGGATAAATATTCAGATTTGAAGACGGCGTGGATTCAGCTTTAACGCGGCATCTCTAAAAACCGCACCATCCATTCGGCAAATATTTTGCCTTGTGCGGGCGACTTAAACTGCTTGCGCGCATTTTCGGCCACGTCATGGCCAATGTACTTCTCAAATGCATAACTGAGATCCAAGACGAACTCAGGCGTCATTTCAGGGTGATATTCGGTTGTGAAAATGTGATTGTCAATTCTGTAGGAACCCACAGGACAAAAATCGCTTCCGCCCAAAACAATGGCATCTTTCGGCAATATGGTCACTTGTTCATTGTGTGCTGCATAAAGCGATATGGTATCTAGCTTCGGCACCATCCATTTTTCGGTGTGGGTGAAATGTGTGTCAGCAATGCCAAAGCCCCAACCCTTTGGGTTTTTCGAAACGGTGCCGCCCAAGGCCAGCGCAATGGCCTGGTGGCCAAAGCACACGCCAACCGTGGGAGTTTTCGCAACATCAATTTTGCGGATGAAATCCATCAAGGTAGCAACCCAAGCTTCTGGCCCATTGGCCGATGCAGGGCTGCCGGTAATCACATAGCCGTCAAAATCGTCAACACAGCTAGGAAACACGCTATCTTTCACCTGCACTGCATTGAATTTCCAATCAGGGCGAAGCGGTTGCAATAAGGCCTTGAATTTTTCACCATCATCGGGGCGTTGCTTTGCGAATGCGGAATCATCCGTGTTGGTCACTAAAATTCCAATGTGCATCTAACGTTGCTCCTTGCCTAGATACTTAACATGTGTAATAATTATTCGCAACGGCAAAGGAGTACGGCGAATGACGGTTTGGCTGGCGAATGATGATGGTCACGCTGATCTTTCCAACCACGATAGTTTTAACAATGGTTTGCCGCTCAACACTTTTGCCCGCATGCGCCGCGAAGATCCCATTGCTTGGTGTGATTATGCCGGTGGCAAAGGCTTTTGGTCTATCACCCGTCATGAAGATATAATGGCCTTGAATCGCGATAGCGAATGGATGAGTTCGGCCCGAGGCATACGCATGGAAGACCAAACCTACGAAGAATATTTGGCTAGGCGAACCTTTCAGGAAACCGATGCGCCCGATCACACACGGGTGCGCCGATTGGTTTCAAAAGCCTTCTCTCAACCTGTCGTTATGCAATTTGAAAATCAAATCCGCGCCCTCTGTGTCGATATTTTAGACAAGGCATTTGAGAACAAGGAATTTGACGCGGTGCAAGATATTGCAAGGCAATTGCCGATGCGCATGCTAGGCCAAATTATGGGCACGCCCGATGAAGATTTGAACTGGCTGGTTGAAAAAGGCGATGCGCTGATGGCCAACAGCGATTCAGATTTTACCAGCACAGTGGTCGATAAGACGAACACTGATGCTTATCGTTTCATGCCCTTTCGTTCCCCCGCTGGTGCTGAACTTTTTGATTATGCTGAGCGTATGATGGCTGAACGAAAAAAGCGCGGTGATGAAAGCGGCATCTTGAATATGATGTTGCAACCTGATGTGGAAGGCAATGTGATTTCTGAATCAGAGTTCAAGAATTTCTTTTGTCTTCTGGTTGCAGCTGGTAATGACACCACGCGTTATTCAATTGCTGCAGGTATTCACGCATTGGCAAACCAGCCGGGCTTGCTGGCTGATTTGCATATCGATCCGAACATCTGGGCAACTCTGCCAGACGAAGTAATCCGCTGGGCCTCGCCTGCAACTTATTTCCGCCGCACCGCAAGCCGTGATGGCGAGATGCACGGCAAGACCATTCGTGAAGGGGATAAAGTTCTATTCTGGTTTGCTTCTGGCAACCGCGATGAGAATGCATTTCAAAATCCAAACACGGTGGATTTCCGGCGCACGCCAAATCGCCACTTAGCCTTCGGGCAGGGTGGTGCGCACGTGTGTTTAGGAATTTGGTTAGCAAAACTTGAGGTTCGTATCGTGTTTCAAGAATTGGCACGCCGCATTAAATCAATTGAGCAAAGTGGCGAACATGCTTTCGTGCGATCAAATTTTGTGGGTGGCATAAAACACTTGCCCATTCGTGTTTCATTGAATTGAGGAACAAGAAATGTCTAACCAACGTTTGCGACTTTTGTTTTGCGATCACCTAAACATTGCACGTGGCAAATATTTGCCAGCCGATAAAATGAAAGCCAATGGTGCGTCACGATTTGCTCAGGCTTTATATGGCGTGCATTTTGATCGTGATCTACTCCCAGCTCCTGGTTGCCGTATGATGGATGGCGCACCTGACATGCAGGCCGTTTATAAAAAATCGGACATTCGCGATGGCTGGGAAGATGGCACCAAATTGGTGGTGGGCGATTTGCTGCAATGGGATAACTCACCGCTTCCCATGTGCGGTCGTAACGCCTTAAAACGCGCGGTGGCTGATTGGCAAAAGCTTGGCCTTAAAGCCAAGGTAGGCATGGAAATCGAGGCCTATGCTTTTCAACGCGAAGATGATGGCAGTCTGAAACCTTACGAAACGCCGCATTCCTATGTCTATTCAACCGGGCACTTCGCTGATCCGCGTGGCTTTACCGATGCGATATGGGAGGCGTCGGAAAAAGCTGGATTCAAATTAGAATCAATGACCACAGAATATGACGCGCCGCAATTTGAATTCACGCTGAAATATGATGATGCAGTGAAAGCGGTGGATGATCATTTCTTGTTCCGTTTGATGGCCCGCGAAACTGCCGCAACCTATGGCATCGTGCTCACCTGTTTGCCAAAGCCGTTTCTCGGTAAGGGTGGCAGCGGCACGCATGTGAATTTCAGCTTCCTCGACAAGAACAATAAAAACGCCATCGGAAATCCTGGCGAAGAGAAGAAAATGACCAAATTGGCCAAAGCTTGTGTGGCGGGCCTTATGCATCATCATCGCGGCATGGCTGCTTTGATAGCACCTATTACCAATTCTTATGATCGGCTAAAGCCTGCCAGCATGTCGGGTTATTGGTGCAATTGGGGTGGCGACCACCGTGGAGTGACCACACGCATTTCTGCTGAAGGCGGAACGAAAGCCCGTATCGAACATCGTATGGGAGATGGTGCTGCTAATCCATACGTGTTAGTAGCAACAGTGTTGCAAGCTGCGCGTTTAGGCTTGAAGCAGGGCTATGTCTTGCCGCCGCGCGAAACGGGAGACTGCTTTGAACACAGCTCTGCCACATCTGCGGCCCCAGATAATTTAACGCAAGCTTTGGATGAGTTGGAAAAAGATCAGACCCTGCGCGAAGCCGTAGGCGAAATGCTTGCCGAAAATCATATTTTTATGAAGCGTGCCGAAGTTGAAAAAACCGCCAAGCTTGACGGTGATGCGTTGCGCGATTGGTATATCAATTACATTTGATTGAGAGAGCAGGGCGGCCGCAAAGCCGCCCTATATTATTTTAGACGTTGCTGCCCATGCGAGCATATTTAGCAGCATCAGCAGACTTCAAACGTGAAGCCAAAAGCAAGCCGACGATCGCCGCGATGACCACGAGTGCTGGCAAGAAGAAACCGAGTGCACCTGATGTTCCGGTGAGGCCGCCAAAGTTCATGAAAATATAAATGAACAAAGCTGCCATCGAGAGGCCTGCAACAATAGGCGCAAGTTTTGAAACCAACGCGTTTTCGCCAAAGCTGTTCTTGCTGAAGAAAGCAATAACCGAGAATGAGGCAAGTGCCATCATAGCCATGATACCCAATGTACCGATCTGGCTGATCCACGTAAAGAGATTGAGAATTGGATCAAGTCCGAGAATAGCAAACAAGCCAACCACAATCACGGCTACGATCGTTTGTGTAACGGAGCCGACATGTGGGCTTTGATGGGTGTTATGGGTCACGCCAAAGCTGGCTGGCAACAAGCCTTCACGGCCCATCACATAAGTGTAACGTGAGATATAGCTGTGGAAGGCACTGACAGCAGCAAAGATGGACGAGATAAACAGCAGGCCCATAATGGTGGAAACAGTTGTTCCAGCATAACGTTCAGCAACACCAAACATATAGGCAGTAGGATCAGGCAAGGCTTGAATGGCAGGCATAACTTTATCCACGCCTGTAGCCGCAATCATCAACCATGACGTGACCAAGAAGAAAAGGCCGATCACAAGGATTGAAAGATATGTTGCTTTTGGAATGGTAGTTTTTGGATCCTTGGCTTCCTCCGCATAGATTGTTGTAGCTTCAATGCCGATAAAACAACCCATCACAAACAGCAGGGCCACGGGCAATGAACCGCTCAGCAGATTTGTTGTATTGAGCAAAGGAATGGAAAGACCTGAATCTCCGCCCTTTGTCAAAACAGCACCATCGACGATGAACACAACGATGTATTCAAGCATGACCAGCACCATCAAAATCTTGGCGGAAAGATCAACTTGGCGAAATCCAAGAAACCCAACGATGGCGATCGCCATGAAGCTCCACACCCACCATGGCATTACAAGACCCATAGCGCCGAATGTTCCAGCAGCCGCCCCACCTAACAAACCCAGCAAACCAATTTGCATACAATTATAAGAGAGCAATGCAATTGCGGCCACCGCACCACCCGCTTGGCCACCAAGGCCACGTGCGGTGAACGCATAGAAAGCGCCTGCGTTGCTGATATGCCTTGCCATCGCCATATAGCCAACGGCGAAGATCAACATGAGCAATGTCACGAGAACAAATGTTAACGGCAGCCCGATGCCATTTCCCAAGAGCATACCCAATGGAATGGCCGCCGCAGCACCCGTGAGCGGTGCAGCCGCCGAAATAACCAAAAATGCCACGGCCCCCACGCCGAGTGCATTTTTGCGCAGCTGATTGCTGCCGCTTAAAGTTGTTGTGGTCACGTTCCCTCCTTAGCCAGCCCCGCTGGCGTTGTGTTTGATGCCGAGTTGATCCCGGTCATTCGAATATTGTGGTAAATGCTTAACACGTTAAATTAAAACGATCTACAGTTTTATGAGCAGCGAGTGCCTTGTTAATTACTAAACTGAGTAGTAAGGTTTTAGAAAATTAAAAGGGAAACACGACATGTTGCAGGAACGTATTGAAGGCAAGTGGCTTGCCTGTTTTCGTCGAGTGTTTGCGTTGAACGGCATTGCCACAGGCACCAAGGTTGCATTGATTTCCGAAACTCAATCTCGGCCAGTGCTGGTACATTTATCTGAACTGGCACTCTATGATCTAGGCGCAGATTTCTGCATGATCAAAATGCCAACACCGCCACAAACTGCTCCCGTGCCTGTAAAAGGCACAGGCACATCGCTTGCGATCCAGCACAATCGCGCCGCCATTGAAGCCATGAAGCAATGCGAGATCGTTGTGGATTGCACGGTGGAAGGCATGATCCACGCGCCGGAATGGCCAGAAGTAGAAAGTTCGGGTGCACGCATTTTGGTTGTGACCAACGAACACCCCGAAATTTTGGAACGCACTGAACCCAAGGCCGAGCTTGGGCCGAAAGTTGCTTTGGGTGTTCAAATGTTACGGGATGCTAGGGAGATGCGGGTGACCTCCGCGGCGGGAACTGATCTTACGATTGATCTGCGCAACGCCCCCTGTGGTGGCACCCCGGGTTTTGGTACTAATCCAGGGCATGTGGCCCATTGGCCCGGTGGCCTATGTCTTGCATTCCCCGGCCCCAACACAGTAAACGGCCGCATCGTAATGGATGTAGGTGACATGAACCTGACCTTCAAAACCTATCTCGCAAGCCAAATTGATTTCACGGTTGAGAATGATTTTGTGACGGCCATTAAAGGCGATGGTCTAGATGCTGAACTTTTCCGCGAATACATGGCAAGCTGGGAAGATCCTCTAGCTTATGGATTTAGCCATGTAGGCTGGGGCATGAATCCTGCGGCGCGTTGGGTATCAGGTGCGCTCTACGATAAGCGCGATATGCAAGGTGTTGAATTCCGCGCCTGGGCCGGAAACTTCCTGTGGTCCACTGGTGCTAATCAATATGCCGGCCGCTTCACACAAGGGCATTTCGATTTGCCCATGCGCAAATGCACGATTGCTTTGGATGGAAAGATTGTTGTGAAAAATGGCGTGTTGCGAGGAGATTTGGCATGAGTGACGCCTCTGATTATTACGACCTCTCGCGCATTCGCCCTGCAGTTTTGACGGTGCTGAACCGCATTAATGAGATGGGAGTAGAAAGTTTTTCTGGCCGTGCCAAAGCCATTGATGAGGCCGCAAGTTTTCCGGTGGAGAATTATAAAGACCTCGCAGCTGAAGGCTTTCTCACGCTCACGGTGCCTGAAGAATTTGGCGGCCATGGGTTTAGTCTTGGCGAATATGCCATGGTGGGGGCCGAGATTGGCAAATACTGCGGGGCCACAGCACTCACTTTCAATATGCATAATTCATCAATGATGTGGTCACGGTTTATGTATGATCTCCCGCATTTGAGCGATGCAGACCGCGCAGCCTTTGCACCCATGCGCGAACGACAATTTCGCCGTGCTGTAAAAGAGCAGGGCATCTATTCGCAGCCGATTTCTGAGGCGGGGCAAAACTGGACTTCAAAGCCCACCCAAACTCAGTGCCGCAAAGTTGACGGCGGTTGGCGGATCAACGGCTTCAAAAAATTTGCCTCACTCGCGGGCTATTGTGATTATTACTCTATTGTTTGTACAGAGGTGTTCGAAGGCACCGAGCCACGGCACGAAGACACAATGATTTTTGTTGTTCCGAAAGACGCAACCGGACTCATTGTGCAAGGCACATGGGACCCACTTGGCATGCGAGGCACCAATAGCCGCGATCTGGTGCTGAAAGATGTATTCGTTACCGAAGATGACCTTATGATGCCCAAAGGCATTTTTCTCAAAACTCTGCCGCATTGGCCACATATGATGGCTACGTTGTCGCCTACCTACATGGGTGTGGCGCAAGGAGCTTATGATTTCACCGTGGCCTATTTGCGCGGTGAAGTAGCTGGTCAACCCATGGCCGATCGCCGCATGTTTGGTACCAAGCGTATTGCAGTTGGAAAAATGTATGCGCGCCTTGCTGCGATGCGCGCCTTGTGGTGGCAAGTGTTTATGGAAGCAAAAGGTTTTCCAACTAAAGCCGAAGTTTTACGCATGTATGCCGCGCAGTATAGTGTGATGGAAGGCGTGCAGGAAATTGCCGCTTTGGCTATTCGCACCTGTGGCGGGCAATCGATGCTGAAATCATTGCCGCTAGAACGCATGTATCGCGACAGTCGCTGCGGAGCACTGATGCTGCCATACACGTCAGAAATCATGGAAGACTATCTGTCAGTGCTCACGCTTTATGACTTAGATGAATTAGATAAGGCGCCGGGTGATGAAGGCGGCGCTCGCTCTTCACTGTGGCGTGGATAAAATATGACTCGCCGCCACGTTCACATTGAGGGCACAGTTGCAGTATCTGCCGATGTGGTATGGTCCATTGTTCGCGAATTTTGTGGTGATTGGCACCCGGCGCTTGCAACTATTGAAGCAGAACAGGGCGGTTCGATTCGCCGCTTTACGGTGAAGGGTGAGGAGACAGTCTACCGCGAGCAATTGACTTATTTCAGCGACACTGACCGCACTTATTCTTATAAACACCTCGAAGGCATTCATGATGTTGAAAGCTACGATGCCTCATTTGCGATAACCGTTCTTGATGATCTCAACTGTAAAATAGATTGGCGCGCGATTTTTAATGCACCCGAACCCAGAGCTACTGCTATTGCAGAGGGCACAGGTGCTGTATTTCAAAGGGGCATTGACGCACTTCGTACTTTGGTGCCGCTTTCTGTCATACAGGATGGAATTGCGTTGAATGTTGCTGGCATACCCTCTGATACGCTCTGTCTATTTCTTCATGGCATAGGCGGCGGGAAAAAGAATTGGGCGAGGCAACTTCCCATCGCCGCGCAATTTATGCAATCGGCAGCTTTGGATTTGCGGGGCTATGGTGAAAGCGCGTTGGGCACTGCACCATCCACCATTGATGACTATTGCGGAGATATTCTGCGAGTAATGGAATGTTTGGGTGCAAAAAAGCTTGTGCTAGTTGGATTGTCTTACGGTTCCTGGATTGCAACATCCTTTGCCATGCGCCATCCTAGCAAACTTATGGGCCTCGTTCTCGCAGGTGGCTGCACGGGCATGTCAGAGGCCAGTGTTGCCGAAAGGGATCAATTTCGCAACGCACGAGAAGTGCCTTTGAATGAAGGCAAGTCGCCTAAAGATTTTGCTGATGCTGTCGTAAATGTAATTGCCTCGCCCCACGCGTCGGAACCAGCCCGAAAGGAATTATTTGAATCTATGGCTGCAATTTCAACAGCCATTTACCGCGATGCTTTGCAATGTTTTACACGACCAGTTGAGGTGTTCGATTTTGCGAAACTCTCTATGCCGGTGTTTTTCATCACCGGTGAACACGACAAGTTGGCATCACCCGCAGAAATTAGAAGCGTTGCGCACCGTGTCCATAAACTAGCTAAGAATGCCAATGTGCGATTTGAAGTGATTGCTGGCGCTGGACACGTTTGTAATATTGAGCAGCCGCACGCATTCAATGAATTGCTTCGGGATTTTTTAGAAGGCTTTGTTCAGTGACCGTCGTTTTGAAGCGCAGCGAAAAAAAACATGCAAAGCGTCAGCGCATTCTTGATGCGGCTCTCGATGTATTTTCGCTACGTGGCTACGCTGGCACAACAATGGACGGCGTCGCATTGGCTGCGGATGTTTCTAAGCCAACTCTTTACATGTATTTTGGTTCAAAGGAGCAGCTTTTCGAAGCTATAATGCTCGGAGGCCGCGACGAGATGTTAGAGCCATTTGATCATTCGTCTGCAGATATGGTTGGTGACTTGCTCACTTTTGCGCGGAACTATGCTCATGTGGTGATGAAGCCGCAATTTCTCTCTTTGGCTCGGTTGATCATTGCTGAAACGCAGCGTTTCCCGGCCATTGGTCGTGCCTATCAGGAAGCAGGGCCAGACCGAGTGTTGCAAGGCATAATGGCTTATCTTGAACTGCAAAAGAAAAATGAACGATTGAACTTTGCTGATGCCGAATTAGCTGGCCAAGATTTATGGGCACTAATACTTTCTGCACCTCGCAACCAAGCTCTGCACATGCCAGATAAAATTCCAAACCGTGCCGACATTGCACGCTACGTTAACAATGGTCTTATGGTTTTTTTAAAGGCCTATTCTACAAATCCAAAACTCGATATCGAGCGGCTCAACAGCCTCTTGGCAAAACATAAAAAATAGCAAGGAAATTTTATGTCACCTGAAGATACTCTCAAAGACCCGGAACTTAAGTTTGCGACGGTTGCCATGGTCGACACCAATGGCGGCTTACGTGGCCAGATGGTTTCGACAAACAGCCTTGCGGGAATTCTAAAAAATGGCATGGGCATGGCACCTGCACAATTGGCACTGGATCCTACCGATGAGTTACTCGAAATGCCGGGTGTGACGGACGGCACCGCGGATTTTCATGATGAGACTTTGATTGTTGATCCAAGCTCGGCGCGAAAATTGCCATGGTCCAAACCCGGCTACAATGTATTGGTGCTTTCGCAATTCACAGGTGACACGGCCGCTATCTGTCCGCGTTCAATATTGCACAACATGTTGCGCAAAGCCAAAGAAGTCGGCTTGAACCTACACTACGGTCTCGAACTGGAATACACTTTGTTTGATGAAACGCCTGAGAGTGCAAAAGCCAAACACTATCGCAATCTTAAAACCGCAACACAGCACAAGAGCCACGACCTGTTGCTTTATCAGGTTGTGCAGACAGAATGGTATGAAGCGGTTGCAGAGATGTGCGCGCCTCTGGGGATTAAACTTTCAAAAATGCATGAGGAAATTGGCGGCGGGTTTATGGAGGCTTGCATTGCTGCTGGTGATGGCTTGGCACCCGCTGATCAATTGACGCTGCTCAAGACATTCATCCGCGCACTCGCCATGCGGCAGGGTAAGTGTGTCACGTTCATGCCGCGTTGGAATGAGGAAGCTGATAGTCAATCCGTTCATGTTCATCTTTCTATGAAAGACAATGACGGGAATTCTGTGTTCTTTGATCCCAAGGCCAAACATAATATGTCCCAGACGTTCCTGCATTTCATTGGCGGCTTGCAGAAATATTTGGGCGATATGACATTGCTGTTTCTGCCCACGGTAAATTCATATCGCCGCTTTGCGCCGGGAACATTTGCTCCTCCTGCGTTGGGCTGGGGATTTGAAAATCGCTCCACTGCGTTTCGTGTTGTGGGACGTGATGCGGGTTCATTACGCGTTGAAAATCGTTTGCCGGGCGCTGATTCCAATCCCTATCTTACTGTTGCAGCAACGCTTGCTGCTGGTCTTGCTGGCATAGAAGAAAAGATTGAACCTTGGTCAGAAGTGATCGGCAATGGCTATGAACAGCAGGGTGTTGCACCGGATTTTCCGCGCCTCATGCCGGAGGCAATCGAGCAATTGCGGAAATCTAATTTCGCTCGCGAATGGTTGGGGGAACGGTTCGTCGAGACCTTCAGCACCACGCGTCAGAGCCAGTTCGAAGCCTTCAGTAAGAAAATACCCGATGTCGAATTGCAACGCTTTTTTGATTTGGGATAAGTCGCATCCAAAATACCTAAGCTAAAATCATGTCTGCGGCTTTCTCGGCAATCATCATCGCCGGGGCATTTGTGTTTCCACTCACGATTGTTGGCATGATGGATGCATCAACCACCCGCAATCCTTCAAACCCATGAACTTTCAAGCTTGGATCAACAACAGCGCTTGTTCCTGTTCCCATGGCACAGGTACCGACGGGGTGATAAACCGTTCTGGCATGGGCGCGAATTGCTCCGCGCAGTTCGTTATCAGATTGTGCGCTTGCACCGGGCACCAATTCTATCAGTCCAAGCTTGGCCATCGGTTCTTCGCGCAGAATTTTCCGCGCTAGTTTTACGCCGCGCAAAAGTGTTTCGAGATCGCTTTCGGCCTGCAACAAGCCGAGATCAATATTGGGTGCACCAACAAGCGAAGTACGCGAAACACTGCCCCTACTTTCGGGTCTCAATACGCAGGTGTGCAAACTCACCCCGTGACCATATTCCAAAATGCGGCCCCGGTGGCTTTTGCGCCCCGGAATTACGTGAAATTGAATATCAGGGCGTGGCTCAGAGGCTTGCGAGCGCACAAAGCCACCCGCCTCCACCATGTTGCTCGACAACATACCGCGATTGCCAAAAATCCATCGCAAACCTTCGCGCGCCAAGCGGGGCAAGGCTTGAATTGAAATACCATAAGGCACGGTTGAGCGGCTGGTGCAAATCACCATCATATCAACGTGGTCTTGCAAATTCTGCCCGACACCGGGCAGATCGACAATGGGATGTGCACCCATGGCTTTGATCTGCGCTGCAGGACCAATACCAGAGCGCAATAGAATATCTGGCGAGCCGATTGTGCCTGCTGATAGTATGACTTCGGCGCGCGCGGCAACCGTCATCTCCTGCCCGTTGTGGCGAAAGACAACGCCGCGCACTTTGCGAGCCACGATATCAAGCTTTGTAACTTCGGCTTGCGTAACAATTTTAAGATTGGCTCGGTTTTCTGTGCCAGTCAGATATGCCCGCGCGCTCGAATGGCGTTTGCCACCCCGTTGTGTAACTTTGTAGATGCCCACCCCTTCCGGCTCAGCCACATTAAAATCGGGGCAGGGTCGAATTTGCAACTTTGCCGCAGCACCAATAAAGTTATGGTCGACAGGGCTTGGGTCGCGAAGCGGGCTCACGCTCAAGGTATCTTGCAACTTATGAAAATAGGGCAGCACATCTTCATAGCCCCAGCCATTGCATCCGGATTTGGCCCAGTCGTCATAGTCGTCGCGGTGGCCTTGGATGTAAATCATGCCATTGATTGAAGATGAACCACCAAGCACTTTTCCACGCGGAATCGAAACCGTCCTGCCGGAAAGCCCTGTCTGTGGAGTCGATTTATGCAGCCAGTTGTGGCGGGCATCTTTCGAAAGCCAAATTACCCCAAGTGGCAAGTCAATCAACCAGTTGGTATCTTTAGGCCCCGCCTCAATAAGGCAAACGCGATTGCGCGGATTAGCGCTCAACCGATTCGCCAATACAGCGCCTGATGATCCTGCACCGACGATCACATAATCGAATTCACTGTTCATTGTGTTTCCTGAATCTAAGCGGATTTTAGATATAATCTCTTTGGTTTTTCTTTGGGAGTGGGTGTAAGTAACGACTTCGGAGTGACTTCAAATGAAGCATGTCGCGCAATGCCCAAAAAAACTAACGCGTACTACAGCGAATGCGGCCTTGTTTAACTTGCGCGACAAGCCCAATTTTTTGAATAACGCAGTAGTGAATTTTTTGAAACTGGCGCGGGCCGAAGTAATTTCGGATGATGCCGCGTTTTTGACTGAGGTGCCAAAAAACCAACGAATGGGCTTTGCTGCGGTGGGGCTTGATCGTATTTTGCTTGAGCAAGATGACGTATGCGCAAAATTGAAATTAAAGATAACCAAGCTGACCAGTGGCATCATCGTTGACATGCGCTGGGCGATTTCTAATTTAGAGTCTGTGAGAAGTTTGGAACAATGGGGCAGTGTCGCTGAAAGACTTTCCGCCGAAATGGACCTACCGATAGTATCGGTGTACGACCAGGACTTGATGATCGAAGAACACATGCAAACTGCGTTTCATGTTCACAGCCAGTTTCTCGCACCATCTGGGATTTACCAAAATCCCTATTGGCTGCCAACGAAGCTCTTGGAAACTGCTGCTTTGGACGAGCAACTCGGCTTTATGCTTGGACGCGTGGTGCCCGACTTTGAAGGTCTTCAACTACGTCGCAAAACGGGCGAGATGCTCGCACATGGCGCTACACCATCTTGGCTTACCAAAACTGACATGGCCTTGGGTTCAAGTGCCGTATCAACACGTTGGCAGATACATTGCTTCGGCCAGCTTCGCCTTTCAATTGCGGGCCAAAATATTGAGTGGCGAATTGCTGGCAGCACGCCGAAGAAAACCCAAACGCTGTTTGCCTACCTTTTGCAAAGCGGAATCAAGGGCGCAAATGCCGAACAGATCAGTGAGCTATTGTGGCCTGAGGAAGAGCGAGATGCGACCAAGCGTGCGCGCCTGCACCATACAGTTGCGATGTTGCGTAAAACTCTGGGTTTGCCGCAAAGCGTTGTGCGCGCAGGCGACTACTACCGCCTGAATGCCCCGCAAGGCAGTTGGATCGATATTAACACTTTTGAACAGTTGTGCCGCAGGGGACTGGCTCTGTTCAAAAACAACGAGCTTGAATCTGCACTGTTTGTTTACCTCGCTGCTGACGAGCTTTATGCGGGCGATTTGTTTGAGAATTTGCCGCGCGAATATTTGGAATCTGAAAATGATAATTGGTGCCTGCCGCGCCGCATGTGGCTGCGGGAAATGGCGCTTAAATTACAAAACAACTTAACAAGCGTGCTCATGCGCATGGGCCGAACGCGTGAAGCATTAGACCACTGCCTCAAGGCGTTGGCCATTGATCCCGCTAGTGAAGCAGCCAACGAAGTAGCCATGCAGATTTTTGCTGTGCAGGGCCGTGATGATGCCGTTCACCGTCAGTATAAACAATATCTGCAGGCCGTGAAAACCATGGGAGAAACAGAGAGTGTGGAACTTCGAACGCAATATCGTAATCTCGTTTCCAAAGAAAAACCAAAGAATGCAGATTAGTCTTTCCCAAATCGAAAATCACCGCAGAGTGATAATAAATTTGGGAGGATAAACGATGAATGCAATTGATCGCACTATGCCGTCTGGTGAATACGATCCGTTTGATCTCAACACACCGCATGCCCATTGGCAATTTTTTCGTGAAAATCAGCCAGTCTTTTTTCATGAAGAAACGGGATATTGGATACTAACGCGCTATGACGATATCAAAGCCGTGTTTGATGATTGGAAAACCTATTCCTCCGAAAATGCACAAGCGCCCATGCGTCCCATGTGCGAGGCTGGCCGCCAAGTGATGAAGGAGGGCGGCTTCACCGCTTATTCTGGTCTCACGGCTCGGGTTCCTCCTGACCACACCCGCATTCGTAAAATTGCACAAAGTTGTTTTGGCCCGCGAAGGTTCAAAGCAATAGAACCCCAAATAGAAATTATCGTGCGCAATCATCTCGATGCCTTGGAAGCCAAAGGTCGCCAATCGATGCCAGTCGATTTCTGGAAAGAGGTGGCATATCCAGTTCCGGCCCACGTGCTGTTCACGCTCGTCGGCATTCCAGATGAAGATGTGCCGATGATCAAATCATTCGGTGAAAGCAGATTGGCACTGACGTGGGGGTTTCTCACCGACGAAGAGCAATTGCCCCACGCGCACAATATGGTAAAATATTGGGCCTATTGCCGTGCGCTGGTGCAGGCGCGTAAAAACACGCCGGGCGATGATTTCCCTTCAGACCTTGCAAGGTTGCAAGCTGATGGCGCTGAAATCACTGATGATGAAATTGCCGGTGTGATGTATTCCGTGTTGTTTGCAGGTCATGAAACCACGTCAACTTTGATGGGCAATTCGGTAATTACACTGGCCAGCAACCGTGCCTCATTTGAAGCTATTCAAAAAGATCACGCGCTGATTCCTGGAACAGTGGAAGAGTTGTTGCGCTTTTCACCGTCAGTTGTTGGCTGGCGGCGCAAATCTCGCACTGAGTCGGTGATCGGTGGTGTGACCATTCCTGCTGGCGCAAATATACTGATGTTCACGGGCTCCGCTAATCGAGATGAAAACCAATATCCAAACGGCGAGACTTTCGATCACACCCGCACCAATGCCCGCACACATTTGGCCTTCGGCTATGGAATACATTATTGCCTTGGGTTCCAGCTGGCAAAAATGGAAGGGCAGATTGTGCTGCGGCAACTTTCTGAAAGATTTCCCACCCTGCGTCTAGCCCCCGGCTTTGTGGCGCAGTATCAACGCAGCGTGGGTTTCCGCGTTCCAAAATCAGTTCTTGTTGAATGGGATATATGACATTGACTTACACGCTTTCTTTTACCTCTATTGGTACAGAAGATCACGTCCGCGTTGGCGGCAAATGCGCTTCGCTGGGGCAAATGACGCAAGCGGGCGTTGCCGTGCCGCCGGGCTTTGCTGTGACGACGGATGCATTCAGATTGGTTTTGGAACAGCATGGTTTGCGCGACGAAATCTTGCGTCACCTTAAAGGCCTTGATGTCGAAAATTCTGAGCAGTTAGATCGTGTGGCCCAAGCCATTCGTGTGCGCATCGGCAGCCACCCGTTGCCAGATGTTGTGGAACACGCAATTCGGGGTGCCTATGCGGAGCTTGGAAGTTTTCCCGTAGCAGTGCGTTCTTCTGCAACGGCCGAAGACATGCCGGATGCATCATTTGCAGGCCAGCAAGATACTTATTTATGGGTGTTGGGCGTTGAGCAGGTGCTCGACAAAGTGCGCGATTGCTGGGCCTCGCTCTATACGGCACGCGCCATTGCTTATCGCGCCAAAAATAACATCAATCATATCGACGTGCTGATGAGTGTTGCCATTCAGAAAATGGTGAATGCCAAAACCGCAGGCGTTGCGATGACGCTTGATCCTTCCAATGGTGACCGCACGAGGATCGTCATTGATGCCTCGTGGGGCTTGGGCGAAACCGTTGTATCCGGTCTCGTAACGCCAGATAATTTCACGGTTGAAAAGGTGATGGAAACCATTATCGCGCGGATTATTTCTGACAAACATATTGAGCTGGTTGGCGATCCAAAAGAAGGAGCCGCCACTGAACGCGAAGTTGATGCCAAGCGTCGTAAAATGCAGTGCCTTAGCGATGCAGAGGTTTTGGCTGTTGCGCGACTTGCCAAGCGGCTTGAACGCCAGAACAAATGCCCACAAGATGTTGAATGGGCCTTTGATGCTGATCTGCCTGAAGGTGAAAACTTGATGGCGTTGCAGTCAAGGCCGGAAACTATCTGGTCACAAAAGAAAAAAGATCCAGCAAAGCAGAATTTCGCAGTTGGAATGATGAGTATCGTTGAGACACTAAGTAATTCAAAATATACAAAAAAATAAAATACCAAGGGAGACTGAAATGAGTGCCAAGAAAGTACCCGCTAAAAAAGCGGCCGCAAAAAAAATAGCAACCAAGAAAACACCAGCGAAAAAATCAAAATCTTTGTTTCCGAGTCCATATGATGTAGTGCCCCCGAAAGGCGCGCAAGGTGCCGAAAGCCTCTATCCTTATTACACGCAATTCCAACCCAAGCGTCGCAAGGAAGAAGAAGCGAAGTTCTGGTTCTGCAATGCCCAGCATTGGCCAAATCCGGTTCGCCCTTTTGATGTGATTATGGTGGATTATGCCATCAAATGCCTTGGCCAATATAACACGCGCCATCTCATGGTGCCGCCCGCCAATGGCATCGAATATCGTATGCTAAATGGCTATGTTTATTTCTCACCAGTGGGTGTTGAACCTGCAAAGATCGGCGACCGTGTGCCGCTGTTTATGGATCGTGCAGGACATTACTTCGGCAACTGGAACGAGCTTCTTGCCAGCTGGAAAAAGAAGGTGATGGTCAAGATCGACGAATTAAACGCCATCAAGTTTGATGAATTGCCAGAGATGGTGCCAGTAGATTGGGTAAAGGGCGGTGTTGGTCTTGATAACACCACTCAACTGTTTGAGAACTACGAACGCGCCATCGAACTATGTTACAAAGTATGGCAATATCATTTCGAGTTCTTGAATCTTGGCTATGCTGCTTACTTGGACTTTTTCCAATTCGTCAAAACACAGTTGCCATCCATTCCTGATCAAGCCATCGCTAAAATGGTTCAAGGTGTGGACAGTGAATTGTTCCGCCCTGACGATGAATTGAAAAAGCTGTCGAGGCTTGCTGTTGAGCTTGGCGTGGCTGATGCTCTGATGAAGGGCAGTGCCGACCAAGCCTTGGCCGCAGTTGGCAAATTGCCAAATGGTGCGAAATGGCTTGCCGCGTGGGAAGCAGCCAAAGACCCATGGTTCAATTTCACTTCTGGCAATGGTTTCTATTCAACTGATAAATATTGGATTGATCATCTCGATATTCCAATGGGCTATATGCGTGATTACATTCCGCGCGTGAAAGCTGGCGAAACCATTGAGCGCCCAACTGCCAAGCTTTTGGCTGAGCGTGACCGCATCACTACAGAATATCGTGAAATGATGGATGACGAAGCCCAGGCTGTGTTTGATGGCAAACTCGGCCTTGCCCGCACCGTGTTCCCTTATGTTGAAGATCATAACTTCTACATCGAACATTGGGCGCTTGGTGTATTCTGGCGCAAAATGCGGAGCCTTTCTTCAATGCTCTCCAAGCTTGGCTTCTGGCCGAACGAAGATGGCATGTTCTATTTGAGTCGTAACGAAGTGCGTGATGTGCTGTGGGATTACAGCTCAAGCTGGGCTATTGGTGGTCGCACAGCGGGAACAGATATTTGGCCTGCGGAAATTGAACGCCGTAGCAAAGTGTTGAAAGCTTTAGCGGCACAGCCTCCTATACCTGCCTTTAATAACCCGCCTGAAGTCATCACTGAACCCTTCACTATCATGCTGTTCGGTATCACATCAGAAGCCATTCAACGCTGGCTAGGTGCGGGCAAGAAAGGTGGAGACGTGAAGGGCATGGCAGCCGCCCCCGGAATCGTCGAAGGCATTGCGCGCGTTCTGCGTTCCCCTGATCAGTTGGGTGAATTGAAGAAGGGCGAAATTTTAGTAACGCCTGTCACGGCGCCGTCTTGGGCGCCAGTGTTTGGCAAGATCGGCGGTGCCGTGACTGACATTGGCGGCATGATGAGCCATGCGGCCATCGTTTGCCGTGAATACGGCCTGCCAGCCGTTACAGGCACGGGCAATGCCAGTTCTAAAATTAAAACAGGCCAGCGTCTCCGCGTTGATGGAAATGCAGGCACTGTTACAATTTTGAAGTGATGAGAGACACCGCGCGCTATGACCCCGTCTGGCGCGCGGCTGAAGTTTATATGCGGGCCAGAAAGAACGACATTCACATTCCATTGGCTTTTAACTGGACGCTCGAAATTCTGGAGAGCTATCCACAAGCCAATCGTGATGTGTGTTTGCTGGCGATTTTACTGCATGACATTGGCTGGTGGGCCATCGACATGGAAGAAATTATTGCGCAAGGATTTAGAGGTGATAATCCGCTACAATCAGATGTGCGCTATAGGCACGAGGCAGAAGGCGTTCGGCTCGGCACCGAAGTCTTGCGTCAAACCGGATGGAGCGAAGATGTAATCGCTCAAGTGTGCGAAATCATTGACGGCCATGACACGCGCAAAGAACCGCGCCACCTCAATGACCGCATCGTTCGCGATGCTGATAAGATGTGGCGTTATAACGTAACAGGCATTGCCATTGCAGCCGATTGGTTCGGCAAAACGCCTCATGCTTATGCTGCGGATATGGAATCTAAAATTGATTGGTTTGAAACACCCGTGGGCCGCGCCATTGCAGAGCGCGAACTTGCTATTACTAAAAAGGCGTTGATGTTTGATGTGTTGTGAGGAGAGTGATGCTGATGTTTGTTGACGGCAAATTTGCAACCGCCTTAGATGCCAAAACCATGCCCGTCATTGATCCTAGGACAGGCCAAAAATTTACTTCAGTGCCGCTTGGTGCTGCTGCTGATGCTGACCTTGCCATCAAGTCATCAGCACAAGCTTTTGCAAGCTGGAAACAAACGCCGATGGCTGATCGTGTGGCCATACAAAAAAATTGTGCCGCTACGATGCGCAGCAATGCCAAGTCAATTGCGGATTTGCTATCGCGCGAGCTGGGTCGACCTATCTCCGGATGCTTACAGGAGAATTTGCGCGCCGCAGAGCTCCTCGATGTCTACGCCGAAGAGGGGTTGAGGCTGCAAGGCACATTCGCGCTGGGTTCTGGCCACGGCGAAAAAACTTTGGTCACGCGCGAACCCGTTGGTGTTGTAGTTGCCATCACGCCTTTCAACTATCCGATCAATCTTCTGATGTTCAAACTGGGTGCAGCTTTGATTGCGGGCTGCACAGTAGTTGCCAAACCATCAGAAGATACACCTCTCTCAACGCTGCTACTTGCTGAACTCTTCTTTAAAGCAGGTCTGCCCAAAGGTGTCTTCAATGTTGTCACTGGTGATCGTACAATCGGCGAAGCTCTGGTGGCACACCCCATTCCCCGAAAAATTGCTTTCACTGGATCAATTTCAGCAGGCAAAGCTATAGCTGCTGCAGCTGCGGGCACGCTGAAGCGCGTAACCCTTGAACTCGGTGGGCAGTCAGCGGCGATTATATGCGCCGATGCTGATCTTGATAGAGCCGCGACAGCCATTTGCCGCCACGGCTTCGCAAATTCGGGGCAATTTTGTTATCGTGTGGCGCGGGTTTATGTAGAAAAAAAAGTCTACAAAGATTTTCTTATAAAACTCACATCACTTGCCAAGACCCTCACCATGGCACGAGCAGGCGAGAGTGGCGAACTCGGCCCAATGGTGAACGAAAAGATGTTTGCAAATTCAATCAGGCATATTCAAGATGCGAAAGCGCGTGGTGCTCGCATTCTCTGTGGCGGCAAACGATTGCAAGGGCCGGGCTACGATGGCGGCTATTATTTGCCGCCAACATTAATTGCCGACGCGCCAGCAAACTCGCTCATTATGTCCGCTGAAACTTTTGGCCCGGTTTTGGGCATTGCGCCCGTCAAAAATGCAAAAGAGGCATTAAGACTCGCCAACGACACACCTTTTGGACTAGCCGGATTTGTTTTCACACGTGATCTCGCTCGTGGCCTCAGCCTCTGCGAAGGCATGGAGGCAGGGTCTGTTTGGCTTAATGATATTCAACGCTCATCGCACCATGTCCCTTTCGGCGGCATGAAGCAAAGTGGCATGGGCCGCGAGAAGGGGCGCTACGGCGTTGAAGATTACTTGGAATGGAAATCAATCTATCTCTCTTATGAGGTGTCGGCATGAACCCCATTCTCAACCCGCGTGATGCTGCACTTTGGGAGGACGCAAAACCATTTCTCAATGTACGCAACAATGATGAGCATACTCTTGTAGCCTATGCGGTAGCGCAAGCGCTTTTAAAATTGATGCCCGAAGCCGATGAATCCATTGTGCTGCCCGCGATACTCTTGCATGATGTGGGCTGGAAGCGTGTGCCGCAAGAACTGCTGCTCGATGCCATTGGCAGGCACCCTAAGCGCCCAGATTTAGTGCGCGATCACGAACTTTACGGTGTGGAAATTGCAGGTGAGATTTTGCGCAAACACAAGCCAGTGGGTGTGAACATCGATGCCGTGCTGACCATCATCGATGGCCACGATACAACGCGCGAACAAAGATCAATCGACGATGCAGTGGTCAAAGATGCCGACAAAGGTTGGCGCACCACACCTCATGGCATGAAAGTTATTCGCGGCTGGTATGATTGGAGCATCGCTGAATATGTGGACATGGTCAGCACAGTTTCAAACCCGCGTCTGCTCACAGCACCTGGCCGTGCCATGGCTGAAACTTTTACGGCATCGCTCCGCGCTGAATTGGCCCTTGCAAACTACATGGAGACGACGTGAACAATCTTGGTCTTGAAGGAAAACGCGTTATCGTCACTGGTGCAGCAACGGGTTTAGGCCGCGCCTTTGCGCTTGCCTTTGCCAAAGCTGGTGCAACTGTGCTTGCGGTTGATGTGAATGAAGCAGGTGCGACGGAAACGGTTTCTCTGATGGGGAGTGGATTTTCTACCCATTGCGACATCACCTCTTCGCAAAGTTGCAAGGCACTGGCCGAAGCGGCGTTGGATAAATTGGGCGGGCTTGATGTGTTGGTCAACAATGCAGCGCTTTATGGCACGCTGCAACGCAAGCCCTTTGCCGACATTGATGAAGATGTGTGGGACAAGGTAATGTCCGTCAACGTCAGAGGCGTGTGGCAAGCCAGCCGTTATTTGGCCCCACTTATGAAAACAGCAGGCGGCGGGTCCATCATCAATATCGCCTCGGCAACAGTGTTTTCAGGGTCACCACAATGGATGCATTATGTGGCCTCAAAAGGTGCCGTGATTGCCATGAGCCGCACCATGGCAAAGGAATTGGGCGATGATAAAATCCGCGTGAATGTATTAGCACCTGGATTTACGATGACAGAAGCAAGCCTTGGTCACATGGAAAATGCGCGGACTTATGGCGTTGATCGCGGCGCACTAAAACGCCCAGCAGAAGTGGAAGATATCGTCGGAGGTGCATTATTTTTAGCATCGCCGTTATCGTCATACATGACAGGCCAAACCATGATCATCGATGGCGGCAGACAATTTATTTGAGGCGAAGCAAATGGTAAAAGTAATTTTTGTCGAAGCCGATGGCGCAAGGCGCGAAGTTGATGCGAAGCTTGACGACACGCTGATGCAAGCCGCCTACAAAGCCAACGTGCGTGGCATAATTGCAGAATGCGGTGGCTCGGCCATGTGTGCCACATGCCATTGTTACGTTTTGGAAACACCTAATGGCGAGCTTCCAGCGCCACGCAATGATGAAGCTGATACAATTGAATTCAACGCCAATGAGCCACGCGACAACAGCAGGCTCACATGCCAGATAACAGTGACCCAAGCTCTTGAAGGTGCCGTGTTCGAGGTGGCAACGGGGCGTTGAGATTAACGCGCCAGCACGCCGCCATCAACAACGAGAGTGGTGCCAGTCACAAAGTCCGAAGCGCTAGATGCCAAGTAAAGAATACTGCCCTTAATTTCTGATGCATCTGCAATGCGTTTCATTGGCGTATAGTCCGACATGATTTTCGCATTCTCGGCATTGCGTGGTCTGGTGGGTGTGCGGAAGAATCCGGGGCAAAGGGCATTCACTTGAATGTTATACGGCGCATATTGAATGGCCAATTCCCGCGTTAAATTGACGATAGCGCCTTTTGATGCAGCATATGCTGGCCGGGGAAACAAGCCTGCAGGAGCGGCGATGCCAAACATTGACGCAACAGTAATCAACTTGCCATATTTCTGTTGCACCATAATGGCCAATGCTGGACGTGCTGTGAACAATAGGCCGCTCACGTTAATGTCCATCACGCGGTTCCAAACGTCATCGGTTGTTTCGTGCAACAAGGCTGGCTCCGCATCACTCACGCCCGCATTGGCAATCACAATATCAAGTGAACCCAATGCTTCATGGGCTTCACGAACCACATTTTCCATTTGAGCTTTGTTGGCCACGTCTGCCAGGTAATGCAGCACGTTTGGCCCTAGCTCTGCCGCTGTTTTGGCGAGAGCTTCAGCATCAAAATCAACCAACGCAACACGCGCAGAATTTTCAGCCATGGCTATTGCCATCTCTCGACCTAAGCCGGAAGCGGCACCCGTGATCAACACGGTTTTGCCTTCGACTGAAAAAATATCGCTTATCATGGCAGTCGCTGTTTGGCAAAATCAACAAACCATTCCAGCGCTGCCGGATTGCGCGTGGCATCGCGGCTAGCAACTTTTTCAATAGCACTGCCCATTAAAATTTTACGCACGGGAACTTCCATCTTCTTGCCAGTGAGTGTGACTGGAATATCCGGCACCTCGACAATTTCATCAGGCACATGGCGTGGGCTGCGTTCGCTGCGCAGGCGCTTCACAATTTCCTTTTTGAATTCATCGTTGCAAATTTTACCAGCAGCCATTTTCACAAATAGCGGCATGTAAAAACCGCCTTTGCCATCTTCAATGCATATGATCAAACTATCCGCCACATCAGAGATACCCTCCATGGTGCGATAAATTTCTGCCGAGCCAATGCGCACGCCATAGCGATTGAGCGTTGCGTCTGATCGCCCGAGAACGAAAATACCGCCGTGGTCGTTGAATTTTACGCGGTCGCCATGCCGCCATATGCTGGGCCATTCTTCAAAATAGCTCGCCGTATAGCGCGCGAAACTATCATCGCCCCAAAAATAGAGTGGCATAGAAGGCATCGGTTTGCGAATGACCAATTCACCCACTTCATTGATAAGTACCTTGCCGTCATCATCAAATGCACAAGCATCAACACCAAGTGCGGGTGCTTGAATTTCTCCAGCCCGCGTTGGCAAAAGTGGCGAACCCGCAAGCAGGCCTGAGCAAAATTCTGTTCCGCCTGATTGTGAGGAAGCCCAAACATCGGTTTTCACTTCGTTCATCACCCATTCAAAAGTTTCCGGCGTAGAAGGTGAGCCAACAAGCATGATGGCGCGCAAAGCGTCCAAATTAAATTCTGCACTGGGATGAATGCCTTGCTGCTTTACAATTTGAATATAAGTGGGACTAACCCCCATCACACTGGCTTTTACCTCTTCTGAAATGCGCCATAGCAACCTTGCATCGGGATAGGCCGGGTGGCCATCATAAAGCACCGCGCGCCCATTCATCAGCAGGCCCCAAGTCAATGTGTTCCACACCATCCAACCCGTGGTGGAATAGAAAAACAGCGCGCCGCCTTCTTGCAACTCAAAATGAAAGGCCGCGGATTTGTAGTGCTCCAAAACAATACCATGATGGCCCTGCACTATGGGCTTGGGCAATCCGGTGGTGCCGGAGGTAAAAAGAATCCAAAGGGGATGATCAGAGGCAACGCGAGTAAATGAAAAATATTTGCGCGCAACGTCAGGCCCGTTGAACAGTTCATTCCAATCCAAGATTTGATTATCAAAAGCTGGCTGCTTCTTGGCTGTCGGTGAATAATCAAGCATCACAAGAGTCTTTGCTGAAGGCAAGGCGGCGAGGATGCGCGAAAGATCTTCGGTGCGATCAAAATCCTTGCCGCCATAGCGATAGCCATTGCAGGCAAATATCAACTTTGGTTCAATCTGCCCAAAGCGGTCAATCACCGTCTGTGGACCAAATTCTGGTGCAGCCGAAGACCATACACCGCCAATCGCCGTAGTGGCCAACATGGCGATGAAAGTTTCAGGAATATTGGGCATGTAAGCCACGATGCGGTCACCCGGAACAATGCCCATTGCGCGTAACATTGTGGCCAGTTTGCGCACAGCACTACATGTTTCGAGCCAGCTCATCGTTGCTGCGGGCCGAAGTTCCGAACTGTGATGCAACATCACACGGGTGGGATCACCGTTATTTTCGTTGCGCAAAATATGTTCGGCATAATTCATCCGTGTACCGACGAACCACCGGGTTCGTGGCATAGGATCAGACGAAACAACTTCAGTGCAATCACCTTCTATGATCACTTCAAAATAATCAGCGATGGCAGACCAGAAACCTGCCAAATCTTGCACCGACCAATCCCACAAATCTTGGTAACCCGTGAAGCTGTGGCCACGCGCGCCCAACCACGTGATGAATTTTGTGATGTTCAAACCAGTGCGCCGTTCCGCATCGGCCTGCCACAGAATTGCACCTTCTTCTACCATCATTTCATCCAGTCTTGAGTTAAGAAATTAACGAGATCAGGCAACACCACATGGGCGCGCAAGTCTGCTTCGATTGCGTTAAAGGCCGCGTGATCAGCAACGCCCGTGGTGATACCCACGGCAAATGCGCCGCCCTTTCGCGCCATGGCAATTTCTAAATTCGGGTCATCACCAACCACCACCATTTCTTGGGATGGAACGCGCGTGATTTCGGAAATAATATCAAGGCCCGCCGTTGAAGGCTTGCCGAACACTTCTGCCGTAATCCCCGTGGCATTGTTGATCGCAGCCGCAGCCGCACCCGAAACACCCATCAACTTGCCCGTGGCGCCCGCAAAATAAGGCGCCACCGAAGTTGCATAAAGCTTGGCCCCGCGCCAAATGGCTTGCGCTGCAGCATCCAATTGGCGTGAGTTAAATTCTTTCGTCCACGCTAAGAGAACAACTTCAACATCGGGCGCACCCTCAGCCTCGATGATCTCAATGCCAACTTGCTGCAACGGAACGCGCGTGCCTTCAGCCCCAATCAGCATCACGCGTTTAATTCCAAACTTCACCAATTGCCGCGCCGCAACTGTTGCCGGTGTGAGAATATGACCCGGCGCAAACTTCAAACCTGCATCAGCCAGCGGTGCATAATAATGTTCCGGCGGAAAGAACGTGCCATTGGTATAGGCCACCACGGGAAGGCCGCGCGCCGTCAACTGATCAACAGCATCCACAGCGCCGGGGAGCGCTAAATATGTGCCCTTATTTTTGTCCATCAGTGCAAGCGTGCCATCAATATCAAACACGGCAGCGCGGATGGGACCATTGTGATTCATAACATTTCCAATTGAAAATCAGGCGATCAATAACACTGTAGATATGCTTGCTAATATATTGAACTGCATACACTTTTTGCTAGTTATTTGCTATCAAAATTCTTGCGAAGCGAATAATGCTTTCATAAAGTTGCAGGCGCAGGCATGGTGCACAAGCGCGAAATTCCAGCGGTGAGGCATTGAAAAATGGTAGATTTTAGCAAAGTCCGGGCGATTGATTTTCACACCCACGCCGAAGAACCCTGCGGTTGCCATACGGATGATGGCTATGATGATTTGCAAGCAAGCATGGCGAAATATTTTGGCGCGCCGTGGGCGCATCCGCCCACTGTTCAAGAAACCGCAGCTCATTACCGCGCCCAGAATATTGCCGCCGTCATCTTCCCCGTCGATGCGGAACGGGAGACGGGTTACAGGCGTTACAAAAACGAAGAAGTGGCGGAGCTTGCGGCGGCAAATTCTGATGTGCTCATTCCCTTTGCGTCCATCGATCCGGCCAAAGGCAAATTGGGTGCGCGCGAAGCCAAGCGCTTGGTGCAAGATTTTGGCGTGAAGGGCTTCAAGTTCCACCCCACCATGCAAGGCTTCTTCCCGAATGACCGCATGGCCTATCCGCTTTATGAAGCGATTGCTGAGGCGGGATCGATTGCACTTTTCCACACTGGGCAAACCGGCGTTGGTTCTGGCATGCGCGGCGGCAATGGCATGCGGCTTAAATATTCAAACCCAATGTATATTGATGATGTGGCCGTTGATTTTCCAGACATGCCCATCGTGCTCGCCCACCCGTCATTTCCGTGGCAGGAAGAAGCCCTCTCCGTGGCCCAGCACAAACCCAATGTTTATATCGATCTCTCCGGCTGGAGCCCCAAATATTTCCCCGAAATTTTGGTTCGCTATGCCAATACGATTTTGAAAAAGAAAATGCTCTTCGGCAGCGATTGGCCGATGATAGCACCAGAAAAATGGCTGGCAGCCTTTGAGGCGGCGGCGTTTAAAGATGAAGTGCGGCCGCTGATACTGAAGGAAAATGCGGTGAGGTTGTTGGGTGGGTGAGGGCTATCTTGCAGACGATTTTTCAACCCCACCTCCGTCATTCCCGCGAAGGCGGGAATCCAACTTAGCCACATGTGAACGTGCCCAAAGCTGGTTCTCCGCCCTTGCGGGGATGACGTGTTAAGGGGAGGGTGACGTATCCGCCCTCTTCAGCATTACGAATTGAGAGTTGAGATGATGAAATTTGAAAATGTATGGGACGCCTTGGCCAATACGCCCGAAGAAGCTTTGAACCTCACGTTCCGTTCAGACTTGATGAGCTCGATCGAAAAAATGGTGGAGAGTTGGAACATCACTCAAGCTGAAACAGCAAGACGCCTCGGTATAACCCGCCCGCGCCTGAATGATTTGATGCGTGGCAAACTCAGCAAATTCAGCCTCGACGCGTTGACGACACTGGCGACAAGAGCGGGCTTGAGGGTGCAGTTGAGCGTGAAGAAGATGCACGTAAAAAGAGCTGCGTAAAGGGTGATGGGGTTTAATTGCGTGTCACCAAAATCTTCGGTGAACGCAGACCACTTTCACCGAATGTTGCCGCCTTGATCGGCAAGATGTTTGGCGGCGGCGTTGGCACCTAGCCGCACATGCAAGCTGCCTATGACGTGTGGCACGCCGAGCTTGAGGTTGATGCGAGCCACGTTAAGGCGCTCAAAGCTGCCTGAATGTTGACGGAGAGGGGAAGGGAAGCGTCCCCTTTGATTCTTTTTACATGTTTAAAATTTTACCGATTTACAAGTGTTATCGGGCTTTGTGCCTCTCACAATGCGAAGCCTTGTATTGTTGTTCGCTGCATGCCAAGCCATTTCACAATGCGCCATACAAAATTTATTATCCTGCAAATACCTCTGAGCGTCTTCCCAATCATTTCTCAAATAAGTTACCGTGAATGGAGCGAAAACTCGGGGATCCTTGGTCATACTCTGTGGTACAACTAAGTACATATTAATGCCATTCCACTCTCGTCCTTTGGCTTTTCCACGTACGATAGTTGCATCAAAAGTCGTCCCAGCGTGAGTTTCGATGCCATGTTGACCCGCCCCAATGTCATCGCTTGATGGATGAGCCTCACAAATAGTATACCCCTTGGGAGCATGTATCTCCGGGCGAGTATCTTGCTGATATCCGTTAGTCGGAAGAGAAGCTTCAAGAGCGAGAGCGGTAATTTCAGGATCGACGCCGTAATAGGTTGCTACGGCAGTAATGACCATTTTGCCCTCAGCCGATCCCGCTTGTTTCTTAACAAACTCAACCAATCCGCCTCTTTGTTGCTGCTCGTGAACCAAATAATTTTCAACAATTATGTCAGCTTCTTTCGCTTTTGCTCCACAAGAAACCGAAAGTGAAAGTGCCGCAAGAGTAACGTAAAGTACACACGAGTTTTTCATTTAATTTCTCCAACTTAGAAATTGCAACCGTGATTTTTTGGATGAGTACCGCAGCGTAAACCAATTAAATCATATTCGGCTGAGATAGAAGCCCTTCTTTTGTTGTGTACAAAGACACACTTCAGTTTGCTTATCATACTCTCCTATCCGTCCGCTACAACCCTTGAAATACGGTCATACGGCAACAGTGCATCCCACTATCCATCCAAACTCTGTCAAAAATCTCACCCCACATGCTCTGGCAAGAAATCCGCCCGCCGTTTCACTTCTTCCCTCAATATATTCGCGAAAATCTCAACCGCAGGCTCCAGCGGTTCTCCCGCTTTCATACACA
>CAXTTK010000006.1:0-177232 GCA_964247245.1 uncultured Aestuariivirga sp.
TACCGACGGAACATTCGGAATTTACTTCGGTTCAAATCTCATCAAAACGATTGACTTAAACCCATGAAAAAGTGTCAACCATGTCCCCGAACAGGTGTCAGCTATGTCCCCGGGCTAAACACTTCGCAGGGGTGACACAAGTGGGTGGTTGGTAATTAATTCCCTACAATCGCCGCCTCAAGAATATCCAGACCTTCCTTCATGATCATTTCGCTCGCAGTGAGCGGTGTGAGTAAGCGCACCACGTCGCCGTAGACGCCGCATGTCAGAATGAGCAATCCGCGCTCCAAGCATTTGGCAGCCAGCGCCTTGGCACCACCCGCATCTGGTTTGTTGCCGCCGTGTTCTGTCACCATTTCGAAGGCGCACATGGCGCCGAGGCCGCGGATGTCGCCGATGGGCATGCCTTGCTTTTTGGCTTTGATGGTGTGCATGCGCTTCATGATCATAGCACCTTGGGCGACTGATTTTTCGAGCAGGTTTTCAGTTTCAAAAGCTTCGAACACGCCAAGTGCTGCGGCGCAGGCCACGGCGTTGCCTGCATAAGTTCCGCCAATGCCGCCCGGGTCTGGCGCGTCCATGATTTTGGCGCGGCCTGTGACGGCGGCAAGTGGAAAGCCGCCTGCGAGGGATTTGGCAGTGGTCAACAAATCAGGCTCAACGCCATAATGCTCCATGGCGAAGAATTTTCCGGTGCGGCCGAAGCCCGATTGAATTTCATCGGCAATCAACAAAATGCCATGCTCATCGCAAAGCTGGCGCAGGCGCACCATCAATTCTTTTGGTGCAATGTAAAAACCACCTTCGCCTTGCACAGGCTCGATAATAATAGCGGCCACGCGCGCAGGCTCCACATCGCATTTGAATAGCAATTCAATAGCATGAATTGAGTCTTCAACGCTGATGCCCTTGTGTTCCACGGGGAACGGCACATGCCAAATGCCAGCGGGCATGGGGCCGAATTTGGCTTTATAGGGCAGCACTTTGCCAGTCAGCGCCATGCCCAACAATGTGCGGCCATGGAAGCCGCCGTGAAAAGCAATAACGTCTGAACGGCCCGTATAGCAACGGGCATATTTGATGGCGTTTTCGACGGCTTCGGCACCCGTGGTGACCAAGGCTGATTTCACTTCGCCCTTAATCGGCGCTTTCTCATTCAATTTTTCACACACTTCAATAAAGGGTGCGTAGGGCATAACCATGGCGCAGGTGTGAGTGAAAGCTTCGAGTTGTTCGTAGACCCGCTTCATGACCAGCGGATGGCGGTGGCCGGTGTTGACAACGGCGATGCCGCCGCCAAAATCAACGTAGCGATGGCCTTCAATATCCCAGATTTCGGCGTTCTCGGCCTTTGCCGCCATTACAGGAGCACCCATGCCAATGCCACGCGAAACGGCTTTAGCGCGGCGATCAACCCAGGCTTTGTTGGAACCAGCGGGCTGATGTGTGATGGGTGCGTTCATGGGTTTTCTCCGAATTTAAATGTTGGTACATCATAGCCCTGTTGACCTTTGTCTCGCAAACGGATTCAGTGGGGCCAGAGGATAGTGCATGTCTGATTTGATTTCCATGAATGCCGTTGATGTCGTGGCCAGGCTGAAAAGCGGCGCGGTTTCACCTTTAGAACTATTAGATGTTCTGGAGGTGCGGATTGCCAGCGTCAATCCAGCCATCAACGCGTTGCCCACATTGTGTTTTGACCGGGCCAGAGCACATGCGCGGGTGTTGATGAGCAAGCCGATGGCTGAACGCGGTTTGCTGGCTGGACTTCCGGTTCCAATTAAGGATTTGACGGATGTTGCAGGAGTTCGGTCCACACAAGGCTCGCCGATTTTTGCGAACAGAGTTGCAACTGATTCTGATATTTTTGTGCGCCACTTGGAAGGCGAAGGCGGCGTTGTTTATGCGATGTCGAATACGCCGGAATTTGGCGCTGGGGGGCACACGTTCAACGAAGTATTTGGCGTCACGCGTAATCCGTGGAATTTGAAACTATCGGCGGCGGGTTCGTCGGGGGGTGCCGCAGCTGCGTTGGCATCAGGCATGGCGTGGTTAGCGCATGGGTCTGATATGGGGGGATCACTTCGAAATCCTGCCAGTTTCTGTGGCGTCGTGGGGATGCGACCATCTCCTGGTCGTGTTGCATCATCTGTGTACGGAAAGATTGATAGCACGCTGGGGTTGGAAGGACCGATGGCGCGCAATGTTGCTGATCTGGCTTTGCTGTTTGATGCGATGGTTGGGGCGGAGGCGGGAGATCCATTGTCATTGCCACGCGAGGACAATTATTCATACGCCATTTCAAAAGGTTGGAAGCCGCAGAAAGTGGCGATCAGCCGCGATTTGGGTATTACGCCAGTTGATCCTGAGGTGGCCGAGATTGTCATGGAAGCGGGCCGTAAACTTCAGGCCGCTGGAGTGATTGTCGAGGAGGCGCATCCTGATCTTTCCGAAATGATGAACTGCTTTCAAACTTTGCGCGCCCTTGGTTTCGCAGTCGGCATGCGGCAGCTTTTGATTGACCACCGCGCGTTGCTGAAGCCTGAAGTGATCTGGAATATTGAGAAGGGTCTAGCACTTTCAGTTGACGATATTGCCAGAGCCGAGGCGCAGCGTGGAATGCTGTTTCACCGGATGGGGAAGTTCCTCAGTGAATATGATTTTCTGTTATGCCCTTCTACAATTGTGCAGCCCTTCCCGGTTGAGCAGCGCTATCCAACACATTGCAATGGCGTTGAATTTGAAACTTATGTTGACTGGTTGCTGATTGTGGCTGCGGCCACCATGTGCGCGTGCCCAGCGATTTCAATTCCGTGTGGCTTTACGAAATCTGAATTGCCAGTGGGCTTGCAAATCATCGCGCCAAATCGAGGCGAGGCGAAATTGCTGGCGGGGGCTAAGTTTAAGGAAGATGTGTTTGCATTAAAAGCGATCACTCCGATTGAACCAAGGCGTGTTTGATGTCCGAACATAATTGGCACGAGCTGCAGTATAATCCGCGCACCACCGTGACCAATGCGAGTGAGATTATTCCGGCTTGGAAAATTCGTGCTGCGCAGACGCGGGAGCGGTTTGCGTTTGATGGTGATATTTCTTACGGGCCGCATCTGCGTGAAGTTTTGGATTTCTATCGTGTGCCCAGTACAAAAGGCACATTGATCTATATTCATGGCGGCTACTGGCGGATGCTTTCGAAGGTCGAGACATCTTGGGTGGCGGACGGATTTGTGGGGCAGGGTGTTTCAGTGGCGCTCATTAATTATCCTCTTTGCCCCGAAGTTTCACTTAGTGATATTCGCGGCAGCATCATTCGGGCTTTTGTGCATCTTTATAAAAACGTGCTGAATGATAAGGAGCGTGAAAATATTGTAGTGGCTGGCCATTCTGCGGGTGGGCATTTGGCTGCTTTGCATTTGGCCACGGATTGGACGGCTTATGGTCTGCCACAAAATCCAATTTCTGGTATTATAGGGATCTCAGGGATTTATGATGTGGCACCATTGATGCAAACCACCATGAATGCCGATATTCGTATCACGAAAGAAACGGCACCCGCGCTCAATCTGATGACAGCTGAGATTAAATCGCGAGCGCCAATTGTTTTTGCGGTGGGAGGTGATGAGCCCTCTGAATTCCACCGGCAGGCGGCAGACCTTGGAAAAGCTTGGGGATCGCTGCACCCCAAAGTTCTGAGTTTGCCCGATGCCAACCATTTCACCGTTGTGGATTCATTGGCTGACCCTGAAGGCGCGCTTAATAAGGTAGCGCAGGCGATGTTATCCAGACGGCTTTGAAGCGGGTTGCCACAAGTCAATTGCTGCATTATTTAGACACTACAACAACAAGGAACGGGACGATGAACGCAACATTGGCAAATAAGCTCTGGCCACAAACACAATCCTCAAATTTAGTTCGCAATATTGTTCTGGCCGCTATCGGCAGCTTGATTGTTGCGGGTGCAGCACAAGTCACGGTTCCAATGTATCCGGTGCCGATGACATTGCAGACTTTGGCCGTTCTTGGCATTGGTGCTGCTTATGGCGCACGTTTGGGTGCAGCAACACTTTTGCTTTATGCAATTGAAGGCGCGGTTGGCCTGCCGTTTTTTGCGGGTGGAAAATCAGGGCTTTTTGATGCCAAGCTTGATTATATGTTTCCCTCAGGCTCGATGGGTTATGTGGTTGGCTTCATCTTGGCCGCTTGGCTGGTTGGTAAGCTGATTGAAAGCGGCTGGGTAAGTTCTTTACCGAAAAGCGCTTTGGCTGCCTTGGTAGGTGGTGCTTTGCTGTATGTGCCAGGTGTCATCTGGCTTGCGATATGGGCCGCTAAGACCATGAACATGGATGCTGCAACGGCAACAACATCTGCATTATCGTGGGGGCTTTATCCGTTCATCGTTGGTGATGTGATAAAAGCTGTGCTTGCCGGTGTTGGTGTGCCTGCGATTGCAAGCTTGTTTGGCCACAAGTCCTAACTGATTTCTCCTTCTTTCAAAGTGCCCGCGCACTCATTTTTGAGTGGCGCGGGCTTAACTAAGTTCCGATTTTCTTAAGCAAGGCCAACGCTGTTTCCTCATTCGTGATCAAAACATTGCAGTTGATCAATTTGATCGCGCCATAAATTGCTTCAATTTTGTCCGCACCGCCAGCTGAGATGACGCGCAGCGGCACATCACGCAGTTGTTCTAGTGGAATAGACATAATGCGTTTGTTCACGGGGTGATCAACAGGTTTTCCGTTGATATCAAAAAAATTGTAAAGCAAGTCTCCCACAGCACCAGCTTTGATCAAAGCGAGGCGGTCGGACTCCGGCAACATTTCAAACCGAAACGCTGTCGATTTTGGTTCCATGTTGCCACAGCTGAGCATGGCGATATCAAGCCTCTCGGCACGTTTGAAAACGGCGCGCAAACCGCAGCGTTCAACTAAGGCCTCACGGGTGGCGGGTGAATCGACCACAGCGGGGGCCTGCAGCAAATAACAATCGGCACCAACAGCGCGCGCAAATTGCCAGGCGAATTCTGCTGGATTAAATTTTCTCGCCTGAACGATGCCACCCAGCAAAGAAATGACTTGCACATCGTTCAATTCGCGCGTGGTGAGGGTGGCCAGCGACTCGTAAAGTGTTGCACCCCAGCCCACGCCGACTGACATTCCGTCTTTCAACGTATCAGACACAAACATGCCTGCCGCATTTCCGATTGATTTGGCGATGTTCGCTGAACTATTTGGTTCGGGAACCACGATTGCATCTTCTAGATTGAACGCCTTTTTCAAAGCGTCTTCGATCTCGATACATTCGGCAATTTCGCCTTCAATGCGGATTTTTACTTCGCGTTGTTTAATCGCTTCATTAATGTTGCGCACCACTGTGACCCGGCCAATGCCCAGCTTTTCGGCAATTTCGTTTTGCGTGAGGCCTTCAACATAATACATCCAAGCGATGCGCATACGGTTGCGCGCGATGCGGCCTGCGCCACGATCCAATGGTGTTACTGCTATTGACTTTACATGGCCGTCATCATGCTTTGGCATAAATGTTCTTTCCGTTGGCTGCCAATGCGGACATCGCCATCGCGACGATGCCTGCTCGGTCTAGACTGCTTCGCGCATACATCGTTTCTGGTTTGGCTTGATCGGTAAATTCATCTTTCAGTGTTAAGCACCGAATTTTCAAACCGCGATCAAGCAAGCCAAGGTTCGCCAAGGCATGCAACACACGGGCATCAAATCCGCCTGCTGCACCTTCTTCGACGGTGACCAATACCTCGTGTTCCAAGGCTAAGCGCCGCAGCAAATCTAAATCCAAGGGCTTGGCAAAGCGTGCATCGGCTACGGTTGTTGATAGGCCTGCTGAATCTAAATCCTGAGCTGCCAAGACACAATCGGCAAGGCGTGTTCCAAAAGAAAGAAGCGCAATCTTAGTTCCCTCTTTAACAATGCGGCCCTTGCCAATCTCCAAAACCTCTCCGCGCTCCGGCAGATCAACCCCCACACCGTCACCGCGCGGAAAACGAAATGAGATCGGCCCTTCGTCATATGCCGCAGCCGTTCGCACCATGTGCTTTAGCTCTGCCTCGTCCGATGCCGCCATCACCACAAAGCCCGGCAACGAAGCCAAGAACCCAATATCGAAAGCGCCACAATGGGTTGGGCCGTCAGCGCCCACATAACCTGCGCGGTCAATCGGAAAACGCACCGGGAGTTTTTGAATAGCGACGTCATGAACGATCTGGTCATAGGCGCGTTGCAGGAAGGTGGAATAGATTGCAACAAACGGCTTCATGCCTTCAGTGGCCATGCCTGCTGCAAATGTTACTGCGTGCTGCTCAGCAATGCCCACGTCAAAAACCCGTGTCGGGAAAACTTCGCCAAAAAGATCAAGGCCAGTGCCAGTCGGCATGGCCGCCGTGACGCCCACAATTCGATCATCAAGTTGGGCTTCTTGAATGAGGCTTTGTGCAAAGACTTTTGTATAAGCAGGAGCATTCGATGCGGCCTTGCTTTGGGTGCCCGTGATTACATCAAATTTATTTACACCATGATATTTGTCAGCCGCCTTTTCGGCAGGCGCATAACCTTTACCCTTCTTGGTGACAACATGAATGAGAATTGGCCCGTTGCCATGGTCGCGCACGTTAGTGAGCACAGGGATTAGATCATCGAAATTATGGCCCTCTATTGGGCCGATATATTGTAACCCCAGTTCCTCAAACATCGTGCCGCCAGTTACAAAGCCCCGCGCATGCCCGACAGCGCGGGTGATTGCACGGTCAGCCCGCTTACCCAAACGCGATGACAGTTTTTTGCCAAGATCGCGGAAGTCATTGTAAAATTTTCCCGACGCTAAACGCGCTAGATAGGAACTGAGTGCGCCCGATGGTGGGGCAATCGACATATCATTGTCGTTGAGGACGACAATCAACCGCGCATCGATTGCCCCTGCGTTGTTCAGCGCTTCAAACGCCATGCCCGCCGACATTGCACCGTCGCCAATCACCGCTATCACATTATTGGTTTTATTTTTTAGGTCGCGCGCCACTGCCATGCCAAGACCAGCTGAAATCGAAGTTGATGAATGGGCAGCGCCAAACGGATCAAACTCGCTTTCAGCACGTTTAGTAAATCCAGAAATTCCATTTTCTTGTCGAAGCGTCTCAAAACGATCACGCCTGCCAGTGAGTATTTTATGCGGATAGCTTTGGTGCCCGACATCCCAAATCACGCGGTCTTCAGGTGTGTTAAAGACATAATGCAAAGCAATGGTCAACTCGACGACGCCAAGGCTAGCGCCCAGATGCCCACCCGTTTTGGAAACGGCACCGACCAAGTCTTCGCGCAACTCTGCCGCGAGTTGTGGCAGTTGCTTTACATCCAGCTTTTTTAAATTGACAGGAAAATTAGCATTATCAAGCAGCGGGGTCGGGATTTGGGTGTTCAAAATTCAATTCCAGGTCATCAAGACGTCATGCTTACACCGTCTTTTTTCGCAGCGCCAAGATAAACTGAAAATTTGATAACGAAACATTTGCATTTATAATTGTAATTTAGTATGCTAATTGAAGTAACAATAAAAAGTGCCGCAGACGAAATTGAACGGCCAAAATGGGAGGTTAAAGTTTGCATTGCCGGCGAAAATTTTGACGCCGCAGCGTCATAATTTTACGGCGATTTGTTCATTTATTTTGATTTCTCGGCTGCTTTGCTTTGCAGAGAGTCGGAAAAATTGTGCAGTGCTCAAGGCCTAGCTCCAGCGCAACGCCAAACCAGGCCATAAAATATTAGGAGGAAATAAGATGCTCTTGACCACTAATCTATCGCGCCGCTCGCTTCTGAAAGCCACAGCTGCCACAGGCGCAGTTGCTGCCTTCGGCGGCGTTAATATGTTCAACATCAACAGCGCCTTTGCTGCGATGAAAGACCCTGCTGAAGTTCTGAAAACCATCAATGTGGGCAAATATGTGAAGAAAGAATATCGCGAGCAATATAAGCTGGGCGATAATGATGAACTCTGGGATTCAAAGAAAGACTGGATCCGTACAGTTGATTGGGAAGCGGTCCGCAAAGAACATGCTGGCAAGACCGTGCGCTTTGCGATCGGTGCTGCTGATAAGGAATCAGCACAAGATGGCATTGCGCCATTCTTGGAGCTTTCAGGCATTAAGGTTGAACTTGTGCCAATCCCCGATGATTCAATGTATGATAAGGTTGTAGCTGAGTTCCTTTCAGGCAATGCCAGCTTCGATGCACTGCAATTCTTCTCGCCATGGTTGGGTGATTTTGGTGCTCAGGGCTTTGTAAAGCCACTGGATGAATATATCGCCAAGTGGAAACTGCCGTTCGATGATTTCTATGAAACCTATCAGCTGAACTATGGACATTGGAGCGACAAGGGCATTCTGGGCTTGCCATTCGACTGTGATATTCAGCAAGTTCACGTTCGTCCTTCGATCATGAAGAAGGTGTTGGGCGGCGATGTTGACCGTGTAAAGTCGATTGCCACTTATGATGATATGATCCGTTTGGCACCTGAACTCAACAAAGTTGAAAAAGGCGTGAATGCCATCGGCATGATGTGTGGACGCGGTTTCTGGGCCACTTACACTTGGCAACACATTGCGGCCCAATACGGTATGCAAATGTTTAATGACAAGTGGGAGCCTACGATAAACAGTGATGCGGGTGTCAAAGGTCTCGAAACCATTGTTGCTTTGTCCAAGAATGCTATTGAAGGTGTTGCCGCTGCCGATTGGCCAACCAACCGTGCTGCTTGGCTAGGTGGTCAGATTGCTTGCAACATTTCCTGGCAAGATTCTGGCACTCAAGCAACGCGCCCTGATCAATCCAAGATTGGCGATGACGTCATGACGATCTATGAACCACGCGTTGCTGGCGGCACCTATGCGCCACCAAATATCGCCGGTTCAACATCATGCGTCACTGCTACATCGCCAGAGCCGGAAGCCGCATTCTTGATGCTCGCTTTCTTAACTTCGGCATCGATTATGGCCATGAATGAAGCCAATGCCAATGGCGTTGCTCCTGGTTACAAATCGGTGCTAGCCAATGAAAAACTGCGCAGTGTTTCACAACCTGCAAAGGTTTGGTCAGAAGCTTTGGATTATGCTTGGTGTGCACCACGTCTTCCTCAAGGCTTCCAAATGGATCAGGAAATTGGCTTCCTCATCAACAAGGTTGTTGTTGGTGAATTGAAGCCGAAGGATGCACTTGATCAAGCTGCTGTCAAAGTTAAAGACATCATGACCAAGAATGGTTTCTATAAAGGTAAAGATCCAATGAACTTTGCCGCTGTTGAACCCGGCATGTGGATTGGCAAAGGCAAGAAAGCGCCGTTCTGATTTTGCAAAATAGAGATGGCGGAGAAATCTGCCATCTCTTCGAAGTTTACGGACTAAATCAATGACCGCCCTCGAACCCGCCATCATCCGCCGACGCAGTCCCTTCATGCGCAAGGCATTTCCTTATTTTCTGCTGGCCCCAGCGATGATCTATCTGCTTGGCATCACGCTTTATCCCGGCATTTATGCACTGTATCGTAGTACGATGACGGGCAAATTCAAATTAGAATTTGTGGGACTAGATAATTACAGGGAACTGATTGTCGACAATGCGTTTTGGGAAAGCCTTTACAACACACTTGTTTTAGGTTCGATCACTCTCGGTATCGAATTTACATTGGCCATGGCTTTGGCCGCTTTAGTTTACCGCGATCCATGGGTGAAGGCTTGGCGCATCGTTTTTCTATTGCCAATGTTGTTCATGCCGTCAGCTGTTTCGTTTCTTTGGAAGTTAATTTTCAATGATGGCCGCATCATCAGTGATCTGTTGACCAGGCTTGGCTCAACTTTTGGCAACATTGATTTCATGGGGTCAACCGGCTTTGCCCGCTGTGTCCTTGTGGTCACTGATGTTTGGCAGTGGACGCCTTTTCTGTTCATCATTTTTGTGGCTGGGCTGCAAGGCATGGACAAGGAAGTTGAAGAGGCGGCAAGGCTTGATGGCGCATCATGGAGCAGCATTTTCTTCAACATTTCATTGCCAATGATCCGCCCGGTGATCGCCATTGGCTTGGTGTTGCGCGGTATTGATATTTTAACAATGTTCACGCCAGTGCATGTGATCACTCAAGGCTCCCCAGGTGGTGCAACAGAAACGCTCAGCTATTTCATCTATCGCACGGCATTCAAAAGTTTTGAGCAGGGCTATGCTTCAGCGGCATCGGTGTTGTTGCTGATCGCCACCATTGTGATTTCACAAACACTGGTGCGCCGATTCTTTAAGTCGGGAACTGAATGATGAAAAACAAAACCACGGCAGGAACCTGGGTTGCCAAATTCATTTTATCTTTGTGGGCGGCGGCTTGCCTGTTGCCGATTATTTTCTTTGCTTCAATAGCACTTCGTCCACGCAACGAAATAATTGCGCCGACACCCATTTATTTTCCAACTCTCACAACTGAAACATGGGCCAAGATTTGGGCCGAATGGCCGATCGGCACTTATTTTGCCAACTCCGTTATGGCGGTTTTTGGCAGTGTTGTGATCTGCTTGTTGCTCGGTGTCCCTGCCGCTTATGCTCTGGCTCGGTATAAATTCAAAGGCCGTGAAGACATTGGCTTTTATATTCTCTCGACCAAAATGATGGCGCCTGCCGCTGTTGCTATTCCGATGTTCGTCTTGTTCGGGCGCTTGCATATTTTAGATACGGTGTGGGCATTGATGTTGATCTATGCCGCTGCCAATCTTTCAATCGTCGTCTGGATTATCCGTTCCTACATGGTCGATATTCCGCACGAGATTGAAGACGCGGCGCGAACCGATGGCGCATCAGATCTGCGCATCATGTGGTCAATCATTATTCCGATGTGCTTGCCGGGCATTATCACCGCTGCTGTGATTGCCGCAATCTTTGCGATGAACGAGTATCTGTTTACCCTGATCATCGCTTCAAAGAATGCCTATCCATTGTCAGTGGCATTAGCGAATTTCAGCGGCGGTAGCGACGGCATTATTTACAATGCGATTGCGCTGGTCTCGTTCTTGGCATTCTTTCCAGCGCTGCTATTGGTTATCTCGATTCAAAACCACCTGTCACGCGGACTGACGATGGGGGCGGTGAAGGGGTGAAAAAAAACCCAGGCACGTGTGCCTGGGTCAAATGATGTTGTCGGCTGGGAGAAAACCGACACATCAGACGAATTTTGTCAGCTCCAACATGTCTGGGTCTGCTGAAAGGCCGATGGCCTCCTTTGCTGGATTCCATTGCGGTTCCTGGAACAGGTAGGAATAGTGGTCAGTCCACGCGAGGCCGAAAAGCGTTTCAGCGACGATTGTGCTGCCAACGCGTCCGAGATGGCGTCCTTTGTTGCCTTTCATCTCTGCTTCCTTCAAGATGTAGAACCACAGCGGTGCGCTTTCCTGGAACCACATCCGATTATTGTCGAGAATGGTTTTGCCGTCTGCCCAATCCTCTACCTTATCGCCATCGCAGCGCTTGTGCCACAATTCTGCTTCGGTGAGGATTTCGCTTTCCTTGAGGCCCATCATCCGCGCAATCCGTTGACCAGACGGCAATCCCATGCTCGCACCGCGCAGAAGATTCCGGAATGCCAATGATTCAAACGGCTGTTTGACATTCATGGCTGCAAATTCCGGCAGGTTGCCAAGCGGGTTCACCAGCTTGGTGTCAATCCGGTAGCTGGGCTGGGGAATTTGTGGTTGATTGTCCGGATGGTTTCCGAGTTTGCCAAAGAAGAAGCCCCAGTCAATGCCCCAGAAATCAGGCAACGGCTCACCAAAACCATTCATCGCATCTGTATTGGCTTTCGATTTCCTCACAAAAATCGGCACGCGGCCAAAATTGTGCATGTGTTTGTCTTTATCTTCAAACTTCGCTGTTGGCGTTGTCAGAACAGTTGAGTTGAGAGAGTAGCTGGGGCGCACCATGGAATGTCCGAAGCGATAGGCGGCCACCGCAAATTCGACCGGGATATAAGCATCACCATGCGTGGTATAATACGACAAATGCGGACCCTTGTGATCAGCGGGCGAAGGTTTGATTGTATCGTAGACTTGTGGGTCGCAGATTTTCGGCAGAAAGTCATTCAATACGATCCACTGATAAGTCCATCGCACAATTCTTTGCGCCTCGTTAAAGCGGTCATCGCTGTCTTCATCTTTGAAATGTTTGCCAATAGTGGCGTAGACCTTGTTGTGAAAGCCAAGAAACAGCGCCTGGATTTGCGAGACAATTTTATTTTCGTCATTGCGCTTGTCGCCAATGATGGCGGTGTGATCGTGCGTGCGGTGCAAATCGGGCGATGATTTTTTGTCGGGGCTTTTCATATCGCCGATAACAAAAAGCTTTCGATCCGAGCCGCGTGAATAGAGATAAGGTTCGTCAGCAGGGCCGCTGCCATAGATGCAATCGAGGTCGAGTCGTGGCGTGCGGAAATCCACCAACGCATCAGGGTCATTGATTTGCTGGATTGAGGATGCTGGATCAAAGGTAATATCGTGATCTACGAACTGACCAAAGTATGTGTAGCCTGCAGCTATCGTGTCGTTCTCGTCGTTTGGCTCTCTTGAATTGATCGGCGCATCAGGCAAAAAGCCGCCATGTCCGTCTGAAAATTTTTTGTCTTCGATGTTTGTGTTGAATTCATCTGGCACCATTTGTTTTGCCAATTCGGCAAAGGCTGCTTCGAGTTTTGCTTTTTCTTCGGCATTGCGAGGATTCTGAGCCGACTCAAGCCAACGGAACATGCGGCCAAACTTCGCTTGTCCGTTAATGGTTGATTGAGCGGTGCTTTCGAGACCACGAATGGGGCGTCCGCCGTGCATTGCTGGCTTTTTCATAATGTACTCCGGTTTAAAAGCGCTGATTTTGATTTGAAAACTGGTATCTGGTCAAACCAAGTGCAAATTGCGCCTTGCATCGGCCAGTGCACATAGGATTGCGCGCAACAATCGCGAAGTGCATGGTCCAAATGGATGAGATGCGAAAAAATATTGTACGGTTCGGTAAGCAAAGTTGAAGCTCGCTAAGAGCGGTTCAAGCCTTCGCTCCAGTCGTCTTCATAAAATTCAGTGTGTGTTCAAAACTCTCGACACCTGCTTGTGATCCAAGTCCTGTTGCATTCAGCGCTGATGTTGCTTGTGCAAAGCGCACTCTAGTTTCGGGGTCAAAATCTTTCACCAACCCCACCGCAAAGCCCGCATTAAATGCATCACCACAGCCGCAGGTGCATTTCACTTTGATGTCATATGCAGGCACCTTGAATGAAACGCCGTCCCTGTCGTGATAATATGCACCTTCACCGCCCAGGGTTAGAACGCAGGCTTTCACACCCATGTCCAAAAAGAATTTGGCGGTATCAGCATGATCGCTGCGGCCACATAAGGCTTGGGCCTCTTCGATGGATGGCATAAAATAATCAGTATACGGAAGAACTGCGGCAATGGCGGGCAAATCCTTGGGCGATCCGGCAAACACATCAACTGTGGTCACAGCGCCACCAGCTTTCGCAGCCTTCATCACAACAGCATTCTGCCCCTTGTCCATTGCATTCATCAAACCAATGCCGCCAATGTGGAACACTTTCGCATCAATCACGCGCGGGATCATCGCATCATCGACAAAGAAATCTTTGGTCGCCCCCAACATATGAAGGGCAGGACGCGAACCATCGGCTCTGGTGGTAACAATAGATGACGATGTGCGCCATTCTGGCTTGCGCTGCACTCCCCAAGTATCAACCCCGAAGTGGGCCAAGCGTTGCAGCACCCAGTCACCCATCAAATCTTCGCCAACACCGGCCACCGCCAGCGTTTTTAAACCCATTTTTGCCGCTGCAATGGCCGCCGTACCGCCAGCGCCAGAAACCGCAAGTGTTAGATCATCGATAAATACTGTGCCGCCACCGGGCGGAATTTCTGTGAATGGCCAGCCCAAGCAATCATAGGTGTAGAACCCCATGGATGTGTAATCATACCGTGGCATTTAGGCGGCTGCGACTTTCAACATTTCATCCTGACGTTTTCTCAGCGTGAAAATTTTAGCAGTCGTATCAACCGCGATGTTTTCAGTGGTCAGCAATTCGCCCTTCTTGATTGCCTTGGTCACTTTGCCTTCTTCTATCAAACCACATGGCACAGCTTTGGCTGTAACGGCCTCGGCAACGCTCATGATCCAAGCGCGATAAGTATATTCGCCAATCGCATCGAGCCTTTCGCCCGGCACCAAATCTTTTTTCGCCACGGCGCAGACCTCGCTTGTCGGCACGTCGCGCGGCTGCATGTCAGGAATTCCGTAGAGCACAGCGCGCGCGCATGACAGCGGCACTTCAAGCGATGTCAAATGATAGGGCCGGAAGAAACGGTAATAAGGCCCAGCACCCAGTTTCAAATCATGCATGCGTTCACGCACGCGAGGATGAGACATTTCAGCGATAACAAAAACCCCGGGTGCCACACCCTTGCCCACTGAGAAATCGACAACGCCTTTGCGCGAAAGAATTCCGCCATCAGCCACGGGGCATAGAACATGCTCAAGTTCTGTTATCGCACAATTGGGGCCATGCATACCGGCCTTGTCGGGAACCAATCCTGTGGCGTTCGATATTGCCGCCATTTCAACCATGGTCTTTGAACCATCAACAAACTCTACGAGCATGCGCACATTCATGTTGCGGCGTTTTGCTTCTTCAGCATATTCATCTGGTGTTGCATCAATTTTGAGCGGATTGTTTTTGCCCTTGCCCGCAGCCACAATCGGATAGCCCATGCCGGTTACAAAATTCACAAGCTCCATGCAGCTTGAGGGTTCATCGCCAGCACCTAATGTGTAAACCACACCAAGCCGCGACGCTTCGCGCTTTAGATAAGCCCCGATGCAAACATCGCCTTCCACATTCATCATCACCATGTGCTTGCCATGTTCCATGGAGGTCAAAGCAATTTCGGCACCTGCGGCGGGCCTGCCCGTGGCATCAATCACCACGTCAATTTGTGGGTCAGTGCAGATAAGCTCTGAATCTTCAGTGATTGCCGTTTTGCCCGAGCTAATACAGCTCGAAAGAGCTGCAGCCGTATCGACTAACTGATAGTCACCTTCGTCGCGTCCGGAGATCAGAACAGCACGTTTTGCGTTATCAATGCGGCGATCAGCGATGGCGGCGACTGTAATGCCAGTCATTTGTTGGCACTGTGTAACAATATCGGTTCCCATCTCGCCTGAGCCAATTAGCCCCACACGAATTGGCTTGCCAGTTTCGGCATAACGCCGCGCTAAATCAGCAGCAAGGCCGTGAGCTGGGGCTTGGGAGTTGATGGGCAGGTAGGATTTCTTCGACATTTGTGCTTCCTATTCGGAAAAGTGAAAAGATACATTTGATCTTCTGAGATAACAATAGTACTATAATAGACAGAAGCCCAACTTGCAAGAAATTGCTGGCGGCATTGAACCGAAAACCACCAACTTTACAAGAGTGGTAAAACGAATATTGTACAGGGAAAGGCAAATTTCAAAATGGCATCAATCAGTTTGCAAAAAGTGACCAAGGCTTGGGGCGCCGTGGTGGGTGTGGATGCTATTGATCTCGAAATCAAAGATAAGGAATTTATGGTGCTGCTGGGGCCTTCAGGTTGCGGCAAGACCACGACCATGCGCATGATTGCAGGCTTGGAAATGAATACTGGCGGCAATATTGATATTGCTGGCCAACGCATGACAGACGTGGACGCGCGTGACCGCGACGTGGCGATGGTGTTTCAGAGTTACGCGCTTTATCCCAATATGTCGATTTACGAAAATATTCGGTTTCCGCTCCGCATGCGCGGCGTGCCGCGTGACCAGCAAGATGGCTTGGTGCGAAAAGCAGCTGAGATGGTGGAGCTGGGTGATTTGTTAGAGCGTAAGCCGAAAGCGCTTTCGGGCGGTCAGCGTCAGCGTGCTGCCTTGGCCCGTGCCATTGTACGCCAGCCGCAAGTGTTTTTGATGGACGAGCCGTTGTCTAATCTCGACGCAAAATTGCGTTTGTCGATGCGCGCCCAACTCAAACACATACAAAAGCGGCTGGAAACAACGACTGTCTATGTGACCCATGATCAGATTGAAGCCATGACTTTGGCTGATCGTATTGCGATTATGAATAAAGGCAAAATCCAACAGCTTGGAACGCCTGATGAGATTTACAACAATCCGGCCAATATGTTTGTAGCTGGATTTATTGGATCGACGCCGATGAATTTGGTTAAGGGGTCTATTTCCAAGGGCGTTTTCACTGGGCCAGGTGTCAAAGTTTCGGGCTTGAAATATGCTGATCATTCAAAGGCTGTTTTTGGAATCAGGCCAGAGGATGTGGCGATCGTTGCAAAATCGAAAGCGCATTTGACTGCCCCGCTTTATTCACTGGAACCTACTGGTGATCAGACGTTGGTTGCTGTCAAAAATGGTGAACAGTTGATTGTGGCCCGAGCGGCACGGGATTATCGCGCGTCGATTGATACGCCATTGTCGTTGCAGTTTGATATGGGCCGCGCGTTTATTTTTGATGGTGATACGGGTGCCAGGGTGGGCATGCTTTAACCCTTCAACAACTCGCGTTTCTGCTTCAGCGCCTTTCGCATCCATGGCACGTCAGGCGCATCCCAGTTTGGTTCTTGGCCACAAACCAAGTCAAAGAAGGCAATTGCTGAAGCTGGACTTTCCATGGTGTTTTCTTTGAACGTGTCCCAGAACGCTGGATCGTCCGATGGGCCGCCGGTTTCCGGTTCGGTCTCGCCCATTTCGCGCAAGATTGCTCCGGCGACGGATAAGCAGAAACTTGTATATGCATAGCCTTCAGGCCAACGCGTCAACAATTGATCGGTCACTATGTTCGCAACAGCGCCTTCGCTGGGTTGGCGTGGCTGGGTTTTTAATGGCGATGCCGCAACCAGTTCTTTCAACATGAGACCGGCAGCGAATATAACAAAGTCGTGGCGATTGGTATCAGCCAGATATTTGGTTTGATCAAAGCGCTGCCTCCAATTTGAAAAGGCAGTGGCCAATGCAGCATGATCTACCACGGTGGAGAGCGACGAGTTTTTGAACAGCAGATCCAGATTGGTTTCAAACATCTGCAACACTGTGCGAAAGCGTCTGGCGGCGTGAGCCAGATCATCAATCTTAGCAACATCAGAAGTTAACGGTGTTTTCATGCGACCATATCATCGCTTGACGAAGCGACGGTTGCAAGGCTCAAATGCTGTATATGAGTATTGCCTTCAAAACTGCTGAACGTCTGTCGGACCACGCTTGGTGCATGGCAGCTGGAATTCGCGACAGTCTGCGCACCGCACAGTTTTATGTCCGTGATATGCGTAACGCTGATGGGCAAGGAACTTCATTCCCACGCCAGTCCACTTTCCTCTCGCGCAGTGTTGCAGCAATTGCGCGATTCATTGATGATGTGATGACCAAAGGCGGCAATCTTTCGATAAAACTTTTGCTGCCCAATTGGCGCAAATTGCCTTCGCCATTTACGACTGGCTTTATGGATGAAGTGCAAACTGCCATCAGCCACAATAAGTTGGTCGAGAACCCGATCTTCAACGCTTATTTTTTTCGAAGCTGCCAAAATATACTCTCGCACTGGGCGGAGCCGCCTTATCTGGTGCTCGAGCACCGCATCGACGCCGCGCGGCGCGAATTGGCTTTGGCAAAAGCGCCCGCTGATAAACTCGCGTTTTTGAGTCAGACACTTTTAGCTTTGGTGGAAGCAGCGCCAATTGCACGGCATGGTGTTTTGAAAAATGCTGGCAAGCTTTTGGGTGATGGCGATCCAAATGTTGCGGTTTGTGCAACGGCTTGTTTGGCATTGTTGTTGGCGGAAGAGGGCGGTGAAATTAAGGGAATTGGCGACGATGAATTTTTCGCCATTGTTGGGGCTCTTATGTTGCCTCGCCTAAACTCCATGCAGCAAGCGGTGAAAGTACGCGATATTGATAAGCTGGCGACTGAACTTTCCGCCATTCGAGAGCAATACTAGATATAGAATCTCTCAATAGCATTTAAATCTGTTTTTTGACTTGCTAGCTTAGTTTGGAGCTGTGAGCGCTACATGGGTAGCTCTAAACCGGGAATCGCTCGTACGACGCAATTATGGGCGTAGGATTGATTTCTATTTTAGGTTTTAATGAATAGAGATGGACGCTTTCTACTTGTAGAAAGTTTATCGCGCCAACAAACCCAACTTCTCTATTCTGTTACATATTGACTTTTTGAATACCAAAAGTATAACTAACAACCTCAGAGCGTGACTTTCTCTCCCTCGGTTCTCCCGCCGCGGTCGCGCTCGTTTTTATTTGTGACATTGAAGCAGGCCAAATGAGTTCCGCACCCAAAAAATCCAGTCTCGGCAAAAACCAACGCCCATTTTATGCCAACACATCTGTAGATGAATTGAAGGAAGCACTGCGTAAAATGCATCTCGTGCGGATGTTTGAAGAGATGGCTGAGGATTCATATGTTCGCGGCCTTACGCACGGCACGATGCATTTGTCGATCGGCCAAGAAGCCTCAGCCGTAGGCATCACCATGGCTTTGCGCAAAACAGATTACATTACATCAACCCATCGCGGCCACGGCCATTGCATCGGTAAAGGTGCCGAAGCTAAATACATGTTCGCCGAATTTTTTGGCAAGGAAGAGGGTTATTGCAAAGGGCGCGGCGGCTCGATGCATATTGCTGATCCTGAGACGGGCAATCTGGGTGCCAACGGGATCGTCGGCGGTGGCCTGCCATTGGCAACAGGTGCGGCATTGGCCATTAAGCAGCAAAAGCGTGACGATGTTGCTGTGTGTTTCTTTGGTGATGGCGCTTCAAATGAAGGTGCATTTCATGAATCGCTGAATCTCGCTGCGGTTTGGAAATTACCTGTAGTCTATGTTTGCGAAAACAATGGTTACGGTATGTCGGTTTCTACTGACCGTTCGATGTCGGTACCCAATGTGGCTGACCGCGCATCATCTTATAACATGCCTGGCGTAATTGTTGATGGTAACAACATCGCTGACGTCGCCGAAGCGATGGCGGTGGCCACAGAACGCGCACGCCGTGGCGAAGGGCCAACATTGATCGAATGCAAAACGTATCGCACACGCGGCCACTCACGAAGCGATCGCAATAAATATCGCACAAAAGAAGAGATTGAAGAGTGGAAGGCGCGTGACCCCATTCCTCTTTTCGAAAAAGAACTTTTGGATATGGGTATTTTTGTACAAGCCGATATCGATGCAGTGCAGGCCAACGCAAAGGCTGAAATTGAAGATGGTTTTAACTTCGCGCGCGGCGGAACTGATCCGGTTCCGGAAGATGTGACACGCGATGTTTATGCAAGGGAGATCGCATAATGCGCGAGCTTTCTTTTGCACAAGCTTTGCATGAAGCTTTGGACATTGCGATGGAGGCCGATGAGCGCGTGTTTATCATGGGCGAAGACATTGGCGTTTATGGTGGTGCATTTGGTGTTACCGGTGACCTCGTTCACAAGTTTGGCGAAGGCCGGGTGATGGACACACCGATTGCGGAATTGGGCACAGCGGGTGCTGCCGTAGGCGCGGCGGTTGCAGGCTCTCGGCCCATTCTAGAATTTCAGTTTTCGGATTTCTCGGGTCTTGCCATGGAGCAGATCGTCAACCAAGCGGCAAAAATGCGTTATATGTTAGGTGGTAAAGTGAATGTGCCTGTGGTGTTCCGCATGCCTTGTGGTTCAGGTACAGGTGCTGCCGCGCAACATTCGCAATCGCTTGAAGCATGGTTTGCACATGTGCCAGGCCTCAAAGTGCTTGAACCTTCGACGCCGGCTGATGCCAAGGGTATGTTGCTGGCGGCCATTGAAGACCCTGATCCGGTTTTGATTTTTGAACATAAGCTGCTTTATAAGATGAAGGGTGATGTGCCCGAAGGCCATTATCTCACCCCAATCGGCAAGGCCCATGTGGCGCGCGAAGGCCGCGATGTGACTGTGGTTGCGGCTGCGATTATGGTGCATAAGGCATTAGAAGCCGCTGAGATTTTAAAGGCTGAAGGCATTGAGGTTGAAGTGATTGATCTGCGCTCGATCCGTCCTATTGATACTGCCACGATCATCACGAGTGTTAAGAAAACGACGCGCCTTGCCTGTGTCTATGAAGGTGTGAAGACATTGGGCATCGGTGCAGAAATTAGCGCGCTGATTGCTGAAAGTGAAGCTTTTGATTATCTTGACGCACCAATCCTGCGCATGGGTGGTGCTGAAAGCCCTATTCCTTATAGTCCGATTCTGGAAAAGGCTGCTGTGCCGCAGGTTGACGGTATTGTGGAGGCGTTGCGCAATTTGGTGAAGGGCCGTATCTAAATGGCTGTCGAAGTCATCCTTCCTAAAGTCGATATGGATATGACCACTGGCATTATTTCCAAGTGGCATGTGAAAAACGGTGACAATGTTAAAAAAGGCCAAGTGCTTTTTGAGATGGAAACCGATAAATCGGCGATTGAGATTGATGCACCAGCAGATGGTGTGATCAACAATATCGAAGCGCGAACAGGTGCCCCCACCGTAATCGGTGAAATTGTTGCGATGATTTATGCTGCGGGCGAAGTAGTACAAGCTTCCTTGGGGCGGAGTGCTTCTTCTGCCGTCATTCCTGCGAAGGCTGGAACCCAACTGTCGACAGACGCAATTCCGGCCAAGTTGGATTCCCGCCTTCGCGGGAATGACGAAGTTGGTGGCACGCGTGCAACTCCTTTAGCAAGGCGTTTGGCGCGGCAAAAGAAATTGGATTTAGGCGCATTCAAAGGCTCTGGCCCACGCGGGCGGATTACCGCACAGGATGTTGAAGGGCATAAGACTATTACTCAAGCAGTTGCAGCGCCAGCACCAGACGCTTCGGCAACTATGGCTATGTATGAGACAGGCACTTATGACGTAAAGCCGCTCGACGGAATGCGCCGTACCATTGCGCAGCGGCTAACTCTTTCTAAACAGACAGTTCCGCATTTTTATCTTTCAGCCAAATGCGATCTCACACAACTCATATTAATCCGTGAACGGATTAATATGCAGGCACCGATTGACAACGAAAAAAAGCCAAAATGGAAATTGTCGATCAATGATTATGTGATCAAGGCTTTGGCGCTTGCCTTACAGCGCGTTCCCAATGCGAATGTGACCTATACTGATGCAGGAATTTTGCAACACTTTAAAAGTGATGTAGGTGTTGCTGTTTCGGTAGAAGGCGGCCTATTCACACCGATTATTCGAAGCGCCGAAACAAAATCACTTTCGCAAATCTCGATTGAAATGAAGGATTTGGCGGCTCGCGCCCGTGCGCGCAAATTGCAAACATCCGATTACACTGGCGGTACGACTGCTGTTTCGAATTTAGGCATGTATGGCATTGAGCAATTCACTGCCATCATCAATCCACCACAAGCCACAATTCTGGCCGTGGGGGCCGGGGTTGAGCAGTTTGTGCCTGTGAACAAGCAGCCGATTTTGAAAACGTTAATGGAATGCACACTGTCTTGCGATCACCGGGCGGTTGATGGTGCGGTGGGTGCGGAATTGCTGCAGGCGTTCAAAGCCTTAATCGAAGAGCCAGCTTTGATGTTGGCCTAAGGTCAAAACAAGTAATTTATGAGGTTTTAACTCGGACAAAAAGTCGCGAAGCAAAGTGTTTGCGCTCTCTAAACTTAGCAGCTATAGACCGCCTCGCTGTTGGGGCGTCGCCAAGCGGTAAGGCACCGGATTTTGATTCCGGCATTCGGAGGTTCGATCCCTCCCGCCCCAGCCAATACCTTATTTTCTGCATTTTAGACGTGGTAGTTGGCATATGCGCCGTTCCGATCTATCGTGATGTAAAATCATGGTCAGTTGCGGAAATTCGGTTATGGATGTTAAATCGACCCATCTTTCAAACTCCCTGGCACGCAATGTTGGCGTTGCGCTGAACACGTCGTGGTTTGAGAAAATACAAGTTAACACTTCGGCTTCTGAACGACGCGCAGCAACTTTGGCCACGCGTCGGAGCGTAAAGAAAGAATATCAAGCTGCATGGTTGGTGAAAGCCTTGCAATGCATTGATCTAACTACGCTGGCAGGAGATGACACGGCAGGGCGCGTGCACCGACTCTGTGAAAAAGGCAAGCGGCCTTTGCGTGATGATTTGATAGAGAAGCTTGGCTTGGCTGATGTTCCTCCGAAGGTCGGCGCGATTTGTGTTTATCCGACTATGGTTCCACATGCCGTTAAAGTGTTGCGTGGGTCTGGGATTCCAGTGGCATCAGTGGCCACAGGTTTTCCTGCAGGCTTGACACCGCTTCCAATTCGGCTTGCTGAAATCAAATATGCGGTTGGCGAGGGTGCCGCAGAAATTGATATCGTGATCAACCGCGAGCAAGTCTTGATGCAGAATTGGGCGGCACTTTATGATGAGATTGCAGCCATGCGCGAAGCTTGCGGAAACGCACATTTGAAGGCGATTTTGGCGACGGGAGATTTGAAGACGCTGCGCAATGTTTACAAAGCTTCGATGGTGGCAATGCAGGCTGGAGCGGATTTTATCAAAACTTCCACAGGCAAAGAAGATGTGAACGCCACCTTGCCAGTTAGTCTCACGATGGTGCGGGCACTTCGCGATTATGGCGAGATGACCGGATTTCAGATTGGGTTCAAACCCGCTGGTGGGTTAAAAACGGCCAAGGATGCAATGGCTTGGCAGATTCTGATGAAGGAAGAGTTGGGGCGGCGTTGGTTGGAGCCTGATCTGTTTCGCATTGGTGCAAGCTCCCTGCTTGCAGATATTGAGCGGCAGCTCGAACATTATCTCACTGGGCGCTATGCCGCGCTTTCACATCACGCATTGGCTTGAAGGTTCATCATGGCAAAGATAACAGATATTCTTGAAACCATGGAATATGGCCCAGCGCCGGAATCCAATTCAGTCGTGAAGGATTGGTTGGCGTCACATAGGGATGGCTTTGGCCATTATATTGGCGGCAATTTTGTGCGTTCATCGGCCAAGATTTTGATCGATGTTTTCAATCCCCACGATAATTCGGTTTTAGGGCGCGTTGCTGTGGGGACCGCGGCGGATGTTGACCAAGCCGTTAAAGCCGCGCGCAAGGCCTTTGGGCCTTGGTCAAAGCTATCAGGGTTTGAGCGAGCTAAGCACCTTTATGCTTTGGCGCGGCATGTTCAAAAGCGAGAACGATTTCTCAGCGTTCTCGAAACCATGGATAATGGCAAAACCATTCGTGAATCGCGTGATATTGATATTCCTTTGGTGGTGCGGCATTTTTATCATCACGCAGGTTGGGCGCAGCTGCGTGACACCGAGTTTAAAGGCTATAGCCCGATCGGTGTCTGTGGTCAGATTATTCCGTGGAATTTTCCTCTTCTGATGTTGGCGTGGAAAATTGCGCCTGCACTTGCTGCAGGCAATACTGTTGTGTTGAAGCCTGCTGAGTTTACACCGCTCACGGCTTTGGCGTTCGCTGAGATTTGTTCCGAAGCAGGAATTCCCGATGGCGTGGTGAATGTTGTGACGGGAGCAGGAGAAACCGGTGCGGCCTTGGTGGCACATTCTGGTGTTGATAAAATCGCTTTTACGGGATCAACCGAAGTTGGAAAATTGATCCGTGTACAGACGGCAGGTTCAGGCAAGAAGCTTTCGCTTGAACTGGGCGGCAAATCCCCATTCGTGGTCTACGACGATGCTGATCTTGATGCAGCTGTTGAAGGTGTGGTTGATGCCGTTTGGTTTAATCAAGGCCAAGTGTGTTGTGCAGGTACGCGACTCTTAGTTCAGGAAGGTATTGCGCAGAAATTTTATACAAAGCTCAAACACCGGATGGCTTCACTTCGGGTTGGTGATCCTCTCGATAAATCGAATGACATGGGGCCGTTGGTTGATCCGGTTCAATTGGCGCGGGTTTCTGCAATGGTAAAAAAAGGCGAGGCTGATGGCGGCACGCTGATCCAAGCGCCCTGTATTTTGCCTGCAAATGGCAATTATTTTGCGCCATCCTTGTTCATTGATGTTGATACTTCATCAACCGTGATGAGTGAGGAGATTTTTGGCCCCGTGATTTCGGCGATGACATTCCGTACGCCGGAAGAAGCTATGGCACTGGCAAACCACACGGCATATGGTTTGGCGGCTTCGATCTGGTCGGAGAATATTAATGTGGCGCTAGATTTAGCGTCTCGGGTGAAGGCTGGTGTCGTATGGATCAACTCTACAAATCTGTTTGATGCTGCGGCTGGCTTTGGCGGCTATAAAGAATCAGGCTTTGGCCGTGAAGGTGGGCGCGAAGGGTTCTATGAATATTTGGCGGCTGATTGGATGAAGGCTTTGCCGATGGAGAAGTCGGTAGATGTTCCTAAACCAATAGCGGCACCTATCGGTATGGCAAATGCAGGTACTGATTTGATTGATCGCACCGCAAAGCTTTACATTGGTGGCAAGCAATCGCGGCCTGACTCAGGTTATAGCTATGAAGTGATTTCGCCAAAGGGCAAAGCACTTGGCTTAGCTGGCCTGGGCAATCGCAAGGATGTGCGCAATGCAGTTGAAGCAGCGCTTAAGGCCTCTGCTTGGTCGAGTGGGTCTGCGCATGGTCGGGCACAGGTTTTGTATTTTATTGCCGAGAACTTGGCAGCGAGGGCAGATGAGTTTGCAAGGCGATTGGTGCAAGTAGGCGCTTCGACACGGGACGCCAGACGCGAGTTTGATGCTTCGCTCGAACGTATTTTCTTTTATGCGGCGCATGCCGATAAATATGACGGGCGCATACATTCCACCAATTCAAAAAAGCAAACGACTTTGGCCATGAATGAACCTTATGGTGTGATGGGACTTGTATGTGCGAATCAAAATCCACTTCTTTCAATGATCTCTATGATGATGCCAGCGCTCGCTATGGGCAACCGCGTGGTGCTTGTTGCTTCGCAAACAATGCCATTGATCGCTACTGATTTCTATCAAGTGCTCGATACCTCTGATATGCCAGATGGCGCTGTTAATATCGTGACAGGTGCGCGTGATGAATTGGCTAAGACTCTGGCCGAACACGATGAGGTAGCGGCAATATGGTACCACGGTGACGCTGGAGGATCAGCGATGGTTGAGAAGGCTTCGGCTGGTAATGTGAAACCGACTTGGGTGAATAATGGCAAGCGCATAGATTGGTTTAGCGCTGAGCAGGCGCAAGGCCATGAATATTTGCGCCATGCGACACAAGTGAAGAATATCTGGATTCCTTACGGAGAATAATATGGAGTATTACCCCCGCGATATGAAAGGCTATGGCCGTGCCATACCTGATCCGAAATGGCCAGGTGCTGCACATATCGCGGTGCAGTTTGTTCTCAATTATGAAGAGGGCGGCGAGAATAATATTCTGCACGGTGATGCGGCATCGGAAGCGTTTCTGTCTGAGATCGTGGGGGCTGCGGCATGGCCCGGACAGCGCCATTGGAACATGGAATCGATTTATGAATATGGCGCGCGCGCTGGCTTTTGGCGGCTGTGGCGGATGTTTACAGGGCGCAATGTGCCGCTGACGATTTATGGGGTGGCCACCGCGTTGCAGCGCTCGCCAGAGCAAGTGCAGGCGATGAAAGAGGCCAATTGGGAAATTGCTTCGCATGGTTTGAAATGGGTTGAGCATAAAGACATGCCCGAAGAAACGGAGCGTGCTTCGATTTTGGATGCTATTCGCATTCATACTGAGGTCACGGGCTCGCGGCCTTTAGGTTGGTACACGGGGCGGTGTTCGATGAACACCACTAAGCTTGTGATGGAGGAGGGTGGCTTCTTATACTCATCAGATGATTATGCAGACGATTTGCCGTATTTTTTAAGTCGTCCGCAGGGTGGCAAGCATTTGATTGTGCCTTACACGCTCGACGCCAATGATATGCGCTTTGCAACGCCGCAGGGTTTCAACACGGGCGAGCATTTTTATCAGTATTTGAAGGATTCGTTTGATTGCCTCTATGAAGAAGGCAAGCGGGGCTCACCAAAGATGATGAGCGTTGGCTTGCATTGCCGCTTGGCGGGACGGCCCGGGCGGGCTTTAGGGCTGGCTAAATTTATTGATTATGTTTTGAACCACGACAAAGTATGGGTAGCAAAACGCGAAGATATTGCGCGGCACTGGTGGGAGCGGTTTGGGGTTTCGTAATACCGGTGGTGCGAACCTTGCACCACCGGCCCCCGCAATTTTATACCTTACATTCAGGCGCGGCTTTCATCGCAGCATCAGCATCTTCCTTGGTTGCGTAGCTCACAGTGCCAACAGCCATTGCAGCTTTCTCGTCGGGTTTAGTGTCCATGACAGCGCATTTCTGTGTTGCTGCATCTTTAGCAACATAGAACTCCGTTGCGGCCAAGGCGGGGAGTGTGAATGCAGCAACGGCCACACCAGCAATCATCATCTTGCGGATCATATTATACCTCCAAGTTTTTAGATCAAAATGCAAAGACACTCACTGCCTTTGCTGAACGTGATCACACAATGATGATGTGGTGATAATGAGAAATTTCTGTGAAAAATAAATCACAGTGTCGTCATGCTATGACCAAATTTCGGATTTTGAAAATTGGGTTAAAGCGATTCAAAGATGGAAGGGATTTGGCAACTCAATTTCTTCCAGATTATTGCCTGCGCCTTTTCGATCAATAATCATGAATTTGCCGTTGTTGTGCACCAGCAATGGATGATGCCATGCATTGCGAGCGTAGTTAACGCCCTGTCTGCCAGTTGCCTGAAACAATCTGTAGCTGCTTTCAACCAATGGATCAGCACATACAAGCACAAGCCAATCTTCATTCTGCAATGGATAGAATAGCTGCGAGCCGAGTGGATGGCGTTCCATCAATTTTATTTCAATTGGTTTGGGGCGAGGGATGGCCGTGAAGATTGAAATGTTTACCTCTCCGCCCTCCGTGCTCACATCAATGTTGGCGAGATTGTTGAAGCGTTCGGCAAAACCTTGATTGATGGTGTAGTGTTGCGCACGTTCAATTTCCACCACATCGCCAAAGGGTGCAAAGGCTTCCTTGGTTAAAGTTTCGATTTTCATTTGTAGGAAAGTTTCGCGTGGCGGTTGACGTCTTTGTAGAGCAAATAACGGAAGCGGCCCGGCCCGCCCGCATAACAGGCCTGAGGGCAGAAGGCACGCAGCCACATGAAATCACCGGCTTCGACTTCCACCCAATCCTGATTAAGGCGGTAGACCGCTTTGCCTTCTAGAACATATAGCCCATGTTCCATCACATGGGTTTCAGCAAATGGGATCACGCCACCTGGTTCAAAGTTCACGATTGAAACATGCATGTCGTGGCGCAGATCTGCAGGGTCAACAAAACGCGTGGTGCTCCATGCGCTGTTAGTATCTGGCATGACGTTTGGCTTAATGTCTTTCTCATTCACCACAAACGTTTCTGGCGCTTTGATGCCTTTTACAACTTCATACGATTTTCTGATCCAATGAAAGCGCGCATGTGCGGCTGTCGCGTTATTGACCCGCCATTTGCTGGCGGGTGGGATGAATGCATATGAGCCAGCCACCATTTGGTATTCTTTGCGGGCGATTGTGAGTGTGAATTCACCTTCCACACAAAACAAAACAGCTTCGGCTGACGCATCTGGTTCTGGCGCATCGCTGCCGCCGCCGGGAGATACTTCCATAATGTATTGCGAAAATGTTTCGGCAAACCCTGATAAGGGACGAGCGATGATCCAAGCCCTCGTCTTTTCCCAGAAAGGGAGCGCGCTGGTCACAATGTCGTTCATCACGCCTTTGGGTATCACGGCATAAGAGTTTGTGAATACAGCACGACCTGTCAGTAACTCTGTTTGCTTTGGGTGGCCACCTTTAGGAGCATAATAGTTTTGAGACATAATTCGCCTTTTTGCATTCTTTGCAAGATTTATGGCATTGTTCGCGTCTTGCGCAAAGTGCTTTAGGGGGCAACCAAGGACTGAAGGGTTTTTACGTCCTTGCCAGCAATTGCGCCCAGAACCGCAGTCGCCAGTGCGCGACCGGCAAGTTTGTGATCTTCATTGATCATGATTATCTCTGGTCTGAACCACGGCATGAAGGGCGAGCACTGCTTGGTTACGATATCAAAATCTTTGCCAATAATTTGGCCCATTTCTTCTAAGCCGGAAACCAAAGCCATCGTTGTCAGCTCACTTTGCGACACATAACCATCAGGCGCATCATTAGCCTCGATGATTGACCGCGTGAAACTTCGTACATCTTCGTAAGAGGTGTCGATATTCAATTGGGATGTCGGAAATTCAGTCAGACCCAGCGCATGTATGGCGTTGGCAAAGCCCAACATCGAGTGATCATAATATGAAAGGCCGGGCGGAGGCTTTAAATGGGCAATATTTTTGCGGCCCTTCGCCGCTAATTTCTCGACAGCCAGTTTTGCAAAAACTTCATTATCATAATCATGATATGCGTGTTCAATTCCGCAATTGGTGCGGCCATGAGTGGCGAAGGGGATATGATTGTTGAGCATATACCGGACGCGTTGATCATCAGGCTGGGTGCGCGAGATGATCACGCCGTCGGCTAATTTATTCTCAACCACATAGCGCACGGGTGCCATCGGATCACTTAACTCATATGGAGTGACGACAAGATGGTAGGGCGTTGCCGAAAGCACTTCCGAAATTCCGTAAACCATCTGTTCGACGAGGCCCATGGAGGTGCCATCAGTGTTCAAGATCAATGTGATGACATTGGTCTTGCCAGTGCGCAGGCGAACCCCTGCGCGGTCTGGGCGGTAGCCTGCTTGCTGTGCCGCGAGCTTCACGCGCTTTCTGGTTTCCTCAGCAATTTCAGGATTATCGCGCAAGGCTTGGCTGACCGTGGACACGCCAAGACCTGTTACTTCCGCAAGCGTGCGCAAAGTTGGACGGATCAATGGTTGGTCAATTTTTGCCATAGCGGGCTAGACACTAACCAATGTCTGAAACGTTGCAAGTTCTTAATTTGTGTATCGCAACTGCGTAAATACGATGTTGCGTTGCAACAAAAAAATCTTTCACGAATCTCTATCTGAAACGTTGCAAAAGAATTTTTTTTAACATAGCTTGCCCTCGACCTTAAAAAGACATGGGAGGAAATTGTCATGGGTTTAAAGAAATTAACTGCTGCTTTGGCACTGTCTGTTTCGCTGTTCGCAGCGGGTGCAGCACGCGCGACAGATTTGGAAGTTACACATTGGTGGACATCAGGCGGCGAAGCTGCTGCTGTTGCTGAATTTGCCAAGGCTGTAGATGCTTCAGGCGATCATTGGGTTGACGGTGCTATCGCTGGTTCAGGCGACGTTGCTCGTCCAATCATTATCTCACGCATTCTCGGTGGCAACCCAATGGGTGCTACACAGTTGAACCCAGGCCATGATGCTGATGAGCTGATCAAGGCAGGCTTGATGTTGGATTTGACAGAACTCGCCACCAAGGACAAGTGGAACGACATTCTGCGTCCAAAGAGCCAAATGGCTTCATGCACCGTCGATGGTAAAGTGTGGTGCGTTCCAGTGAACCTGCACTCAGCACAATGGATGTGGACAAACCGCAAGGTATTCACTGACAATGGCATGGAACCACCAAAGAATATCAACGATCTCATTGCTGATGCTCCTAAGCTTAAGGAAAAGGGCATTCAACCTTTGGCGCTCGCCCAAGGCTGGGCCGTTCGCCTTTTGGCAAATGACCTGATCATTGCGTTTGCTGGTGTTGATAATTACGTCAAAGTGATGAAGGATCGGGATGTGGCTCTTGCTTCCGGACCTGAATTTACCAAAGTTTTCCAACAGATCGGTGATGCACGTGTGTTGGTAGATCCTAAGCAGATTACAAAGCAGTGGAATGAAGCTGTTGGTCTCGTTATCAACGGTAAAGCTGCTGCGAACATCATGGGCGACTGGTCAGGTGGTGAGTTCCAAGTTGCCAAGATGGTAGCTGGTAAAGACTATGACTGCTTGCCAGGTTTAGGTTTAGCGCCAGCTCTCGATACGGGTGGTGACGTGTTCTTCTTCCCGAAGAATAAGGATCCTAAGGTCACTGAAGCTCAGCTGAAGATGGCTTCAACTTTGATTACGCCCGCCGTACAGGTTGCCTTCAACTTGAAGAAGGGCTCACTGCCAATGCGTCCAGACGTTGATCTGTCGGCCGCGAATGATTGCATGAAGAAGGGTCTTGATATTCTTGACCACAGCAAAGTCTCTCTGCCATCTGATCGCCAGATGTTAGACAGCGACTCGTTGAATCAGATTGGCGATTTGCTGACGGATTTCTTCTCCAAGCCTGATATTAAGGCAGAAGATGTGCAGAAGAAGTTTGTTGAAATCATCAAGGCTGCGCCAAAGATGTAATCAGGCGAAAGTCTGATCTTTTCCGGCGGGGCAGTGCTCCGCCGGAAATTTCCTTTAGGGTTCCGTCACTCCCGCGCAAGCGGTTAGGTGGATGGCGGTTGGTTTGAAAATCTGTTTTTTCTCACTCAATCAATCGTCATGCCCGCGCAGGTGGGCATCTGTGTTTGCTAGCGCGTTGAGTTGTCAAAACAGAGTTTCCCGCTTTCGCGGGAATGACGGAAGTAACTTGTGAGATTGATTTGAAGTTAAATGACAACACTTGACCAATTAAATTCGAGAGAGCTGAATCGGGCTCCTCATATCCAGCAATTCGGCGATCCGGTTCGCTATGGCTTTGCGGCTTTGATGGCGGTGCTGGGATATTTAGCGCTTTTATTTGATTGGCCTTTCGAGGCGCTGGGTGTTTTCCAACCCATGATGTATGCGTTGGGTTTGGTCGTCGTGTCACTGGTTATCGATATCCCGTTTAGTCGCCTCAGCCATCAGCTGGGCATGATTGCAATTTTTATTCTGGGTGCAATTACGGCGTTACTCGCGTGGTTTTCGGGCGGCACTGTTATCACTCAAGACAATGCTGATTTCATCTGGAAAATAACTGCACTATTTTTGATCCTGTTTACATTTGCTGCCGCTGTTTGGAACGCTCCGTTCAAAAATTTCCATTCCAAGATCGCAGCCATCCCGATGATGTATATTGTGCTTTTCGCCTTTATTGGTTGCAGTATTTGGACGGTCGTGTTTTCAACCTCCAATGCCAAGATTTTTCCAACCTATACCTATGCGGGCTTTGGGCAATATTTACGCCTGTGGAATTCTGATAAATGGTGGATCGCGGTTCAGAATGTTCTGATTTATATTGGTTTCAGTACTGTTCTGGCTTTTGTCATTGGATTTCTTCTGGCCGTTTTTATGGATCAGAAAATCAGACTCGAAGGTCTGTTCCGCACGATTTATCTTTATCCTTTCGCGCTGTCTTTTATCGTCACGGGCCATGTGTGGGCTTGGATATTGTCGCCCGAATATGGTTTGGAAAAATCAGTGCGCCAATTGGGTTGGACGAGCTTTTCATTTGATTGGCTGACCAATACTGACAAAGCCATTTATTGCGTGGTGATCGCGGGCCTTTGGCAGGGCACTGGGCTGGTGATGGCGTTGATGTTGGCTGGCCTTCGCGGCATTGATGATGAAGTATGGAAGGCTGCACGCGTTGACGGCATTCCGAAATGGCGCACCTATTGGTCGATCGTTATTCCGATGATGCGCCCAGTGCTGATTACAACATTTGTGATTGTGGCATCAGGCGCATTCCGGGTTTACGATATTGTTGTGGCTCTCACGGATGGTGGCCCCGGCATTTCATCAACCGTGCCATCGCAATATGTTTACGTCAATCTTTTCTCCGGAAACATCGCGCAAGGCTTGGCCGCAGCCACAATCATGTTGTTGATCAGCGCCGTGATCTTGATCCCTTGGGTCTATGTTGAATTTGTCAAAGGTAAACAGATACGATGAGCACGCAATCACTTTCAATTGAGCCATCAGGCCCAAAACCGCGCAAGTGGTTTGAGTGGGAACGTGTTTTGATTTACAGCTTTCTCATCATAACAGCGGCTTATTGGCTGTTTCCACTTTACATCGTCATCATCACCTCGTTCAAAGATTTGGTGACAATCCGCGACGGCAATATTTTTGTGCCGCAATTTCATTATCCTATCGTCGAAGTCACCACCGATGCTGGCACTGCTATGGTGCAAGAGCATTTCTATGATCCATGGGTGCGCGCTTGGCTGCATGTTTGCACAGGTTTGCAATGTGAAGGCATTAGCCCCAATTTCTGGAAATCGGTGATCATCACTGTGCCATCGGTCTTCATTTCCATCGCCGTTGCTGTGACCACAGGTTATGCACTTTCAAACTGGCCGTTCAAATTTTCGGAAGCGTTCTTCACGGTTCTGATCGTGGGTTCATTTATCCCTTATCAGGTAATGCTTTATCCTATGGTGTTGCTCACAAAAAATATGGGGATATACTCTACACTTTACGCCGTGATTTTTGTGCACACGGTGTTCGGTTTGCCAATTCTCACACTGCTATTCCGAAATTATTTCCAATCGCTTCCGGTCGAGTTGTTTAAAGCCGCGCGTGTGGACGGGGCTGGTTTCTGGCGGATTCTTTTGCAAATCTTCTTGCCGATGTCACTCCCCATCATGGTGGTGGCGATCATTTTGCAAGTCACAGGCATTTGGAACGATTTCTTGTTCGGTGTAGTTTTTGCTGGCCCGCAAAACTATCCGATGACAGTAAAACTCAACAACATCTTCACATCGGCACAAGGTGTTAAAGAATACAACGTGGAAATGGCGGCCTCAATTCTCACAGGCGCGGTTCCGCTTCTCATCTATTTCTTCTCAGGCAAATGGTTCGTGCGCGGCATCGCTGCTGGTGCGGTGAAAGGTTAATAATGGCTGCTACTCAAACGAAAACCAAACCTAGCGTTCACAGCGTTTCCATTCGCGGTTTGGCGCAGAGCTATGGCGCTGTGCAGATTTTAAAACAGCTGGATCTTGATATTCCTGACGGTGAATTTCTGGTTCTGCTGGGGCCATCAGGCTGCGGTAAATCCACTTTGCTCAATTGCATTGCTGGGTTGCTTGAACCAACCCATGGCCAGGTTTTCATAAAGGGCAAAAACGTCACGTGGGAAGAGCCTAAAGATCGCGGCATCGGCATGGTGTTCCAATCCTATGCACTTTATCCGCAAATGACGGTGGAGCGGAATATGTCCTTTGGTCTGCGCGTTTCTGGCATGGCCAAAGATGAAATTGATAAGCGCGTAAGCCGTGCTGCGGATATATTGCAGCTTGGCCCCTTATTACAGCGCAAGCCTATGCAGCTTTCAGGTGGCCAGCGCCAACGTGTTGCCATTGGCCGCGCCTTGGTACGCGACGTAGATGTGTTCTTGTTTGACGAGCCGCTCTCAAATCTGGATGCCAAATTGCGTGCTGAACTTCGCGTTGAAATCAAGCGCCTGCATCAGCGCCTTGGCAACACCATGATCTATGTAACCCATGATCAAATTGAAGCCATGACCTTGGCCGACCGGATTGCGGTGATGAAAAGTGGTGCTATTCAACAGCTTGATAGTCCGATGACGATTTATAATAAGCCGAAGAATCGTTATGTGGCGGGCTTCATCGGTTCGCCTGGCATGAATTTCCTCAAGAGCGAGATTGAAGGCGCTGGGGCTAAGGCTGTGTTGAAGCTGGGTTCGGCCAAGATCAATTTGAAGGATTATGTGCCATTGGCGCCCTTGATGCCAAAGCAAGTTGAATTTGGCGTGCGGCCCGAACATATCCGCATCAATGCGGGCGCTGAGGTTGGTTTGTCGGATTCCTTTGATGCGGTTGTTGATATTGTAGAGCCCATGGGGTCGGACAGTCTGGTGTGGCTCAACCTGGCAGGGCAAAACTTGTCGGCGCGGGTTGAATCATCCGAGCAATATAGGCCCGGCGAAAAAGTGAAAATCCGTTTCCGTGTGGGCTTGGCCTCGCTGTTTGATGAAGCCTCGGGCGACAGGTTATAATATCCCTCGCCCGCTTGCGGGAGAGGGAAGGGGCCCGTCCGCCGTAGCTTTTAGGCGAAGGCGTGATGGGAAGGGTGAGGGCCATGCCTGATACAAAAGAAATCAACCTACACGGACAATGGCAAATTAAAAGCGCCGATGGCAAGCACGCCTGTGACTACACCGTGCCTGGAGACGTGCACTCATCGCTGATTGCCGCTGGCATTATCCCTGATCCCTACATTGGTCGCAATGAATATGACGTGCGCTGGGTGGCAGAGCAGGATTGGATTGCAACGCGGGAATTTGAGTGGGATGGCGACGGGCAATGGAATCTGGTTATTGATTATCTGGATACGGTTGCGGAAATTAAAATCAATGGCAAGTCTGTTCTGAAAGCAGATAATTGCTTTAGGCGTTATCAACCCGATGTAAGCATGGCGCTGAAACTTGGCAAAAAAAATAAAATCGAAATTCGATTTTTCTCAAACATCAAAGAAGCCGCCAAACGCCAAAAGGCGCATCCCTATTTTGTGCCCTACAGCAATACCAATAGCCCCATCCCCGATACGAATTTTTTGCGCAAGCCATCTTGCCATGCGGGCTGGGACTGGAACTTGGCAATTATGCCGTTTGGGGCCTACGGCAAAATAAAACTGATACAGTTAAAAGACCCGCTTCTAGGTGTTTCAGTTCAGATAGATAAGAATTGGAAAATTGGCGGCGATATCAAGATTTCCGTAAACGTGTATGTTCAGTTCGAAGTGGGACAAGGATATGAAGTTTCAATCCAGATTGGTGGTATCCACAGGGTTGTAAAACAAAAACCTGATTTGGAAAACGATTTTGATTGGGACAGCTTTACTGAAGTCATAGCAATCAAGGAGCCCGAGCTCTGGTGGCCAACTGGCTTAGGTGCCCAGAAATTTTATGAATTGAGTGTTCAATGCGGCGATCAAATTGAAACTCGCAAAATTGGCTTGCGCCAAATTGAACTCATTAATGAAAAGGACGAAGTTGGAGCACGATTTGCTTTACGTGTGAATGGCAAGGAAATATTCTGTCGCGGTGCAAATTGGATTCCTGCCGATGCCTTGCCATCGCGTGCTACGCCAGAATTGACACGTAAGCTGTTGCAGGCTGCTGTGGAGGCCAACATGAACACGATTCGTGTCTGGGGCGGTGGATACTATGAACAAGATTGGTTTTATGATCTTTGCGATGAATTGGGTCTTTTGGTTTGGCAGGATTTTCAGTTTTCTTGCAATCTCTATCCCGCTAATGATGAATTCTTGTTCGAAATCTGGCAAGAAGTAATAGAACAGGTCAATCGACTGCAGCACCATGCTTGTATGGCTATATGGTGTGGTGACAATGAATTGATTGGTGCACTGAATTGGTTCCCTGAATCTCGCGCAAATCGTGATCGATATCTTGCCGCCTATGATCGCCTAAATTACAAAATCGAAAACTCGGCCAAGTCAGTCGATAAAAACATCAACTGGTGGCCATCCTCCCCATCCCCCGGCCTCCTCTCCTTCGGCGATGCGTGGCATGATGATCGGTCGGGGGATATGCATTTTTGGTCCGTCTGGCATGAGGGGAAAGATTTTGAGCATTACCGCGATGTGAACCCGCGTTTTTGTTCGGAGTTTGGTTTTCAGTCTTATCCTTCACTCCACATCGTCAAACAATTCTCCACCAGCGAAGAAGATTTGAACATCTCGTCATCGGTGATGGAAAGCCACCAGAAAAATGCGGGGGGCAATGCGCGAATTGCGGAGACCATGTTCCGCTACTTCCGTTTCCCCACGGATTTTGGAAATTTTTGTTATCTCTCGCAAGTGCAACAAGGCCTCGCCATTAAAACTGCTGTTGAGTATTGGCGCAGCTTGAAGCCGCATTGCATGGGCACGCTGTATTGGCAGCTGAACGACACATGGCCTGTGGCCTCATGGTCGTCGCTTGATCATGGCGGTGGCTGGAAGTTGATGCATTACATGGCGCGGCGGTTTTATGCCCCCGTTGCTGTGATGGCATTGCCGGATAAAAAGACGGGTGGTATCATTATCAAGGCAGTGAATGACCGCCTCACCAAACAAAAACTGTCCTTGAAGCTCAGCACGCTTGATCCTGCGGGCAAGGCTAAACATTTGAAAGACATCACCGCCAACATCCCTGCTGATAAAGCCATCGAAGTGGCCAAGCTGAAAAAGGGTCAACTGCCCACAGGTCATATTCTCATTCTCGATTATGAAGCCGCCGATGGCAGCAAGGGCAGGGTGCATTTTGCGGGTGAGCCTTATAAGGCGTTAAATATCATCAACCCTGAAATCACGCACAGCACAAAAATCAAAGATGGCAAGTTGCACATTGCATTGGGCACGAAAAATGCCGCGCTCTTTGTTACCGCTGAGACAGGCTTATTCGGCAGCTATTCCGACAATGTGCTCGATCTCATGCCAAACGAAAAAGCCGAAATCATTTTCACCCCCGACAATGCAGATGAACTTCAATCTGCTCAGACCAATCTCATTATCCGCAATCTCTATTCATCATCGCATTAAGGAGATCCCAAATGCCAAAAAGAATTTCATTTCAACTTTATTCTGCCCGTAAGTCTGAACCATGGTCGTCCATCGTCGAACACTTGGCCAAATGCGGCTACAAGGAAGTCGAAGGATTCGGTGCAAATTATGAAGATGCAACGGCCACGCGCGCTTTACTCGATGCCAATGGCATGACGATGCCAACGGGCCATTTTCCAATCGACATGTTGGAGAAGGACGTAAAGAAAGTCGTGAAGATTGCCAGCACGCTTGGCATCCGCAATATTTATTGCCCCTTTATCATGCCAGATGCGCGGCCTAAATCTGCTGGTGGTTGGAAAGCTTTCGGCAAGCGCTTAGGTGCCATCGGCACCGTGATGCGCGGCGAAGGTTATGGTTTTGGTTGGCATAATCATGATTTTGAATTCAAGAAATTGCCTGATGGTTCAATGCCGCATGAGCGCATATTCGAAGGCGGGCCGATGCTGGATTGGGAAATTGACATTGCTTGGGTGGCCTTTGCCAAGCAGAACCCGGTGAAGTGGATCAAGGCCTACGCCGACCGCATCACCACAGCGCACATTAAAGACAATGCTCCCAAAGGCGAAAACCTTGATCAGCATGGGCAAGCTGACGTGGGTAAGGGCACATTGAAGTGGCCGGAGATTTTCAAGGCGCTGCAAGCCACGCGTTGCATGACCTATGTAGTCGAGCATGATGATCCGAAAGACTTCAAGTCTTTCGCGAAGAATTCTTACAATTTTCTGTCAAAGATTTGATTTCGTCCTCTCCCGCTTGCGGGAGAGGAAAGTGGCCCGCTTCGCCTTAGCGAAGTGGGATAGGTGAGGGGAATACAAACTCCAAGCCGTCCCTCACCTCCCCATTGCTACGCAATGGGTCCCTTCCTTCTCCCGCAAGCGGGAGAGGACATTAGAATTTAAGGAGACTAAAATGAGCAAAACACTCGGCGTTGGCATCATTGGATGCGGCAATATTTCTTGGGCTTATTTAACACTGGCCAAGCAGTTCAAGCATATCGAAGTCAAAGCTGTGGCCGATATGAATATGGCTTCGGCTGAAGCGCGCGCCAAGGAATTTGGCGTGAAGGCACAAAGCGTCAAAGATCTTTTGAAGAATGACGATATTCAAATCGTCGTCAATCTCACAGTGCCTGCCGTTCACTATAAAGTGTCGAAACAAATTCTTGATGCGGGCAAACATGTGTATTCAGAAAAGCCACTCACGCTTTCTTACAAAGATGCATTGGCCTTGCAGAAATATGCGGCCAAGAAAAAGCTGCGCGTTTGTTCAGCCCCCGATACATTCCTAGGCAGCTCACATCAGCTGGCGCGCAAGGCAATTGATGATGGCAAGATCGGCAAGGTTGTTTCCGGCACCTGTCATTTCATGGGGCCTGGTATGGAAATGTGGCATCCTAATCCTGATTTCTTCTTCAACCCTGGCGGCGGCCCAATGCTGGATATGGGGCCATATTATATTACGAATCTTGTGAACTTGATCGGCCCGGTCAAGCGCGTGGCGGGTTTTTCTGTCACGGGTCGAAAGGAACGCACCATCAGCAACGGCCCGCGCAATGGTGAAAAGGTAAAAGTGAGAACACCAACAACCTATCATGCGCTGCTTGAGTTTGCGCAAGGTGCATGCATCACGGTTTCACTGTCGTGGGATGTGTGGGCACATAAGCATCAGAACATGGAAATTTATGGTCAAGCAGGTGCGATGTTTGTGCCTGATCCGAATTTCTTTGGTGGTGATGTATTGGTGGCAGGAGCTGATCAAAAGCCAGCAGTATTACCAGCTTGGGATCATCCTTTCGGCAAAAATAATTGGGGCCACCATAACAGTCAAACTAATGTGATTTTCGCGAATTATCGTTGTGCCGGTCTTGCAGACATGGCCGAAGCTATTACGAAAAAGCGTCTTGCGCGTTGCGATATTTCGGTTGTGGCCCATGTGGTGGAAGTGATGACTTCGGTGATGGAGGCGGGTGCTAAGAACAAAGTGATCAAGTTGAAATCCACCTGCAAGCGTCCGGCACCTTTGGGGCCAGATGAAGCCCGTGGCCTGATGAAATGACCGGCATGACCTATAGGCGAAGTGGGCGCAGCGGATTGTTGCTGCCTGCTTTGTCGCTGGGTCTTTGGCATAATTTTGGTGATGATCATAAGCTGACGGATAAGCGCTTGCTGTTCCGCAAGGCGTGGGATTTAGGCATCACGCATTTTGATCTCGCCAATAATTATGGGCCCCCTGCGGGTTCTGCTGAAGAGGCGTTCGGCAAAATTCTCAAACTTGATTTCAAAAGCCACCGCGACCAAATGATCATCTCTACCAAGGCCGGTTATCATATGTGGGATGGGCCTTATGGCGAATGGGGCAGCCGCAAATATATGCTTGCAAGTTTGGATCAAAGTTTGAAGCGAATGGGCATTCCATACGTTGATATTTTTTATTCGCATCGCTTTGATCCCAATACGCCACTTGTAGAAACAATGGGTGCATTGGATACCGCTGTGCGTTCGGGCAGGGCACTTTATGTTGGTATTTCAAATTATCCTGCGGCGGCGCTTCGAGAAGCGGCGCGGATTTTGAAAGCCATGGGCACACCGTGCCTCATCCACCAACCGCGTTACAATATGCTTCAGCGAGAGCCAGAGTTGGGTGGTGCGTTTGAGGCGGCAGACGCCGCAGGCATGGGTACGATTGTTTATTCACCCATGGCGCAAGGCTTGCTCACCAGCAAATATCTGAGTGGCATTCCAAAAGGCAGCAGGGCCACTGCAGGTAAATTCTTAAAGGCCGAACAGATTGAGCCTGCATTGGTTGCAAAATTAATGCGATTGAATTCAATCGCCGAAGCACGCGGCCAAACTCTGGCGCAAATGTCCATTGCCTGGGTGTTGCGTGAAAAGTGGATTACATCCGCACTCATCGGCGCATCACGCCCTGAGCAGATTGAAGACAGTGTGGGTGCGCTCAAGACGTCAGCTTTCACACATGAGGAATTGGCATTGATTGAAAAGGAATTGGCAGCATGAGTTTTATAAAGCAAGTCGCTCATGTCTGCGTGAAGACGCATGATTTGAAGGCTGCGGAAGAATTCTATGTCGGCGTACTTGGTTTGGAAAAAACTTTTGATTTCAATCGTCCCACGGGTCGCATGGGATTTTATCTTGCGGCGGGCGGGCGAACCTACGTGGAAGTGTTTATCGACGAAAAAGCGCCATTGCCAGTGTTTGGACAAGTGGATCATTTCTGTTTTGAAGTGACAAATCTCGACCAAGTCATCGCAAAAATCCGCGCCAAGGGTGTCATAGTCACTGATAAAAAATATGGTGTGGATGACACATGGCAGGCATGGCTGGCTGATCCATCGGGTTCGCGCATCGAGTTGTTTGAGTATACGGCAAAGAGCGCGCAGTTCGTCGGCGGAGATCGCACGCCAGATTGGTAGACTCCTCTTGTCACTATAGTGTCAAACTCCGTTCTTAACGTCGCTTTGAATATAGCTCGACCAAAACGGAGTTTTATTATGTCATTCAAACTTTCTCTTCTTTCCAGCTTAGCATTCATCGCGTTTGCTGCCCCAGCATTTTCTGAAACAAAGATTCCGCAAGCCCAAGACCCATACTTCAAATCCGCCGCTGAACAATTGGCTCAGCGCATTGCTTTGGTGCCAAATACAGGTAAGGCCAAGAATGTGATTTTGATGATCGGTGACGGCATGGGCATTCCGATGATCACCGCCAGTCGTATCTATGATGGCGAAAGGAAAAAAGTAGACGGAGTTTCTAATAAATTGGCTTTTGAAACACTGCCCTATTCTGCTTTGTCGCGCACTTATAGTGCTGATGCTCAAGTGACTGACTCTGCTCCGTCTGCCACAGCCATGACCACCGGTGTTAAAACTCGTAACGACGTTTTGGGTTTGAACTCTGATGCAAAATTTGGTGACTGTGCTGGATCAAAGGGCAAAGAACTGCTCACCATTTTCGAGATGGCCGAAATGGCCGGCAAAGCCACCGGCGCTGTGACAACCACGCGCATCACTCATGCCACTCCTGCATCCACCTATGCTCACACTCCACATCGTGATTGGGAAAATGACGCGCAGCTCGGCGAGGCTGGAAAAGGCTGCAAAGACATTGCTGATCAACTGGTCAACTGGCCAGTCGGTGATGGTATGGAAGTGGCCATGGGCGGCGGTCGCAGCAACTTCCTCACCGTGGAAACGCCTGATCCAATCGATGAAGGCAAGATGGGCGAGCGTAAAGATAAGCGTGACCTCACCAAAGAATGGATTGCCAAGGGCAACAACCATGTTGTGGTTTATGACAAGGCTGGCTTTGACGCCATTGATGTGAAGTCTGGGCCGAAAATATTGGGCTTGTTTGAACGATCACACATGCTCTACGAAAATGATCGCGCCAAGGCCAAGAAGGGCGAGCCTTCTCTAGCTGAGATGACTAAGCTTGCCATTGACCGCCTCTCACAAAGCAAAGAAGGCTACGTACTCATGATTGAAGGCGGTCGCATAGACCATGCTGAACATGAAGGCCATGCTGCAGTGGCCATGAACGAAACACTGATGTTCAATGAGGCCGTGAAAGTTGTTTTGGCGAATACCGACACAAAGGACACCTTGGTGATCGTGACCGCTGACCACAGTCACACGATGACTATTGCAGGTTACCCCAAGCGCGATAACCCAATCCTTGGCGTTGTGGTTGGTGTCGACGGGAAGAAGACTTTAGCAGCGGATGGTAAACCCTATACCACGCTCAATTTTGCAAACGGCCCAGGTGGTCTATTTCCGGTAATCGAAAAAGGTCAAACAGCAGCGGATGCCAAAGCGCCAGTAACCCGCCCAGATATTTCGGATGTTGATACCGAATCCGTGGCCTATCTGCAGCAAGCAGGCGTTCCGTTGGCTTCTGAAACGCATGGTGGTGAAGATGTGGCGATCTATGCCTCAGGTCCCATGGCGCATTTGTTTGGCGGCACCGTGGATGAACAATATATTTATCACGTGATGTCGGCCGCTTCTGGATTGGGACAATAGCTTTTAGGTTAGACGGCAAGTTGATGCGCCAACAATAAAGTGATGACCCCAGCTAGAACCGCGTGCTATGGTAAGTCATAGGCTTATTTGTGTTGGGGAAATCTTGTCTTTTTTAAAACAGTTGGCGGCTGTGTTGGCCATTTTGTGTTGTCATACGGTTGTTCATGCTGATGTGCCTTCGCCGTCCTGCGATCCTCATCCGGGATTAACAGCTGCCGACTTTTCACAAGACGTCACTAATATTGATACTAACGAAAATCATAGCGGAACCGATGCGCTCAAAAAGCTCGGGCTTAAAACGGTTATTCGCTATTATGATTGGCCAAGTGAAAACAACCAATGCAAAACTTTGATGCCGAATGAGTCTGACGCAATCATTAAGGCGGGCCTGAGCATCGTCACGGTGTTCCAATATAAGGGCGAAGACCCGGAGCGGTTCTTGGCGCGCCGCCACGGTGCACCGGATGCAAAACGTGCGTTGGATTTGGCGGCCGCTAATGGCCAACCGCCAGGCTCGGCGATTTATTTTGCGGTTGATGGCGTTGATGCTGCGATGAAGGATTTGGTGTTCGAATATAGTTTGCACCGCGGTGGTTCAATGCCACGCGCGCGCAAACTGCGCCTCATCCGAGCCGACAGCAGCTATCGCCGCCATGTCGATCATTACGCACGCTTCAGGCTCTATCATCATCGTTATTTCGGGAAAGCCGTTGATGCCATCGGCCCGCATGATGTGTTGCCGTTCATTGATGATTATTTTAAGGGCGTGAACTCTGTGTTTAAAGCCCAGCCAGATGGGCGTAAGTTTAAGATCGGCGCTTATGGCAGTGGTCTGGTGTGCGAGCATTTGATGGCGCAGAAGCTGGTGGATTATTGCTGGCTCTCACAATCCCAGGGCTGGCCAGGGTTTCAAAAATTCTATGGCAGCGGCAAATGGAGCATGGCGCAGAAGATGACGACAAGGTGCAAGATTTTGCGCTTCCAAGGTGCTGAGAAATTGAATTTCGATTTCAACCGCGTCAATCCTAAGCTCAGTGATTACGGGCAGTGGTCACACAAGGTGGAGGCTGCTGGGGCTAAAGATGTCAAATGTCAGCAGAATTGAGCGGGATGGGTAGGTATCAGGGATCAATACTCACCCAACCTGTCATTTCGGCGAGGGCCGAAATTCCGTTTTTTTTCTGAGCAGACAGGGTCGCGGAGCTGACACGACGCGAATGACCCGAAGCAACTCTTGAACGGCAATAGATTTTTGTTTTGGTGAGGCAATATACCACCCGCTACCAGATTGATCTTGATGTCGATTAGAAAATTGACAATGACCCTCGAGTCAAACAGACAAGGAACTGAAATGAAAACACACGCAAATCTCGCAGAGAAACTCGCGACGTTCACCGACCGCTTTTCCCCGCGCACAGTCGCCACTTATAACAATAACGATATCATGGTCGCAAAGCTCGAAGGACCTTTCCGCTGGCACAAGCACGACGACACGGACGACTTCTTTCTAGTCTTAAAGGTAAGCTAGATATTGAGTTGCGCGACCGCACAATCACTCTCAATTCTGGCGAGGTTTATGTTGTGCCTAAGGGGGTAGAGCACCGACCCGTTGCGCACGGAGAAGTACACATCATGCTAATTGAACCGACTGGTACGCCAAATTCGGGCGATAAGGCAACCGCAGCCCCGCGCATTCTCGCCTGATCGAAAAACCGTCATACCCTAAAGCTTGCCGACACCGTGATGGACGATGTTTCTTTTGGCACGCACAAGTCCGGCTCTGGCCCTTAACAACAGTTTGGTTGCTGAGGTTTTGAGTCCGCAATTGAGTGAACTGGGAACTCATGAAGGTAGCGATGGATCGGGACTTCTGATTCTGGGAAAGTAACATTAGGGTGGCAGTCACACCCCCCAAAAATGACAAAAGCCGCATCCCTTTTGACGAGAATGCGGCCACAGCAACTCTGACGCGCCGCCGGTACATACGTGGTCGGCGCGGAGAGTCTGATCGAATTAGAGCTTAAACAGCCTGCAGGCTGTCAGCCGATGATTTGCCAGTGCGCTTGTCAGCGACGATTTCGTAACCAATCTTCTGGCCTTCGTTGAGACCACGGAGACCCGCACGTTCAACAGCGCTGATGTGGACGAATACGTCTGGTCCGCCGGCGTCTGGCTGAATGAAGCCGAAGCCCTTTTGCGCGTTAAACCACTTTACGGTGCCTTTTTGCATAACTTAACTTATCCTTGTAACAGTTCAAAAATATAGCCTGACCGCAAAATTGCAGGCCAAACCAATCGAATTCAGGGTAAGGGGTTAGGGCCTTTCGCGCTTTTAGTAATAAAAGTGAAGTGCCACGCGCCGATCGGCCGAAACTCGATTTGACGCATATAGTCTAGATCACATTAAATTACAAGCCTTTTGGTCATTGTGACGAAAAGAGTTGCACCTAACCGAATCGGCTTGTGCTATGCAATCGCGGCGCGCAGCGAATCTTTTGGTGATTTGGGGTGCCATGTTAACGTGGGGCGAAGCTTTTGACCGTGAATACAATGAATTGGGCGCAGAAACTTGCCCCTTACCGTGTGACCAAAAATGGCCGTGCCGTCTTTGAATTAGCTTTGACTCTCACACTCTTTGCAGCCTGCTGGTATTTAACTTACCTCCTGTCATTCGTGAGTGTCCTGGCGTCGCTGGCACCTGCAGTCCTAGCGGCAGGCTTTATGGTACGCTTGTTTATGCTACAGCATGATTGCGGGCATCTTGCCTTGTTTCCATCAAAAAAAGTGAATGATTGGGTGGGGCGTACCCTCGGGATATTGACCTTCACGCCCTATGATTATTGGCGTCACGCACATGCCATTCACCATGCGGGATCAGGCAATCTCGATAAGCGCGGAGTGGGCGACATTAAAACCATGACCCTGTCTGAATATCGTGACGCAGGGTTTTGGGGACGTTTTGGCTATAGGCTCTACCGCAATCCTTTTGTGATGTTTGTGATCGGGCCAATTTACCTGTTTGTTTTCCAACAGCGCATGCCGCCCGGCGCATTTCGCCAGGGCCGCGCGTCGTGGGTGAGCGTTTTGATTACGAATATTGGCATTGCAGCCCTCATTGCTGGCCTTTGCGCTTTGGTCGGTTGGCAGGCCGTATTGTCAGTGCATATGCTGATTGTGGTGATTGCTGGGTCGTTTGGGGTTTGGCTGTTTTATGTCCAACACCAGTTTGACCCTACTCATTGGGAGCCGAATGCTCATTGGAATGCTCATCAGGCGGCATTAGAGGGTTCGTCATACTATGATTTGCCGAAGCCCTTAATGTGGCTGACAGGCAATATCGGCATCCACCATTTACATCATCTCTCCAGCCGCATTCCTTTTTACAAATTACCACAAGTTCTGAAGGATTTTCCGGAACTTGATGAAATAGCCACGCGCCTTACATTTTGGGAAAGTTTGGGTTGCATTCATTTGGCAATTTGGGATGAGCGCAAAAAGGAATTAATCTCCTTCCGCCGCGCCCATGAGACGTTAAAGCTGGAACCAAAGGTCGCTTAAACATCTGAAACAATTTGAAATGAAAAGCAGTGTCGCTCACAGTTATGGCTGTGGCGAATTTGTTTTTATGTCATGACGCGGTTTCCGCTATGCCTACCACTTAACAATATGAACTGTGCTGGACAAATGCAGCGGTTTGTGTAGTTTCCCTATATGAACAATAATATCACACGAGGAAAAACAAAATGACCGTTGGAAGCGACATTGAAATCGCACGCGAAGCCAAGATGAAACCGATCATGGAAATCGGCAAAAATCTAGGTATTCCTGAAAAAGACCTCGTTCCTTACGGTCATACCAAAGCCAAAGTGCATTTGGATTATATTGACACGCTGAAGTCCAAGAAGAATGGCAAGTTGATCCTCGTGACCGCCATTAACCCCACTCCGGCAGGCGAAGGCAAGACGACGACGACTGTGGGCTTGGGCGACGGCCTGAACCGCATCGGCAAAAAAGCCATGGTGGCGCTTCGTGAACCATCACTCGGCCCATGCTTTGGCATGAAGGGTGGTGCGGCTGGCGGTGGCTATGCGCAGATCGTTCCGATGGAAGATATCAACTTGCATTTCACTGGCGACTTTCACGCGATCACGTCTGCCCACAATCTTCTGTCGGCGATGATCGACAATCATATTTATTGGGGCAACGAACTGGGCATCGATACGCGCCGTGTGGCATGGCGCCGGGTCATGGATATGAATGACCGGGCGCTGCGTAACATCGTTTGTTCACTCGGCGGTGTGGCAAATGGCTATCCGCGCGAGGCTGGTTTTGATATTACGGTTGCGTCCGAAATCATGGCCATCTTGTGCTTGTCCACATCGATTGCAGATTTGGAACGCCGCATCGGCAACATTGTGGTTGCTTATAAGAAAGATAAAACACCCGTCCTCGCCAAGGACATCAAAGCGCCTGGCGCGATGACCGTTCTGCTCAAAGATGCATTGATGCCGAACCTTGTGCAGACCTTGGAGAACAATCCAGCTTTCGTGCATGGCGGCCCGTTTGCCAATATCGCCCATGGTTGCAACTCGGTTATGGCAACGCAGACGGCTTTGAAGCTGGCTGATTATGTGGTGACGGAAGCAGGCTTCGGCGCTGACTTAGGTGCTGAAAAATTCTTTGACATCAAGTGCCGCAAAGCGGGCCTCACGCCAGCGGCCACAGTGATCGTGGCCACCGTGCGCGCGCTTAAAATGCATGGCGGTGCGGCTAAGGAAGATCTGAAGGTGGCCAATGTTGAGGTGCTCAAAAAGGGACTTGCCAATTTAGGTCGTCACATTGAAAACGTGAAAAAATTTGGCGTGCCCATTGCTGTGGCCGTCAATCATTTCATCACTGATACTGATGCTGAAATTGATGCGGTGAAAGAATTCTGCAAAACCCACGGCGTTGAAGCGTTCAAGTGTATGCATTGGGCCAAGGGCGGTGCGGGCATTGAAGAGCTGTCGCGCCATGTGGCGATGTTGGCGGATAAAGACTCGGCGCAGTTCAAGCCGATTTACGGCGAAGAGATGCCGCTGTTTGAAAAAATCAAAACCATCGCCAGAGAAATTTACCGCGCTGATGATGTGATTGCCGATAAGTCAGTGCGTGATCAGCTGAAAGGTTATGAAGCCCAAGGTTATGGCAAGTTCCCAATCTGCATGGCCAAGACACAATATAGCTTCACCACCGATCCCAACATGAAGGGTGCTCCCATCAATCACACTTTGCCTATCCGCGAAGTGCGCTTGTCAGCGGGTGCCGAATTCATCGTGGTCATCTGCGGTGAAGTGATGACCATGCCCGGCCTGCCAAAAGTGCCATCAGCCGAAGTGATTGGGCTGGATGCTAAGGGGCAGATTCAAGGGTTGTTTTAAGCGACCCCTCACCCACCATTGCTGCGCAATGGTTCCCCCTCTCCCTCAAGGGGAGAGGGCTAAAGAATTAGCGTCCTTCTCCCCTTGAGGGAGAAGGTGCCCGGAGGGCGGATGAGGGGTCGCTTAGGCCTTTCAATTAGGAGAACCACATGGCCAAACTGATCGACGGAAAACTCTACGCGGAAGGTTTGCGCAAACGCATTGCTATTGCCGTGGCGTCTTTGAAAAAAGATCACAACCTCATCCCCGGCCTTGCCGTGGTGCTGGTGGGTGAAGACCCGGCTTCTAAAGTTTACGTCGCCAACAAAGCCAAGCAAACGGTCGAAGTGGGTATGAATTCGTGGGAGCATAGAATGCCCGCCGACACATCAGAGGCGGATCTTCTGGCCATGGTGCAAAAGCTGAATGATGATCCGTCCGTACACGGAATATTAGTGCAGATGCCGGTTCCCAAACATATTGACAGCGCAAAGGTTCTGAACACCATCGACCCCGCCAAAGATGTGGATGGGTTTCATGTGGTCAATGTGGGCAAGCTTTCAACAGGCCAAGACGCATTGGTTGCCTGCACGCCCACCGGCTGCGTAATGCTGGCCAAGGACACGCTGGGCGATCTTTCCGGCCTTAACGCCGTGGTCATCGGCCGCTCAAACATAGTGGGCAAACCCGTGGCGCAATTGCTGCTGGCGGAAAATTGCACGGTGACGATTGCCCATTCACGTTCAAAAGATTTGCCGGCAATCGTGCGCGGCGCTGATCTCGTCATCGCCGCCGTGGGCCGCCCTGAAATGGTCAAAGGCGATTGGATCAAACCGGGTGCCTGTGTGATCGACGTCGGCATCAACCGCATTGAGCGCGACGGCAAAAACAAACTGGTCGGCGATTGCGACTTTGCATCGTGTGAGGCGGTTGCAGGCAGCATCACGCCCGTGCCCGGCGGTGTTGGGCCCATGACCATTGCGTGTCTGCTGCACAATACCGTGAAGGCAGCGGCGGCGATTAAGGGTGTGAAGACGCCACAAATGTAACTCACCCTTCCCCCGTCGGGGGAAGGTGCCCTAAGGGCGGATGAGGGCTTGCGCAGCAAGCACCACAAGCTCAGAACTCTGAACATGAAGTTTACCCCAAGCAAAACATTAACCCGTGCCAGATCGCTCCGGCGAAGTCAGACCGAAGCCGAAAAGAAACTTTGGGGTTATCTGCGTAACAGCAGTCTGAACAATTACAAATTCACGAGGCAAACGCCTGTTGGCCCCTACATCGCAGATTTTTTATGCTTCGATAAAAAGCTGATTGTTGAGGTTGACGGCGCGACTCACGGAGATCCGCATGAAGTTGTATATGACGCAAAGCGCACCGAATATTTGGAGCGAATGGGCTACCGCGTATTCCGCTGTTATAACACTGATGTCTTTGAAAATATAACAGGTGTCCTTGACGGGATTCTTATTCAATTGGATAAGTCGTAGCTTGCGTCGCTGCGGCCTAAGAGCCGCAGCCCTCATCCGGCGCAAGTGCGCCACCTTCCCCCGACGGGGGAAGGGTGAGCCATGTAGATGCGAACTTCACCAATTCATTGCCCCTCTCCCGTCGTGGAAGGTTCCGGATTGGACTGAAGGGAGGATCAAGGCTGACTGTTTAAGAAGACAGTGTTGACTTACTGTGGGCTAAAGACCCATAAGATATTATATTAATTTTCTTGTACATGTAAACTTGGCAATTTTAATTCAATGGTCGCTGAGACTGTCTTTACAAGCCAAAGTACATCAATTGGCATTCCATCTGGCTTTTTAACTCGTACTACATTTGGCATATCATTCCAAGATGTGCCATCGCTGAAGTAGGTTCCGTCGGTGAAAGCTGCACTCAAACCAATATCTGCGCTATCTGCTCTCAATCCTATCAGAGCGCTATGGCGTTTATCCTGTGCCTCTAGGTGCTTTGCTGCACTAGCAATAGCAAAAATCATTGAAAAATTGTCGTTGTCGTCTATTAGCCAACTATATCTAAGATCAAGCTTTAGTGGCAGATAATCTTTCACATGGTAGACAGCAATACACGCGGCAAATGCCAACTCTATTGAAGTTGGTTCGAGCTCAAATCTCCCGATTAGAGGTCTAACAATTCTTGACCAGTACTCATTTACCTGCATAAAAAGGTTTCCAAAATAAAGTTATTTAAAACATCATTTATTCTCATTTGTGCAACCATCTATGCGCTGCATGGGAGGGCCATTCAGTTTTCATTGCGGATAAATTCTTATGTTTCAACATACTGCGCAGTGCTCGTTGCTTTCGGCACAGGCAGGCCATCTTCCTTTAATCCGTCAATATGAAACCTGATTGCGGTTTTCATTTCGTGTTTAACTTCAGTTTTGCTGTCTCCAGTGGCGATGCAGCCGGGTAAGTCTGGTACAAAGGCTGAATAACCTGTTCTGGTTTTTTCGATCACGATTGCGTAGCGACTCGACATTTCGAATTTATACCACACTCCGTTATCTCTGCGAAGGCAGGGCTGAGGGCTTGATGGGGAATAGTTCAATACAACGCGGAGTCGCGCAAGAACTCACTTCCCCCAAACCGCCAGCTCATTCCCATCCAGATCCGCAAAATGAAACCGTCTCCCGCCCGGGAAACTAAAAATATCCTTCACAATCCTGCCGCCAGCTTTTTCGATTTTCATTTTCGTGTCCTCCAGCTTTTCAGAATAGAGGATCACCAGCGTGCTGCCTTTTCTGGGTTTGCCCAGTGTGAAGCCGCCGTCGATGTGGTCGCCTTCGAAGGCGGTGTAGTCTGGGCCGTAATCTTGGAAGGTCCAGCCGAAGCACGCGTTGTAAAATTTTTTGGCTCTTTCAAGATTGATTGAAAGAAATTCGATATATTGGATTTGCTCGTGTTTCAGTTTCATGTCGTCACAATAGTCTATATTGCGCGCGGCAGTTACCACTTATTGCTTCACCACCATCAATCCGCCCGGCCCAACAGCCACCATCCAGATTTCATCGGGCCCAGCGGTGAAGCTTTCCTTGGCGCTCTTGCTCTTGATGGTGATATTGCCGGGCTTTACCTCCAGCGTGGGGCCATCGGGGGCTTTGGCGCCTTGGCCCGGGGTCATTTTTACATGTTTGCTGCCAATGATCACATCGGCAGGATTGTCTGACATGTTGCCGAAGACCAGTTTCACCATGCCCGCTTTGGGGGCAAGAGGTGAAGCGGCGGCCTTGGCTTTTTCCGACACCGTGAGTTCGGCATCCGTCATGTCGCCATTGCGGTTCACGGCCAAAGTTGCAGGGCCATCAGGTGTTGAAAAACTGAGCGAAGCTTTAACATCGCTCACTTGGGACGTGGCATTGTTTTCAGACCAGCCTTTCTTTGCTAGTTCTGTGCGATAGAAGGCCACGATATCTGCCACGCTGTTGGGCGCAGAAAAATTCACGGCATGGCTGAACTGCGTGCGGGTTGAGCCCATGTTGCCTAGACCATCGGGAATGGGCAGGCCGTCCTTATCAATGGCCACCAGAGGCGGGGCAGCATCTGCGGCTGGGGTGCCTCCCGCATCTGCTGTTGCTGCTCCCTTGGTTTCAAGGGCTTTGCCCTCGGCTGTCACTTGCGATTGCTCACCCATTTTCATAACAGTAATGGTGGCTACATCATCACCCTTGGTCATGAAGGTAAGCACGGCCATATTGTCCTGATTGATGACTGAGGGTTGTTCCTGCCAGCCTTGTTGCTTGGCCAGATCGCGGTAAAAAGCTGCCAAATCCTTCACGGCCTTGGCGCTTGAAAAGGAGAGCGAGCCGCTGTCGCCGTCATAGACCACGGCGCTGGCATCGTCTGGCATGGCCAGCGGCGCCTTGGCATCATCAGCAAATGCAGGTGTGGCCAAGTGCAGAAGTGCGGTGAGGAAAAGGGCAGCGGCGGGGGTGGCGTGTTTCACCATTTGAAAACTCCTTCAGAAGCCCCGTAACTTTATAATTCTCCAACTCGCGTTGAAGGTCAAGCGCAGAGAGATTGTGGGTTGCACCGAGCCGCAATCGTGGCCATTCTACAGACAAAGGAATTTTCCCATGTCTCAATCGTTGCTTCCCACCAATGCCACACTCGCGGGTCGTGTTCATCTTCCTAAAATTGGGCCCTGTGTGGTGCGCGTTGATGGCGACAAGCTTGCCGATATCACCGCGATATTCCCGACCATGCGCGATCTATGCGAGATGCCAAATCCGGCGCAAGCGCTTCGCGCCGCTGAGGGCAAATTGATTGGGCGCGTGGATGAGGTACTCGCTAATGCGGCGATCAAGAAGCGCGATGTAGCCAAGCCTTGGTTGCTCGCCCCCATTGACCTGCAAGCCATCAAAGCTGCGGGCGTCACTTTTGCAGTCTCCATGCTGGAACGCGTGATTGAAGAAAAAACCCGGGGCGATGCGGCGGCCACGGCTGCTATTCGCGGCTCCATCAATGAAATGTTCGGTGGCGATCTGCGCAATCTAAAGCCAGGTTCGAAAGAGGCGGCAGAGCTTAAAGACACGCTGATGAAACAAGGCGCGTGGAGCCAATATCTCGAAGTGGGCATTGGGCCTGATGCGGAGATTTTTACCAAGGGCCCCGTTCTGTCTGCTGTGGGCTGCAATATGGATGTGGGCGTGCACCCTAAATCATCATGGAATAATCCAGAGCCGGAAGTGGTTATGGTCGTTTCCTCCTCGGGCAAGATCGTTGGCGCAACACTTGGCAATGATGTGAACTTGCGCGATGTGGAGGGTCGCTCGGCTTTGCTGCTGGGCAAGGCCAAAGACAATAACGCATCAACCTCCATCGGCCCGTTCATTCGCTTATTCGACGAGGCGTTCACTTATGAAGATATTTGCGCCGCTGAGCTTTCGATGAAAGTGACAGGGCTAGATGGCTTCGTGATGCAGGGTCATTCGAACATGAGTGAGATCAGCCGCGCGCCCGCTGATATTGTGGCCCAAGCCATCAATGCGCATCATCAATATCCTGATGGTCTCGTGGTGTTTTGCGGCACCATGTTTGCGCCCACAGATGACCGGGGTTCAAAGGGTAAAGGCTTTACCCATCACACAGGCGATATCGTTGAAATCTCAACGCCACTGCTGGGCACACTCAGCAACCGCGTCGTGCCTACGGACGAGGCCGAGCCATGGAATTTTGGCATGGCGGATTTAATGCGCAATCTTGCTCACAGAAAGCTGATTTAAACAGGGTTTCAATTCGCAACGCTGCTGGGTATAAGACCCTTGAAATTGGGGGATCGCTCGTGAGGCACTATATTCGATTGGTGAGTTTTTGCTTGGCCATTTTTATGCTTGGCCATGCTCCAATGAGCTATTCGCAAACGGTTATCACAGCTCCCGTCAGTGAAGCGCCGATCAATCTTGCCGATCTCAAAGTTATCACCCGCGTGGTTCCGCCCTTTGTATTGAACGATAACGAAAAATATGATGGCTTTTCAGTTGAACTTTGGCAGGCGATTGCCACTCAAATCAAAGCCGGTTCGCACTTCGTCGAAAAAGCCAATATCAAAGAAATTCTGGCTGGCGTGAAGGCAGGCGAGGGGGATGCGGCGATCGCTGCAATCTCGATTACATCGCAGCGTGAACAAGAATTTGATTTTTCGCAACCGATGTTTGATTCAGGTTTGCAAATCATGGTGCGCACGGACAATAATGGCGGTTTCAGCATCGGCCAAGTTTGGAATATTCTCTCAACCGGTGCCATGCCTTTCCTACTCGGTTTGATGGCGGCATTGATCATCATTCCTTCGCATTTGGTTTGGTATGCTGAGCGTCGGGGTTCCAGCCATTTTATCTCACAGAAATATTTCCCTGGCATTTGGCAAGCCGCATGGTGGGCGATTGGTGCGGTTGCTGGTCAGCAACCCGATAGCCCTGCCTCCAAGTGGGGCCGCATTCTCGCAGCCATGGCGATTTTGGTTTCCATGGTGTTCATGTCTTACTTTCAAGCCACCATCACATCAGCACTCACCATTCAAACCTTGAAGGGTGATATTAATGGGCCCGAAGATTTAGCAGGCCGCAAAGTGGGCACCACAACAGGCAGCACAGCTGCTGGATATCTTAAGACCCTTGATGTTACGCCCACAGAATTTTCAAAAATCACTGAAGCCTTCACAGCGTTGGAAAATAAACAGCTTGACGCAGTGGTATTTGACTCGCCCGTCCTGCTCTATTACGCAGCCACGCAAGGCCGCAACAAAGTGCAGATCGTTGGACCTATGTTGCGCAAAGAAAATTACGGCATCTTGTTTCCACGCGGTTCCACATTGAGGAAGCCCGTGAATGAAGCGCTTCTTACTTTGCGTGAAAATGGAACTTATGACGCGCTTTATGCCAAGTGGTTTTCAGCAACGCAATCTGGGCAATAGATTTTCAGCGCATCCTATCGGTGTAGGTTCCAAACACCCGATCCCAGATCAGGGTGGTTACACCGAAATTATATTCATTGTTGCCATAATGATGAATGGAATGGCTGCGCTTTAATTTGCGGATCAGTTTAAACCTGCTGTGGGTCGACCGGTGCACAATAAAATGAATTGCGGAAAATGCCAGATAACCTGCCATCAGACCGGCAAAGATGAAGCAAGCTGCATAGACGCCGAACAAAAATGTTGCTGGCAAATAGCCCAACACAAAAATCAGGATCAGCGATAGAATTGTTGGCGTTCCGATTAAGTCATCAGCATCGGCATGATGTGCCATGTGCAGAGGCTTTACACCTGGCATGTGGTGGAAGGCATAGCGGTGCATAAAATATTCAACGATTGTCCAAATGGCATAGCCCAGAACCAAATAAGCGATGCCGAGCCACCAAGCTTCGCGCCGCAGGCCCCACGCACCAATTCCAAGGCTCGCGCAAATAAAAATGGGATAGAGATAGAAATCGAGCATGAAACTGAATGGTGTCATACGCGTCGAAAATAAGCTCACCACAAAACCATAAGTCGAGCGACTATATTGTCCGAATTTTAGGAAGCTTTCAGTACCATCGATCATCCTGACCTCATCCCTTTTTGAGATTACTCAGTTTTGCCTGGCCCCACCTTGAGGCTAACAAAACGAGGATTCTGTGGCAAGAGATTTTGACGATTGCGTAAACGACACAATCAACCAACAAAAGCGCGCTCAACCACAAAATTGCCCGGCTGACTATGAGAACCCTCATTGAAGCCTTTTGGTTCCAACATCTGGCGAATATCTTTGATCATACCCATCGAACCGCACATCATGATGCGGTCGTGCTCTGCATCAAATGCCGGAATGCCTAGCGTGTTGAAAAATTCGCCAGTCTCGATCAGACTGGTAATGCGGCCATTGTGCTCGCTGGTTTCACGGGTGGTCGATGCAAAATGTTTCAGGCGCGCGGTTGCTTCTTCTCCAACCAGTGGGTCTTCGCGTGTTGCCGCAACGCTATCAAAACCATATCTCAACTCGCCAACCGTACGGCAGGTATGGGTGAGAATAATATTTTCAAACTTCTCATAGGTTTCAGGATCGCGAATGAGCGAAACAAACGGAGCAACACCCGTTCCCGTTGACAGCATGAACAACCGCTTGCCCGGCAGCAACGCGTCGTTGACCAATGTGCCCGTGGTTTTAGGGCGCAGCAAAATTTCATCACCCACCTGGATTTTTTGCAGGCGCTCCGTCAAAGGCCCGCCTGGCACTTTGATCGAGAAAAATTCCAAACTCTCATCCCAAGCAGGACTGGCAATGGAATAAGCGCGCATCACGGGCTTTACATCATCGGGCAAGCCCAGCATCACAAACTCGCCAGAGCGAAACCGAAGTGACTGCGGCCTCGTCACGCGGAAGCGGAAAAGCCGGTCTGTATAGTGTTGCACTTCAAGTACGCGTTCAAAATGGACGTTCGACATATCATCACCGTTCTTTATACAGAACGATTTCTAGATAATTCCGAACGCTTATGCAAGCGACATTTCCGTGTGCCCAGCGCTTGACAGAAATCTAGTACCAGAGCAGTTTAGGCACTTCGGGGAATTCATCAGGGGAATGCGTCATGACACTGAAATTAAAGCTTATTTTCGCTATGCTAATATTTGGAGTCATGAGCGCGCCTGCGGCTCAAGCCGCCCAGTGCGGCAACACCGCAGCAGGGTTCGAGGCTTGGAAATCAGCTTTTGCGTCTCAAGCCAAGGCGGGTGGGATCGGATCAAAAGGCCTTTCTGCGTTAGCTAGCACCTCATACTCAACCGGAACAATCTATGCTGATCGCCACCAAAAGAGCTTCAAACTTTCGCTTGACGCTTTCATGGCCAAGCGCGGCGCTGCTGGAATCGTCTCCCGCGCCAAGGGATTAAAGCGCGCTAATGCCGCCCTCTTTGCTTCGCTTGAAGCCCGTTATGGCGTTCCCGCTGGCCCCATCCTTGCCATCTGGGGCATGGAAACAGGGTTTGGCGCCGTCACGGGAAATCAGCCCACTATCTCGGCTGCTGCCACCTTGGCCTATGATTGCCGTCGCTCGGCCTTCTTTGTTGAACAATTGATGGCGGCACTAAAACTCGTAGATAGTGGGGCCATGTCATCGTCCACACGCGGCGCCATGCATGGTGAAGTGGGCCAAACCCAATTCATGCCCAAAAACATCATGCTCTATGGCGTGGGCGGACGGAACCTCAATAACAAGAACGATGCGCTTGCCTCCACGGCCAATTTTCTGCGCGGCCATGGTTGGCGCGCCGGTGCTGGCTATCAACCCGGCCAAGCTAATTTCGGAGCGATCCAAGGCTGGAATGCTGCAACAGTTTATCAGCAGGCTATTGCGATCATGGGCGCACAGATTGATGGGTGAGTTCACGTCCTTGTGAAAGGCCCTCATCCTTAATCCAATCTTAAATGTCCCATTCCCAAAATGAGGCATGCTGATTTCATTCCAAAACGAACAACCTCAAAATCAAAAACTCCGCTTGGCTGAAGTTTTGAGTGCACTCACCTATGCGCTGGATATCACCGAAGGCCAACCAGAGGGTCACTCAGTGCGATGTTGTTGGATTGGCCTCTTGATTGCCGAAGAATTGAAGCTTGATGATCAGCAGACTTGGGAGCTTTATTACACATTGCTCCTCAAAGACCTAGGATGCAGCAGCAACGCCGCGCGCATTTGCGAGCTTTATCTATCTGATGATCTGAGTTTCAAAAAAGACTTCAAACTGGTCAATGGCAGTCTACCGCAAGCGCTGCGGTTTGTCATGTCGCATACTGGCTTACAAGCAGGCATGGCAGAACGGTTTCGCGCCATCATCAACATCTTTCAAAATGGCGGTGAGATTTCGCGCGAGCTCATCGAAACGCGCTGCACACGCGGCGCTGATATTGCGCGAAAAATGCGGTTTAGCGAAGCGGTTGCGCAAGGCATTCATAATTTGGATGAACATTGGGATGGCAGCGGCAAACCCGAGGGTAAAAAAGGGAATGACATTTCACTTTATGCCCGCATCGCGCTTCTGGCGCAGGTTGTCGATATTTTTCGCTTGTCGGGTGGTGAGGATGCCGCGCGCAAGGAAATCGAAAATCGCTCCGGTACATGGTTTGATCCAATGCTGGTGAAGGCCTTCAAGACCGTGGCTGCGCGACCATCTTTCTGGGATGCGATGAAGGGCGACGATTTGCGTGAGATGATTTTAGAACTCGAACCACAAAATGCCGCGATCAATTTTGACGAAGATTATCTTGATGATATCGCCGCTGGATTCGCACAAGTGGTCGACGCTAAAAGTCCGTTCACCAAAGGCCACAGCGAACGTGTTGCACTTTACGCGGATATGATCGCCGAGGAAATGAAACTCGAAACACCGCATCGCCGCTGGCTCAAACGCGCTGCACTTCTGCATGATATTGGCAAATTGGGGGTCAGCAATTCTATTCTTGATAAGCCTGCCAAACTTGACGACGCTGAATGGGTGGCCATGCGCCGCCACGCGGTGGAGACCGAAACAATCTTATCACGCATTTCGGTTTTCAAACACATGGCACCTGTCGCCGCCGCGCATCATGAAAGGCTGGACGGCAAAGGCTATCCTAAAGGAATGAAAGGCGAGGATATTACATTCGAATCGCGCATCCTTGCCGTCGCCGATATTTTTGATGCGCTTACAGCAGATCGTCCCTACCGCGCCGCGATGCCAATAGCGAAAGCCCTGAGCATCATGAACGAAGATGCAGTCACTGCCATTGATGCCAATTGCTTTGCCGCTCTGAAACGCGCCTTGCTAAAAATCAACTCAAGCATCGCGGCGTAAACATTCTACGCCCAGTCCAGAACAACTTTACCACAGCTGCCCTGCTTCATCAGGTCAAACCCATCTTTATAATCTGCGGCCTTCATACGGTGGGTAATCACCTTGCGCACGTCCAAACCTGATTGCAGCATGGCGATCATTTTATACCAGGTTTCAAACATTTCGCGGCCGTAAATGCCTTTGATGGTCAGCGCCCTAAAAATAATCGCATTCCAATCAACAGGCATTTTACCAGAGGGAATACCGAGCATAGCAATTTTGCCGCCCATGATGAGATGCTTGGTCATCTGTTCAAACGCTGCAGGTGCGCCAGACATTTCAAGCCCTACATCAAAGCCCTCGCGCATGCCCAGCTTGTCCATCTCACTGCGCAAATCTTGGCGTGAAACATTGACCGTCACCGCATCTGCCACTTGGTTGCAAAGCTCCAAACGGTAATCATTCACGTCCGTCACCACGACATGACGCGCACCGACATGACGACACACAGCAGCTGCCATAATCCCAATCGGCCCAGCGCCAGTGATCAACACATCCTCGCCAATCAGATCAAACGATAAAGCCGTATGCACCGCATTGCCGAGTGGATCTAAAATCGCACCAATCTCATCATCAATTTCGTCGGGCAAATGGATTGCATTGAAAGCCGGAATTTTTAAATACTCCGCAAATGCCCCCGGCACATTCACGCCAACACCTTTGGTTTCTGGATCGAGATGAAAATGCCCAGCCCGTGCCATGCGGCTTTTCATACCAATCAAATGGCCTTCGCCAGACACGCGGTCACCCACCTTTACAGTGCGCACATGGCTGCCCACTTCAACCACGCGGCCTGCAAATTCGTGACCCACAACCATCGGAACCGGAATGGTTTTCTGCGCCCATTCATCCCATTTCCATATGTGCAAATCCGTGCCGCAGATTCCAGTTTTGGCAACCTTGATCAGAATATCGTCAACGCCAATTTGCGGCGCTGGCTCATCACGTAAGGTCAAGCCCTCGTTCGCTTCGGTTTTCACAAGTGCTCGCATCAAATTACCCCCAACTCTTGTCCCGCTTGCGTGAACGCAGCAATGGCTGTTTTAATGTGTTCAGGCGTATGGGCTGCTGACATTTGGGTTCGGATGCGCGCCCCACCTTTGGGCACCACGGGAAAGAAAAATCCTGTCACATAAATCCCCAATTCATAAAGCCGTGCCGCCAATTTCTGCGCCATCTCAGCTTCGCCCAACATCACCGGAATAATCGGATGGTCGCCCGCCAGTAGTTTAAATCCAGCTGCATTCATCCCATCACGAAAGGCTTTTGCATTGTCATTTAACCGCACGCGCAATTCATCACCAACCTCAGCCAGATCAATCGCTTTGTGAGATGCTGCAACAATGGCAGGCGGCTGCGCATTGGAAAAAAGATATGGCCGCCCTCTTTGGCGCAATACATCAACAACGGGTTTTGAAGCGGCCACATAACCCCCCATTGAACCGCCTAGTGCTTTTCCTAAGGTGCCTGTGAGAATATCAACTTTCACGCCCGCTCGTGCGGGTGTGCCGCGCCCTTGTGGGCCCGTAAAGCCGGTGGCATGGCAATCATCCACCATGATCAACGCATCATATCTGTCGGCAAGTGCGCGAACATCTTTCAAATTCGCGTAATACCCATCCATCGAAAACACGCCATCAGTCACAATGATAACTCGCCGCGCATCAGCAGCACGCGCCGCCTTTAACTGCGTTTCCAAATCGCTCATATCACTATTGGCAAAGCGATAGCGCTTGGCTTTGGAAAGCCTGATGCCGTCGATGATCGAGGCATGATTCAAACTGTCGGAAATAATAGCGTCCTGCTCGCCAAAAAGCGGCTCAAACACCGCACCATTGGCGTCAAAACACGCCGCAAACAAAATCGAATCTTCCATCTGCACATAACCCGCAATGCGCGCCTCTAATGCACGGTGCAAATCGGTTGTGCCACAAATGAACCGCACCGAAGCCATGCCCAGCCCATGCGTATCAAGCGCATGTTTGGCGGCCTCAATTAAAGCCGGATGATTGGCCAAACCTAAATAATTATTGGCGCAAAAATTCAAAACCTGCCTGCCGCCAGCAACGCCAATACTGGTGCCCTGCGCCGTTTCAATCTCGCGCTCGGTCTTCCAAAGTGATTGCCCACGAATGGCCTCAAGCTCTTGGCCCAATGATTGTAGAAATGCAGACATGATCAAACTCCGTTACGGTATGTATGATACCTTAAACAGAGCAGCGCAATCCGTGAAAATTGCTCAACGCACCGTCGCCCAAGTTTCCGGATTTGCTCGTTTCCAAAACTCCGCATAGGCGCCTTGGCCCTTCAGCAATTCGCCTGCTGTGACGACGGGATGCAAATCAGCAAGTGTCAAAATCCGCCCGTCGCCCACACGCCGCGAGATATGATAAGGCCGCAACTCAGTGGGCGACGACATGCCAGCGGCGGCGAGCATTTCGGCAAGTGACTTAATCGTTTCGCGGTGGAAGTTCTTCACCCGGTCAGCCTTGCTCGGCACAACAATAGCGCGTTGCCGCAGCGGATCTTGCGTGGTCACACCTGTCGGGCAATGCCCCGTGTGGCAGGTCTGTGCTTGGATGCAACCAACCGCAAACATAAAGCCGCGCGCCACATTGCACCAGTCAGCACCAAGCGCAAAAGCCCGCGCCATATCAAAGCCCGTGATAATTTTTCCAGCACAGCCCAGTTTGATTTTACCTCGTAACCCTGCGCCAATTAAAGCGGCATTCACAAAGGCCAAACCATCGCGCAAAGGCATGCCGATATTATCGATGAATTCCGCTGGTGCTGCCCCCGTACCCCCTTCCTTGCCATCCACAACGATGAAATCCGGTGCATCATCCAGTTCAACCATAGCCTTGCAAATCGCCATAAATTCAGAGCGATGACCAATGCAAAGTTTAAAACCCACTGGCTTACCGCCAGATAATTTGCGTAGTCTTGCAATGAACTCAATCAATTCCTTTGGTGTGGAAAAGGCTGAGTGTGCCGCTGGCGAAATACAATCCCTGCCAATTTCAACGCCACGAATAACTGCAATTTCAGGCGTCACTTTCGCCGCTGGCAAAACACCGCCATGGCCCGGCTTTGCACCTTGGCTGATTTTGATTTCGATCATTTTGATTTGCGGGTCTTTGGCGGTTGCCGCGAAATTATCTGCGTTAAATGTGCCATCTGCATTGCGACAACCAAAATAACCAGAGCCGATTTCCCAAATTAAATCGCCGCTAGCCTCGCGGTGATATGGGCTGACCGAGCCTTCACCTGTATCGTGAGCAAAGCTGCCCATCTGCGCGCCCAGATTTAAAGCGCGAATGGCATTGGCTGATAATGCGCCGTAACTCATCGCAGAAATATTCAGCACCGATGCTGAGTAAGGCTGCGTGCAATGTGGTCCGCCGATCATCACCCGGAATAATTCTTTCGTCACCGGGGCGGGCGCTACCGAATGCAACATCCATTCATGGCCCTCGGCATAAACATCACCCTGCGTACCAAATGGCTTCTTGTCTAATTCGCGCTTGGCTCGTTGATAAACAATGGCGCGGCGTTCGCGCGGAAAGGGCCTGCCATCAGTGTCGCCCTCAAAGAAATATTGGCGCATTTCAGGGCGGATTTTTTCGAAGAAGAATCGCAAATGCCCGATGATCGGATAATTGCGCAAAATCGCATGACGAGTTTGAATCACATCACGAATGCCAACCAGCGTGAGGCCTGCAAATATCAGAAAGATTGTCCACTGCAATTTTGGAAAATATGGCATTCCTTCAAGCGCAAGTGCAGCCAAAACGGCTAAAATCGCACTATAGGTTAGAGCAAAAAACCGTCCCGTAAAAATTGCCTGCAAATCCATGTGCCGTCCTTTCATCTAGAATATCTACACTAGGAATATGGCGAAATAATGTTATTCCTATTAATAGGATAAAATTATCCACCAGGAACCCGGGGCAGAAGATATATTTCTGATATCTCAGGTAACTTTGTGTCAAGCTGATCACGATAAATTTTACCGTCAATTGAAACCGCAACACCGCGTTTGATGTGCGGTTCCATGCCGGGATATTCTGCAGACAGTTTGCGAAACAGCTCGCGAATTGTGGAAGCTTCGATAAAAACAGAAGAGGCGCCGTCGGCCATTGGCCGCAGCGCCCCCCAGAGATGGATTTCTAATTTTGCCACGTTTACATCTTGGCGGATTTAATCGCCTTTAAAATGCGCGGAGGCGACATTGGAATGTGGTGCATGCGAACACCCGTGGCATTGGTCACAGCAATGGAAACCGCCGCCAATGGTGGGACAATCGGCGTTTCACCTACACCGCGCACGCCGTATGGGTGATGCGGATTTGGAATTTCCAAAATCTGCGTGTCAATCATCGGCAAGTCTGAGCACACTGGAATACGGTAGTCCAAAAACGCTGCATTTTGCAGGCGGCCATTGGTTCCGTAGACATATTCTTCATTCAATGCCCAGCCAATGCCTTGTGCCGCACCACCTTGATATTGACCTTCAACGTAAGATGGGTGCATGGCTTTTCCGGCATCTTGGATCACGGTATAACGTGTGATCGTGGTCTTGCCCGTTTCCTTATCGACATGCGCATCGCAGATGTGTGTGCCAAATGAAACGCCGGCATTATCAGCCACGATTTCAGAATGGCCAGCAATCGGGCCGCCTGTGCCACCAGCACCTTTGGCCAAATCCTTTAGTGTCAACGGCGCGAGGTTACCACGGCTCGCGCCCTTGGCTTTGGCTTCGCCGTCAACCCATTCCACATCACCAACCGGAATTTCCCAAGTCTTTGCAGCGCGTTCACGCAGAATAGTGATTGCGTTGCGTGCCGCAAAAACAGCGGCCATCGATGATGAGAAGGTACCACGGCTGCCATCGGTCATATCGTTATGACCAAGCGATGACGTATCAGCCACAATCACCCGCACAGCTTCGTAAGGAACACCCAGTTCTTCAGCCGCAGCAAGAGCGAGAGAAGCACGTGAACCACCCACATCCATGGTACCTACAGCCACGGTAACAGTGCCATCAGGAGTCACGTTCAGATCAACACAAGTTTGGCCACCGAAGTTGAACCAGAAACCGCATGCCATGCCACGACCTGTATCCTTGGCCAATGGCGCTTTCATATGCGGATGGTTTTTTGCAGCTAGCAAAGTAGCGCCAATACCAATCGGGCCATACACTGGGCCATAAGACGACTTGGTGCCTTCTTTGGCAGCGTTTTTAATGCGCAGTTCAATTGGGTCCATGCCAATGGCTTTGGCCACTTCATCAATGGTGTTTTCAACGGCAAAGCAAGATTGCGGTGCCGAAGGTGCACGGTAAGCGGCGGTCTTCGGGCGATTGACCACGGCATCCTTGCTCAAGGATTTGCAATTTTTAATGTCATAGCAAGCCCAAGTGGTCATTGCGCCAAACTCAGCCCAGTTTGATGGGAAAGCTCCGCCATGATAGCGAAGCTCAGCAAAAGCGGCAGTAATAGTGCCGTCTTTCTTGGCACCAATTTTCACATCGATAGAAGTCGATGAGGTTGGGCCGGTGCAACGGAACACTTCTTCGCGGTTCATCGTCAACTTCACGGGGCGATTGGCTTTGCGCGAAAGTGCCAGAGCCAAAGGTTCCGTCCAGATATGAGTCTTGCCACCAAAACCGCCGCCGATTTCAGATGCAGTAACCCGCAGCTTGTTGGCATCAAGGCCCAGCAAAGTGGCGCATTGGTTGCGGTAGACAAAGTGGCCTTGCGTGCAAACCCACATTTCAGCAGAACCATCTGGCGAAACTGAAGCGAGGCAGGAATGCGGTTCGATATAGCCTTGATGGGTTTGTTCGGTCTTGTAAGACTTCTCAATAATCACATCAGCTTCGGCAAAGCCTGCGTCCAAATCACCATGGCCATATTCGGCTTGCTTGTTAAAGTTTGAAGCCTTGGTTGGTTTTGGCTCAATGCCATCGGTGAAAATATGATCGTGGATCACAGGTGAAGTTGGCTTTAATGCTTCATCCACATCGGTCACATGCGGCAGAATTTGATAATCAACTTTGATCAGCTTTAATGCAGCGCGCGCTGTTGTTGCATCAATGGCGGCAACGGCGGCAACAGCGTGACCATCATACAAAACTTTTTTGCGGGCCATGCAATTTTCGAGAATGTCGAGCATGCCGCGATCACCATCGGTGAGGTCTGGCAAATCGGCTGATGTAATCACAGCCTTCACACCCAAAAGCTTTTCTGCTTTTGAAATATCGATCTTCTTAATAATCGCATGCGGATGCGGCGAACGCAGCACGAGGGCCACAAGTTGACCGGGTGCCGAGGCATCAGCGCCATAGCGCGCACGGCCTGTCACCTTATCAACACCATCAGGGCGGCGCACGCGGGTGCCGATAACTTTGAATTTCTTGATTTCGAGATCTTGATCGAGTGGCATAATTTTATCCTCTCATTTCTTTTGCAGCGGACTGAACGGCCCGCACGATTTTATCATAGCCTGTGCAACGGCAAAGATTGCCAGCAAGACCGTAACGAATTTCTTCTTCTGTCGGATCAGGATTTTTGCGCAGCAACGCTTGCGCGGCCATCAAGAAACCTGGTGTGCAGATGCCGCATTGAAGAGCTGCACCATCGATGAAGTGTTGTTGCAGCGGATGGAGCTTTGCACCATCTGCCATGCCTTCAATGGTTTCAAGCTTTTTGCCGTTCATCTCAGCACCCAGCACAAGGCATGAGCACACCAGACGACCATCAAGAATCACACTGCAAGCACCGCAATCGCCCGTGCCGCAGCCTTCTTTGGCACCGGTCAGTCCAATGCGGTTGCGCAACACATCGAGCAGCGATTCATCAGGTGCGCAGACAAATTCGACTGCATCACCATTGATTGTTGTATTGACATGAGCACCCATATTATTTGCCTCCTGCGCGGGCATAAGCCGTTTCAGCGGCGCGGCGTGCAAGCACACCTGCCACATCAGTTCTAAATTCTATTGTGCCGCGCTTGTCATCAATCGGCTTACAAGCCGCTGAACATATCGCGGCGAGATTTGCCTTGGCTGCATCATCCAGCTTGGTGCCGATGATGGCGTTAGCCGCTTCTTTGACCAAAAGCACGGTGGTGGACACCGCCCCTAATGCCACACGGGCTTTGGTGATCACACCTTTGCCGTCAATCGTCAGGTTCACACCCACGCTAACAACGGCAATGTCCATTTCTGTGCGCGGCGTGAACCGCAAATAAGCATCACCCGATTTGGCAGCCTTTTTTGGCAAATCAATTGACGTGATAATTTCGCCCTTTTTCAAATTGTTGCGGCCCACACCAGCGGCCACATCTTCAACGGCCAATTTGCGGTTGCCCTTAGGGCCAGCGATTGAAACTTTTGCGCCAGCAGCAACCAAGGCTGGAACGCTGTCGGCGGCAGGCGATGCATTGCACATATTGCCCGTCATGGTGGAGCGGCCCTGAACTTGGCGCGAGCCAATCAAATTTGCGGCATCAGCAACCCCCGGCCACGCTTTTACAAAGGCTGCATTTTCAAGGATGGCAACACAAGGAACGGCAGCACCGATTGAATAACCGCCAACACCCTTTTTGATTTCATTCATGCCTTTGACGCGTTTGATATCAACAACCAGATCAGGCTCAATCATTCCGGCTTTCATCTTCACCAGCAGATCAGTTCCGCCAGCGAGAATGTAAGCGATGCCTTTTTCTTTGGCCATTAAGCTCACAGCTTCTTTGGCTGTGCTTGGCGTTTCATATCGCATATTTTCCACCCATTATTGAATTCGGTTTCTTAGTTTGATCTATAACAGGGTCATTGGTCAACAGGTTGCGGCATTGCGACCCGTGCATAGCCGAATGCGCTGAGGTGCAAGTGCAAGTGCGCCAACATTAATGATCGCAAAACCTAATCATTATGATCACATGGCACAAAAAGTATTGACAATCGTACGGTTAAACCGTACATTATTCTTCAATAATGAGACTTCGGAGTATTTCACATAAAGGCCTGAAACGCCTGCTTGAAGACAATGACGGAAAAGGAATCCGTCCAGACCTTCTTGACCGCATCCGCAAAATGCTCACCGCCATAATTGTGGCGGAGGATATTTCGCGGTTACAAGGGCCGCCAGGCTGGCGCATCCACCAGCTAACAGGTGATCGTGCAGGCACGTGGAGCCTGTCTGTGTCAGGCAACTGGCGTATGACTTTCGATATTGAAGACGGCGAAATCTCAAATCTTGATTTGGAGGATTATCACTGATGAACACGACGAAAATAAATATTGGCATGAAGCCTTCTCATCCAGGCGATTTTATTCGCACTGAAATTTTGGAAGAGCTTGGCCTATCGGTTAGCAAAGCGGCTGAAGTTTTAGAGGTACGCCGCGCTACTCTATCCGATCTTGTGAACGGCAAAGCGAGTGTGTCGCCAGAAATGGCGCTCAGAATTGAAAAAGCATTTGGTATGAGCATGGACACGTTGCTGAAGATGCAAACATGGTTTGATACCTACACCATGCGCGAGCGAGCCGATCAGATTACCGTCAAACCTTTTGTTCCAGTCGTGCACGGCTAATAATGGCAGCAAGCGGAGATCGTGCAGAATTGGCCGAACAAAAGAGTTTGAACCTGAGCGGGCATCCGAACCTAATTTTTAATAGAGTGCACTGGCACCGTAACCCCTAGCTGTGATCGGTTATGATGATTTTTTGTAGTCTTGATTCGCGACGTTTTGAAGCCTTGGCCGGTTACGCTCGGCAACCTGAAATTACTTTGTTTACCGACGAGCTAGCTTGGTTTGCATGTAAGAGGGAGAAAGTGCTCGGAATGGTGCTGCTCGACCTGATTGACAAGGATTATTCTTGGGTTATCTTCGGACGCGATGAGTTGCAACGCTATAGAGCCATTGACGTAAAAGTCTCGTTATCGACTTTTGACGACGCTTGCGACGATCTTTTTCGAGCCATGGCCAGCGCAGTTGAAGCTGCAGACGAGTTTTTTCATCAAGGCGATGCAGCAGGCGAGCCAATTGACTTCTTTGCACCACTAATTGCGGAGGACAGACTTCACCCCACATTTAAGGTATTAGCCACTGAGGAGCGTTATTCGCCAGCTCGAGCAATCATTCAGGCAATGATGAGCTATCATAAGGACATCGACGGGCAATTCGTGCAGAACTTTCAAGCTAGAGGTTTCGATGCGAGGCTATGGGAGCTCTATTTGTGGGCTACTTTCACCGAGCTTGGTTACGTTCGAAAAAGTGAATTGCAAGTTCCCGATTTTGTCTTCCGAAGTAATTGGGGTGACTTGGCAATTGAGGCCACAAGTGCAAATCCCCCTGAAAATGGCAACGCTCCAAAACCGTCAAACGAAGTCGAATTCAGAAATTATTTGGAAAACTATATACCCATAAAATTGGCTGCGGCTTTGAAGAGTAAACTAAACCATAAACCTACATATTGGAAGGAACCCGCTCTTGCCAATTTACCTTTTTGCATCGCAGTTCAGGACTTCTCCATTGGAGGCTCCATGCGATTCATCGTTCCCGCAGCGACTGAATATATTTTTGGTGTGCGACATTGGAGAGAAGCGGGAGTTCGCAAAATTGCAAGGATAAAAGTCCATCGGCATGGTAAGCAAAAAGCGCAATCTGGATTCTTTAATTTACCTAACTCCGAGAACGTGAGCGCTGTCATAATCAATCCGCAAGGAACAATTACCAAGTTTAATCGGCTTGGATTCGTTGCAGGTTTTGGTAATCTGAACGTAAAGATGACGCGGTTTGGCATGCAACGAAATGACAGTAATTTAGAAGCGCCAGAACCGACGCCTTTTACTCAGCTTGTTGACCATAGCTACGAGGAACAATGGGTCGAAGGTATGGTTGTGTTCCACAATCCAAATGCCCTCCATCCTCTTGATCCAATGATGATACCAGGTGCAGCGCACGAATTTTTGCAAGAGGATGGAAGTATTCAAACGCTGCTGCCCACATTTCACCCACTTTACTCCCAGACCGAGATTGTGCTGCCGGGAACGTGATCGCTGGGTCTGTCATTTAAGTATTCCCGCATTGGTTTAATGCGGATCGGCTTTCGTGCGCGGTCCAACAATACCGTAAAAAGCGCTCATTGCAGAAGCCCGCTCATGGCCCTTCGCGGCGGTTGACAAGAATTCGTGTAACTTCTGCTATCCATTCGAAATCAGAAGTCGCCGGACGACGTCTGGTTCATTTTCAATGATGCGCAAGAGAGCGGCGGCGGGGCCGCTGATGCTGCGTTTGCCTTGCTCCCATTTCCGTTAGCCGGACACACTCATGCCCATGAGAGATTTCTCTGCAAAAGTCTGAGTTTGTTGAAACAACCCTTCGAGGCTCGCGAGAGCTCGCACCTCAGGGTGAGGTAAGTTGTTTTTATTCCTCACCCTGAGGTGCCGCGTCTTCGCGGCCTCGAAGGGTTAGGGCGACAAGCTCCGGCTCTTTTAGAGGAATCTGCCCATGAGAGGTGCCATGTGCTCTCAAGTCAATTTTGTGTCCTTTGCCTTTGGCATGAGCCAAGGCTTCACCGAGTGATTGAACAAGATCGTCACCAAACTTGCTCATTGTTTTTTCCAAATTCAAATTGCCCTACTACACCGTCACAACGTCAACAATAATCCCGCCCTTGTCCAAGGTGGCCTTCAACGCAACGCCGGGCATGGCGTTGGTGATCAGGCGATCGAAATCATTATAGTCGCAGACTTGGACCAGTGATGACTTTTCGAATTTTGATGAATCGGAGAGGACGACACGGTGCTCGGCGCGTCTTAATGCCATGTAGGCTATATTTGCCTCATCCAACTCGGCATCCATTGGCCCGAGCTGCACGTCAATTGCGCCAACCGAGATGAACGCATATTTCACCTTGAACCAGGAGAAAAATTCGACGGCAGTATCACCGAAGGATGCGCCGTTGTCGCCTTTCAATGCGCCGCCGGCCATATAGACCTTGTTGCCGTTCACGAGCGCTAAATTGCGGGCAATGTCGGATGAATTCGTGACAATGGTGAGGTTGCGTTTGGTTCGCAGTTCTTGGGCGAAGATGCTGGTTGTTGTTCCCGTGTCGATCATCATGCTATCGCCATCCTGGACAAGCTGGCACGCAAATTTGGCGATGGCGCGTTTGGCATCAGCATTCTCACGCAGGCGGCGTTCGAAGGGGGCTTCACCACCAAGGTTTGGCAGGGCCAATGCACCGTGAAATTTGAGAATAGCTCCACCACTCTCCAATATTTTGGCATCACGCCTGATCGTTTCATCCGATACTTGGAACTCGGTCGAGAGCTGAATGATCGTTGCTGTGCCGTGCTCGCGAATGAAGTTGAGTATTTCCAACTGCCTTTTTGAGGTTTTGTGACTTTTCATGTGTTTTATGTCAAATTGTCTTGCGTTGTCTTGTTGAATTCAAACTTCAATAACACAATGTGATCACATTTCAACATAAATCCACAATTCGTTTGACTCTGCGGACTTTTTGCGCAATTTTAAGGACATCCAGACCGATTACGGTTGGGATAATCAAAAGGCTGCCATCCCCGCTTCCTGCACGGGCGTCGGTCTGGATCATGTAACTGCCCCCGGTGCATGGTTTGGTGACTGCTGATATTTCGGCGATGGCAGCTGATTTGATTTCTGAGGATTTTTCAGGCGCTTTGATTGGCTATTCTGAGGAGGCCAGCAAGGCGTTTTTTTGGAGTTTTTGATGTCGGTTGCAGAAGCGCGGGTGAGGGGGCTCGCCATATGGAAAGACTTAAAATCCATCCAACCGTTAAAAGGTGGGGTTAGCAATGCCAGCTTCACCGTGCAGGATGCTTCCGGAAAATTTGTGGCGCGCGTCGGTGAAGACTATCCGTTTCATCAAGTATCGCGCGACCGGGAAGCAATAGCTACACATGCTGCTTTTGAAGCAGGCCTATCTCCTGAAGTGGTTCACATTGAAAATGGCTTGATGGTTGTGCGCCATATATATGCGCGCACTTATGAAGAAGCGGACGTCCGCACTCACCGCGTAGCCTGTGTGGAAATGATCATGCGATGCCACCGGGATATGGGCAAACGCGTGGGCGGGCAGGGTGCTATTTTCTGGGTGTTTCAGATTTTGCGTGACTATGCGGCTACACTTAAAACTGCGGGTCATGCTCGCGTTTTGGAAATTCCAAGATGGATGCGGGTTGTTGACGGCTTGGAAGCAGCGCAAATTCCAATGCCGATTATTTTTGGCCATCATGATTTGTTGCCCACTAATTTTATGGATGATGGAAAAAGACTTTGGTTGATTGATTGGGAATATGGCGCGTTTGGAACGGCCATGTTTGATCTTGCCAATATCGCCGCGGCAAATTCTTTCGATGAAAGTTTAGAAAGCCAAATGTTGGTGCAATATTTTGGCCACGCACCTGATCTTGCCACTTTGCGCGCTTATTACGCGATGAAAGTTGCCGCTGCGTTGCGTGAAGCGATGTGGGGCATGGTGTCTGAACTCTATCTCAATGCGCCCGGTGTAGATTATGTGGCTTATGCTGCAGAATATCTCGGGCGGTTTGAAGTTATTCTCAAAAATTATGAAACAAGGTTTAAATCTCTATGACTGACTCATTTCCGACTCATGCCGATATTGTTGTCATTGGCGGGGGAATTATAGGTTGCTCCACAGCTTATCATTTGGCGCGTGACCACAAAGCCAATGTTGTCGTTCTGGAGCAAAATAAAATCACCTCTGGTTCAACTTGGCATGCCGCAGGCCTTGTGGGACAATTGCGATCATCGGCTTCGATCACTCAAGTTCTGAAATATTCAGTTGAACTTTATAAAAATCTTGAAAAAGAAACCGGCTTGCAAACCGGCTGGAAGATGACCGGTTGTTTGCGTCTTGCTACGAATAAGGATCGGTGGACTGAATATCAACGTCTCGCCACCACAGCGCAAAGTTTTGGCATGGAAATGAATTTACTTTCGCCTGCTGAAGTGAAAAAAATGTTTCCGCTTCTCGAAACAAAAGATTTGGTTGGTGCTTCATATTTACCAACGGATGGACAAGCCTCGCCATCTGACATCACGCAATCCCTGGCCAAGGGTGCGCGCATGCATGGTGCTAAATTTTATGAAGGAGCACGGGTTACGGGCTTTGACATTGTTGAGGGCCGGGTAATTGCCGTCAAAACCAATCTTGGGTCGATCACTTGTTCACGTGTTGTCAATTGTGGTGGCATGTGGGCGCGGCAGATTGGAGCCATGGCAGGGGTAAATGTTCCGTTGCAACCCGTGAAGCATCAATATGTCATCACCGAAAAGATCGAAGGCCTTGCCAGCGATGCTCCGACGGTTCGTGATCCCGATTTACGCACCTATTTTAAAGAGGAAGTGGGTGGGCTGATGTTTGGTGGCTATGAGCCTAATCCGAAGACCTGGGTGCAAGATGACGTGCCGGAAAATTTTGAATTTCAATTGTTTGATGATGATTTTGATCACTTCGAACAACATATGAAAAATGCCTTGCTGCGCATACCGGCGCTTGAAAAAACCGGCGTTAAGAAAATGATCAATGGGCCTGAAAGTTTTACGCCCGACGGTAATTTTATTTTAGGTGCAGCGCCTGAGTTAAAGAATTTCTATGTTGGTGCTGGGTTCAATGCATTTGGGATTGCCGCTGGTGGTGGTGCGGGTTGGGTGCTGGCTGATTGGGTGATGAACGGCGAGGCACCTACGGATTTGTGGAGCGTTGATATTCGGCGTTTTGCATCGCTGCATAAAGATCGCGCATGGGTGAATGAGCGCACGCTTGAAGCTTATGGCAAGCATTACACCGTCGCATACCCGCATGACGAATATGTGTCAGCACGACCACGCTTGAAGTCACCGCTTTATGCGACATTGAAGAAAAAGGGTGCCAGCTTTGGCTCGAAGCTGGGTTGGGAGCGCGCCAATTGGTTCGCTTTTGAAGGCGAAACTGCGCAGGATGTTTACACAATGGGTCGCCAAAATTGGTTTGCCAATGTTGGTGCAGAGCATAAAGCGGTTCGTGAAACCGCCGGACTCTTTGATCAATCATCCTTTGCCAAATTTGAAATGAAGGGCGATGATGCCGAAGCGGTTCTAAATTATATTTGTGCAAACAAAATTCCGGCAGAGCCGGGACGATTGGTTTACACACAATTGCTTAATCAACGCGGCGGCATTGAATGCGATCTCACTGTTGCAAGATTGTCTGAGGATCATTTTTATATCGTAACAGGAACTGGTTTCCGCACGCATGACTTTCATTGGATTCTTGATCATATTCCGAAAGATGCAAAGTTGCGATTTGTTGATGTAACCGAGCAGTTTGGAACGCTTTCTTTGATGGGGCCATTGTCGCGCGAGATTTTACAGAAAACGACTTATGGCGACATTTCGGCAAAGGGCTTCAAGTTTGGTGATGCAAAAACCATCGGCCTCAAAGGTCATCCCGTGCGGGCTCTACGTGTGACCTATGTGGGTGAGCTTGGTTATGAATTACATGTGCCGATTTATGCCTTGGCGGATGTCTATATGGCTTTGATGCGGGCTGGCGAACCGATGGGGCTGAAGCTGGCTGGTTACCGCGCAATTGAATCGCTGAGGTTGGAAAAGGGCTACCGGGCTTGGGGGGCTGATATTACGCCCAATGATACGCCACTTGAAGCGGGGCTTGGCTGGGCGGTGAAATTGAAGAATGTCGGAGACTTTATCGGACGCGGTGCGTTGGAAGCCAAGGGTAGCAAACCACTTCAGAAAATGTTGGTGGGTTTCACGACTGAGCGCGAAGATGTTGTATTGCTTGGACGCGAAACGATTTTGCGCGATGGCAAGTTTGTGGGGTACCTCACTTCGGGTGGTTATGGCTACACATTAGCTAAGCCGATTGGTTATGGCTATGTTCGAAATGCTGATGGGGTTTCGGATGACTATGTGATGGCGGGCAATTATGAATTGGTGGTGGCGCAAGAAAAGGTAAAAGCCACACCACATTTGAAGCCGCTCTATGATCCGACTAACGCGCGTATTAAAGCTTAAGCGCCACGCATTTCTGATAGCGCTTGTCCACGCTTTCGGCGAAATTTTGCGTGGTCATGTGACGGCGGATTTTGGGGCTGTTCAGTTCGATTGATGGAATCTCTGCAAAGGCTATGGGTTGCTTTGAGCTGCGAGCAAAAAGTTCTCGTAGCTGAAGGTATGTTTGCGTCGCTGGAAAGTCAGCAGATTTTTCTTTTAAGAGATCAACACGCAGTTTTTTATCATCAATGCCGAGATTGAATTTCCCGATCACGGCACGCAGAGCCGTTTCAGTGCTGCTGATTTTGGTCAAAGCTTGTTGATCTTTGTTATAGAGCAATAAGTCACCATCTGTTGCCAGCTTAGTTTTGCTCAGTGTGCTGATGATTTTTTGGAAAGCCGCGTTTCGGCTGGCGTAACGCCCTGCATTGTAATCGGCAAATCTAAAGATCTTGCGGTTGTAACCTGAGTCATAACCCAGCAATTGCATCACGCCATACTGCATGCCGCCGTGCCTCGTATAGAGATCATCGCGCACGGCATAAACATCGGCCAAATTCATGGGTAAGTAACGGCCTTCGCGGGCTTTGGCCAAGGCAAAGCGAACCGAGACTTGCATTGAGCCAATGGTGTTGATGTCGTTCCGGTCTTCAATCATTTGATTGAGCAGACCGCTTTGTACCAGCAGCGAAAGGCTCGATCGTTTTCCAGCATCATCCACGATGGAACGATAGGTCATATCCAAATCACGCTCGGTTTTTGCGGCCCGAATGCGGCTCATATAGCTGTCGCCAAGGCTGGGTGATGTTTCGAGAAAGTTTAAGGCGACACGGCCCAGAATGGGGATGCGGCCTAGTTTTGTTTGCAGGGTTTTCTCTGCGAGGTTGCCCAAACCCGGCACAGAAGGATCGGCCACGAAGCCTGACTCCTGTGAAATCACGGCGATGGCAGAGCAGATGTTTTCGCGGCTGGCGGGCAAGGATTGATTGCGCAGCACATCGAGCAGATCAATCGCCCAACCCTGCGGGTCAGTTACATTCGGGCGGGCGTTGCGGATCAGCTTTGTGGTTTCCGCAATCGAGGATTCCTGCGCATGGGCGAAGGTTGCGCTGGTTAGAAGTGCGATGAGGATAGCAAATCTTTTCATAAGGTCGGTTTTAGCGGGATTTGTGGCCAATTTATATTGCTTCGTTTTTGGGGCTGCGATACGTCAGTTTATACAGGAGAATTTGATGTTTACGAAAGCCGATGCCTTGAAACTTGATGCTGCGGACAAGCTGAAACACAAGCGTGCTGAGTTCTCAATTCCTGAAGGCATGATCTATCTAGATGGCAATTCGCTTGGCGTTTTGCCCAAAACCGCTGTGGCGCGAGTGAAGCATGCGGTGGATGTGGAATGGGGTGTTGATCTGATCACCTCGTGGAATAAGCATGGCTGGTTTCAAAAACCATTGGTGATTGGCAATAAGATTGCGCGGTTGATTGGTGCACCAAAGGACAGCGTGATTGTTGCAGATTCAATTTCGATCAATATGTTCAAAGTTCTCAGCGCTGCACTGGCCAAAAATCCGTCGCGCAAAGTGATCTTGTCTGACTCGGGGAATTTTCCCAGTGATCTTTATGTGGCCCAAGGTTTAAGCGGCTTCATGAATGATGGCCACTCACTGCGCGTGGTTGAACCTGACGCGGTGATGGATACCATTACTGAGGAGGTGGCGGTGGTGATGTTGACGGAGACGGATTATCGCAGCGCGCGCCGCCATGATATGAAGGCGGTGACAGATAAGGCCCATGCCAAGGGCTGCTTGGTGATTTGGGATTTGGCGCATTCGGCGGGCGCTGTGCCCGGACGATTGGAAGAGGTGAATGCCGATTTTGCGGTTGGCTGCACCTATAAATATTTGAACGGTGGGCCGGGTTCGCCCGCATTTATTTATGTGCATCCGCGACTGCAAAATGATGTGATGCCAGCACTGGTGGGCTGGTGGGGCCATGCGGCACCTTTTGCCTTTGTGCCAGAGTTTGACGCAGCACCAGGCATAATTCGCATGCAATGCGGCACGCAGCCGATGTTGTCGATGCAAGCGCTTGATGCAGCGATGGATGTGTGGGCCGATGTTGAGATGGTGGATGTTTACGCCAAAGCGCAAAAAATGTGTGCTTTGTTTACGGAGTTGGCCGAGGCGCGATGCGGTGCGCATGGGGTTTCACTTTATGGCTCACGTGATTTCGCCCATCGCGGCAGCCACGTCTGCCTGCGCCACACGCAAGCCTACGCCATCATGCAAGCCCTGATTTCACACCGGGTGATCGGCGACTTCCGCTCGCCAGACATGATGCGCTTTGGATTTGCGCCGCTGTATAATTCATATGCTGATGTGTGGGACGCGGTGGAGGTGTTGCGCGAGGTGTTGGATGAGCGCTTGTGGGACGTTCCGCAGTTTCTGGAGAGGAAGGCGGTGACTTGAGCTGCGAAATGGTTGGATCAGGGCCCTCTCATTGTTGCAGTTGCTGGCTTAGCCTGATTTGTGATAAGCCCTAGAAATGACCAAGCTCGAGCAAATCATTGCAGATGTCACAAAGCTCAATTCGCAAGAATTGGCTAAGCTTTCGGATTGGTTTGCAGAGTTTCATTCCGAGCAATGGGATAAACAGATTGAAGTCGATGCCGAGGCAGGGCGATTTGATCAGTTGGCTGCAAAAGCACTGGCTGAGCACAAGGCTGGGCGGACGAAAGCGCTTTGAAGCATTTTGCGGCTCTATCATTTTGGGACTGCTACAATGCCCTGCAACCACAATATCAAAAGCTTGCAGATAAGAATTTTGAACTTTTGAAACAAAGCTCAGGTCACCCATCGTTGCATTTCAAGAAAGTGGGCAATTATTGGTCTGCTCGTATCGGGCGTGATTTTCGAGCGCTGGCTGCTCAAGCAGATGATGGTTTTGTTTGGTTTTGGATTGGGCCGCACTCTGATTATGAAAAGATGATTAAGTAACCCCCGCTTTCTTATCGGCCTCAATCATCTCCGCGCGCCGCTTGTTTGCATCGCCGAAGCCGCCGCCGCCGGGGAGGTCTAGGATTAGGCAGTCGCCTTTTGGAACCAAGTGAATGCCTTTGTCGGGCAGGGCCGCGCCACTGCCGAGGCGAGCAGAGCCGAGCGAGCCTGGTTTGCCGCCGTATCGGCCTTGGGCGGCATGTTTGATGCGGTCGAAGGTGGCGGCGCTGATGGTGAAAGGGGCCTGTTCGCGGTTGCGGATTTCGAATCTTTGCGAAAGACCGCCGCGATATTCGCCTTCACCTCCGCTGCCTTTCAGGAATTGTTTTTCCTTGAACCACAGCGGGCATTGAGACTCGGTGATTTCGACGGGGATGCCGCCTATGCCGGATGGGAAAGCCATGGTGGAGAGGCCGTCTTTGCCAGGCCTGCCACCGATGCCGCCGAGACCGATGGCCAGCACGCCGAAATCACTCGTGCCTTCTAAGTCAGCACGCGCCACGCGGCCATGAGCGGAATTGAGAGAGATCATCCAAATACTACCTGCAGATTCCGCTTGGACTTTTCCGGGCAGTGCCTGCGCCAAACAACCAAACACGGCATCGGCCAACATTTGCCCCGTGACATGCCGCGAGGTGACGGGCGAGGGACGGATGGGATCAACAATTGTGTGTGGCTCGGTGATGATGTCAAAGCATGAGAGCGAGCCGATATTGTTTGGCACATGTGGGGCGATGATGGCCTTGAGCGCGAAGACCGAATAGGCCAATGAATACGTGCGTGGGGAATTGATGCCGTAGATTGAAGCGGCAGATGTGCCCGTATAATCGACAACGATCTTGCCATTTTTGATGATCAGTTTTGCTTTGATGGTGACGGGCGCTTCATAACCATCCAGCGGCATGACGTAAGACCACTCGCCATCGGGTAATGCTTTGATGGCTTCACGTGCGCCTTTTTCTGAGGTTTTCAAAATGTGATCGCCCAGTCTATCCAGCGATGTCATTTTGAATTCGGTCATCATCTCGACCAGTCGTCTGGCACCTGTGTCATTGGCGCTGATGAGCGAGAGGAGATCACCTTTCACCTCGACCGGATTGCGACTGTTTGCGAGGACGATGCTGAGCAACTCATCGTTCAGCTTGCCTTGTTTGCGGATCATCAGATGAGGGATCAGCGTTCCTTCTTCAAAGCTTGAATTTGCTTTTGCCGAGAAACCTACGCCGCCCACGTCGATTACATGGCAGGTGGAAGCAAAAAAGGCGACGAGTTTTTGTTTGAGGAACACTGGTGTCATCATCACATAGTCAAACAGATGGCCAGTGCCGAGCCATGGGTCATTGGTGCAATAGACATCACCGGGCTTCATGGTGTGTTGTGGGTATTTTTCAAAAAAATGTGCAACGGCCGTGGCCATGGTGTTTACGTGGCCGGGCGTTCCGGTCATCGCTTGGGCGATCATGTGGCCTTGTGCGTTATAAACGCCAGCCGAGAGATCACCTGCTTCGCGTGTGATGGTGCCAAAGGCAGTGCGCAACAATGATTGCGCTTGTTCTTCGACTACGGCGATCAAACGGTTCCACATCACTTGGGTTTTAATGGCGTCTAATGCGGCTTTGCTCATTTGGTTTTTTCCATCACAATGTAGCCAAGTGAATTTATTTTCGCGTTGAAGTTTGCACCGACGATTGTGGATGTTTCATGTTCTGCGATGATTGCTGGGCCTTTCAACGACATGCCGGGTTTCAAATCAAAGCGCCAATAGACGGCGGCACTTGTCAGCTTGCCTAAAGCTGCATCATAAATCTTCCGTATACGGAGGGGTTTTATGGCTTTGCGTTTTGCCACGGTTTTGGCGACGGCAGGCCTACCGACGCGGGATGAACAAGTGAGTGACCAAGTGATTGCTTCGGCTTGTTGGTTTGGAATGGTGAGACCATAAATAGACGCGTAGGTCTTCTCAAATATGACTTTCAGTTTTGGCCCGTCTGAATTATTCAGTGTACGGATGGGTATGGCGACTTGGATTTCATGGCCTTGGCCGACATAACGACAATCAGCGACAATATGGATGAATGGCTTTTCGTTCTTGAGTGCAGGCTTTACCACGGCTTCGGCATCGCGCGTCATTTGTTTGATGAGGGCGTTGACGTGGGCTGCATCGAAGTGATCGAGGTTGACGGCGAAGGATTTAGTAATTTCATAGGCGACTGGGGCTTGCAAGAAGCCGATGGCTGAACCCACGCCAGCGCCGCCGGGCACGATAATTTTGGTGATGCCAACTTTTTCGGCCAAGCGACAGGCATGCAAAGGCGCACCGCCACCAAAGGCCACCATGGTGCATTTGGCTATGTCTTTGCCGCGTTCAATGGCGTGCACGCGCGCCGCATTTGCCATGTTTTCTTCGACGATTTCAGCCACACCAGCGGCTGGCCAAAAGTCTTTGAGATTCAATTTGTCGCCGATGTGGGTTTTGAAGGCCGCTGCAGATGCGGCTTCATCGAGATGCACTTTGCCGCCTGCAAAGAATGCCGGATCGATTTTGCCGAGACTTACATTTGCATCGGTGACCGTGGGCATGGTTCCGCCGCGGCCATAGCAGACGGGGCCGGGGGTGGAGCCTGCGCTATCTGGGCCCACTGTAAGGCGGCCTAATTTATCGACGCGGGCAATTGAGCCGCCGCCTGCGCCGATTTCGACCATTTCGATAACCGGAATGCGCACCGGAATGCCGGAGCCTTTCATATCTTTATAGGCGCGGGCGATTTCAAATCTGTGGGCGCGCGCCGGTTCGGCATTGCTGAGCAGGCAGATTTTTGCCGTTGTGCCGCCCATATCGAAAGACAGAACTTCAGGGAGTTTGCAGCTTTGGGCGATGCGACTGGCGAGTATGGCGCCACCCGCTGGGCCAGATTCAACCAAACGGATTGGGAAGCGGCTTGCGGTTTCTAAGGTGGTGAGGCCACCGCCGGACATCATCAAATAAAGTGGCGCGTTCAAGCCCATTTCGGCGAGTGCTGATTGTAATCTTTTGAGATAGCCAGCCATTAGAGGACGCACATAGGCATTGGCCACTGTCGTTGAGAAGCGCTCATATTCGCGAATTTCAGGGGCGACTTCGGAAGAAAGGCAGATGGTGACATGTGCTGGGAGAAGGGGCTTCAATAATTGCGCGATCCGTTGCTCGTGCTTTGGGTGCGCATAAGCGTGCAGCAGGCCAATGGCGACAGCGCCGACATTCTCATCGCGGATGATTTTGGCAAGTTCGGGGATGTGGGCTTCATCGAGGGGGATCAACAGATCGCCATTGACTGCGAGGCGTTCAGTAATTGCGAGGCGCAAATGACGATCAACCAAGGGCTTGGCGCTTTCGATCATAAGGTCATAATGATCAAAACGTTTTTCATAGCCTTGCTCGATCACATCACGAAAGCCTTCGGTGGTGATGAAGGCGGTCTTTGCGCCTTTGCGTTCGATCAATGCATTGGTGGCTAGTGTTGTGCCATGAATGAAAACAGAAATATCTTCGGGCGACATCTTCGAGTCTTCGAGAATAAGTTTTATGCCTTCGAGCACACCAAGCTCTGGCGCTTGGATGGTGGTCAAAACCTTTCCGCTCCAGCGTTTGTTGCCTTGTTCGAGAACAATGTCGGTGAATGTTCCACCAATATCGGCGGCTAATTTGAGTTGCTGTGCCATGGTTAGGAATTGCCCTAGCTGCAACTATTTGACAAGTGGCCAGCCATCCGCTTCAAACGGAACCATGGTAAAGATTACGATTCAAGATGTGGCCCAAAAAGCGGGTGTGAGTGTCGCGACGATTGACCGGGTGCTGAATCACAGGCCCGGGGTGAAGACGCGCACGGTTGAAAAAGTGGAATCGGCTATTCGTGAATTGAACTATCAGCCAGACCGGATTGCAGCGCGGCTTGCGCGTGGCCGTGAATATCGGTTTTGGTTTGTGCTGCCTAATACGGCTGGCCAATTTATGAATCGCATTGGCGAAGAAGTGGAAGCGGCAGCTTTGCGCATGGCAGGCGAACGGGTTTCCATCATGGTCAAGCGCGTGGACGTTTTTGACGGGCTGTTGCTCGCCAAGGTTTTAGATGAGTTGGAAGAGGGCATTGACGGCGTGGCTGTGGTGGCGCTCGATCATCCAGCGGTGCGTGAAGCCATCAATTCTTTGGTAGCCAAGGGTGTAACGGTGGTTACGTTGGTTTCAGATGTGCCCGGTTCCAAACGCTCGCATTATGCTGGCATTGATAATTCATCGGCAGGGCGGACAGCTGCTGGGTTGATGGGGCGGTTTTTAGGTGGGCGCAAGGGAAAGGTCGGTCTGTTTGCAGGTTCACTGGCGCTGCGCGATCACATTGAACGGCAGTTTGGTTTTGAGCAGGTGATGGCCCATGAGTTCAAGGATTTGAAAATTCTGCCGGTTAGAGAATCCCGCGACGACACTGAACGCTCAGAGGCCTTGGCCCGTCAACTTTTGGCCGAACACCCTGATCTGCTCGGCATCTATAATGTGGGCGGTGGTACGGCGGGCATTGTGTTGGCGCTGGATGCGGTTTCAGCCCCTAAGGATCTGGTTTTCATTGCGCATGAGGTGACTGAAGGTTCGCGGCGCGCTTTGATTGGCGGCACGATTGATGTGATCATCAATCAGGATGTGGGCCATGAAGTGCGCAGTGCTGTGCGCGTGTTAATGGCCAAGGCCGATAATATGCCGCTTATTGAAGATCAGGAACGCATTCGCATTGATATTTTTATGAGGGATAATTTGCCTTGATGTCCTCGCCCGCCCTCTGCGGGAGAGGAAGGGGGCCCGCGGAGCGTAGCGAAGTGGGATAGGTGAGGGGAAGTGAATTTGGGAGTGCGTGGTCCCTCATCTCCCCCATTTTGCGAAGGCGCAAAACGGGGCCCTTTCTTCTCCCGCACGCGGGAGAAGACGCTAAGTGAGCTTCTTCAATTTGGCTTCAATTGCGGCGCGTTTGTTTTCCAAGAATGGCGGCAGTGATAATGTTTCACCTAATTTATCCATTGGTTCGTCGGTTGCAAAACCTGGGCCGTCTGTGGCGAGTTCGAACAAGATGCCGTTGGGTTCGCGGAAGTAGAGGCTTTTGAACCAGAAGCGATCAACGGGACCAGAGTTTGGCACGCGCATGGATTTCAAACGGTCAGTCCAGGCTTCATATTGGCTCGTTTCGATATTGAAGGCCACGTGATGAACGGCACCTGCGCCTTGTTGGGCTTGGGGCAAATTGGGTTCGACGCGCACATGCAATTCTGCCACGGGGCCAGTGCCGTTCATGTGATAGACATGCGTGTCGCCAAAACGCGCGGCGGGTTTCATGCCCATGATCTGGGTTAAAACCATATCGGTTGGCTTAAGGTCGGGAACGCTGAGCGTGATGGGGCCGAGGCCACGAATTTGAAACTCGGGCGGCACTGGGCTTTGGTCCCAGGTGTTGGCGACCGCCGTGCTTTCATCATCAACCAGGCTTAAGCGTTGGCCTTCAAAATCTTCGAAGTGAATAACCATACGGCCGTTTTCTTCGATGGCTTTCTCGGCGGTTACGTTGTTGGCTTTGAAATGATCAGACCACCATTTGAACGCGGCTTCGCCCTTAATGCGCAAACCTGTGCGCACCACTTCATGTGTGCCACGGCGTTGTGGGCCAGTGGGCCAATCAAAGAAGGTGATGTCGGTTCCGGCGGAACCTTTGCCATCGGCATAAAACAAATGATAGGCGGAGGTATCATCTTGATTCACAGTTTTCTTGACCATGCGCATACCAAGAGTCTTGGTATAAAAAGCGTGATTGCGCGGCGCGTCGGCGGTGACGGCGGTGAGATGATGGAAACCATTCAGTTGCATTAATTTTGCTCTTTCAAAAATTTTGTCGTGAGGGTGATATCAGTTTGGGTGAGGCCGTGGCCCGTAGGCAGAATTTGGTGGGTCAGTTGTGCGTTGCTGATGTTCAACGTGTTTACCAATTGATTGGATGCAGCGAGTGGTATTATTTGATCTTGCGCGCCGTTCAACAACAGGATTGGCTTTTGGTTGAGGTCAACACTCGGCATGACTTTGAACGGGGCCATGGAACGCAGCAAAACAGCGCCACTTAGAATATCCGGCTGCATGAAAAGCATCGCCAATGCGACATTGGCACCGTTTGAATATCCCAGTGCAATGGGCGCAGTTAAATTATAGGCAAACATTGCAGCTGAAACGAATGTGCATAATTCATTGCTGCGAAAACGCACATCGTCCTCATCAAGATGACCTTCAGCAAAGCGTCTGAAAAAACGGAAGTTGCCGTTTTCATTCACCAATCCCCGTGGGGAGATGATTGAACGATCGGGTGAAACTGCAGTTGCAATTTCGAGCAGTGCATGTTCATTGCCGCCGGTACCGTGCAACAATAGTAAAGGACGCTTTGCAGCGTCGCCTTGCTTAAAAACGTGAATATAGGGAGTGTCGAATTTCATGCCCCTCACTTAAGGGGTCATGGTATGAAATTCAATCGGTCACTTTGTCTGTTACAGTGCAATTACCGGGTCAGGTTGTCCTAAAACAAACTCTTTGCCTTCGAGTTTATAAACGTCGGGCCTGAAATTCACGCGACCGTCTTCGGTGGCCCACGCGGTGAGATACATGAAGCGCACGTCGGTTTGGTTGTGAACTTTGGTTTCTAAGGTCTGTTGCGCAGCGGTAATTTCCGCAATGCGCGCAGGATCAATTCCGTCTTGGCCATTCAAAATCCAATTGATTAAAATTGCAACTTGATCAACGCGTACACAGCCTGAACTTTCAAAGCGATTATTGCCCGCAAATAATTCGCGGTGTGGTGTGTCGTGCATATAAACCATAAACTTGTTCGGGAAGTTCACTTTCATGGTGGCCAGCGCATTATGTTCACCGGGGTCTTGGCGGAATTGGAATCTATCTGGTGCAGTGGTTTCCCAATCAACACTTGATGGTTCGACTTCCATGCCATTTTCGCCATCAATCACGCGGATGCCCATTTGTTCGAGATAACCGGGGTCTTTCAAATATTTCGGAATGATATCTTTGGCCACGATGGAAGCAGGCGCATTCCAAAAGGGATTAAACACAATATCACTGACACGGCTTTTGAGTGACGGGGTAGGGCGTTCTAATTTACCAACCACAACATTATGGCGCGAATAGACCTCGCCAAGTTCAACTGTTTCAAGCTGGGCTGCCGGAATGTTGACGGCCACATAACGCGGCCCCAGATCTTTCAGGTGCTCAGCAATGCGTGGTTTGTTTTCTTTCAATGAATAAAGCCGCGCTTGCGCAGTGATGTTCATTTCGGCTCTGGTGCGTTCGTCCAATTTGCCGTTTGGATTTGCGCCGTGATTGAACTGGAACGTTTTAATTGCTGTTATGAGTGTTGTGTCAAATTTGCCGGAGTCAGCTGCGGCGAGTGATTCAAAATCCAAATAGCCCTCGCGCACTAAACGCTGACGCAGGCGGAAAATATCAGCTGGCTTTGTGGTTTTATCATATTTAATTTTAGGCATGTCTGGCCAACCGCCGCCCGCCACGATTTCTTCATACATGCCGATGGCCCCTTCAAGGGCGTTGAGCGAGCCCAAGGTCAGCATTGGCGCCTGGCCTTGGCCCTGTACAATTTCAGTTTTGGAGGCGAGTTTGCCCTGCATGGCTAAACGCGGCGCAATCGACGTGATAGAGCCTATATTTGCTGGATCTTCGGCGCGCACAGCCGTGGTAAAGCCAAAGGGAGCAAATGCTGCCAGCGACAGAAACGAACGGCGGTTGAATTTAGAACTGAACACGGGGAAACTTCTCACTCACTGGGATTAAGCGCGCAGACTCTCTGATCTTGGTAAATGGAGCCTTAATTATGGCAGTCGTGGCACGTTTTTCACGAAATTATGATGTGGTGCAAGGGGGAATGATCGAGTTCTTGGGTGAGTCTGAAGTTTATGGGCGGGTCGGCGCCACCGCTTTGCGGTGCCTCGAATAAGTTCAATTGCGGAATTAAATCTCCTGCAACCAAACCTACGCGAAGGGCCAGAAACAGAAGTGGCAAAGCGGAAAAATGGATGCACAGCAAGAGCGCTATTAAACGCTTATTAAACCACCATCTCTTAACAATTGCTCACTCGAAAATATTGAGTTTTTCCTTTGGGTAATGTTGATTAAATGGTAGATTTGCGCATATGCATTAAACCGCCAATTCCCGAAATTTTTGTCGCGTGGCACTTGCTGAATCAAGCTGTAGACGCTCATCTAGTCGGCGATATCGACCGTGCAAAGTTATACTTCCGAGATGCAAACTCTCGCGCTGTGTGGGAATGGTTGAATCCCGATTGGGAAAGCCCACATTTACTGGTGCGTATTAAAAAGCCTTCGGTCGATACTCAAATCGTTCCGGTCGATAGACGCGATAAATTGCGACATCCAACTGGCGAAACTAAACGCAGGGCGCTAGGTCGTGACGGTTATCGCTGCCGTTGTTGCGGGATACCAGTAATTTCTGCGGACATTCGAAAGCTGGCGCACAGGCTGTATTCAGATGTGGTCCCGTGGTGCAGAAACCCAACGGGCCAGCACGCCGCCTTTGCGTGTATGTGGCTGCAATTTGATCATGTTGTGCCATATAGTCACGGCGGCCCAAGCTGTCTCGAAAACATTGTCGTCACATGTGCATTGTGCAACTACGGCAAAGATCGATACACATTAGCGCAACTCGGCTTATCCGATCCGCGCCAGCGGCAACCTGAAACCTGCACGTGGGATGGGCTTGAGCGTTTTAAGCGCGCAATTCCAGATAGGTCTGTTGCCGCCTAAGCTATCGATCTGCTTACATATAGAAAAGTGCGGGTGGCTCTGTTTAGAATTGTCAGACCCAAACTCGCGGAACGACGAACAGCCGCTTAAGGTCAATCTCGTCACGTTAGTTCCGCGCTCTACACGTCAGATTAAAAGACAAAAGCGGAAATTCATCTTCCCGCTTTCTCGCCAATGACCACGTTGTAACTTGAAACTAAATCTAAGCCGCTGACACGTGCTCTTCTGCAACCTGCTGATCAACAAGTGGCACCTCGATCAAATCTTCGGCTTTTTTGCGGATGATTACGATGCGAGAAGGTTCAGGGGGTGCGGTTTCTGCTTCGCTGGATGTGATGGCCGTGGGTTCAATGGGCTCTGGTTTTAGAGTTTCCACTGATGCTGAAGAAAGTACCTCGGTCTTGTTCAAGTCGATGTGCTGAATGACCAGTTTGGCACCGCGTGATGTTGTTTCGACCAGTTTGGCTGGTTTTACCTGTTTTATGGCCGTCGGCGCTGGTGCTGGCTCGAATACATCATCGTCTTGCTTGAAATATTGAGCGGCAGGTTTTGGCGCAGCTACGGGCATGGGCACCAATGTGGTTCCAAGATCTTGATCAAGATCGGCGACCAGACGAAGTGCACGTTCCACGTTTTTGGCGATTGCTGGTTCGCTGCTACTCGGTTCGTTGAAGACTTTGCGCGAAAGGTCTGCCAATTTTGCAAAGAGTTGTCCCTCGGACGAGAGTGTTGTTTTGCCTTGCTCCGAACCCACGATATCAGCGCGAGCTTGGGCAATGTGTTGCCTGGCTTTCTGCAGTAACGCGGCATCAGCGCCGGAACCGCTCATCGATTGAAGGCTCAATTCGAGTTTGGAGATAGCAGAGAGAATTGTGGATGTGCCGCCGGTTTGAACCCGGTTGGTATAGGCTTCTAGAAACCAACGCCCGCGTGGCGTTTCTTTGACCACATTTAAGATTTCATCCAGAGATTCCGGAAATGCTGATTGCTGCCCACTCATTACGCTACTCCACACACACACATTAACTGCCCCTGCGTCTAACGCAGACGCGCCTTGCGTGGAATATCGTAGAAAGTGGTGAATGTTTGGTTTAGGCCAAGGCATAAAATGACGGCAGACAAATTTAAAATACGATTCTCGGCATGTTACTCGTTGCTGATGATCGGAAATGGTGTGCAATTACCATTTTTGCCGCTGTGGTTGCATGCCAAAGGCCTATCTGTTGCCCAGATCGCCAGTGTGGTGGCTGGAATGATGGCGGTGCGCATTCTCGGTGCTCCTGCATTTGCCTTGTTGGCCGACCGGACAGGTAACCGCCGCGTGGTTATTCAATTTTGCGCTGTTATTGCTTTGATTGGCTATATGGCGCTGCCCTTTACGAATGGGTTTTACCAAATTCTCCTGGTTTCTCTGTGGGGCGCATTTTTCTTTGCACCGGTTAATCCTCTCGTGGAAGGGTTTGGGGTTGATGCCAGTGCTGCACTGGGGCTCAACTTTGGTCAGTTACGACTTTGGGCGTCGATCAGTTTCTTATCGGGAAGTTTAATTGCAGGGGCGTTGCTCACGAGGCTTTCGCCACTCGAAACTGTTTGGTTGATTGCCGATGCGCAGGTGTTTTCAGTTTTAGCAACTTTCATGCTGCCACAAGACCCTGAACGCAATATTGTTAAACATCACTCAAGTGCTTTACAGTTTGGTGCAACACTGAAGTTTCTTTTTGCTTCTCACTTCACGTTGTTTCTTTTGGCTGCGTCATTAGCAAATTCGAGCCATGCCATGCTTTACAGTTTCAGCTCAGTCTATTGGACCAGCCTAGGTTTTGATACATTTACGATTGGGCTTTTGTGGGCGTCGGGGATCATCGGCGAAGTTATTTTCTTTGGCTTTGCGCACCGGATCGTTAGCGCCATTGGTGTTGAGCGGTTGCTGGTGATTGGTTTGGCTGGCGGCATCGTGCGCTGGGTGGGCATGGCATTTCTGACAAATGAGTTTGTGTTGTTGGTTTTACAATTATCACATGCTGTTTCATTTGCTTGTGCGCATCTGGCCTTGATGCATTTCATCCGCGCTAATGTGCCGTCAAACTTGCGCAATACGGCGCAGGGGATTTATGCGGCGTTGGCTGGCGGGGTACTTTTATCCTCGATTACGTTTATGTCGGGCCCGATCTATGAAGCCTATAGTGGTAAGGGCTTTTTGGCGATGGCTTTGATTTCGGCTTTAGGATTGGCGATTGCGGTTTATTATATTCGCACTAACCCCAAAGTTCAGGGCGAGGTGGGGACATGATGCCGTTGCTATATGTAATTCCATGTTCGCGGTCTTTACTCAGCAGCAGTGGGCCATCAAGGTCGACGTAGTCGGCTAGCTGGGCAAGCAGAAAAGCTGGGGCCATGGCCAGTGACGTGGCTAACATACAGCCGATCATAATATTGAAGTTATGTTCTTGGGCGGCTTTTGCCATGGCCAGCGCCGAGGTCAGGCCGCCGGTTTTATCGAGCTTGATATTGATGGCGTCGTATTTGCCGACAAGATTTTTCAGACCTGCAATGTCGTGAGCGGATTCGTCGGCGCAGATGATGGTGCTGCGCGGCATGTTACGCAGAGCTTCGTCGTTATCAGTTGGCAGGGGTTGTTCGACCAACTCGACGCGATATTTTTCGCATGCTGCTAACATATTGGGCAAATTGTCTGACGACCACCCTTCATTTGCGTCGACGATAAGGCGTGCCTTGGGCACGGCTCTGCGAATGGCCTCCAAGCGTTCAATATCGCCATCGCGGCCGAGTTTTAGTTTGAGCAGCGGATAATGCGCGGCATGGGCTGCCGCTTTGGCCATTGCGTCTGGTGTGTCGAGGCTGAGTGTATAGGCGGTGATTGTGCTGGATGGTTCGCGCAATCCCATTAATCGCCAAGCTGGGGTGTTGGATTTTTTTGCTTCTAAATCTAACAGTGCACAATCAAGCGCATTCTGCGCAGCTTTGGGAAGCCCGAGCCTTGGCAATGCTAGGCGATCTATGCCGCCTTCAATTGCGGCGCGTGATGCTTCCAAGCTGGCGATGCATTGCGGAACTGTTTCATGATAGCGGCTGTAAGGGACGGCTTCGCCTTGTCCCGTAAAACCATTTTCAGTCAGGTTAACGACGATCACCTCAGCTTGGGTTTTGCTGCCTCTGGCGATGGTAAAGCTGCCCGCAATCGGCCAGCTTTCTGATGTGAGTTCGAGTTTCAGCAAAGCTTAAGGCTGGCTAGGCATACGACCTGCCGCTTCAGCGAGCATCACATAGATACGGCCTTGTTCCGAGGCTAAGACTTGTTCCATCACTGCTTCACCGCCTTTGGATTCAGAGAGTGTGTCGAGCAGCTTTTCGAACAGGCGGTTATAAGCTTGGACGCGACCGCGCAACAAACGCTCATCGGAATAGCGGCCTTCGATGGCTTTCACCAATTTGCGGCTGCGGCTTTCATAGAGACGCTGCGTGTAAATCGATTTATCAGAGCCAGCAAAACGCTTTTCCAAATCACGCGGCAAGCTGCCTTCGATAGCCTCCACCAAGTCTCGAGCAGACACATGAAGCTTTTGCGTAAAGGCATCCACTTCCTTGGCCAGCGCGCTGATGGCTTGCGATTGACGCGGCGGCGTAACTTCTGCTGGGCGACGCACAGCGGCTGGTTGTTCGACGACACGGGCAGGGGCGATACGTTCAACCTGACGCTCCACTTGGGCTTTAATGGCGCTCATCGTTCCAACAGTTGGAGCTTCGAACGAGGCGCCTTCAGATTTTCCCGAATTGGGCCCTCCGGAACTTCGCGGTGTTATGTAGCCGGGCCCCGAATAATCAAGGCTGCCAGATTGCTTACGCACCACTTCGGCCAAAGCATTAAGCGCACTGATTTGATCGGCCACGACCCGGCGCATATTATCAGCATTCACACGGGTTTCTTCTGGCATGTCGATCACAGCGCGTTTCAACTCGCCACGTGCTGCATCGATGTCTTTTACAACTTGTTGGGCGGTTATGCGCATGTCTTGTGCGGTTTGCTGGAAGTCGCTTGCTGTCGACGACAGCATTTCATTCATACTGGCGAGTGCGCGTTCATGTTGATCACGCAGCACGCGTGCCGCTTGTTGCGCTTGGCCGTTCGAATTGGTTTCAAGTTTGCGCAACTCTTCTTCCAGACGCGAGAGCGCAGCGGCGGTTTGATCTGACACAATGCGGTTGATGTTTTGCGCACGGCTTTCGGCTGTGGTGAGCGATTCTTCAATCAGATTGATATAGCTCGTCATTACGCCATCAACTTCTGAGGCACGACGGTTTGCATCGCTGACCAGCATATCAAGCGAGTCTTTGCGGCTCTGGAGCATTTGCTCCATTTCGTTGTTGAACTTGTCGATAGATTTTTCAACGAGTGCTGAAACATCATCAAGGCGTTCAGAGATGCGGCTGCCAGTCATTTCAAGCTTGCCGGTGAGCTTCATCGAAACGCTTTCGAGGCGTGTATCGACATCAAGCGCTGCGGCGGCCAGTTGATCTGCAAGATAAGTGTTGGCGGTCTCAACATGTTTGGCAAATTTCTTGCCTGCTTCATCGAGTTTGCCGGACGAAGAGTTGGCGGCACCATCGAATTCTTCAACAGCCCGGTCAATTCGGCCCACAAGCAGGCCGGTTTCTTGTTCGAAGCGACCGGAAATTTGCATTGTCGTTTCGCCCAAGCCTTCGTGGAACGCATCGCGGGCTTTGCCAAGGTCACTGAATATTTGACCCGATGCATCGGCCAGGATTTCGGCAAAGCGTTTGCCCGTGCCATCGAGGCGCGTGGAAATATCTCCTGTTACACGTTCCAAATGATCGGTCGCCACATCGAAGCGTTGGCCCAATTCGCGGGTGGTGCCCTCAAGCTTGCCAAACATGGATTGGCTTGCTTCTTCGATCTTGGTTGTTACGTCGAGGCTTGATGCATTGAGCGCTTGTGCCGCGCGCACGGCTGTTGATGCAAATGTGTTGGTGACGGCTGAAGAGCTTTGTTCCAATTGGTCGGTCATCATGCGCGTGTTCATGTCGAACAAGGCCGCCAATTCTGTGGTGGCCTGTTCAAGTTGATTGCCCATCCGTGATTCTGTAGTGGTGAGCAGGGCACCCAGCTGGGTAGACGAGCCATCCAATTTGCTGGTCAGCTTTTCGGTCACCGAAGCAACACGCTCGGTCACATCGGCGGCCTGGTTGATGATGTGATCAGCAACCTTAAGCGTCATATTCTCCAGCTGATCTGTGATGTGCAGCGAGGCTTTATCAATGCTCGAGAACATCAAGGATGTAGAGTTATTGAGCTTGCCGCTGAGTTGATCAGCTGTATTGGTGATGTGTTGTGCAGCACCAGACGAGGTTTCGTTCAATTGGCCGGTTACGCGGTCGGCAATGCTGGAGAGATGCAAAGCTGCTGTTGATGACGTGTCATTCAATTCCGCTGCAATGCGTTCTGCCACATCGGCAAGTTGACCATTCATTTCAACCGACGCGTTCTGCAATCTGGCCGTCAGCTGCGATGTTGTTCCAGAAATCTGATCGGTGACCAATTTACCAGTTTCGTTCAACTGGTTGTTGATGCGCCCAGAAATTTCGTCAAGGCGCGTATAGAGGTCCACAGTTGAATCTTGAAGTCTTGTGGAAACTTCGGATGTTCTATCGACAATATGGTCAGTGATGAATTTCGATGTTTCGTTAAGTTGATGCGTAATCTTGCCCGAGGCCGAGTCGATTTGACCAAAGATTTGTGACGACGTCGATTCCAACTTACCGGTCATTTCACCGGACACATTCAACAATGCGTTGAGCATGTTATCGCGTGTTGTATTAACCTTGTGCAAGAAATCACTCGATGCATTGATTAAACGGTCAGTGACCATGCCGCCGGATGTTTCGATGTTCTGAGACAAGGCAAGGCCAGAGTCTTGCATTTGGCGACCGACAATTTCAGATGTTTCTTTCAAATGTGCTGCAATCGTGCCGCTGGTGGCGACCAGCAGATCATTGACGTTGGCACCAACGGCTTGCATCTGGCCTGTCACCAAGTTCGATGCATTGTTCAGGCTGTTGCTGATCGTGGCGGCAGATGCGTCTATACGTATGCTGGTTTCACTCAGACCCGTAAGCGCTTGGTTCAGGCTACCGTCCATGCCCATGGTGAAGTTTTGTGCGGTGTTAGCAAGAACCTGCCCATGACTTTCTGCAGTCTGCTGTATTGTTGTGGAAAGTTTATTGGTGTGATGTTCAAGCTGAGAGGTCAGCTTGCCGCTCACAGTATCAAGTGCCCCGGTCAATTTGCCTGCACTCTGATCAACAAGCGATGTTAAGCGGCCACTGGCTTCATCAAATGTGACACTCAAGTGATTTGCGTGACGATCAAGCTGCGACGTTACGCGGGCGCTTGCTTCTTCAAGATTGGTTGCTGCGCGATTTACATTATTATCAAGCTGCGCCGTCAAGCGGCCACCAACTTCATCAATACGAACAGCATAGCTTGTGCCTGAAGTTGCAAGCTGCGACAGCAACTGGTTGCCTGATTGATCAAGGCCAGCAAGCATTTGTGCCCCTGATTCATTGATGCGTTCGTTGAAGCGGTTGGCTGCAACGTCGACTGCTTGGGCCACTTGGTTACCAGAATCGCCAACGACATTGAGCAAATCATTGCGTGTGGCTTGCACTTTTTGGATGAAATCATTGGCCAGAGTTTGCAGACCGTGCGTTACCAAGCCGCTGCTCTGATCGATGCGGCTTGCGGTATCAACGCCGGAGCGCTCAATCAATGAGGCAATTTCGTTGGATGTTGATTTCAGATGGTAAGTGATATTTTCTTCGATGCTGCCAAATGTTTCAGCAAGTTCAGCAGCCGTTTGTTTGGCGCTGGCAATAGATCCAGAGCTTAGACGTTCAATCGTTTGGCCCACTTCCATGTTTGCAGCGGTCAACTGGCTGGCGCTATTTTGCAGCAGCGTAAGAAGGCTGGTTTCCATGCCTTTTACTTCGCCGCCGAATTTGCGGGTTTCGTTGCCCAAATTGCTGGCAGTGAAATTCAAGGTCTCTACATATTGCTGCAACTGGTTTGAAAAACCGCGGAAATCATTGACCAGTGTTGTCGACATGCGTTCAAATTGCTGGCTGTGGCCGCCAATCTCTTGTCCCGTCATCGCTGCGCGTGCGGCGACATCTTCAATGGTGCGGGCAAGTTCTGTAGTCGAACCTTTAAGCCCGTCTTCCAAACGCGAGAATGTTGAAAGTGCAAGATTGATAACTTGGCCAAGATTTTGGGTGTTGGATTCCAAGCGGTTCAACATTGGTGTTGCATCGTTGCTTACAAGCGCACTGGTTTGTTGCAAAGCGAGGCGTTGGGTTTCGAGTCCATTCACGAGACCACGAATACGGTCTTCATTGCCACCAAAGGCGCGTTCGACTGCGGAAATTTCCTTGTGAACGATTTCCTCTAAGGCCGTTGCGCGTTGGAAAGCGTGTTCAACACCGCCGACCAACAGGTCAACTTCTTGGCGCACGGCTTGGGCAATCGAGGTTAGACCTTCGGTTGCCAAGTTCTGCGGATGAATGAGGCGTAAGGCTGAATGCATCAGCACTTCGGAAACTTGACGCAATTGTTGCGCACGCCAATTGAAATAAGCGATTGCGAAAATGGCTATGATTGGCATCACCAGCACGGCGGCAGCTTGCAGCAAGATAGGTGATGCGCCCACTGCTCCACTCAACTCTGCTGATACTTGGTTGCTGTAAGCCATCAACCAGCCCACAAACCAAAGCGCTGAAATGCCGGTGGCAAAATAATAAACCGCCATGGACGGTTGCTTACGCAGACGCGAAAGCATTTGGGCTGTGGTGCGGTCATTTTCGTTGGCGGGGCTGGCACGCAAGCTTGAACTCGACGATTCTTGCACCAATTCGGGCGTATCAAGAACCGGAGTCCTGCTTTTGCGACGATTATCTGTTGGTTTAGTTGCCATACCTGTTACCCGCAATTATAGGGTGTTTTACACCCGATTATGTGTTCCGCTGCATATCCCAAACCAGCTTAGGCCAATTTGGGGGCCCATATGCCCCAGAACTTATGAAATTACATATTAACCTAAATTTGGGCCATCTTGAACCCGTAATCAGGGTTGCCCACTGAGTAATTGAAGAAATGGTTAAAATTATGGATCGAATTGAATCGATTCAAGAAATATGACTTTAGCGTTGTTTCTTTAGAGCTTGGAACGGAGTTCCTGTTAGGTTGAACTCGGCTAACTGGGAATGAGAACGTTGAGCAGGCAAGAATTTAAGCACGTTCAGGTTGTGCCGAATCTCGGTTTAGAACAACCTGCGTTTGATCGCGATCGATTTGTCATGAGTACGATGGACGATGCAGCTTTGCAGCGCGAGGTGATTGGGCTTTTTGTTGATCAAGTGGAAGAAACATGCGCGCGCTTGACTGAAAATTCCATCTCAGCCGAAGACCGCAAATTTTTGGGTCATAATTTGCGCGGCGCGGCGGCGGCCGTCGGCGCTTTGCATATCGAAGAATTGGCCAGAAGTTGGGAAAATGTTAGTTATGACCATGCGGTTCTGCGCGAGCTCTTGGAGCAAGCCAAAGCCGCGTTTTTGGCTAAAGCGCGGCCTTTTATCTCGTAATCGTCAAGCGGTTGCCTTTCCGGCGTCCTTCTTTTAAGAAGCGCACGCACCCAAGGGATTTGACGCAGACATGGCCAAAATTACGTTTATTCAACACAACGGCAATGAAATTACCGCAGACGGCATTGCTGGCATGACGGTTATGGAAACGGCGGTTAAAAACCAAGTGCCCGGCATTGATGCTGACTGCGGCGGGGCATGTGCTTGTGCCACCTGCCATGTTTATGTCGAGCCCGATTGGATGGCAAAAACAGGCAAGCGCAATCCGATGGAAGAAGACATGTTGGATTTCGCCTTTGATGTGCGCGACAACAGCCGCCTATCGTGCCAGATTAAAGTTTCAGATGCGCTCGACGGATTGCGCGTTAAAGTCCCCGAAAAGCAATTCTAAGAAGGTTTCCACCATATGTCTGACGTGATTACCACTGACGTTGTTATTATCGGAGCAGGCCCATGTGGTTTGTTCACGGTTTTCGAATTGGGATTACTGGATATCAAGTGCCAGGTGCTGGATATTTTGGATCGTCCGGGCGGGCAGTGTGCGGAGCTTTATCCGGAAAAACCGATTTATGATATTCCGGCTTTGCCGCTCGTTACTGGTGCTGATCTGACCTCACGACTCATGGAACAGGCCGCACCGTTCAAGCCAGAATTTCATTTCAACCAAATGGTGACTTCACTCGAAAAACGCGGCGAAAATGATTTTGTGTTGAAGACTGACGGTGATCTGGTTTTCAATTGCAAGGTTGTGGTGATTGCGGCGGGTGGTGGCTCTTTCATGCCGAAGAAGCCGCCAATCCCGGGCATCGATGCTTATGAAAGCAAATCTGTTTTTTACTCTGTGAAAAAAATGGAAGCCTTCCGCGGCAAAGACGTTTTGATTGTTGGTGGCGGTGACAGCGCGCTTGACTGGGTCAACAATTTGCAGCCTATCACCAATAGCATGACATTGCTGCATCGCCGCGATGAATTCCGTGCTGCACCAGATTCAGTCAACAAGATGCGCGAGCTTGTTGCGGCAGGTAAAATGAAATTGGCGATTGGTCAGGTGACGGGCCTTGGCGGTGCTGATGGCATGCTATCATCGGCTACAGTGAAGGGCACTGATGGTGCTTCTTTCGATGTGACTTGCAACACCATGTTGCCGTTCTTTGGATTGACAATGAAGCTAGGCCCCGTTGCCGATTGGGGTTTGAACCTTACGGAAAATCTGATTGCAGTTGATACTGAAAAATTTGAAACCAATGTGCCTGGTATTTTTGCGGTGGGTGATATCAACACTTATCCCGGCAAGCTGAAGCTGATCCTTTCAGGCTTCCATGAAGCCGCATTGATGGCGCAACAGGCTTTCCGTTATATCAATCCGGGTGAGCGCTTGCTGTTCCAATATACGACGAGCAGCACCAATCTGCAAAAGAAGTTGGGTGTTGCCTAAGACAAGTGGCCGCGCTTTGGGGTTGCCTTTTCCCGGCGAGACGGGAAGATTTAATGCAATCACTGATGTGACGGGTATTGAAGTTGGCACTGTTACGTTGATTTCAGGTGATGGGCCTTTGATTGTTGGCAAAGGGCCGGTGCGTACGGGTGTGACCGCCATTTTGCCACGTGGGCGGAAAAGTGCTGTGCCTTGTGCTGCGGGCTCTTATTCATTCAACGGCAATGGTGAGATGACTGGCCTGGCTTGGATTGAAGAAGCGGGTGAACTGCAGACGCCAATTACCATCACCAATACAAGTTCATGCGGTGTGGCGCGCGATGCAACTTTGCAATGGTTGGTTAAAAATAAAATCGGCACGGGTCAAGACTGGGGTTTGCCAGTTGCAGCTGAGACTTATGATGGCGATCTGAACGACATTAATGGTTTCCACGTTACGGCAGAACATGTGATGCAAGCTTTGGACAATGCGCGCGGCGGAGAGGTTGAACTCGGCAGTGTTGGCGGTGGCACGGGCATGCTGACCTATGATTTTAAAGCGGGCAATGGTTCTTCGTCGCGATTGGTTTCGGTCGAAGGACAGACTTATACTGTTGGTGTTTTCGTGCAGTCGAATTTTGGTGCTCGGCCAGATTTCACTGTGCTCGGTGTTCCGATTGGAGCACATATTCTGCAGGATCAACTGCGCGGGACAGAGCAAGGTTCGGTGATTGCCATTGTGGCCACCGATGCGCCTTTGCTGCCGCATCAACTCAAGCGATTAGCGCGGCGCGTGCCGCTCGGTTTGGCGCGCACAGGCACGGTGGGCAATAATAGTTCTGGTGATATTTTTCTGGCATTTTCGACTGCGAATGAAGCTGCGATGGGTTCGACTTCGAAATTGCGCAAAGCTGATTATCTGGCAAATAATGCGATTGACGGATTGTTCCGCGCGGTTGTTGAAGCCACCGAGGAAGCGGTGCTTGATTCGATCATTTGCAATGAAACCATGGTGGGGCGCGATGGCAATATTGCTATTGCTTTGCCTGTTGAGCAAATGTTGCAGCTGATGCGTAAACAAGGGCGGCTATCTTAGTCTAACTTTGTTGCGGCAGGTATGAGGCGCACTAGCAGCGTGCCCACGATCATCGCGGCGACAAAAATAAAGCTTTGTTGATAGCCAAACACAAGGCTTGCAATTGCTGGTCCTGGGCAGAAGCCTGATAGTCCCCAGCCTAATCCAAACATCGCTGCACCACCGATCAGTTTGGCGTCAATGATTTCAGATGTTGGCAGATGGAATTTTGCGTCGAAGAATGGCTTTCCGCGTTTGAAGATGAGTTGATAGCCAACGGTTGTCACAATCAAACCCGCACCCATCACGAAGATTAAGGTTGCATCGAACTGCCCCGCCAAATCCAAGAAGTTTAGAATCTTTGCCGGGTTGACCATACCTGAAATTGTGAGGCCTGCACCAAACAGCAAGCCAGATAAAAGTACAAAGATTTTCTGCATCATGCACTTCCTAAAACATGGCGGACAATGAAGACGGTGATGATGGCGACGACCATGAACACACATGTCGCTACAACTGAGCGTTTTGAAAACCGTGCAATGCCGCAGATGCCGTGGCCGCTAGTGCAGCCATTGCCCAATGTGGTGCCCGCACCCACGAGCAGGCCTCCGATTACGATGATGTAATTGTTTGAGACAAAGCTGATGCTATGTGCCGCGCCTGTAAATAGACCCGTCCAGGCTGTGCCGATCAACAAGCCAACGATAAAAACTAAACGCCAGCGAAACGCTTCGTCAAATTGCGTGGTCAGCAGACCGCGGAAAATTCCGGTGGCGCCCATGATGCGACCAGCGCTGGCCATTAACATGACTGCGGCTAATCCAATCAACGCACCGCCCAAAGTGCCTGCATAAGGCGTGAATTCTGTGATCGTCATTTTATCCTCGCACTGTTTGCAACAATTTGGCTGGAATGCGCCCATCAATCAAGGCTAGGCCTATGCCAACTATAGCCATGCCCAATATATGACTGGATGTTATGTGCTCGCTGAGAAATGTTGCACCCAAAATCATTGCGCTGATTGGTACAAGGAATGTGACCAACGAAATATTAGTTGCGCCTGCACGTTTGATGATTGTGAAGAATAAAATATAGGCCACGGCAGTGCACAGAAGCGATAAACCAAGCTGCGAATAGATAGCAAGTGTACTTGGCATATGCAGTGTCCATGGCTGATCAAATATCAACATCAATGGTAAAAGCATGGCGCTAGAGGCTGCAGTTTGACTGGCAGCATTAACAAGAGGTGGCATATTGGAAAAGCGCTTTGCCCAAATTGCACTGAAAGCATAAAGTACGGATGCGGCCACAAACATCATTTGATACCAGAAATGACCACCCAGTTTTCCGATCGCATCAAATCCCACAAGGCCGGCAACGCCAAGCAAGCCCACTAATGCCCCGGTTAAACGGTTCCAACTCAATCTTTCATTCGTAGTAAAAGCGTGGGCCACAAGTACCGTGAAAAAAGGAGTAGTCGCGTTGAGCACTGCACCGAGGCCTGGGGCCACTTTGCTTTCGCCCCAAACAATCAGACTGAACGGGATGACGTTATTGAGCAAACCCATAACAAAGTAGTTTTTCCAGCTGGCCCAAGTGTTTGGTGGTTTTAGACCAGTGACCAATACCACAATCCACAGCGCCGCCGTTGCCAAAAATACACGGAAGAATACGATGGTGAAAACTGGGAGTTCTTTAATGAGTATAGCAAAGAAATAGAACGAGCCGCCCCAAATTGCCGAGAGCAGAAGAAGGAGGCCCCATTCATAGGATGTCATACCGGATTGTTGTTTGGTCATTTGAGCAGCAATAGACGGCATGGCGATTCGTCGCCACCCGATTTACCGCATGGGCTTATGAAATGTTTAGTGCCGGGTGATTGGTTGCAGCAGTTTTAAAATCCGTTGCGGCAATTTGTAGTAGGTATCGCGGATTGCTGGCCTTATGATTGACAAATAGAAATGGCCATAAAGTTTGCCGCGCCATGAGGTGGCATAGAAATAGTCTTTCGTATTCACTTTATCTGAACACCAGGATTCTTTATGGTTGTCGTTGGGCACCATCAGATCAAAGCGTTCTTGGCCTGCGCTCAGTGCTAATCTTTGTGAAAGATCCATATGCAGGCGGCCGGGCGATAGGTCGGTTAGGGCGTTTACATGAGAGGTGATGTAAGCGAAGTGTGTTCCATTATAGTTGAAACCAATTTCCCAGGATACAGGTTTGCCACCTGCTGATAGTTCTGTGGTCACAAACTCAAAGTTTTTTGCGGTGCTGCGCGACAAGGATTTCAAAAATTGAACATGCCTTGGGCAACCCATGACGCGGTTGAAACGGCCACGTTCAGAGAGCCACTCATTTTTTTCGCGGATGGCTTCAGCCATGGCTTGGTCGTTGTCTGAACCTGGTTTTAAAGTTTTGAATTCTACGACACCCATCTCTTCGAGCTTGCTGCGGATTTTTTTGCGGCGCTTGCGCTGTTGCGAATTATAGCGCGCATCGTAATCGGCATCGGATTTGAAAGGTGTGAGATCAAGGTAGGGCGCTTGTTCATGCAGTTTGGCATCGACAAAATGCTGGGATGCAAAGTTTTCAATGTTGCTGTTTTGGCGCACGTGGCGCAGGCGGATGATGTCAATGCCTTTCAAACGATTGATAAAGCGCAGCGATGCCGACATCCATTTTGTAAGGCTTTGGTCTTTTGCGCAAAGCACATCGCCATATTGACCCAGTGGATCGGTGACCCAATTTAGAGTTGATACGCCCATATGACAACTTTTCATCAAAGGCAAAGCGAACACCAATGTGTTGTTAAGAAACCCTGCAACGACATGGATTTCGTTTTGGCAATTCGGCTGTGCGTAATGATCGCTCCAATTCTTAATCCAAGCGAATGATTGAAAAATGGTTGGAGTGATGGCGCTTTTATGTTCAAGGTTCTGCCATTGATCAGAGAGCGCACCAAGATGAGCAGGCGTTGTAATCAACGTTAAAATGCCACCAAAGGGCAAATCGGCAACAAGGTTTGTCGCGCTGTCACTTTTGACATGGCGAACGACTTCAACGCTATCGGCAATAACTTTGAAACTCAAGTTTAAGGCTCCCAAGATTGAGCCGGACGCTAAGCCGCAATTGTTACCGGGATATTGCCGAAATCGTTCAAATTTTAGACAAATGGTTGGGAAGGTTAATTTTCCGGCTTAGTCTGATCACTGAAATTGGCCAGTTCTTTGACCAAGCTTGAGAGCTTTTCACGCTTTGATTGTTCTTGGGGAATTGGTCTGCAAACTTCGCGTGCGGCCAAGCCAATGCGGGCAGTGAGAATGCCGTTGACTGCGCCTTCGCCAAAGCGGGCCGAGAGGCGGCCCAAAATTCCTTTACCCACAAAGAGATGGATAAAGTTGTCGGATAGGGCCAAACCACCAGCTACTGCGAGATGGGTGACCACCATGCGGGCTAATCTGAATGTAGCGAGTGTTGAAGGTCTGCCGCCATAGAGGGTCGCAATCTCGCGCAGCATGCTCAAATTCTGTGCGCCTACAAAAAGCATATCAAGTGCTGCGGCGGGCGTGACGGTAGTTAACAGCGTCACACGGCGGGCGCGCTTGGCGATAATACGGTGAGCGACCTCATCGAGCGGATCAACCAAATAGCGTTCGGCAAGGCGCACCCGGTCGCGCGGATCCATGATATCTTGAGCGTGGAGATTTAAATTTTTTAAATTCCATGCGGCGTCTGGGCGATTGGCATAGAGGTTTTTCAGGCCGGATATAGCGTCATCAGCTGATGCGGCATCGTCTTGGTTGAGCGCATGACTGGCAGATAGTTGCAGATGTTCGATACGCCGAAGGCGCATCAGCCCCCGAATTTCGCGCAAAATAATACCAAGTGCAGCAAAGCCCGCCATCCCTGCGACGGTCAACGCTACATAACCCAGGAAAGCCGACTTTAGAAAAAAACTTTCAACGATTTGTTCAACCGATAGACCGAGCCACAGTGCAAACAAAGTTGCCAGAGCAGAAATCAAGATAAAGCCCCAGCGTGGGCGTCTGGAGACGCGCTGCTCTGGCGGAACTGGGATGGTTGCCAATTCTTGCTCAGCTTCTTCCGTTGCAAACTCAATCTTGGTCGGCTTTGCTTTAGACTTTGTCGGCTCCGGATCAAGCTTGAACGCCTGTGGTGCGCGGTGATCGGTTTTGGTTGTCACGGGAAACGGTCTCCGATCAAAAATTCCAAGGCACGGTCTAGGCGGATATGTGGAAATGTATCGCCACCGGGCAATGGCGGGCGGAACCGCACGAACTTTAACTTTCCTTCCAAGCTGCCGTCCAAAGCTGCTTGTGGATCAAATGGCAGATCGCCCGGGAAAATTGCTGCTTCGGCTTTGCCATCAAATTTTGTTGCGCCAATGCTTTCGCCATCTTGGGGAATGCCGGCGATGCAAGGCAAGTCTTCGCCTTTGACTTTCACTGTGGCTTCGCGTGTGGACCGAATGGCGCTGAGGGCGGCCACATCATAGCTTGCCCCCGCAAACTCTGCCTTAGCTGCGGCGTCATTCACCAGAACGCGCAGCACGGCTTCAAGCTTGTCGTGGCTGGTGTGATGCAACTGATCGGCCTTGGTTGCGGCGAACAGAATTTTTTCAACACGGCGCCCGAAAAGAGATGTGGTGAAATTGTTAGCGCCGAGGCGAAAGCTGCTCATCACATCGGTCAGTGCTGTTTGCAAATCTTCGACAGCTTTTGATCCGGCATTTAATGCAGTCAACACATCAACCAAAACAATTTGCCGATCAAGTCTTGCAAAGTGACCAAAGAAAAATGGCTTCACAACACGTGAGACATAAGAATCATAACGCCGTTGCATCAACGCGCCCATTGAACCTGATTGGAACTTCGCATCTGGCAAAACGTCAAGCGGTGCGAAGGTGAGCAGGGGTGAACCTGCCAAATCGCCTGGCAACAGAAAGCGCCCCGGTGGCAGTGTTGAAAGCGAGATTTCATCTTTGCGGCAGCTAGCCAAATAGGCTGTGAAGAGCCCCGCTGATTTTTGTACTTCCAATTCATCTGCTGGCTTATCCGCATCAAGCGTTTGCAGATGTGCATACCAATCACGCGCCATGGCGGCTCGCGGTGCCAAGCGGCTGGCGGAAACCGTGTTGTGGCTCCATTGTTGATAAGTCAGGTTGATCAAGGGTAAATCCAGCAGCCATTCACCGGGATAATCGACAATATCAATATGCAGTTTGCCGCCGCCAAAATTTCGCGCGAAAAAGCTTAAGGGTTCATATTCCAAAGTCAGGCGCAATTGGCTGATGCGTTTGGTGCCTTCAGGCCAATGACGCTCCTCGGCAGTTAGTGCTTTCAGGTGTTCCTCGTAGGCAAAGCGGGGCATGGCATCATCCGGCTGCGGTTCGAGATAGGCACGGGTGATGCGGCCTTGTGTATGGGCTTCAAATACTGGCATGCGCGTGTTTTGGAGGAGAGCATGAACGAGAGCCGTGATGAAAACAGTTTTGCCGGAGCGCGAAAGACCCGTCACGCCAAGGCGCAGAGTGGGGTGCATTAAGCCTGAAGCAAAGTCCTTCAAGCCGCCCGCAGCTAGCTTGGTTTCATCTATGATATCGCTGAATTTCAACTTTACCGTCCTTCAGGTGCGCACCGCATAATTGGGGGCTAAATGGCGGAAAACAAGGGAAAGTTTGAGGCTTACACCTTACCGATGTTGTTCAAATCAAATGGCGTGGTTTGATAAAGCTCGTTAATCCAATTGCCAAACAGCAAGTGCGCATGGCTGCGCCAACGGTTTTGCGGTGCAGATTTTGGATTGTCGGAGGGGAAATAATGAGCAGGCATGTTGATCGCCTTGCCTGCTTCCACATCGCGCGCATATTCGTCGCCCAAGGAGTTGGTGTCGTATTCAATATGGTTGAACATATAGATTTGGCGTTTGACCGGATCGTTGACGAGGCAGAGACCTACTTCGTCCGACTCCATAAGCACTTCGAGATTTTTGCTCGCAGGCAATTCTGATTTTAAATTCTCCGTCCAGCGCGAAACCGGCATAGCGAAATCATCAGAGAAACCGCGCAGCAATGTTGAGGATGGTTTCAGATTATGATGGCTGAAAACACCAAGGGCCTTCTTTGCCAATTCATGTTTTGGCACTTTATGAAAATGATAAAGTGCCGCCTGTGCGGCCCAGCATACATTGAATGTGGAATGCACATGGGTTTGCGTCCACTCATAAATGTGACTCAGCTCATCCCAATACGTCACGCTTTCAAAAGGCAAAAGTTCGACAGGTGCACCTGTAATGATCAAACCATCAAAGCGCTGATCCTTAATGTCTTTCCAACTTTCATAAAACGCCAACATATGTTCTTGAGAGGTATTTTTCGGCGTGTGGTTCGTCATCTTGATCAATGACAGCTCCACCTGCAAAGGGCTTGCACCAACCAACCGCGCAAATTGGGTTTCCGTCTTGATCTTGTTTGGCATCAAATTGAGAAGGCCAATGCGCAGCGGGCGAATGTCTTGGCGATCAGCCGTTGATGCGTCCATAATCATCACGCCTTCTTGTTCAAGAATGCGGCGGGCTGGCAACTCATTTGGAATACGAATAGGCATTATTTTCCTTTGTCGATCAGGCTGGCCAGATGGTTCACGAAATCGGCTTCATTGTTAATGGAAGGCACATCCTGCATGCGCATCGTAAGCCCATATTTCTCTGCAATCTTTTTATAAAGCGGAATGCGGTGATGCAGCAATTGTTCAAAGCCCCATACGGCAAATCCATCGGGGTCAACCTCATCGTCATTTTTGATTTTGCCCAACGCTTTATATTCGGCCCATTTTTCTTTGAGGAAAGCAGGTTGATAATACATGGGCTTTGGGTTTTTGCGGAAGCGATCAACCAACATGGCCGTGTGTTCTGGTGTGCCTTCAATCCACAGCAGCAATGTGTTTTCGCTGAGTGTTTTGAGAACAAGATCACCCGCATCGTCAGGGTTTACAATTTCACACAGGCTGCCGCCGGAATCACAGATGAAATTCTGATATTTATAAATATCGCCTGCGCGTTCGATGAATTCTGGCACATCAAGCAGCGCTTTAATCTCAGCATCGCGGTGTTGATTTTGGCGGCGCACATATTCGGCAAACGGAATGCCGCCTTTGTCAATACTTCCAGGCCTGCCGAGATAGGTCGACAGTGGGGAGAGATTGTGAAAGGTTATGTTCGAACGGATGTAAATCGAATCCGAGCGCAGCAGCTCACACAAAAACGGATTGGTCATCGCCTCGCGTTTAAAGTTATCGACGATATGCTCGTCCATATAACGCGTGCCGATGCGGTAATCGACTGAATATTGAAACCAATTATGATGTTGCAGCAAAGCCGAAAGCGTGGTCTTGCCAACACCCGACATGCCAAGAACTGTCACAGCTTTGGAGGGAAGGGCGAGAAATTCTTTGCCAGATTTAAAGCGCATGTGAAGGGGTTTAGCGAGTTGAACTGATTGGGGCAACCATCAGAATTCTTTGGTGAAACGGAAGTCGACGGCATGGGCATCGTAGTCATAATTTTCGACGTTACTTTTGTTGAGCGTGTATGAATAAGAAAGTGAAGGCGCAAACCCCAAAATATTGAGATCTCTCTTGGTAAATGTGAGGCTGCCAACATAACGTTGATCTTCACGGATATAGCCTTTTAAAGGAATCACATCATCGAAAACCGTGAAATGAGCTTGGGCACTTGCATCGAGCGAGATGCCCATTGGAAATTCCTTATAGACGTTCAAACCACCAATGTAACTTTTATAAGAAATAGCTCCCAACGTGCTATTTATTTTATGGTAATTGCCAAACACTGTGAAGTTCATTGTTGAATCGAGTGCGTGAGTCACTCCGACATGGGTGGTCAGAGCTGTTCCGTTTTCTGCAGCTCCGATGCCGTAGTCCCGGATTTCATAAGTTGCACTAGCGTCTATTAAATCCTGTTGCGTTAACTGATAGTTTGCCGCAATTCGGGGGCCATATGAGTTAAAACTCAGGTTTAACTTTGTAGGACTAAAGGATTGACTCGCCACCCCTCCGAAACTCAAGAACCCGTTATCTAAAAGGTATCTCATTTCGCCTGTTTCACTGGTCGAAACAGAGTCAAAATTTGGATCGAGATAGGCTGAGCCATCAACGCCTGCGCTTAAGACCACCTGCCATTTATTGCTAATTCGGCGCAAGTAACCAGCGTTAAATCCAGCTTCAAAACCTAGCCCACTTTTTTGCTGATTTGCGATGGTCAGATTTACATCGAGTGGTTGTGAATAAACCGTGCTGTGGCCCGAGCCGCTGTTAATATTGGTCGAGGGCGCAATTGAAACGAAGCCTCCGTAAGTGAAAGGGGTGCTTTCATCGATGCGGTCAATAAACGACTTAATGCCTCTGGCTGCCTGTGGTGAAGGAGCGTCGGCTTCCAACAGTCTGAGATGATGCTTTGCACTGTCGTTTTCATTTAACTTGACGAGAAGGTCGGCAAGCTCTGCGCGCACCATTGTTAGTTTTGGGTCATTGGCCAAAGCTTCGCGAAAATCATGGGCGGCGCCAATTAAATTTCCCTGCCCTTCTTTAACCAAGCCGTTTACAAACAATGTTCGATTTTCAGCGAGTGGGCCTTGCAATGGAAACTGCTTTAACAAACTAGCCGCAATCTTGGGCTGGCCAGTTTTTGCCAAGCGGATGAGAATATGTATGCGCTGAGATTCAGTGGCAGCATTATAGGCGGCCAGTTGTTGTGGTGTGATGCCTGCGGTTGCGGCTGAGCATGCGCCTACAAAAAGTTGCGCGCCAACAAAAATGCAGACGGCTCGCTTGAAAGCGAGCCGTGTTTTAGAAAATGGTCGAGAATTTAGCAAACGCCACTGCCGCCTGTTACAGAGGTGCAAGTGCCATGAAATCCACCAACCATCGAAACGTAACCACGGCGATCGTTTTCAATCGCGGTTTGGCCACCGATTGGAACTGGCGAAGTTGCGTCTAAACTAAATACACCTGTGATTTCTTCGCCTTTGTCACCGAAGAAGCCAGCATACATTTGATCACCCGTTGAGCTATTGATCCAGTTGTTGTTCGGATCATAATGTGCGGTACCAACCACGGCGTTGGGGTGGGCGCCTGCAGCTGTGCTCTTGCTGATCGTGCCCGCGAGATGAATGTCCTCGCCCATAAAGCCCTTCCAATTTCCTTGGTGAGGTGCTCCGATTGGTAAAGCAGCGTCAGCTACTGTCGTATCTAGAAATCCAGTAGCACCGTTCAAGCTTTGATAGCCTTTCCAAACGAGAGGATGAAGTGTTCCATCAATGTTGCTGGAAGCAAAATCGGCAACGATATGCGTGTCGCCCACCACAGACCAAACGCCATTTGCGGAGAGGGTTTGGGTGCTGTTATTTGTGTCATCAATCCAGTTGGACGTTAGAGCGGTTGATGTAAATTTGCCATCATATGTGGCGGTTCCGCCTGTTGGAACCGCTGATGCAACAGTATATTTACCACCAAATGACCATGCGGCATGTCCGGCGGGTGCAGGTGATGATGTGACATCTCTATATTGGCTGACATAGCTTTTGTTCCACGACCAGACTTGCAGCTCTTCGTCCACTGCCGTTGCACCAGCTGCTCGAGAGTAAGCGCGATATTCATTGTAAGTTCCGCCGATGCCTGAACCTGTGGCTGTCCCTGCGGGATACAGTGTCATGGTTTTTGCAGTCGGCCAGCCGCTATTAGACGCAGTGTTGGTATTGATTTCAATCTGCGCGGTGCTGCCCATTACGACATTGCCAAGGGCGTCGTAGGTAACGCCCGTTAATTTTGACTGCGCGGGCGCAGCTTTGGTTGAAACGGTTACGCCTTTTTCAGCAGCAATCGTCACGTCTCCTGCTGCAATCGTCGAAGTGTTGCCCGTGTTAGGCGGCGTCGTACCCGTCGTCGGTGTTGTCGTCGTCCCGCCACTTGTTGTTCCGGTATTGGGCGCGCTGCAATTGAGTGTCTGTGCGGTACTGGTGCAGGAGCTACTGAGATTAGCAACGGCGTCAAGTTGATTGCCATCACAGCCCGAAAGGACTGTGCCGGTTGTCATTAAAACCACAAGTGACGCAAAACGCATGATGAACATCCAAACTGACCCAGATTTCATTAAACATGGACATATTGTTCTAATTTTAAGTTAAGCATCTGGAATTATTGGTGTTTCAGAATGAAACAGAGCGTTCATCATTTGGTAATATGGCACGGGCATTGCATCACTCTAGTATACGAATCACTGCTGGTTTTGCTCCATTAAGCAAGTATTGCTGCTGCTGGTCTTGCTCGCTATAAGCCCGCTCAATCTACTGGGAAGAGAGACTTCAAATGACTGTTATGTTAGCCGAAGACTATAAGCCAAGTGACTCTGAGCCGTTTATGAACGATCGTCAGATTGAATATTTCCGGCGCAAATTACTGAACTGGAAAGATGATATTATCAAGGAGAGCAAAGAGACTATTTCGCATCTCCAAGAAGAAAACCATATTCTGCCAGATGTAGCAGACCGTGCATCTTCTGAAACTGATCGGTCTTTGGAATTGCGCACTCGTGACCGTCAGCGCAAATTGATCTCAAAAATTGACGCTGCGTTGAAGCGCATTGATGATCGCTCTTACGGCTATTGCGAAGATACGGGTGAGCCAATTGGCTTGAAGCGCTTGGACGCAAGACCCATCGCTACACTTTCAATCGAGGCCCAAGAGCGTCATGAAAAACGCGAGCGGGTTTATCGGGACGAGTAGGATTTGTGCAGGGGCTGTTGGTTTAAGCGCTGACGAACAGCTCCACCACTTTAAAGGTTGTCACATCCACCAAACCCAAATCTGAAATTCGCAAATCTGGGATCACGACTAAACCCAGCAATGAATGCTGCATAAAGGCGTTATTGAGATTGCAGCCGCAATCCTTCATGGCTTGCACCATTTTCTCGGCCTTGGCGGCGACAATTTCGGCAGGTTGATCTGACATTAATCCGGCGATGGGGAGTTCGACGCGGGCAAGTTCAACACCCTCGCTGATGACCACAACGCCGCCGCCGATTTGTTTCAACACGTTGGCGGCTTGGGCCATATCGGATTTGTTGGTGCCGATCACGATCATGTGGTGGCTATCATGGGCCACGGTGGAAGCCACGGCGCAAGGTTTGGTATAACCAAAGCCCGACACAAATGCGTTGACCACTTTGCCTGTGGCGGCATGGCGCTCGACCAATGCAATTTGGCAAACGTCGTTTTTCAAATCCATGCTGACGAGGCCGGAACTGACAGGGAGTTCTGCAGTGAGAGATTTGGTGGGCGCTTGGTTTTCGATGACGCCGATGACGCGCACTTTGACTTGGTTGGCCCCCAACGGCGCTTTCACATCAAAGTCAGCAGCTGTCAAATCGCGCTTCATATGCATGGTAGATTTGGCTTCGGGTGGATAATCAAAGCGCGGAAATTCGGCCAATAGTTTGCCATGCTCGGCCACAACTACGCCATGGGCCATCACCAGTTCGATGGGCAAGTTGACGAGATCAGACGTCAGCACCAGATCAGCGCGGCGGCCCGGAGTGATGGAGCCTAATTCGCGCTCCAGCCCAAAATGCGTGGCGGTGTTGATCGATGCCATTTGAATGGCGGTGATTGGCGGCAGCCCTTGCGCGATGGCGTGGCGCAATACGCGGTTCATGTGGCCTTCATTGACCAGCGTGCCAGAATGGCAATCATCCGTACACAGAATGAAATTGCGCGAGTCGAGTTTGTTTTCGGTTACAGCTTTGATTTGGGTTGCCACATCATACCACGCGCTGCCCAGCCGCAGCATGGCGCGCATGCCTTGGCGCACACGAGCGATGGCATCATCAACATGCGTGCCTTCGTGATCATCCGCAGGCCCTGCCGCCACATAGGCATGAAAGGCATTGCCCAAATCACGCGAAGCATAATGGCCGCCCACGGTTTTGCCCGCCCTTTGCGTGGCGGCAATTTCAGCCAGCATTTTTGCGTCGCCGTTAATCACGCCCGGAAAATTCATCATTTCGCCAAGGCCGATGATATTGGGCCAGCTCATGGCTTCGGTCACGTCTTCAGGCGAGATGGTAGCACCCGGCGTTTCAAGCCCGGGAAAACTGGGCACGCAGCTTGGCATTTGCACAAAGATGTTGAGCGGCAATGCCGCCGCCTCATCATGCATCAGCTTAACACCGGGCAAACCCAGCACATTGGCGATTTCATGCGGGTCGATGAACATCGACGTGGTGCCATGCGGAACCACCGCTCTGGCAAATTGCGTAACGGTGACCATGCCCGATTCCACATGCATATGCCCATCACAGAATCCGGGCGATGCATAACGGCCAGCGGCATCAATGATTTTGGTTTTGGGGCCAATCGTGTGAGAAGCATCCGCCCCCACATAAGCAAAGCGACCACCATAAATGGCAATGTCAGTATTCGTGATAATTTCGCCTGAATGCACATTTACCCATTTGGCGTTTTTGACGACTGTGTCGGCATGCTTGCGGCCCATGGCGACGGCGACGAGATCGGGACCAAGCTCGGCCCATGATTTGAGAGTGTTCATGGGAGCGACTATTGTTCAGGGTGGGCTTGAGGTCAAATGGATTTGAATATTGGGTATTGGCAACAGATAGCTGGCAGATTATTTTTTGTCGTAAGCAAACTCAGTTACCGATGAGCTGAGTCACGATGTTTAACAAAGCTTTGGGGTCCAAGGGTTTGTTGATGAACGCGGCCGCACCAGAGGCTTGGGCCCTCGCTTCAATTTGTTGATCGCCCAATCCCGACATTAAGATGACTGGCGCCGAAATGCCCAGCAACCGAATATTTTGAAGCAAAGCAAATCCGTCCATTTCTGGCATGTTTATGTCGAGAATAAATAGTCTGCATAAATCCAATGCTTGGCTACCAAGCAACTCTTTTCCGTTGCTATAGGCGGATACTTCCAATCCCTTCATTGAAAGATAGAGCACCAGAGAATGCAGCACTCCGTCATCATCATCAACGACGGAAACGCAAGGTCTTTGCCCGTCCTGCGCTACTTTCGCCTTGATTGCCTCTTTTGACATGTACTCGCAAGCTCAACTCAGTGCAGTTCAAAACCTGAGTTTGCAACATTTCGAAAAGTTTGAACACTCCGTGAAACTACTTAGTTATGTTTTGATCACTTTCTGATTGCGGATCAACTTTTATGCCCCCGGCAATAGTGACCTTTACGAGCTCAGCGACACTCGTCACATGCATTTTCACCATCAAATGCGCTCTATGGTTTTCAATTGTCCTTTGGCTTATGCCGAGTTCAAATGCGATAATTTTGTTGGGTTTGCCGGAAACGATGAGGTTAAGAACCTCGAGCTCACGTGACGTTAGCCTGCTCAATCGGTGTTTAGCGACGGTCTCGTGTTTCAGCTCAGTCAATGATTTCAGTCGCGTTTCGACAGCGCGTTCAACGGCAGTTAACACCAGTGAAGTTTCTAATGGCTTTTCAATAAAGTCCATTGCGCCGTGTTTTAGTGCTTGCACGGCGCTTGGCACATCTCCATGGCCAGTAATCATGATAAAAGGTATGTCGGAGTTATTTTCTCCTAACTGCTCTTGTAATTCCAATCCGCTCACGCCCGGCATGCGCAGATCGGCGACAACACACAGCGTTTCGCTCGGTTTGAAATCACTTAGAAAACTTTTGGCGTCGAGATGAGAGCGAACAGTATATCCCCTCAGTTCGAGAAGAGCGTGAAGCGAACCGCAAACACCCTCATCATCGTCGACTACATGGATAACGCTGGGCATGATTTATGTTTGAACTCCTTGACCCGGCGCTATGGGTATCGTGAAACGAAATGTCGCTCCACCATCTGGATTGGGTATGTAAAGCAATTTGCCACCATGGGCCTCGACAATTGATTTACAGATTGCAAGCCCTAACCCAGTGCCATCGGATTTGGTCGATATAAAGGGCATAAATATGCGCTCGACATCTTCTGTTAGGATGCCCGGTCCCGTATCAAAAACACTGATTTCAATGCGCCCATCGTCTGCCTGTCGGGTACGAAGGGTCAGCTCACGCTGTGGAGAACTTGCCATAGCGTCAATACTATTACGCACCAGATTCATGACAACTTGCTGGATCTGAATACGGTCGACCCACACAGGCGGGAGCATTGTGGACAGATCGTAGGATGTTCTGATCCCCTGACTTTTGGTACCCACTGAGGCAATAGCAGCTGCTTCTTCAACTATTCGGTTGATGTCTTCAAGCCTTTGTTCTGGTTGTTTCTTTTTGGCGAATTCCCTGATACGTCGGATTGTGTCTCCTACCCGTTGGATTTGCTTGGCAACTTGTTCCAGTGTTTGAATGCCTTGTTCATGGACTTTAGGAGTTCGTGACATTAGCAGTTCGCGTGCGACTTCAAGATAGGTGGCTGCGGCTGACAAAGGCTGATTGGCCTCGTGGGCGACCATTGAGGAGATTTCACCTAAACTGGCAAGCCGAGAAGCATGGATCAATTCATCTTGCAATTCATGGATACGAAGTTCAGTTTTTTGTCGTTCCGTGAGATCGCGCACAAAGCCCGTGAAATAAGACTGACCATCGACGAGTGCTTCGCCGATTGCCAACTCCAATGGAAAGGTTGAACCATCCTTGCGCATGCCTGTTACCACGCGCCCTATGCCAATAATCCGGCGTTCGCCCGTCTTCATATAATGTGCCATATAACCATCATGGCTATCGGCAAAATAGGGCGGCATGATAAGTTTGATGTTTTTGCCAAGAACTTCGGCGGCCGAATGGCCAAACACAATCTCGGCCATGCGACTGAACGAACGGATTAAACCGTGCGCATCGACGACGATGATTGCATCATGCGACACGTCATAAATTGTTTGTAGAAGTTGATGTTCAATGTCTTCCATTGCAAACTCGAAAATTGTTCAGTTCCCACCCTGCATGACCTTCACCGCCTCATCCAGCAACACTTGCGAAGACGCACACAGCACATTCCCGCCTTGCGTCGGATCATTGTCTGTCCAGCTGCCCACCACGCCGCCCGCACCTTTGATGATCGGGATTAAGGCGGCGATGTCGTAGATTTGGAGTTTGGGGTCCATGGCGATGTCGAGATGGCCTGCGGCCAGGAGTGCAAAGAAATAAGCATCGCCGCCGAAGCGGTGGGCGGTGACGGATTTGCGTAAATGTTCGAAATTGGAATTATTGTCATATAGGTATGGCGAAGTTGTGCCGAGTGCAGCTTTGGACAGAGCAACCGGTGGGCGGACGCGGATGACTTGCGTAGCGCCATTGTGCTGTGTCCACGCACCATTCGGGTTGCCGTAAAACATTTCGCCCACGAAGGGCTGGTTCATCACGCCGAGCAGGGGCACACCATCACGATATAATCCGATCAGAGTTGCCCAAGTGGGCATGCCGATGACGAATGACCTTGTGCCGTCGATGGGGTCAAGCACCCAAGAATAGGTTGATGTGCCAGACTTATTGCCAAATTCTTCGCCGATGATGCCGTGTGCCGGATAATGCTTTTCGATCATCTCTCGGATCACCCGTTCGGCGCTGCGGTCGGCCTCGGTTACCGGGTCCCAGCCTGCATCAAGTTTATTGTCGATTGTGATGTTCTTGCGGAACTGGGGCAAGATGATTTTGGCGGAAGCGGTGGCCAGTTGAAGCGCGAATTTCGTGAGATCGTCGATTTCGGGAGTGTTCGTCATGGTTTCACCGATTAAATTCTTTCGCTTAGAACATAACCAAACAGGCAAAACTTGCACTTTAAATCGTTGAACTGGCAGTTTATGCTGCATTGCAACATTGTGAGTATTGCTATGCAATTTTTGCATAACTTTTATAAGTAATTGTTTTTAAGTGATTTATTTTTGATTTAAAGCGGATTTTGCGATTTTGTGACCATTCGGTAAATTTTTCTAGAATTAGCACTTGAAAGCTTAATGTTGCAGTGCCAAATATCGAACACGAGATGAGGCTTTGGTCTCTCTCTGCCCTTCTTGGGCGTTTCCTCCCTAGACTTCGGGCCGGTCACTTTTGTGTATCGGCCCTTTTTTTATTTAAAAATCGGCCAATGTCTACTCAGCCGCTAGTCTTTTGGAGGTCTGCTGCTCAATGGCGGGCAAGAACATGGCAAGTTCCTTCAAAACACGGGCGATAGCCGCCTCGACATCAGTAAAGCTTTTGTTCTTTTCAATGCGCGCTTCGTCCATATAAAGCGCGCGGTTGATTTCTATTTGCAGCGCATGGCGATTATGATGTGGGCTGCCATGGGTTTCTGTTATGAAACCACCAGCATAAGGCCGATTGCGCACGACATGAAAGCCTTCCTTAGCAAAGAATTTTTCAATTTCAGACGAAAGCTCACGGTTGCAGGCCGCACCAAACCTGTCGCCCAACACAATATCAATTTGTGGCTCATGATGAGACTTCAAGTTACGCACGGCTGATGATGGCATGGAATGACAATCCATTAATAAGCAGAACTGTGTTGCAGTGTAGGCTTCCTCGATCATGGCGGTCAGCGTTCGGTGATAGGGGCGGTATATTGTATCAATGCGACTGAGCGCCTCGCTCAACCCTATTTTCCCGCGGTAAATGCCTTCGCCTTCAGCAACCAATTTCGGGATGGTGCCAAGCCCTGATGCAACGCGCGGTGAACCGGGGTTCATATAGCCTGGTAGATTTTCCAGGAACATGCGCGGGTCGAGTTCATAGGGCTCACGGTTCAGATCAATATAGGCTCGCGAAACCAGCGCACTGAGCATTGGCGAACCGTTGTCCAAACAGCTTTTAAACAAAACATCAACAAAGCAATCTTCGGATTGGCGCAAAGCTGCTGGCGAAAGCCTTGATTGCTGGATAAATTCGATTGGTAAAAACGATCCGCTATGAGGAGAATTATAGACGATGGGCGAAACCCATTCATCCGGTGCTAATATCTCGAAATAGCGTTGGCTCATCAGCCACTTTTCCTTGTTGGTTGGGTTCAGTATGAACTGTGGATTGGTGGCTGTCTATATTTTGAAATGTCAATTTGGTTCACACCCTGTTTACCGCTGGTCGCTAGAAGGGACTTTAGGAAGCCGAGACTTGACCGAATATCGCGAGCAGCACATAAAGAGTACCATGGTAAAAATTTTACTTGCAGAAGATGATGATGATTTGCGCCGCTTTTTAGTAAAAGCGCTCGAAAAGGCTGGCCACCGAGTGTCGCCCTTTGCGGAAGGAGCGTCAGCCTACGAGGAAATCAAGCAAGCAAGTTTTGACTTGTTGCTGACTGATATTGTGATGCCGGAAATGGATGGTATTGAGTTGGCCAGGCGTGCGGCGGAACTTGATCCGGCCTTGAAAATCATGTTCATAACTGGCTTTGCTGCTGTGGCACTGAACCCTGATTCCAATGCACCAAAAGATGCAAAGGTTTTATCAAAGCCCTTCCATCTGCGCGATCTTGTGGATGAAGTGAACCGCCTCATGGCGGCTTGAAACCCGCACTTGCCTTTAAACCGAGTGGCCGATATACGCAGCCTCATGTCGTTAAACGATGTGGGCGGTTAGCTCAGCGGTAGAGCACTACCTTGACATGGTAGTGGTCGTAGGTTCGATCCCTATACCGCCCACCATTTTTTACAGTTTTGTCTAGACTGCACGGAATGAATTCGCAGTTCAGGTGCTTTAGAACCCGTTCGGTGTTGTCGAAGTGGTCGCGATACAGGCATATCTCATGATTTGGGCAGGTCAAGAATGACCCAATGTGCCCTTGAATTTTGCGGAGCTTGATTTATTTGAATTTCGACTACAAAATTATGAGAAAGAATTACGGCCACGGCGTTGGTGGACTGCCCCCCTTGAGTTCGAAGCCACCTTCGTGCAGACAAAAGCCAATATGGAAAAAAATCAATGCAGAATAACAAGTTCAGAAAAATAAAATGAAAGCTGTCATTCTAGCTGGTGGATTTGGTACGCGCTTGTCTGAGGAAACCCACCTCAAACCAAAACCCATGATTGAAATTGGTGGTATGCCTCTAATTTGGCACATCATGAAAATTTATTCACACCATGGTGTGAATGATTTTATCGTTTGCTGCGGTTACAAGGGCTATGTGATCAAAGAATATTTTGCGAATTATTTTTTGCATTCGTCGGATGTTACTTTCGATATGAAATCGAATGCAATGGAAGTGCATCAACATAATGCAGAGCCATGGCGCGTCACTTTGATTGATACTGGTGAAAATACCATGACCGGGGGAAGGCTTAAACGCGTTGCAAGTTATCTTCGCGAAGAAGAACGCTTCTGTTTCACTTATGGTGATGGTCTTGCCAGTATTGATATCAATGCGCAGCTCAAATTCCACACACGCCAAGGCAAGCTTGCAACGGTGACTGCCGTTCAACCGCCCGCCCGTTATGGCGCACTTGATATGGACGGCGATATGGTTCGGGGCTTTCTTGAAAAACCACGCGGAGAAGGTGGCTATGTGAATGGTGGATTTTTCGTGCTGTCGCCCAAGGTTATTGATTTAATTGCGAGTGATGCGACTTCATGGGAAGGCCAACCTATGGAGCAACTTGCCGCGTCTGGCCAACTAGCTGCGTTTAAGCATGATGGCTTTTGGCAGCCGATGGATACGTTGCGTGAAAAAATCCTGTTGGAAAAGCATTGGGAGAATAATTCGGCTCCGTGGAAAATCTGGAGATGAATCCAGACCGAAATTTCTGGCGTGGTAAAAAAGTTTTTGTAACGGGTCACACTGGGTTTAAAGGCGCTTGGTTGTGCTTTTGGCTTCATTCAATGGGCGCTCAGGTAACTGGCGTTGCGCTTGCCCCAGATAATGAACCAAACTTGTTCAACATGCTTGGACTTGAAAAAATTATTTCGAGCAGGTTCTTGGATATTCGAAATCATTCTCAACTCGCTGAAGCTATTCAAACGAGCGAGGCAGAGGTAGTGTTGCATCTTGCCGCGCAGGCTTTGGTGCGCGAGGGATATAATAATCCACTTTCCACGTTTGAGACTAATTTTGGTGGTACTGCAAATTTGCTTGAGGCTTTACGCGGCAACACTGCAGCGCGCGTTGCAGTCATTGTAACGACTGATAAGGTTTACAAAAATCTTGAAAGGCATGTGCCATTCGTTGAAACGGATGAGCTAGGTGGGCGCGACCCTTATAGCGCCAGCAAGGCTGCCTCAGAATTGCTCGTTGAAGCCTATCGTGAAAGTTATTTTCGCGACCAAGGGTTAGCTGTTGCGACAGCGCGCGCGGGTAATGTTATCGGTGGCGGCGATTGGTCGCCCGAAAGATTAATTCCAGATTGTATGAAAGCCTGGAGCGCTGAGCGAAGTGTTGAAATCCGCATGCCAGATGCCGTGCGGCCCTGGCAGCATGTGCTCGATCCGCTCGCTGGCTACCTCGTGTTAGCACAGAGGTTGTGGGAAGATGCAGCGCTTGCGTCGAGTTTTAATTTTGGTCCCGACGCTGATGGTTCTGCGTCGGTGCGTGAGGCGGTTATATTAGCGCAAGAAAAATGGGGCAATGCTGATGCACATGTGAAGTTTGGAACTGAAAAAAAAGGGCCAAAGGAATCAGAAATTCTCCGGCTCAATAATGCGCGTGCTCGGTCTGCGTTGGGTTTTGATCCGCTCTGGCCACTTGGCACAGCTATTTCTCGCTCTGTAGACTGGTATAAAGGCGCTAGGGATGGGAAGCCAGCATCGCTTCTCTGTACCACCGATATTGATGCCTATGAACGCGGGGTTCTATGAGCCGCTTTGAGGTCACAGAACTCGGACTTGGCGTGAAAGCTGTTAAGCGACTTGCACTTGGCGATGCGCGTGGTTCGTTAACACGCCTGTTTTGTGCACAAGACCTCGCTGCCGCGGGATGGAGCAAACCTGTTGCACAAGCCAATTGGGTTGAAAACAAATTGCGCGGGACGGTGCGTGGGTTGCATTATCAAGTCTCACCCTTTGCCGAAGACAAACTGCTTTTCTGCATGAAGGGCGAAATTCATGATGTTGTTGTTGATGTGCGCCGCGGTTCCCCAACATTATTGCAGTATATTGCTGTAAACCTTGCGGCAGCACGAGGCGATGGGCTTTTGATACCAGCGGGTTTTGCTCATGGTTACCAGTGTTTGAGTGATGATGTGAAATTGCTTTATTTTCATAGCGAGGCCTATGCGCCGTCAGCTGAGCGCGGGCTGAATCCCTTGGATCCCACGTTAACAATTGCATGGCCACTGCCTATTGAAAATCTATCGGAGCGCGACCAAAATCACGCAGTTCTTAAAACGACGTTTGAAGGAGATCAATTTTGAACTGTCGTTTTTGTAGCAGTGAGCTTCACGAGACATTCCTTGATCTCGGTTTTGCGCCGCCTTCCAATTCATATCTTGAAGTTAAGGATCTTTCTCGGCCCGAGAAATATTATCCCTTACGCGTTATGGTTTGTGAAAGCTGCTGGCTTGTGCAAACTCAAGACTTTGCTGAAGCGGATGAATTTTTCAACGCCACCTACGCCTATTTCTCAAGTACATCGGCAAGCTGGCTTGAGCATGCAAGGCGCTATTGCACTGACATTACCACGCGCCTTGGTCTGGGCCCAAAAAGCTTCGTCATTGAGGTTGCTTCTAATGACGGATATTTGTTGCGAAATTTTGTCAGCGCCGGCGTGCCTTGCCTAGGCATTGAACCTACAGCCAGCACTGCGAATGCGGCCGAAGCGCAGGGCATACCAACATTGCGCGAATTTTTCGGAGAAGCGCTAGGGAATCAGTTGGCCTCAGAAGGACGTAAAGCCGATCTGATCATCGGCAACAATGTGTTTGCTCATGTGCCCGATATCAATGATTTCGCGCGAGGCCTTGCGGCTGTTTTGAAAGAGGATGGCGTGGTGACGCTGGAGTTTCCACATCTCCTCAATCTGATCAGGCTTTGTCAATTCGATACGGTTTATCACGAACATTTTTCTTATTTATCGCTCGCCGTGGTGCAGCGGATTTTTGCAAAAGCGGGTTTGCGCATATTTGATGTTGAAGAGCTTTCAACCCATGGCGGCAGCTTGCGGATTTACGGTTGTCTTCAAGGCGCGCAACACACACAAACGCCTTCTGTTGAAAAAATAATTCATCAAGAACGTGATGCCGGGCTGGAATCTCTTGATGTTTTCAGCGCGTTTCAAGCCAAGGCCAATGCGATCAAAGATGCTTTGCTTAGCTTCCTCATCGATGCCAAGCGCAAGGGACAGAAAGTCGTCGGCTATGGCGCCGCCGCAAAGGGCAACACGCTGCTGAACTTTGCTGGCGTGAAACCAGACCTGTTGCCGCATGTGTGTGATGCGGCTTCGTCAAAGCAGGGCAAATTCATGCCCGGCAGTCATATCCCAATCTTGGCCCCCGAAGCGTTAAAAACGGCGGAGGCCGATTTTGTGTTGATCCTGCCTTGGAACATCGCTAGCGAAGTGATGGAAAAAACCAAACCTCTCGTCTCAACAAAAGCTAGCTATGTTGTAGCCGTTCCGGAATTGACGATATTATGAAGCAAAGAATTCCCTACACCAAGCCTTCAATCACGCAGCTTGAGCAGACCTATGCCGCCGATGCCGTGGCCACTGGCTGGGGTGAGAAATGCTATGATTATCTCAACCGATTTGAAAAAGCATTTTCCCAGTATCTAGGAACCGAGTTCGCAATTGCGACATCAAGTTGCACAGGTGCGATGCATATGGGGCTTGCTGCGTTTGGCATTGGCGCGGGCGACGAAGTCATTCTCGCTGACACCAACTGGATCGCTACAGCCGCACCTATTGTCCACCTCGGCGCGAAGCCAGTGTTCGTTGATATTCTGGCTGACACCTGGTGCATTGACCCTGACAAAGCCGAGGCATCGATCACAAGGAACACCAAAGCCATTATTGCCACCCATATTTATGGCAACTTATGCGATATGGATCGCCTGCTGAATATTGGCAAGCGCCACGGTATTCCGGTGATCGAAGACTCAGCAGAAGCGCTGGGTTCTGTGTGGAAAGGCAAACGCGCTGGTGCTATGGGCGCTTTTGGAACGTTTTCATTTCATGGCACCAAAACACTGACTACTGGCGAAGGTGGCATGTTTGTGACGAGTGATGCAGCATTGTTTGAGCGAGTTTTAACGCTCAGCAATCATGGCAGAGCGCGGGGCCAAACCAAGCAGTTCTGGCCAGACATGGTCGGTTACAAATATAAAATGTCGAATGTGCAGGCCGCCATCGGTTACGCGCAATTAAAGCGGATTGAAGAACTCGTGGGCCGCAAACGCGAGATCATGGCCTTTTACCGTGATCGGTTGGGAAAGTATCAGGGCTTGAGCCTCAATCCCGAACCACCAGAAACAATCAACGGTGCTTGGATGCCAACTGTGGTGTTTGACCAAGGGCTGAACATCACGCGTGAACAACTCATGGTGGCTTTTAAGCTCGAGAACATTGATGCGCGGGTGTTCTTCTGGCCGCTAAGTTCGTTACCTTCGTTTGAATCTGCTGAAAATAACCCGTTAGCGTGGGACATTCCCGGTAGAGCTATAAATTTGCCTAGTTTTCACGACATCACCAAGGAAGAGATGGAGCGTGTAGTGGGTGTTATCGAGCACGCCCGCTAATGCCAGTGGGTCCACTTGACCCACCAAGCCTAGTCACTTATCACAAATCATAATTTGTATGGAGCATTGTTCTAACTTGAAAGATGATCGGGAAGAATTCAATTCTAAGCGCCGCGAGAATGCCTTGGCACTTGGTAAGGACGGCATAGCGTTTCAAAAATCAAAAGACGCTTTGATTGCGGCCGACAAACATGCCTATGCCTATTTGTGGACTTGGCTCGGCGTACCTATCATTCAGATGCCGGCGGACATTGTGGTTACACAAGAAGTGATTTGGCGTGAAAAGCCAGATGTCATCATCGAGTGCGGTGTTGCGCGTGGTGGTTCAGTGATCTTTTTATCATCAATGATGCAACTGCTGGGCAAAGGCAAGGTTATTGGCATCGATATTGATATCCGCAAACACAATCTTGATTCAATCCAGAACAGCCCATTTGCCAACCGTATCGAATTGATTGAGGGCTCGTCTATCGACGAAGCAACTGTGGCCAAAGTTAAAGCTGCAATTCCACCAGACTCTAAGGTGATGGTCATTCTCGATTCAAATCATTCCTATGATCATGTTTTCAAAGAATTGGTTGCCTATGCTGGCTTTGTGACGCACGGACAATATTTGGTTGTTGCAGATACTTTGCTTGGGTTTCTTGATGACAGCGAAACACCAACTGAGCGCTCTGCCATTTGGAAGAAGGGCAACGAACCTCTATCCGCTTTGCAAGATTTTGTGGCCTCTCACCGCGAATTTGAAGCAGATGCAGAGGTCAATGGAAAGTTGATCTTATCAAGTTCGCCCGGTGGCTATCTCCGGCGGGTTGCATCCGCAAATCAATCCCGTGCTTAATAAATTGGGTGATAAAGCCATACTTCGCACACCTGTGCCGTCAGACTTGGACCTCCTAAGAAAGTTACGGAATGACACCGAGCTGCAACATCTTTTATTGGGCTATCCGAAGCTAACTGGGCCAGACGATACGGAATCATGGTTGCAACGGCGTATGGCTGATGAACATGGTTTGTTTAAAATTATCACGGATGAAACGAACCAACCATTCGGGTTTGCGCAAATCGGAAATGTGCATCGTCGAGGTTGTTTTGGCTACGCTGGAATTTGCATTGAGCCTAAAGCTCGCGGTAGAGGTTTTGGTGCTGAAGCTATCGGCCAAATCATAAATCTTGCTTTGACTTCGCTTAACCTGCGAAAGCTCATCCTCGAAGTCCGTTCAGACAACTCACCAGCATTGGCGCTTTACCTAAAGCTCGGCTTTGTCACAGTAGGGACGCTGCGCGAGCATTATTACGATGGGAAGAAGTGTCACGATGTCGTCTTGATGGAAAGGCAGTTAAGTCAGGATCATAAAACATGACAGCGGTTGTTATAAGCCAGCCAATGTTATTTCCTTGGCCAGGTTTTTTCGAGCAATTGATGCTGGCTGACAGTTTTCTGTTCCTCGATGATGTTCAATTTTCCAAAGGCAGCTTTACCAATCGTATTCAAATTAGGTCTTCTGGCAAGGTGAAGTGGCTTACCATTTCATTAAAAGATTCAGGTTCATTCAAACGCATAAATGAGTTGGCGCCTGCTAATGAAGATTGGCGCGCCAGCCACCTTCAGCAATTAGCCCAAGCCTATTCGGAAGCCCCCTATGTTGCCGATGCACTTGCCTTGGCTGAAACTGTTTATGCCAAGGAAACTGTCTGTGAAGTCTTGATCGCGAGCGTTGAAGAACCCGCCAAATATCTTAACATTGCCTCGCAGCAACAGCGCGCAAAAACCTCAGATATCGGCATTTCCGGAGCCTCTTCAACAAGAGTGCAGGATCTTGTTCGCCACTTCCACGGCACGCGTTATCTGACAGGCCATGGTGCTGCCAAATACCTCGATCATGAAAGTTTCGAGAAAGAGGGGATTGCAGTTGAATATATGGAATATTCAAAAACAAATTGGCCCCAAGGCGGGGGTGAATTCACCCCATATCTTTCAGTTCTTGACCTCATAGCGAATACTGGGCGATATGCCGCGAATTATCTACGTCCAGCAACAACTGATTGGCGTAGTCACCTGAGCAAGGCACAAGCAAGATGAGCTATTTTCCGATAGAGAGATTTTCTGAAAATGGACTTGCCATTTCAGAAGGTTTTTATAATTCTGTACATGAAATTGATCCAATTCTTGTTGGCATTCAGGCAATCATTTCGATACTGCTCGCCAAATATGGTGTGGATGCGCCATGTTCCACTCCTCATGAGGCGATGACAATCGGTTACACAGCGCTTATTCAAAAAAACCGGACATGGGGCGGAGAAGTTTACGACGCTATAAAGCAAATTCCTGCATTTATGACGCTCATTGGAAATGCACGAAATTCTGAAATTTTTCAGCGATTGCGGCCGGGCTCTGTTCCCGGTGTTGCAGCTGGCGGATATGGCATGCGTATTGACAATCCTGGCGAGGAAAAATTCAGAGCGCAGTGGCATCAAGAATTTCCATCCCAATTGCGCAGCATTGACGGTGTTGTTTTTTGGACTCCTCTTCTAGCGGTTACACCCGACATGGGCCCTGTGGAAATTGCCGTGGGTTCGCATAAAGAAGGCCTTATACCTGTTTATGAAGATGACGCGGGCGTTGGAAAATCGGGAGCCTATGCTTTACACCTTGATGGCGAGCAGGAGCGGCTAAAGAAATACAAAGTCGTAGCACCATGCACCAAGCCGGGTGATCTTGTGCTCATGGATTTTCTCACCATGCACCAATCTGGGATTAACGTTTCAAAAATTCCGCGCTGGTCAATTCAATTCAGGCTTTTCAATTTTGCAGATCCCGTCGGAATCAAGTTGGGTTGGCGTGGTTCTTTTGCTGCTGGTCAGAAATTTTCTGATTTGGTGCCTGAACTTGTTGCGACCAAGAGCAGCAAGCCATGAATGCTTGCAGGTTGTGTAAGGTACAGTTAGGTGCACCCGACTATCGTTCAAATGCACCGGGCCTCTCGTCTAGTCTTCATCTCCTTGAAGCACAAACTGAAGTCTATACATGCCGCAACTGCGGTCTTTCTCAGTCACCAGAGCTCGCGGATACAAAATCGTATTACGACCAAGATTATAAAATATCTCTTGAAAGTGATGACCACGATCAACTCATAACCTTGCCGACCGGAGAAACCATACCACGAAACGACCTACAATGCCGTTTGGTTGTCGAACATGTTAGTTTGCCCGTGGGTGCCAAGGTATTAGATTTTGGAGGCGCGAAAGGCTCCACGCTCAAAAAGGTTTGCGCCCTCAGAAGCGATGTTGTCCCTTACATTTTCGATGTCTCGAATGATTATGAACAGTCGTGGGCTAATTGGATTTTGAAAAGTCATACTGCCGTTCACGAAGTTCCAGATTCGTGGTGCGGGCAATTGGATGTCGTAATTGCAAACTTTGTTCTGGAACACATTCCCCAACCTGTTGAAACGCTTTCGCTGCTGAAGGACTTGCTTGCGCCTGACGGGGTGCTTTTTCTGACTGTGCCAAATGCATTATCAAACACTGGTGACCTCCTCGTAGTTGATCATGTGAACCATTTCACCCCGTATTCACTTTTCAATCTGTTTGGGTCAGTCGGATTTGCGCTCACTGAGTTGGATGAGGTTCAATTGCCAGGTGGGCTGATAGCTGTAGCGCGAAAGGTGGGTGGTCGAGACCAAATTCCAGCTCCCAAAGATGATAGTCTTTTGATAATAGAGGCACTGTCTGTCTGGGAAAAAAGCAAAAGCAAATTGATTTCCAAAGCGGCCTTGCTTTCCAAGTCACCTTCGGCAATTTTTGGGGCCGGATTCTACGGCAACTGGATTGCTTCAATTTTGGCAGGCACAGTTGAAATCAATTGCTTCGTTGACAACAATAAGCATTTGCAAAATAGAAAAATCAAGAACCTGCCAGTTTTCGCTCCAGCTAACATGCCCGCGAGTATCGAGACAGTCTACGTTGGGATAAACCCCGCTATTGCCAAAAAAGTTGTGGAACGAGAGTCTTGTCTCGTTTCCAAAAGTTTGGTTTTTATAGAATAGGGCGCCCGCCATTGCGGCAGACACATGGACCAAAATAATTTGAGCAATCAAAGTGCCGATCCACTCGTCAGTATTGGGGTGCCAATTTTCAATGGGGCAGCTTCGATCGCCGAGACTATAACGAAATTACTGGCTCAAACCTATCAGAATATTGAGTTGATCGTTTCAGATAATTGCTCAACGGATGAAACTCAAAAAATTTGCGAAATCTTTGCGACTAAAGACTTGCGCATTAAATACTTTCGTCAATCTGAAAATAAAGGTGTGGGTTATAACTTCCGCTTTGTGCTGGAACAGGCGCGCGGAAAATATTTCCTGTGGAACGCCGGAGACGACACTCGCTCTGCCAACTATGTCGCCGTAAATGTCGCTTTCCTTGAAGCCAACCCAGACTTTTGCGCCTCCACATCGCGGGCGCGTGATGAGGGTGGCGGGTTTAATCCGCGTTGGATGGGTGATCGGGCGCTCACCCAAGACCGCGCCGAAGACCGCATCCTCACCTATTTCAAGGGCTGGCACCGCAATTCCATCTTCTATTCGATGTATCGACGTGAGGTGCTGGTGGATAATCCGGTGCTCTATGGCCCGGAGCATCTAGGGCAAGATTGGACGATGATTATTCAGTTGGCCAAGTCCGCCAAGTTCCAGCGCCTTGAACAAGGCGAGTTGGTTTTAGGTACTGGCGGCATCAGCAAAAGCATTCGCCATTTGCGCAGTATGCGCAAACAGCCGATTGAGTTTTTCTTTCCACATTGGCAGCTGATCATGTTCTTGAAGGACGTCGCCAAGGACTTTACCTTCTGGGGGCGGATGCAACTGGGCTTTCGGGCGTGGCTTTTGGATACGCGTGCGAATCTGGGCCGCCTGATCAATATTTTTAAGTCGTGAATAATATTGTGTGGCCACGTTTCAGCTTCTATGACCCCAGTCGCATTTCACGGAACCTGAGATAAATGAATTGGGCTGTCATAACGCCGAGCTATAATCTTGATTTTGAACGTTGCAAACTTCTGTGCCTCAGCATGGATGCTTTTTTGAGCGGGCCTTGGCATCACTACATCGTGGTCGATCCGGTGGATGTTCCGCTTTTTGCGCCTCTGGCGGGGCCGCAGCGCACAGTCGTGAATAAAGCTGATATTTTGCCGAAGGGAATGCGTTATGTGGGCAAAATGCCTTTCATGCGGCTCGGGCGGCTTTGGTGGTCTTGGCGCCATGGCCCTATTTTCGGCTGGCAAATGCAGCAGTATGTAAAAATTATGATGGCGTCTTATGTGAAGCAAGAGGCCATGGTATTTTTGGACTCCGATATTTTTTTCCTTAAGCCATTCGATATCAGTAAGTTTTCGCGCGAGGGTAAAGTGCGGTTCAGCTCGGAGGAATCTCCGCTGGAAGCAGAAATAAGTATGAAGAGTACCAGCCTTAAATTGTTGGGCTTATCTCGTGAAGCAACGAAGTGTGTCTATAAAGATCAAATTGTAACTTGGCACCGCTCCACAGCCGTCGCAATGCAAGACTATCTTTCCCAATTGCACAAAAAGCCATGGCACGAGGCCATCGGGGCAAAGATCATGTTCTCAGAATACATGATCTATATTATGTTTGTGAACTACATCCAGAAAACCAATCCGCATCTCTACGAAGATAACACCGTCTATTGCAAAACGCTGTGGTCAAAGGAAACGGCTAAGACCACCGACATTGCAGAATTTTGTTCCAGTTTAGAGCCTGAGCAAGTGGCGGTATGCATCCAATCCCTGATCGGCATTCCGATCAAAGTTTACGCAGATGAGCTGCAACAGGCCATTCGCCTCCGTTCTAAATAATGGCCTTTTCGATAATCGGTTGGTTGTTCACAATGCGGTCAAAATGGAACGCGGTCAGATCGAGCGTTTTATATTTTCCGTAAGTCAACCACTCTGATGTGGCGCGGCCCATGGCGGGGGATTGCTGAAGCCCGTGGCCGGAAAAACCATTGAGAAAAATAAAATTTGAAATAACCGGGTGCGGGCCGGTAACGGCATTATGGTCAAAAATATTTGAATCATAATGCCCAGCCCATTCACTCGTCACTTTCACAGCGTCAAACTGCGGAATTCGGGTGGCGATGGTGGGCCAAATATAATTTTCCCATAGGGAATGATCCATCGAAAAATCATCATGATCAACTGCTGGATCAATTTCAGCATGGCCCCCGCCCATATAAGTGCCGCCACCATTCTCGCGCACATGCACGCCCGAAGGGTCAATAGTCAGAGGCAAATCCACGTCGAGTGGCTTATCGGCCTTGAAAATCCAAGTGTAGCGTTTGCGTGGTTCGATGGGCAGCGCAATGCCCGCCATTTTTGCAGTGAGTGCCGCGCGCGTGCCCGATGAATTGACCACGTGACCACAGGCGATTACGTCGCCTGATTTCAGTGTAACGCTTTCGATTTTTAATCCGCTGGCATTTTTTTCGATGCCAACAACTTCATTCGTCACATATTCAACGCCACGTTCGCGCGCCACGCGTTTCCACCAATCAAACATGGTGGAACCGTCGAAGTAGCCTTCATCACGGCGATTGATACTGCCCAGAACGAGATCGTCAGTATTATAAAATGGATAAGTGCTTTTGATTTCGTCGGCGGTCATGAGCTGCGTGGCGGCCCCAGCGGCCAATTGCACTTTCTGGTTTTCACGCAAAACATTGGCGAAGCTTTCAGTATCGGCCAAATACATGTAGCCGAAGGTGCGAATTGAAAGCTCGGGCACGCGTTGGTCATCACCCATATATTTGCGCAGGTTTTTATAAAATTCAGCACCAAACTGAGAGATGCGCACATTCAGATCAGTCGAGAATTGTTGCCTGATGCATGAATTACTGAGGGTGGTTGCGGCTTTTTCATATGTCGGGTCTTTCTCGACAACCAGAACAGTGCCTTTGAAATCTGGATTATCAGTCAGAAACCAGGCTGTTGATGAGCCCATAATGGCACCGCCAATGATAACCACATCGTAAGACTTGTTTGTCGGGCTTGTCCCCAATCCTTGGGTTTGCATCAGAGTACCTTTTCAGTTTTCTTGATCATCATTGTCATTGCAACATCAGCCAGCATCATGGTTGGTGCATTGGTGTTTCCTGACGGAATAAACGGCATGGCAGAGGCATCAATCACCCGCAGGTTTTTAACACCTCGCACCCTAAGCTGATTGTCGAGTACTGAGTGCGGATCGCCACCTGGCCCCATACGGCATGTGCCCACAGGATGCCAATTGGTTTTGACGGTGCGTCTGCAATGGGCGGCCAGATCAGCATCACTGGTCGCATCTTTCCCCGGCAAAATTTCATGCGAGATCCGCGAAGCGATAGGATTTACTTTCAAAATTTCGCGTGCAAAGCGCAGGCCCGCGATTTCCATGCGCAAATCATCAGCTTCGGCCAGATAATTATTGTCGATAATTGGTTTATCGAATGGACTTGTAGAACGTAACCGGACTGTGCCTCGCGATTTAGGGCGCAACAAGCACGCGTTTAGAGTTACGCCATCTTGTGACTTCACATTTTTGATATCGCCATCAAGATAAACCGACGGCACACAATACATCTTTATCGTCGGACGCGCGCCGCCATCAGGATCAATGTAGGATGCTGCCTCAACTCCCGTGCTGGTCACAGGCCCCGTCTTTGTCAACAGATATTGCAGCCCATTCCAGATTGCACGAAGGCCTTTGTCTTCGCCGTAATATCCAAAATGGCCGTTGGTTGCTGCCACCACCGGCACTTCATGATGATCCTGCAAATTTTCGCCCACGCCTGCTGAGTCGTGTTTTGTGGTTATTCCCATTTCGCGCAAATGTTTTGCAGGGCCGATGCCAGAGAGCATGAGAATTTTTGGCGTGTTGTAACATCCTGCGGCGAGCAAAACTTCAGCATCCGCGAAGGCTGAGACTTCTTCGCTGCCTTTGACAAAATCAACGCCCTTGCAGATTCCGTTTTCAATTATCAATTTCGAAACGGTGCATCCGGTTCTGATCGTCAGGCGGCCGGTTTGCAAAGCTGGTTTTAAAAATGCCTCAACGCCGTCGTAACGGCGCTTGTGAAACGTGGTGTACTGCATCGTGCCAACGCCGCGTTGCGTCGCGCCATTGAAATCGGCGTTGTGCGGAATACCCAAAGTCTGAACAGCGCTCACATAATCCATGCTAATCTGGCATTGCCTGGCAGTATTGGAAACATAGAGCGGCCCATCGCTTCCGTGCCACTCATCATGAACATGTTGATTGTTTTCCATCGCCTTGAAATGTGGTAAAACATCTTTGTATGCCCAGCCCGAGCCAGTTCCTAAAAAGCTATCCCAATGATCATAATCTTCAGCCTGGCCGCGCGTATAAACCATGGCGTTCACACATGTGCCGCCACCCAAAATATTTGCTTGGCCAACTGCAGGTGCGCGGCCATTCAGATGTTTTTGCGGAATAGGTTGATGCATTTCAACAATGGGGCTGCCACTAATGCCCTTCATCCAACCCGCTGGCATTGATAGCAGCTTAGAAGTTAGAAAATCTGGCCGCGCTGGCCCACGCTCTAGGAGCAACACCGAAGCCTGAGTATCACGCGTAAGCCGCCAAGCAGCAACGCAAGCCGCCGATCCTCCGCCCACTATAATGTAATCATAAGTGATATTCATGGTGCAACTATCTAGCCCTAGAAGAAAACTTGCAAGTGTGAAACTTTGTTTGTTAGTCTCGTAAAAAAGAGGTGGAAACATGTATCTCGAAAAATTCAAATTGGATGGTCGCAAAGCGGTTGTAACGGGTGGTGGGCGCGGCATTGGTTTGTGTTGCTCCGAGGCGCTCGCCGAAGCTGGGGCATTTGTCGTCATCGCGGACCGAGACCCTGATATCGCGGCCAGCGGCTTGGCGCATTTGCAGTCCAAGGGTTACAAAGCCCAAAGCGTGGTGATGGATGTCACCAACACTGAACAGGTCAACCACGTTGCTGACGCTCTGTTCAAGCAGCATGGTGCCATGGATATTCTGGTCAATTGCGCGGGCATTGCGCGGTCTGGCGTGGGGGCAGAGGATGTGCCTGATGAGCTTTGGCTGGATGTAAACAACGTCAATTATAATGGCACTTTCTGGTGTTGCCGTGCTTTTGGTAAACAAATGCTGGAGAAGGGCAAGGGCAGCATTGTGAATATCGGTTCCATGTCCGGCATCATCGTCAACCGCCCGCAAAACCAATCTTACTACAACGCATCAAAGGCCGCTGTGCATCATCTTACAGCGTCACTCGGTGCTGAATGGGCGGCGCGTGGTGTGAGGGTGAATGCAGTGGCACCTACTTATATTGAAACGCCGATGGTTCATTCGCTCGAATTTGTGAAGGAAGCGATGAAGGATTGGCTGCGCGATACGCCGATGGGGCGCCTTGGCCAGCCCGATGAAATTGCATCCGTCGTGCATTTCTTGGCGTCTGATGCATCGAGCATTATGACAGGTGCGACGGTGGTTGCCGATGCCGGGTTTATTTGTTGGTAGTTACTCAGCGATATCTTCCGCCCATAATTCCGGCTTCTCTTTGATGAAACGCGTCATTAAAGCGGTGCAATCGGAATCGCCTGCAACAATAACTTCCACGCCCTTGGAGCGCAAAAACTCTTCATTGCCGCCAAAGGTTTGGTTTTCTCCAATCACCACGCGCGGAATTCCAAACTGAATAATTGTGCCAGTGCACATCATGCAAGGGCTCAAGCTCGTATAGAGTGTGGTGTCGCGGTAGGTCTTCTGGCGGCCGGCTTTGCGCAGCGCGTCCATTTCTCCATGGGCAATCGGATCGCCGCCTTGCACACGTTGGTTGCGGCCTTGGCTTACCAGCTTTTCACCGCGCGCCAAAACCGAACCGATGGGGCAGCCGCCCTCATCAAAGCCAGCCTTGGCTTCGTCATAAGCGATGCGGAGGAATTTTTTGTCGGTGTCATTCAGCATGGTGTTTTCTCACCCTTTCGCGCGTTCCAAAAATCATCCTGTAACTTAGCAGCTTCCACTTCGAGCAGAGGCCCTACAATTTCTGTTGGCCTTTGGCCAGCTTCAAACACAATGTGGCATGGCAAATCCAAAGTTGGGTTTTCCTCATGGTCGCCAGTCTGTTCTTTCAATGCCTTCTCAGTTTGCCCAAACACCACCCGGCCAATGCCCGCCCAATAGATCGCCCCTGAACACATGGCGCATGGTTCAGCAGACGTATAAAGTGTGCATCCCGCCAAAAACGCCACATCATATTTCTTGGCAGCGCGTGATGCCAGAATGCGCTCGGCATGGGCCGTGCGGTCTCCACCTTCTGAGGTATAGCCGTTGCCTTGTTCCATCAGCACATTGCCATCTGCATCGGCTAAAATCGATCCAAAAGGATGGTCCCCCGATTCTCGCGCGCGCTTTGCCACGTCAAAACTCAGCCGTAGAAGCTCTTCATCAAGGGATTGGCGTGTCTTTTTCATGTGCAATTCCTTGACAAAATTTAGGGCAGGGCGCCAAAAATTGTGCAGAAACCGTGAATCCTCGATTTCTGCCCAAGTTTTTAACAGCCATCACTTGCCTGTCATTTCCATTCTGCGCATACTGCTGCAAAATCTGGTGAAAAGCCAGCGACGGGGATGTGGATAAACGAATGACGGCCTTACGGCTTGAATTGAGGGGGATTTCAAAACAATTCCCCGGTGTCTTGGCCAATGATCATGTGAGTGTTCAGGTTGGCGCGGGCGAGATTCATGCTTTGCTTGGTGAAAATGGTGCTGGCAAATCCACGCTCGTTAAAATGATTTACGGCATCATGCAGCCAGACCAAGGCGAGATTATTTGGAACGGTGAGGCCATGCGCATCACCTCGCCTAAAGCTGCGCGCAAACTTGGCATAGGCATGGTGTTTCAACATTTTTCACTGTTTGAAGCGCTAACAGTTCTCGAAAACATTGCTTTGGGTTTGGATGCGAAAATTTCGCAGCGTGATCTTGAAGTCGAAATTCGTAAAGTTATGGATCAATATGGTTTGAAGCTTGATCCGCAGCGTGTCGTGGCCACGCTCAGTGTGGGCGAACGGCAGCGCATTGAAATTGTGCGCGCCCTTTTGCTCAATCCAAAACTCCTGATTATGGATGAGCCGACATCAGTATTGACACCACAAGAAGTGGAACAATTGTTTGAGACTCTGCGTAAGCTTTCGGCTGGCGGGTGTTCGATCCTTTATATCTCACACAAGCTGCATGAAATTGTTGCTCTTTGTGAGACCGCCACGATTTTGCGCGGCGGCAAGCTGGTGGCCACGTGTGATCCGCGCAAGAAGACCTCGCGCGAAATGGCCGAGTTGATGATTGGTGGCAATCTTAAAGACGTGTCAAAATCAGAAGGTCGTGAGTTTGGCGCCGCAAAATTTGAAGTGAAATCTTTGAACATGCCCAAGCGCGGTGATTTTGGCGTGGCGTTGCATGATATCAATTTCAATGTTCGTGCTGGCGAGATTTTCGGCATTGCTGGCGTTGCTGGCAATGGCCAAAATGAATTGCTGGAAGTTTTAGGCGGCGAAGTTGCGTCCACCGATTCAAGCTCGATTAAGCTTGATGGCAAAGCGCTGGGCCACATGGGTCCATCTGATCGCCGTCAGTTGGGCTTGTGTTCGGTGCCTGAAGAACGCAATGGCCATGCCGCTGTGGGCGAATTTAATTTGACGGAAAATGCTTTGCTTACGGCGCGGCAACGCAAAAACATTGTTTCGAATGGTATGATTGATGCTGGCAAGGCCAGCGGGTTTGCAGCCAGTGTGATCGAAAGTTTTAAAGTGAAAGCTTTGGGGCCTACATCTTTGGCGGGTTCGCTTTCTGGCGGCAATTTGCAGAAATTCATCATGGGCCGGGAGATTTTGCAGGCGCCTGATGTGTTGATCGTCAGCCAGCCGACTTGGGGCGTGGACGCAGGGGCAGCGTCAGCCATTCGCCAAGCCATTGTTGATTTAGCTGCGAAGGGTTCGGCCATAGTGGTCATTTCTCAAGACCTCGATGAATTATTGGATTTAAGTGACACGATGAGCGTTATCAATCTTGGCCATCTGTCGCCACCGCGCAAGGTGGGCACGGTTTCAATTGAAGAGATTGGTCTGCTTATGGGTGGCGTACATGGTGAGGCGGCGCATGCGCATTAGATTTGAAAAACGCCCCGAACCTAGCAAATTGATGCAAATTGCAACGCCGATTGCTGCCGTGATTTTGACCATGATTGTTGGTGCGATATTGTTTGATCTGCTTGGTTTTGATGGCCAGCGCACCATTAAAGAATTTTTCTTCACGCCAGTTTTAGCGTCTTACAAATGGCAAGATGTGGCCACTAAAGCTGCACCGCTGATCATCATTGCGCTGGGCCTTTCCCTCGGCAACACGGCCAAGGTTTGGAACATTGGGGCCGAGGGGCAATATATCGTTGGTGCATTGGCTGGTGCTGGCATTGCTTATCTCACACCAAATGTGACTGGTCATTGGGTTTTGATTCTGATGTTGATTGCAGGTGTGATTGGTGGTGCGCTTTATGCTGCCATTCCCGCAATTTTGAGAACGCGCTTTAAAGTCAATGAAGTGCTGTCCAGCTTGATGTTGGTTTATGTTTCGCTTCAATTGTTGAGCTACCTCATCACAGGCCCATGGAAAGACCCGAATGGTCAAAATTTTCCAAAAACAGCACCTTTTACGGATGCACAGCTTTTGCCGCATTTAATTCCAGGCACCTCGATTCCACCCGGTTTGATATTCGCGATCGTTCTTACGGTCGTGTTCTGGGTCGTGATGAAAAAATCGCTTTATGGCTTTAATGTGCGGGTCAGTGGTGCAGCACCCCATGCTGCGCGATATGGCGGATTCAACGCCAACCAAACCATCTGGTCAACTTTGATGATCAGTGGTGGCATGGCAGGGTTGGCGGGAATTTTAGAAGCCACCAGCCAATTGGGTCAACTCAATCTGGGCTTTCCGTCAGGATTTGGGTTTACTGCGATCATCGTTTCGTTCTTAGGCCGCTTAAATCCTATCGGCATTTTCATTGCGGGCTTTGTGTTGGCTATCACTTCAGTTGGGGGCCAAGTGGCGCAAACCACTGTGCATGTGCCCAGCGCCTCTGGTGGCATTTTTCAAGCTTTGATGCTTTTCTTAATTTTGGCGGGTGATGTGTTGGTGCGCTACCGCTTGCGTATTCAGCGCACAGTAAAGGCCGCCGCATGACGCTCGATTTTTTCATCTCCGCCTTCATCACGGTCATCGGCATTTCTACACCGATTTTATTGGCAGCTACAGGCGAGCTTGTGGTTGAGAAAAGTGGAGTTCTCAATCTTGGTGTTGAAGGCATGATGCTGATTGGCGCGGTCACAGGTTTTGCCGTGACCTTCACAACGTTCAATCCATGGCTCGGCATGTTTGCGGCCGCGGCGGCAGGTGCTGCTGCGTCGCTCGTGTTTGGTCTGCTGGTCTTAACATTTGGTGCAAACCAAGTGGCCACGGGATTGGCGCTGGCAATTTTTGGAATTGGGCTTTCAACTCTCATCGGCAATAGTTTTGTCGGCATCATCGTGCCAGAATTCTCGAGCATATTTCCTGACGGGTTAGTGCGTGACCCTATTATGCGCATCATCTTTGGCCATTCGCCGATGGTTTATTTTGCTTTATTCATGGTGTTTGCGGTCTCTTGGTTTTTGAAGCGCACACGGGCAGGGCTTGTGCTTCGCGCAGTGGGTGAGAATGATCATTCGGCACATTCGATTGGTTATTCGGTGATCGGCATTCGTTACGCTGCCATTGCCTTTGGCGGTGCCATGGCTGGTATTGCAGGTAGTTATTTTTCTATGGTCATAACGCCGATGTGGGCGCAGCAAATGACCGCGGGCCGAGGTTGGATTGCGCTTGCTCTCGTAGTCTTTGCGGGCTGGAAGCCGAGCCGCCTTTTGGGTGGCGCTTATTTCTTTGGAATTTTGATGACTTTAGAATTTTATGCAAAAGCCTCAAAGAACGCTATATTGCCGTCACAGTTCTGGGCTGCAATGCCTTATCTGATGGCGATCATCGTATTGGCTGTTATCTCAGCGCGTGAACGCACCGGAAGCGAAGCGCCCGCCTGTCTTGGCAAGCCATTTATGCCGACCGACTAATTTTACTTCAACAGGGAGAACTATATGATGACTATTAACAGACGTAATTTGATCAAAGCCAGTGCTGCAGCACTTGCCATGCCAATGATTGGTGGCCGCGCCATGGCTGCAGATCCACTCAAAGTGGGCTTTATATATCTCGGCCCAATCGGCGATTTCGGATGGACATGGGCGCATGAAAAAGGCCGCAAGGCGATGGTTGATGCATTGGGCGGTGCAGTGGTTGCTGACTATGTTGAAAACGTTGCTGAAGATGCATCCGCTGTTCCGATCATTCGTGACTTGGCCCAACAAGGCCATAAGCTGATTTTCACAAGCTCATTTGGCTATATGGATCAGACGTTGCAAGTTGCGAAAGATTTTCCAGATGTAAAGTTCGAACATTGCACAGGCTTCAAGCGCGCTGACAATGTTGCTACCTATAACTCACGCTTCCACCAGGGCCGTTCAGTGCTCGGCACAATCGCTGGTTTGACAACTAAGACCAACACCATCGGTTATTTGGGTTCCTTCAAAGTTCCTGAAGTTGTTATGGGCATCAACGCATTCACACTCGCAGCCCAAGCTGTGAATCCAAATGTAAAAGTGAAAATGGTCATGATCGACTCGTGGTTCGATCCAGCAAAGGAAGCCGCAGCTGCTGAAACTCTCGCTAACCTCGGTTGCGATGTGATCACCGCTCACACAGACAGCGCAGCTTGTCTCCAAGTCTGCGAAAAGAAAGGCATCTTCGGCTTTGGCCAAGGCGCTGACATGTCACGCTTTGCACCAAAGGCGCATCTCACCGCAATCGAAGACATCTGGGGCCCATACTACACGTCGCGTGCCAAAGCGGTTCTCGATGGTTCATGGAAATCTGGCGATACTTGGTGGGGCTTCAAGGAAGGCTCCGTGGTCATCTCGCCATACAACGCATCAGTCTCCAAGGAAATTGCCGCCGCTGCAGACAAGATCCAAGCTGGTTGGAAAGATGGCAGCTATGACGTGTTCACCGGCCCAATCGCCGATCAATCCGGAGCCGAAAAAATCGCCAAGGGCGCCAAGCTGGATGACGGCGCATTGGCCGGCATGGATTGGTTCGTGAAAGGCGTTGAAGGCGCGTAATTCACAACACGTATCCCTCCCCAAATACAGGGGAGGGGTACGCCCTTGAGCGTGACCAGAGGGGTTTGTGAAATCTGTTAAACAAAATACAGTTTTTCTCCACTCAATCCGTCACCCCGGCGAAGGCCGGGGTTGGGCTTTTTAAGTTCACGACGTGTTGTTAGCCCAGCCCCGGCCTTCGCCGGGGTGACGATTTTAGGTAGTCAAAAAACCGTTTAATGGAGATTCTGGATATTCATCCCTAAGGTCGTCTTCAGCCCGCTTTGGTCGGCGAAGACGGCCGCTTTACTGCTTTTTCCGGCAATTCAGCTTGAGCATCCATAACTTCATCCAAACGCGAAGGTTCGCCTCCAGACATACCCTCTTCAGTGGCGACAGAAAGGCGAACGGCGTCCTGCTCCCATGCCGCCAATGCATCCTGTTTTTGCTTTGCGGTAAGCGCATCGTCTTTCACCACATCTGCCGGTGAACCAAAATTTCCAACTGGGTCTTCAACCTTCTGTTTTGGTGTGATTTTGTTATCTGGCATTTTATCTCCAATCTTCATTTCTGTGGAATTGAGAGCACTTAAAACGCAGTTCGTGCCGTCAAGTTCCGTATTTCATGTGATTGGAAGGGACGATTTCCAAAAATTGCCCAAAAGCACCCCAACGTTGTCTTCGGTCAGCTTGCAAGACTTGTTGGTGACGGTTTAGACCCAATTTTGGAGACTACACACAAGTAGCAGTTCCACCGCACGGTGTCAAGGTTTATTTTCATTTATAGGTATTTATTTTTTAATTACTTGATAAAACAGTCTTTAACCCGCCAAACTCTTCGATATATGAAATCACCTCGCCCAAGCCTTTTTGCCTAAGCAGGTCAGTGAACACATAGGGTCGAACCCCCCGTGCTTTTTTCGTATCGCTTTCCATCACGTCCAAATCGGCCATTACATGCGGGGCCAAATCAGTTTTATTGATAATCAGTAAATCTGAGCGTGTAATCGCAGGCCCGCCTTTGCGAGGGATTTTTTCGCCTTGGCAGACTGAGATCACATAGATCGAAAGGTCGGCCAAATCGGGCGAGAAGGTGGCGGCCAGATTGTCGCCGCCCGACTCGATGAAGATCACATCCAAATCCGGGTGGCGCTTTGACATTTCATCGACGGCGGCCAAATTGAGCGAGGCGTCTTCTCTGATGGCCGTGTGCGGGCAGCCGCCAGTTTCAACACCCATGATGCGGTCTTCGGGCAGGGCTTGCAAGCGGTTGAGGATGAGCGCGTCTTCCTTGGTGTAAATGTCATTGGTGATAACGGCCACCGAATATTTTTCGCGCATGGCTTTGCAAAGTTTTTCAGTGAGTGTGGTTTTACCGGAGCCGACGGGGCCGCCAATGCCAACTCTCAAGGGGCCATTTGTCATGTGCGGAAAATCCTTGGTTGGAGGTATTCGTGATTCATTGCAGCCACATCAGCCAGCAAAGTGCAACTGCCGAGATCGTCAAGCGTTGCAGCAGCGGCACGATTTGCAGTTTTGGAAATAATCGGCATGAGATTTTTTAAAACATGAAGCCCCGCGGTTTGGCCAAGTGGCACAAGACGCACCGCCACCGAAACTTGCGCTGCCGCAAATCCTTGCAGGAAAGCGAGCAAAGCGGAATGTTGATCAACCCCCATACTCTTGCAAGCCATGCCTGCAGCAATCGGATAAGCTAAATCGCCGTCAGGGAATTTAGCATTCGAAAAAACCGAAGCAGCAATCGCAAAGCTGCGCCCCAGTTGTGTCGTTTCCAAATAGCGCTCGGACGATGATGCCATGCTCAAAGCGAGTTCATTCAGTTCTGCACTATCGCTACTCCAGCATTGTGCAAACAGCACGGCATCATTCCAACCTGAACCATGGGTGATTAAATCCGCAATCCAAGACTCGACTTCGCTTTGCGTGGTGATTTCATTTTCAACAATCGCCGTTTCTAATCCGTGCGAATATGCAAAACTGCCGATAGGGAAAGCGGGCGACATCCAATTGAGCAGCAGTAAGAGTTGTGAGGCTTCAATGGTCGTGGACATGGTAAGCGCCGTGGAGTGGTTCAAACTGATCACGGATTTCTGCGACCTTGGCATGGAGGCCGATCAGCATCGCTTTGATAATATGGTCACGCTTAATCAAAATACGGTTGTATTCAATCTGTGCTGAAAGATGGCGATTGCCGATATGCCACGCGAGTTGCGCGATATGGGCGGGGCTTGAACCGGTTATTTCATAGAGGTCTTCTTCGGCAGCGCAGACTTCAAGGTAAGTGCCATCGTCTAGTTCAAGATGATCACCATCTGCAAAATAGGCGGTGAGTGGCAGATCGACCAAAACATCTTTGCCACTATCGGTTCTGATTAGCTTGCGCCTGATCGAGCGGTCTTGCGCATCCAGCGTGATTGCATCTGTCGCTTGGCCTGGCGCTTCACTCAGTCTGATATGTTTGGTGCCGCGAATTGCCATTAGAATAAGAAATACCGCTGCGTCATTGGCAAGCTCGTTGCTGGTTCGCAGACCAGCAATTCACCATCGGCGCGGACTTCATAGGTTTCTGGGTTCACTTCAATTTTAGGTGTGGCGCTGTTAAGGATCATCGAGGCTTTGGAAATTCCGCTACGCGTATTTTTCACAGCCACCATTTTCTTGGCCGTGCCCAAACGGTTTTGCAATCCTGCATCAAGGGCGGCTTGCGACACAAAAGTGACTGATGAATTGGTGCGTAGTTTTCCGAAGCTGGCAAACATCGGGCGGTAATGCACGGGTTGAGGCGTTGGGATTGACGCATTGGGATCACCCATGGGTGCAGCGGCAATTGAACCGCCGAGCAAAACCATTTCAGGCTTCACACCAAAGAAAGCAGGCGACCACAAAACCAGATCGGCGCGTTTGCCCACTTCAACCGAACCCACCTCATGCGAAAGACCATGAGCGATGGCGGGGTTGATTGTGTATTTGGCGATGTAGCGCTTAACGCGCGAATTATCATTGCCGCTATCGCCAATCAATTCGCCGCGTTGCACTTTCATCTTGTGGGCCGTTTGCCAGCAGCGGATGATGACTTCGCCCACACGGCCCATGGCTTGAGAGTCCGATGAGATCATCGAGAAGCAACCGATGTCGTGCAATATGTCTTCGGCGGCGATGGTTTCTTTGCGGATGCGGCTTTCGGCAAAGGCAATGTCTTCGGGAATGCGCGGGGATAAGTGGTGGCAGACCATCAGCATATCCAAATGTTCAGCGATGGTGTTGATTGTGTAGGGCCGCGTTGGATTTGTGGAAGAGGGCAACACGTTTGGAAGACTGGCCACTTTGATAATGTCTGGCGCGTGGCCGCCACCGGCACCCTCAGTGTGGAAGGTGTGGATGGTGCGGCCCTTGAAGGCGGCGATCGTGGCTTCGACGAAACCGGATTCGTTTAGTGTATCAGTGTGAATTGCGACCTGCACATCATATTGGTCAGCCACGCTGAGGCAGCAATCAATTGCAGCAGGTGTTGTGCCCCAGTCTTCATGTAACTTTAATCCACACACGCCTGATAAAATCATTTCTTCTAACGCCGCAGGCAGCGAGGCATTGCCCTTTCCCATGAGGCCCAAGTTCATCGGGAAGGCATCAGCCGCTTCGATCATGCGCTCCGTGTGCCAAGCGCCCGTGCAGGTGGTGGCCAGTGTGCCATGGGCAGGGCCTGTGCCGCCGCCCAACATGGTGGTGATGCCGGAATAAAGCGCCTCTTCCAATTGTTGTGGGGCGATGAAATGGATGTGGCTGTCAACGCCGCCAGCAGTCAGGATTTTTCCTTCACCTGCGATAATTTCAGTCGATGGCCCGATGATGATGGTTACACCCGGTTGTGTATCAGGGTTGCCCGCTTTGCCTATTGCTGCGATGCGACCTTCTTTCAAACCCACATCCGCTTTGTAAATCCCTGAATGATCGACAATCAGCGCATTGGTGATGACGGTATCCATTGCCCCTTGCGCACGGGTGGCCTGAGACTGGCCCATGCCATCGCGGATCACTTTGCCGCCACCGAATTTCACTTCCTCGCCATAAATGGTGAAATCTTTTTCGACTTCGATAAAAAGCTCGGTATCGGCAAGACGAACTTTGTCGCCAACAGTGGGGCCATACATTTGGGCATAAGTGGCGCGGGAAATTTGAGCCATTATAGCGCCCCCATAATTTTTTGTTGAAAGCCGTAAACTTTGCGGTGGCCAAGTAACGGCACCAAAGTCACTTCGCGTTTTTGTCCGGGCTCAAATCGCACTGCCGTGCCTGCCGCAATATCGAGGCGCATGCCGCGTGCTTGAGCACGATCAAATGTGAGAGACTCATTGGTTTCGAAGAAATGGTAATGCGAACCAACTTGAATGGGCCTGTCGCCTGTGTTGGCAATTTCGAGTGTTACAGTTTTTGCGCCGACATTGAGCTCAATATTGCCGGCCTTGGTTATGACTTCGCCTGGGATCATTTTGAGTTACCTTATCGGATGATGCACGGTCACAAGTTTTGTACCGTCGGGAAAGGTTGCTTCCACTTGGATGTCGTGGATCATTTCAGAAATGCCGTCCATCACTTGGGTCTTGTTCACAACATGAGCGGCATGTTCCATAAGGTCGGCGACGCTTTTGCCATCACGTGCGCCTTCAATCACAAACTCGGTGATGAGCGCTATGGCTTCGGGATGATTGAGTTTTACGCCGCGCTCTAATCTTTTACGGGCGACGATTGCGGCCATGGCCACGATCAGCTTGTCTTTTTCACGCGGGGTTAGTTGCATAAATCTTCCTCATAACGCCCAAGTTTTAGGCAGCTCTGCTGGGCTAGCCAATAGAGACAATGCCGAAACGATTGCTTTTTTCAAGATCATTCCATCTTTTGCGATCAGTCTTGCAACTAGCTTGCCATTCCACGCAGAGACGCCGCCCTGAGAACCAATTGCTTCGCGTAGTTTTTCTAAATCGATGTGAAAGTTGGGATCAATCAAAACAATTGTGGCTATGGCCCGGTTGTTGCCCAAGGTCGCTTTTGAGTTTGGCAACGCGCCATCCAGTTTGATGATATCTGAATGAATTAATTTGCCAGCGCGATGGATGCGCCATTCTTCGCGGAAGAAAGTCGAACTGATTTTTTCGCCGCTGGCTTCTCGGCCAAAGATGGTGGTTTCCAGTCCGAGGAAGCGGGCAGATCCGTTTAAGTCAATGTCTATGCGCCTATTGAGGCTTGCGCCATCAAACAGAATTGTTTCATGCGGCAACCAATGTAGACTGCTTTCAGCTTCAAGATTTATGGCGTTTTCAATTTTTGCGGGTGGACCGAGTGAACGATAAACACGCTCAGCTGCTTGACTGGTGATAGTTAGTTTGGCTATTTGCGCCAGCGCAATGTCGTAAGAAAACTCATCCCCGCCTGCCAGGCCGCCAGCCGTGTTGATGAGGTAAGCCGTGTTGGTTCCGGGAGGCAGCCTCACTTTGGCCGCGCCGACCTCGCGAAGTTGGTCAACACCGCTGCCTTTCATGTACAGCTTAACATGACCGCGTGCGCGTTGATTCAAAAGTGCTGCTGTTGACGTCATGCCCCGTTCTTAGGGGTGATTTTGAGTTGTCGCTAGAGCCTATAGGCTATGAAAAATTGCCAGTTGATCGAAGCGCCAGTTTATTGCAGAACGTTGTTCTTTTAGTAGGGGTGGCAAGCTTGATGGCGACGAAAGTTCAAAAATCTGGAAAAGAGCAGGCGCTTTCAGTTGAAGTTGAAAAAATTCGCGCTGATATTTTGGCGAAGCTGAGCTACTCAATTGGCAAAGACCCTGCCGTAGCCAAGCGCCATGATTGGCTCAACGCAACTATACTTGCCTTGCGTGACCGGATTATTGATCGCTGGATGGAGTCAACGCGCGAGGCTTACAAAGCCAAGGCGAAGCGGGTCTATTATCTTTCGCTGGAGTTTTTGATTGGGCGGTTGCTCCGCGATGCATTGAGCAATTTGGATTTGACATCCGATTTTGAAAAAGCTTTAGCCAGTCTTGATGTCGATATGGAATTGACAGAGGCACTGGAACCTGATGCGGCTTTGGGCAATGGTGGTTTAGGGCGTTTGGCTGCTTGCTTTATGGAAAGCATGGCCAGCCTTGGCATACCTGCATATGGTTATGGCATTCGGTACAATCATGGTTTGTTTCGCCAATTGATTTCGAATGGTTGGCAGATTGAACTCCCTGAAGATTGGCTGGAAAATGGCAATCCGTGGGAATTTGCGCGTCGTGAAGCTGCTTACCGGATTGGCTTTGGTGGCCACGTTTTATCTGAAGTCACCAAAGATGGCTTGGCCCATGCAAGTTGGCAGCCTGACGAAATCATGTTGGCAACGGCATTTGATACGCCAATGGTCGGTTGGAAAGGCAAGCGCGTTAACACGTTACGTTTATGGTCTTCGCGCGCGATTGATCCCATTCATCTGGATGCATTTAACACAGGTGATTTTACCGGCGCATTAGCCAACAGCACGCGGGCTGAAACCATTACGCGGGTTCTCTACCCTTCAGACTCGTCGGGAGCTGGCCAAGAGTTGCGCTTGCGACAGGAGTATTTTTTTACTTCAGCCTCTCTGCAAGATATTATCCGCAGGCATTTGCAGCAGTATCCTGATTTGAATAATTTGGCCGAAAAGGTGGCTGTTCAAATTAATGACACCCATCCTGCAATCGCTGTTGCAGAGCTCATGCGCCTGTTGGTTGATGTGCACAATATGCCTTGGGAAAAAGCTTGGACAACAACGCAAGCTGTGATGTCTTACACCAATCACACATTGTTGCCGGAAGCATTGGAAAGCTGGCCGGTGCAATTGTTTGAAAAACTATTGCCGCGCCATTTGAATATGATTTACACAATCAATGATCACCTCATCGTCCGTGCGCAGAACATGCGTGTCAACGCTTCGCCAGAGTTTATCTCTTCAATTTCATTGATTGACGAGCACGGAAGCAGACGTGTGCGCATGGGCAATTTGGCGTTTGCTGGATCGCACAGTATTAATGGTGTTTCGGCACTGCACACGAGCCTGATGAAAGAAAGCGTGTTCCACGATATGAATATGCTTTATCCTGGTCGCATCAACAATAAGACCAATGGCATAACGCCGAGGCGTTGGCTGCGCGGTGTAAACCCTGAATTATCTGAGCTTTTGGCTGAGGCGGCAGGGCCGGAATCACTCGATGACGCTGAGCTGATCGTTCGCGCTGCGCCCCGTTCAGGTGAAAAGCAGTTTGTTGAGCGCTTTAGTGCGATCAAATTGCGGAACAAAGAAAACCTTTCAAATCTCATTCTCTCACGCATGGATTTGAAGGTTGATCCCAAAGCAATGTTCGATGTGCAGGTGAAACGCATTCACGAGTATAAGCGCCAGCTTTTGAATATCTTAGAAACGATAGCGCATTATCAAGCGATCAAAGCCAACCCCACGGCCAATTGGGCGCCGCGCGTTAAAGTTTTTGCAGGTAAGGCGGCTGCCAGTTATTTCCAAGCCAAATTGATTATCAAGCTGATCAATGATGTTTCTCAAGTTGTAAACAACGATAAGGAAGTTGGGGACAAATTAAAAGTGGTCTTCCTGCCAAATTATAATGTGAGTTTGGCCGAAATTATTGTTCCGGCCACCGATCTTTCGGAACAGATTTCGACAGCTGGCATGGAAGCATCGGGCACGGGCAATATGAAATTTGCTCTCAATGGTGCGCTCACCATTGGCACGCTGGATGGGGCCAATGTTGAGATGCGCGAACATGTTGGCGCGGATCACATTTTCATATTTGGTTTGACTGCTGCTCAGGTAGAAGAGAAGCGCCGCGCGCGCGTTGACGGCCATGCAGTTGTGGAATCATCTCCAGCACTTCGGGGTGTTTTGCAAGCTTTAGGGCAGGGTGTTTTTTCGGGTGGGGATGCAAATCTTTATCAGCCGATCATTAATTCCATCTATAATGGTGATTATTTTATGGTCGGTTCTGACTTTGATGATTACGCATTGTCTCAGGACAAAGTTTCTAAACTTTGGCAGAAACAGAAAGACTGGACGTATCAGGCGATTCAGAATACGCTTCACATGGGCTGGTTCTCGTCAGATCGCACGATCAGGGAATATGCCAAGGAAATTTGGAATGTACCCGTTACATAAGGCGGGACAGAAAGCGAAACGGAATGGCCGAACCGAAGTGGAAAACGAACGGCCCTGAAATCGAAGCCATTGTTAATGGCAGGCATGCTGATCCATTTAAAATTCTGGGTTTGCATACATCTGGCAAATCATGGATTGCCCGGGCATTTATCCCTGGGGCAGAAAAGGTCTCAGCGCAAACAGCAGATGGCAAAAACCTAGGCGAACTGATACGTCGCCATAATGCTGGATTTTTTGAAGGCCAGATCAAAACAACCAAGGCGCAAGTTTTACAATTCGCATGTTCAAACGCGGGCGGTTCATGGGTTGTTACTGATGCCTATTCGGTTGGCCCCGTGCTTGGGCCGCAGGATGATTACTTCATGGCCGAGGGCAATCACTTACGCCTCTACGACAAGCTTGGTGCGCATCCCCTTAAAATGGACGGCATTGATGGCGTACATTTTGCGGTCTGGGCGCCAAATGCTGAGCGTGTTTCGGTGGTGGGTGATTTCAACGCATGGGATGGCCGCCGCCATGTCATGCGGAAACGCATGGATGTGGGGGTGTGGGAGATTTTTGTGCCCGCTGCCCATGAAGGCCAAGGTTATAAATATGAGTTGATCGACAAGGCCGGAAAGCTATTGCCGCTTAAATGTGATCCCTATGGTTTTGGCGCTGAGTTACGCCCGAATACGGCCTCACGTGTTACCCGCACCGATAATTTTAAATGGTCGGATAGTGATTATTTGGAATCGCGCATTGCGCCCGACAAAAGACGCGTTCCAATTTCAATCTATGAAGTACATCTGGGCTCTTGGCGTAAAAAAAACGGCGATTTGTTTTTGAGCTATGATGAGCTGGCCGATCAGTTGATTGGTTATGTGAAGGATATGGGCTTTACGCATATTGAGCTATTGCCAATCAGTGAACATCCTTATGATCCGTCATGGGGTTATCAACCAACCGGCCTTTTCGCACCGACATCGCGGTTTGGTGATCCGCATGGATTTGCGCGGTTTGTGGATAAAGCGCACGGGGCTGGTATTGGTGTTATCCTTGATTGGGTGCCCGCGCATTTTCCGACCGATGAGCATGGCCTTTCGAAGTTTGATGGTACGGCGCTTTATGAACATGCCGATCCGCGCCAAGGTTTCCATCCCGATTGGAACACAGCGATTTTCAATTTTGGCCGCAAGGAAGTTATTAGTTTCCTTTTGAACAATGCTTTGTTCTGGTTGGAACGTTATCACCTTGATGGGCTTCGCGTTGATGCTGTGGCTTCGATGCTTTATCTGGATTATTCGCGCAAAGAGGGCGAGTGGATTCCAAACCAATATGGTGGTCGTGAGAATTTAGAAGCGATTTCGTTTCTGCAACGCATGAACCATGAAACTTATGGTCAACATCCGGGGATCATGACCATCGCTGAGGAATCAACCGCATTCCCCGGTGTTTCAAAGCCGACTAGTACAGGTGGTCTTGGCTTTGGTTTTAAATGGAACATGGGGTTTATGCATGACACGCTGCAATATTTTCAGCGCGAAGGCATTTACCGCAAGCACCATCATAATGATCTGACCTTCGGGTTGCTTTATGCGTTTTCTGAAAACTTTGTTTTGCCGCTGTCTCACGATGAAGTGGTGCATGGCAAAGGCTCACTGCTTAATAAAATGGCGGGTGATGATTGGCAAAAATTTGCAACGCTGCGAGCCTATTTTGGTTTTATGTGGGGCTACCCTGGCAAGAAGCTTTTGTTTATGGGCCAAGAAATGGCGCCGTGGACAGAGTGGAACGCGGCACAAAGTTTGGATTGGCATTTGCTGCAGCACCCACCGCACAGGGGCATGCAGTCTACTGTTCGTGATTTGAATAATATCTACCGATCAATGCCTGCCCTTCATGCGCGTGATTGCGAAGGGGAAGGTTTTGAATGGTTGGTGGCTGATGATGCTGAAAATTCAGTGTTTGCTTGGGTACGACATTCTGGCGACGGCAAGCAGCCTGTCGTCGTCGTTTCGAATTTCACATCGGTCTTGCGAGAAAATTACACACTGCCCTTGCCAAAATCTGGAATCTGGCGTGAAGTCTTTAATAGCGATGCAGAACAATATTGGGGGTCAGGCAAAGGCAATATGGGGCGCATAGAAGCATTGGGAGGCCCGTCTCACGGCAAACCAGCCAGCGCTCGAATTACATTGCCGCCTTTAGCTACTTTGTATTTTGCTGCAGAGGAATAAGAAAAAGTAACGCTAGTTTGGGAGAGACAGCGATGAGTGAACCAACAAGAAAATCAGGCCCTCTGGCGCGCGATTCAATGGCATATGTTTTGGCAGGTGGCCGAGGTAGCAGGCTTCTCGAACTCACTGACAGGCGCGCCAAGCCCGCAGTTCCATTTGGTGGAAAATCGCGCATTATTGATTTCGCATTATCCAACGCCCTTAATTCAGGCATTCGCCGCATCGGTGTGGCAACACAATACAAAGCCCATAGCTTGATCCGTCATTTGCAGCGCGGCTGGAACTTCTTCCGCAATGAGCGCAACGAAGGCTTTGATATTCTCCCCGCCAGCCAACGCGTATCGGAAGATCAGTGGTATGCGGGGACAGCAGATGCGGTATATCAAAATATTGATATCATCGAGAGCTATAATCCAAAATACATCGTGATCCTTGCTGGCGATCATATTTATAAAATGGATTACGAGCCGATGCTGCAGCAGCATGTCGACCAAGCTGCCGACGTGACTATCGGTTGTCTTGAAGTTCCGCGCATGGAAGCCGTTGGGTTTGGCGTGATGCATGTTGATGAGAAAGACCGGATTGTCGCATTTGTTGAAAAGCCGAAGGACCCTCCAGCTATTCCAGGCCAGCCTGATATGGCACTGGCTTCAATGGGGATTTATGTTTTTGAAACAAAGTTCTTGATTGATCTTTTGAAGAAAGATGCGGCTGATCCAAAATCATCGCGCGATTTTGGTAAAGACATTATTCCCTCTGTCGTGAGTGGCGGCAAGGCTGTTGCTCATCGTTTTACCAAATCATGCGTGCGTTCGCCACTTGAGAAAACCTCATACTGGCGTGATGTGGGAACCATTGATGCCTATTGGGAAGCCAATGTTGATCTGACCGATACGCTGCCTTTGCTTGATCTTTATGATCAAGACTGGCCGATCTGGACTTATGGTGAAGTGACACCGCCAGCAAAATTCGTGCATGATATAGATGGCAGGCGCGGTCAGGCTGTGTCTTCACTTGTGTCTGGCGGTTGTATTGTTTCAGGTGGTTCGATCAAGCGCACGCTGCTGTTCACAGGCGTGCGGGTGAATTCATTTTCGGCATTGGATGAAGCTGTGGTGTTGCCGCGTGTTTTCGTCAGCCGCAATGCACGACTGAGCAAGGTGGTGATTGATAGCGATGTCGTGATCCCCGAAGGTCTTGTGGTGGGAGAAGATCCCATTCTCGATGCCAAACGTTTCCGGCGCAGCGAAGGTGGCGTGTGTCTGATCACCCAACCGATGATTGATCGTCTATCCTGATGCAGGTTCTATCGGTCGCCTCTGAAGTCTACCCGCTGATTAAAACCGGCGGGCTTGCCGATGTGGCCGGGGCGTTGCCTGCTACTTTGGCAAAACAAGGCGTTACGATGCGGACGTTAATGCCGGGTTATCCCGCTGTGATGGCAGCGTTGGAAAAGCCTGCCTCATTTCATAGTTTTGCGAAATTGATGGGTGGAACGGCAACTCTTCTTGTGGGCAAAGCCCAAGGCCTTGATGTGTTTGTGCTCGACGCGCCGCATTTGTTTGACCGTAAGGGAAATCCCTATCTCGGGCCAGACGGTAAAGATTGGCCTGATAATGCCCAGCGCTTTGCGGCCCTCAGTCAAGTGGCCGCACAACTGGCCAGAGGCGAACTCGGGAACTATAAGGCCGATGTGTTGCATTTGCATGATTGGCAATCTGCGCTTGCTGCGGTTTACGTCAAATATAATGGCGGCCCAAAAAGCGTTATGACGGTTCATAATATTGCATTCAAGGGTGAGTTTCCGGCGGCGTATTTTAATATTCTGGATTTGCCACCGCAGGCCTTTGCCATTGATGGTGTGGAATTTTACGGCAATCTGAGTTTTCTCAAGGGCGGCCTTGCATGTGCCAATGCGATCACCACCGTCAGCCCTACTTATGCCAGTGAAATCTGTACTGCTGATTATGGCATGGGGCTTGAGGGACTTTTGCAATCTCGTAGAGCGAGTTTGAGCGGGATCGTTAACGGCATTGATATTGATGTTTGGAACCCCGCAACAGATAAAGCTTTGGCGGCAAATTATTCTGCGGCAGATATTTCAAATCGTATTTCAAACAAGCGCGCAATTGAAAAGCGCTTTAACTTGGAACCGGGCGACGGAATTATTCATGGCGTGGTCAGCCGTCTGACGTGGCAAAAAGGCCTCGATATTTTTGCGTCTTTGCTTGATTGGTTGGTTGGCACAGGTGCTAGGCTTGCGCTGATCGGTACTGGCGAAGCGGCCATTGAAGCAGCTGTTATGGACGCAGCCGCCAAACACCCCGGTCGTATTGGCGTGATAACCGCCTATGATGAAGCGCTCTCACATCTTGTGCAGGGCGGATGCGATACAATGCTGGTGCCATCACGCTTTGAGCCTTGTGGCCTGACACAGCTTTATGGTTTGCGCTATGGCTGTGTGCCCGTCGTGGCGCGCACGGGCGGACTTGCCGATACTGTTATTGATGCCAATGATGCTGCCTTAGGCGCAGGCGTGGCTACAGGCCTTCAATTTTCGCCTGTTGACCGATATTCATTGCAAAATGCTTTGTCGCGCGCTGCTACCCTTTACAATAACAAAGCTGCGTGGAAAAATATGCAAGCTCGCGGCATGAATTCGGATGTATCTTGGGATCGAAGCGCGGCTGCGTATGCTGAACTTTATAAGGGGCTAGTTTGATGTTTGAGTTGGTTGCGACAAAACCTTTTGATGGTCAAAAACCAGGCACGTCGGGACTGCGCAAAAAAGTAGCCGTGTTCCAGCAGCCGCACTACGCCGAGAATTTTATTCAATCAATTTTCGATTCACTCGAAGGATTTGCTGGCAAAACCTTGGTGATAGGTGGCGACGGTCGTTACTATAATCCGCAAGTTGTTCAAATTGCCATTCGGATGGCTGCGGCCAATGGCTTTGGGCGAGTGATTGTTGGACAGGGTGGATTGTTATCGACGCCTGCTGCGTCTCATCTCATTCGAAACCATGGTGCGTTCGGTGGCATCATTTTATCGGCTAGCCATAACCCCGGTGGGCCGGATGGTGATTTTGGCATAAAGTATAATGCGGGCAATGGTGGGCCAGCGCCGGAAAAAATTACCGATGCGATATTTGCAAAAACAAAAACCATCTCAACTTATAAAACGCTCGATACCCAAGACATAGACATCAACAAAATTGGGAAGGTAGAACTGGCCAACATGATCGTCGAAGTCGTCGATCCGGTTTCTGATTATGCCGCGCTCATGCAGACGCTGTTTGATTTTGATGCCATCCGTGATTTGTTCAATTCGGGTTTCAAGATGAAATTTGATGGCATGGGCGCTATTACTGGGCCTTACGCCCAGCGAATTTTTGAAGATATTCTGGGTGCAAAGGGCGTGGTTATGAACGGGGTTCCCTTGCCAGATTTTGGGGGGCACCATCCAGATCCAAATTTGGTTCATGCTAAGGAACTTTGTGATTTAGTTTTATCAAGCAGCGGCCCGGAATTTGGTGCAGCATCTGACGGCGATGGGGACCGTAATCTGATCATCGGGCGCAATATGTATGTCACGCCGTCGGATTCGCTCGCCATCATTGCGGCCAATGCGCAACTTGCGCCTGCTTATGCGGCGGGCATTGCGGGTGTGGCGCGTTCCATGCCCACATCATGTGCGGCGGATTTGGTAGCCAAGAAATTGGGTGTGCCAAGTTTCGAAACGCCAACGGGTTGGAAATTTTTTGGCAATCTGCTTGATGCTGGCATGGCCACTGTGTGTGGCGAAGAAAGTTTTGGTACGGGTTCAAACCATGTGCGTGAGAAAGATGGCGTGTGGGCAGTTTTGATGTGGCTTAACATTCTGGCCAAGCGCCGCGAGAGTGTAGAGACAATCGTAAAATCCCATTGGCTTGAATATGGCCGCAACTTCTATACGCGTCATGATTATGAAGAAGTTGATTTGGCACGAGCCAATGATCTGATGAATAATTTACGCAAAAGCTTGAACGGCTTCGTAGGTAAAAATGGAATTAAGACCGCAGATGATTTTTCTTACCGCGATCCTGTCGATAGTTCTTTTACTGAGGGCCAAGGCATTCGTTTGGTTTATGAAAACGGTTCGCGCATTATCTACCGTCTATCTGGGACTGGTACAGCGGGTGCAACGCTTCGTGTATATATTGAAAAATATGAAGCCGATGCGGCTAAGCACAATATTGAAACGCAAGCTGCACTTGCTGACTTGATTGGGCAGGCCAATAGCATTGCTGCGATCCAAGCCAATACGGGCCGTCATGCACCAACAGTTATTACCTGATGAAATCAATAAATAGTAATGCCACAGCATCGCCGCTGGGGGGCACGCTTTTGCCCGGCGGTGTCAATGTTGCCGTTTGGTCAGCCAATGCCACGCAGATTTATTTCTGTGTCTTTGATACAAAGGATAGCGAAGTTTCACGCACCCTGCTGACTGAGCGAGAAGGTGATGTGCATTTTGTTTTTGTCAAAGGTATTAAAGCGGGAACACGATATGGGCTGCGTGCCGATGGGCCGTGGCAACCGGAGGCTGGATTATTGTTTGATCAGAGCAAAGTTTTGCTTGATCCCTATGCAAAGCAGATAGACCGCGCTTTCACATACGATGCGCGGCTAGGCGAACAAGGCTCTGATAGTACAGCTCTTATTCCAAAAGCTGTTGTGCTAGATGTACTTCAGGATTTGCCGTTGCGTCTGGTTCACGAGCCTCGGTTTATTTACGAGCTGCAAGTTAAGTCATTCACAAAACTGCATCCTGAAGTTCCTGAACACCAGCGCGGCACAGTTTCGGCGTTGACGCATCCAAGTATCATTTCGCACTTGAAGAAAATTGGTGTCGATACAATTGAACTGATGCCAATTACCGCGTGGATTGATGAACGCCATCTCAAGCCTTTGGGCCTTTCTAATGCCTGGGGTTATAACCCTGTTTCGTTCTTTGCGCTTGATCCGCGATTGGTTCCGGGTGGCATTTCTGAATTGAGAAAAACCATTGCGGCTCTCCACGCGGAAGACTTTAATGTTATTCTTGATTTGGTCTTCAACCATTCTGGCGAGAGTGACGTGTTTGGCCCAACGGTTTCATTCAGGGGTTTGGATAACAGCAGCTACTATCGATACATCAATGGGCAATTGATCAATGACGCGGGGTGTGGTAATACTTTCGCTCTTGATCGTCCACAGAATATCAAATTGGTTGTCGACAGTTTGCGCCATTGGGTTTTGAAATGCGGCGTCGATGGTTTCAGGTTTGATCTTGCAACGATCATGGGGCGACGTGATGATGGGTTTGATTCATATGCGCCTTTGTTACTGGCGATTGAAAGTGATCCCGTTTTATCAACCCGCATCATGATTGCGGAGCCGTGGGACGTTGGGCCGGGGGGATATCAACTTGGCAATTTTCCGCCGCGTTGGTTGGAATGGAATGACAGATACCGCGATGACGTGCGCAGGTTTTGGCGCGGCGATGTGCACAGCACAAATAGCTTGGCAACCCGGATAACAGGTTCATCCGATGTGTTCCAGCGCAAGAACCGCGTGACGAAGTCGGTCAATTTTCTGAGCGCACATGACGGGTTTACCTTGCGCGATGTTACGCAATTTCGTGTGAAAGATAATTTTGCCAATGGTGAAAATAATCGCGATGGGAAGGGCGATGAAGTGACATGTCTTGGTCGCGATATTCGCGCCCTGTTGGCCACGCTATTTTTGTCGCGCGGTGTTGTGATGTTGACCGCTGGTGATGAATTTGGTCGTACACAGAAAGGCAATAATAATGCCTATGCACAGGACAATGAAATAACTTGGCTTGATTGGAAACATGCTGATCAGGCTTTAATGGGCTATGTTGGGGCGTTAGCAGGCTTGCGAAAAACTTTGCCGATGTTGGTTGACTCGGTTTTTCTGTCGGCAAACCCTACGCCTGCTGAAATCAAATCCTTCTGGTTTGGAGCGGACGGTAAACCTTTTGATTGGAGTGACGGGCAGAACCATTTTCTAGGTTTGATGTTGAGCAATGATCACAAACGCTTGGCGCTGGTTATCAACCGAACTGAAGAAGTTTTGTCCTTTCCTCTTGTGGCGCAGACGGGGCATTATTGGGTTGAACAATTCAGCAGCAATGCTCGCGGGACGGTCGCCACTGGCTCAGTCTCGGTTTTTGAGGAGTTGGTCAAATCGAAATGACGCTTCTGCAAATGGCCCAAGCACGGTTGCGCGAGCCAGATTCAATTTTCATCGAGTGCGATGACGGGCGCAGATTTACATATGGACAGTTTTGGAATCTGGCGGGTAAATTGGCGGAGGCACTTTTGGGGCAGGGTGCAAAGCCGGGTGACCGTATAGCAGTTCAAGTTGAGAAATCGGTTGAGGCTATTGCGCTTTTTTATGCTTGTGTACGTGCAGGCTTGGTCTTTTTACCGCTGAATACGGCTTATACGGCAAATGAAATTTCATATTTTCTGGGCGATGCCGAGCCTTCAATCTTCGTCATGCCGCCCGGGAAACTCCAACCTGCAGGTGTTAAGGTCTTAACGCTCGATGATATCGGCGGAGGAACTTTGATTGATGCTGCCCGCCGGTTCGCAGGCGTTTTTGAAGATATGGCCGATGATGCTGAGCGGATGGCTGCTATTCTTTATACGTCCGGCACTACGGGTAAATCCAAAGGGGCGATGTTAAGTGTTGGCAATCTTTCCAGTAATGCTGAGGCGCTTGCCAAGCTTTGGCAATTCACGCCGCAAGACAAACTGATTCATGCGCTTCCGGTTTATCATACGCATGGTTTGTTTGTGGCAACCAACACGGTGTTTGCATCAGGCGGGCAGCTGCTGTTCCGGCGAAAATTTGATGTTGAGGATATTATGCGAGTGATGCCTCAAGCGACAGCATTGATGGGGGTTCCCACTTTTTATACACGGTTGTTGCAGCACAAAGGTCTGACGCGGGATGCGACGAAACACATGCGGTTGTTTGTTTCTGGTTCCGCGCCGTTGTTGGCTGAAACGCATAAGGAATTTTTTGAACGAACGGGCCATGCGGTGTTGGAACGCTATGGCATGACGGAAACTAACATGAATACATCTAACCCTTATGAGGGTGAACGCCGCGCTGGGACGGTGGGCATGGCATTGCCGGGCACAGCTGTGCGGGTGCGTGAAGGTGGCATAGAGGTTAAGGGGCCGAATGTGTTCAAGGGTTATTGGCGCAATCCTGAAAAGACCAAAGCTGAATTTACAGAGGATGGTTATTTCATGACCGGCGATCTCGGCCATTTTGACGAGAAGGGCTATCTGGTTATTTCGGGCCGTGCCAAGGATTTGGTCATAACGGGTGGCTTTAATGTTTATCCCAAAGAGGTCGAAGAGCTGATTGATGCTATGCCCGGCGTTTTGGAATCGGCGGTTATTGGTTTGCCAGATTCTGATTTCGGGGAGGCGGTGACGGCGGTTGTGGTTTTGAAAAAAGGCGCATCACTGACAAGTGGAGACATTATTCAATCGCTCAAACTCAATCTCGCCAGCTATAAATGCCCTAGGCGCGTCATTATTCTGGATGAATTGCCGCGCAACGCGATGGGCAAAGTTCAGAAGAATGTTCTGCGCCAGACTTATGGTGTGCGGCCCGTATGAAGGCCGATGAGGTTCAGCAAGTGGATGCCCGCAAATACGGCTAAAGCGCCACCGATCAGCAGAAACAAGGTTGTTGGGAACAGGCGGGGGTTAAGTTCTTGCTTGGGGCGCTTTTCCAGCCAGATCATGGTTCCGGCGAGGGCCGCACCCAGTCCAAAAACGCTCAAAGTAAGCCAAAATTCAGTATTCCACATTGTATTTGCTACATATTTCGAATGGTTGACAGTGGGAAATCTCATGACTATGTTCCGCCCCGAAATCAAGGGCAGCTTATTGTCCGGTACTAGGTGAATATCATGAAAGTTCGTAACTCACTCAAAGCATTGTTGAAACGCCACCGCGACAACAAATTAATTCGCCGCAAGGGTCGGGTTTATATCATCAACAAAACGAATCCTCGTTTTAAAGCTCGTCAGGGCTAATTCACGTTCACGTTTATGTGTAGTGCGCTGGGCATCACCCGGCGCGTTTGGCATTTATTTATGCCGTAAAATGTGGCAAGCTCACGCCATGCGCATTTTGACAGTTCTAGCGATTTTAGTGGCTCTCGGTTCATCGGCATTTTCTGCTGGTGATGATCGTAAGAGAGACGATCAGTTGGACAAGCTGTTTGGCGATTTGCACCAAGCAAAAACATCACGCGACCCCGATAAAATCATTGCCGATATTTGGCAGATTTGGGGCAGCAATGATTCTCCGACAGCGGAACTTCTGATCCGCCAAGGTACTGCGGCGATGAATGCGCATGAATTTGATGCGGCCGAGAAAACTTTCATCCAGCTGATTGAAAGCTATCCCAATTATGCCGAAGGCTGGAATAAGCGGGCCACGCTTTATTTCATCATGGGCCGCTATGATGCTTCACTCACAGACATTCAGCATGTGCTTGATTTAGAGCCACGGCATTTTGGAGCGCTGGCTGGCAAGGCTGCAATCTTGCGGGCACAGGGGCATGCCCGCGAAGCTTTGGGTGTATTGCGCGAGACACTGGCTATTAACCCACATATGGCTTCGGTGCAGCAGTCGATTAAAGAGCTTGAGAAAGAGCAGCCGGATATTTGAGGTTCTTTAAAAGCCTGATTCCAAGACTTACTAAACGCCCTTGCCGCCCGGGCCGATGGTGGCGATGCGCAGCATGTTAGTGGTGCCGGGGGCGCCGATGGGAACGCCTGCTGTGATTAATATGCGTTCGCCAGATTTTGCAAAGCCTTCATCGAAGGCGATCTTGCCGGCATTGGCGAACATTTCATCGAGTGATTTCGCGTCCTCGACCAATACAGCATGGGTGCCCCAAGTAAGTGCCAAGCGGCGCGCTGTATTGATGATGGGGGTCAGAGCCAAGATTGGCATGCTAGGGCGTTCTCGCGCCACGCGAGCACCTGTCGAACCTGAGCCTGTATAGCAAACAATAGCTGGCACATTGAGCGTTTCTGCAATTTGCCTAGCTGCGGCTGAAATCGCATCAGCAGCGGTAGCGCCAGGTTCAGTGCGTTGTGAATGGATGATGCTGCCGTAATATTGATCGTTCTCTGCCGACTGGGCGATCTTATCCATGGTCTGGACAGTTTTTTCAGGCCAAGCACCAGAGGCGCTTTCGGCAGACAGCATGACGGCGTCTGCACCTTCATAAACTGCTGTTGCCACGTCTGAAACTTCAGCGCGGGTTGGAACAGGTTCAGTGATCATTGATTCTAGCATTTGTGTTGCCACAACCACGGGCTTGCCATAGCGACGGGCCATGCGGGTGATTTGCTTTTGACGCGCTGGAACCGTTTCGAGCGGAAGCTCAACGCCCAAGTCGCCGCGCGCCACCATCAGACCGTCGGAAATTTTTAAAATCTCATCAAGCACAGGAAGCGCCGATGGCTTTTCAATCTTGGCCATGACGCCAGCGCGGCCCTTCACAAGGCGTTGCGCCTCGGCCACGTCTTCTGCGCGTTGCACGAAGGACAATGCGATCCAATCCACGCCCAAACTGGCCGCAGCTTCTAAATCAGCGCGGTCTTTTTCAGTTAGGGCAGGGATGGCCAGCAACGTATCTGGCAGGTTCACACCCTTGCGGTTGGACAGCATGCCGCCATAGATGATTTTGGTATCAAGGCGGGTCGGCGAGGCTTTGGTGATTTCCACGCGCAAACGGCCATCGTTCAAAAGCAAACTGTCGCCCGCTTTGGCCCCCGCAAAAATTTCTGGATGTGGCAAATACACGCGCGTTGGATCGCCCGGTGTAATATCAGTGTCAAAGGCAAACGCCTCACCCGCAGTAAGCTTCACTTCCTTTTCGGCAAATGTGCCGATGCGGATTTTTGGGCCTTGCAGATCGGCGAGAATGCCAATCGGGCGCTTCACTTTTTCTTCTACAGCGCGGATAAATCCGTGCAGCTGTTTCAGCATGGCATGATCGGTGTGGCTCATATTGATGCGGAACACATCCACACCAGCAATGAATAGTTTTTCGATCATCTCAAGTGAATTTGATGCCGGGCCTAGCGTGGCCAGGATTTTGACTTTACGTTTTCTATGCAAAATTATTGACCTTGTGTTGTTTTGTCGCCCGACAGCGAAACTGTCCAATCTGATTCTTCGCCAGTATCAACTTCGAAGAAACCTTGTTTTTGAAATCCGCGCTCAGTGCATTGATCTATGCCGCGAATTGTGAATATCTTATCACGGATACAGATTTGGGATTTGCCACCCCAAGAGCCGCCTTTTTCATTATCCACTGCATAAACATAAAAATAGCGTGAAACCAAAGCACCCTTAATGAGGGGCAGGCATTCTTGGGGTTTGACCGTCCACCAGCCTTCTGAGGCCCAGCCTTCTTTATCTTTATAAGCAATGGCCACGCCCACGCGGCTAGCGGTATTGTTGCAGAGCTTGAGATCAGCTTTTGCAGGGGTTCCGGCGGCGCTCAAGAGCAATATTGCCCCTAATCCTGCCCAGAAATTACGCGTCATGCCGCCTCCTCCACTTGCCGTTTCAAATCATTCAAATCGCCATAGAACTAGGGCAATATGGTGGCGTGTACAAGTGTTTCGCCCTGTGGATTGCGCGAAACTGTGATTGGCGTTGCATCATCTTACGCCTATGTAAGGCGAAATAGGATTTTGCCAAATGAGCCTTGATGAAAAGACCAAAACTGAGCTTGAAGCTGCCGCCTTTCGCCGCCTGATTGCGCATTTGCGTGGACGTGAGGATGTGCAGAACTTAGACCTTATGAATCTGGCAGGTTTTTGCCGCAATTGCTTGTCAAACTGGCTTGAAGATGCAGCCAAGGTGCAAGGCGTTGCCTTGACGAAAGACGATGCGCGAAGCCATGTTTACGGCATGCCCTATGATGAGTGGAAGGCCAAACATCAATCGGGCCCCACCCAAACAATCAAAACCCCATCACATTAAATTTAACCATCGGAGACTTACGTGGCTGACATTACCAAATCGAATTTCGCTGAGGGCCAACTTAAAACCATCGTCGAGCGCATTGAGCGCCTCGAAGAAGAAAAGAAAACCATCGCCGCCGACATCAAAGAAGTTTACGCCGAAGCCAAGGGCAATGGTTTTGATATCAAGATTTTGCGCAAGGTGATTTCACTCCGCAAAAAAGAGCCGCATGAGCGCTCTGAAGAAGAAGCGATGATTGATTTGTATTTGGCCGCACTGGGGATGAAAGTGGTGAGCGAGGCGGCTTGATCTAAAAGGTAATTGCAGATGGCAGATATATTTTCTGCAATTGAATTTCGGCCCCAACACCGAGTATTGGGGCCGAAAGCAAGTGAAATCACGAAGTTATGAAGCCGCTCGGCACGTGACCCTATTGTGTCACCAATTGCCCTACTTTTAACAGCTTTGCAGTCTTCGGCACGGCCGCGTCGAGATTACCTTTGCCGTCGCGGTTAATCACCACCAAATCGCCTTTGCCGCCAGCTGTCTGTTGGCTGGTCCAAGGATCGGTTGCTTCACCAACCAGTGATGCTTGGAGGGGCAGTGGAGATTCGCTGTTATCACCGATCATAGATGGCGCGCCGTCGCGGCGGATTGTGGCGTCGGGGTTGAGCGACAGCTGCGGCCACCAGTTAATGTCGCTGCCACCTGCCGAAGCAAGGAGCGGCTTGATAACGGGCACTTCAGTTGCCGTGCCGGCGCGCAGTTCAGCTGCAAAATTGCCTTTGCCTTTTTTGTTAGGCGTCTGAATTTTAACTGTTGGATCAGGCTCCGCAGAGGCTTGCTCCATCAAGGTGCTCAGAGCCGCACTGCCCAATGGTGAAGCTACTTGGCCAGATTGACTATCAGGTGGAGCGCTGGCTGCAGAAATGCGGAACACTTGTGGTGCAGGCTTCATATTTGCTGCAGCCATCAACATGACTTCAACAGGCTTCAAACGTGGCTTTGGAATAGGGTAGCCTTGTTTCACTTGCGGTTCAGCGGCACCATTATCAGCAGCTTCAATAACTGGCTCAGGTGGCACAACCTCTGCCTTCACCGGAGCCATGATTTTGGGCTTTGGCGGAGGTGCGGCGGCATCTTGCGCGAGATCGCCCAAGGACGCCATTTGATCGGCGTTTACCTTTGTGCCAGCAACAGCAGATGGCTTAGGCGCTGGAGGTGTTGCGGCGTCTTGTGAGAGGTCTGCGATATCTTCTTGTGATCCCGCATAAGCGGCTTCAACTGGCTTAGCCGCTGGAATTTCAGCTGCTGCCACTTGTGCGTCTGGTTGTTTCTTGCCAGCTAACCTGCCGATCAAGGCAATTAAGCCGCCACCTTTTGTGGGTTGATCTTCGTCTTGAACCTCTGGGTTGCTGCTGCTATTGCCGCCGCGCACATAGCGACCGACATATTTGCGGCCATCACGCATGATGGATGCCATTTGGCTGTCGCTGATATGCGGGCCCCAATGGCGCACATGGCCTGAATCGACATGCAGGAAGCCGGTTGGACCGCCGGCAGAACGATAATAGCCAACACCACCCATTTGGTGAGCTAAAGCCACGTTGCGGATTTTTTGGGTTGGCACATCAGGGAAATAGAAATCAATCGCGTGGCCAACCATGTGCTGGCTTTGCTTGGCCACATGGCGGCCGATGCGGTGCAAAAAAGCGTTGGTAGCTGGTGAACGATAGCCGCACACAATATGAACGGGCTGGTGCGAACCTAAATCTTCGTGCAGTTCCCACACCAGATCAATGGTGCGAGGGTCGATGGTAATGGTTTGTTGTTTGCGCCAATCGCGCAGCAGATAGTTGATCTGCTTCATGGCAGACGGAATATATTTGCCGTCTTTTTTATAGGTAATGTTCAGGCTTTCGCCTGTGTGCATGTGATAAAGCGCGATCGTTCGCGTTTCGCCACCAGCTATTGTTGGCGCAGATGCCAAGCCGAAAGCTCCCACTGCGAGAGTCCCCGCAATAGCTGTCGAAACCAGGGTCTTTTTCATACGCGACTGCAAGTCTTGACGATGTCCGGCGTTCCAGATTTTTAATAACATACTCAACACACACACCGGGCGGAACCCGACTCCTATATTCGTCTCCGTCTCTAGTGTCCGTGAGAGTAACCCACTTTAACTACATACGGCACTTCGGACAAGATTGGGGCAGCGATAAGGCGTCCCCTTGGTTAATTCAGTTTGCCCGAATGTGCTTAATGGGAGTTTAAAAAGGTCAATTTTGATTCAAACCGCCATTAATTGCTCCGGCGGTTGCTATGTCTCCAGAATCAATGGGTTTTTTGGCCAAAGGGTCATAGGCAAAAGCTTTGGCCATGGCTGTGTCGCGACCATAAATATCATTATAAAATTGAATTTTGCCGGAATCGTCTGCCCAAGCTGTGAAATAGGTAAGGTAAACTGGCACTTTTTCAGCCAGATTGACGGAGTGGCTTTCAACGAAGGCTTCTGTCGGATCAGCTTTTTTAGCCTTTTTTGCTTTTTGACCGAGATTTTGTGCCACTTCTTCCTGACTCATATTGAGAAGAACTGCTGCAAATTCACGCGGGTTTTGGACGCGCACGCAGCCATGGCTAAAGGCACGTGTTGATTCGGCAAACAGGTTCTTGGTTGGCGTGTCGTGCATGTAAATATCATGCGCGTTCGGGAACAGGAACTTCAGTTCACCCAAAGCATTGTCGGAGCCTGGAGGTTGTTGCACGCCAAATGTTGGCGCTTGGCCCATGCCCCACCAATCAACATTGCGCGAGGAAATAACATCACCGTTGGAGTCTACGAGTTTAAATCCGTTGCGATCAAGATAGCCCGGATCTTTGCGCGATTTGGGGCCATATTCGTTGACGATAATAGACGCTGGAACACCCCAAGACGGATTAAACACTACTGTTTCGATTTGATCGTAGAATGAATAAGTCTGGTTCATCGGTTTGCCAACGATGACCTTGCTATGCCACGCCACTTTATTGTGATCAAAAACATTCACTTCGTAAGCAGGTTGATTCACGAGCACAAAGCGCGTGCCAAGATTCTTGGGCAGCCAACGCAGGCGTTCCATATTAAATACGATTCGTTGGCGTTCATCAGCGCTGTGATCGGCGTTCAAAGCTTCGATTGTTGCGACGTCAACAATGCCAGTCAGCTTGATTTTGTTGATCGCCTGTAAATTACGAAGGCTTTTGCTGAGCTTTTTATCCAAAACTTTTGGATCAGCCTTGCTATCTAGGTCTGCAACAGAAATGCCAAGACCTTGCAATCTTGTGCGAATGGCTGGGATGCGTTCATCAGCCGCGCCGACTTTTACATCTGGTCCGTCGGCAATTACATTGAGCTTCTTGCCGCCATTTACTGTCTCGGCCAAAGCTTTTTTGAAAATTGCGTATTGCGGATGGGTTGGAACTAGGCTGGCAAAATATGATTCCGGAAATGGCGAATAACCAATTACTTTCATAACGGCATCTGCAGCTACGGTTTGTGGTTTTATATCATTGTAAAGCGACAGGCGATTTGGATCAAATTGGCCGCCTGAAAGATGCCTTGCGTATTTTACTGCGGCAACAGTCATTGCGATGTCGAACCGCGCAATTTTCAATTGATTGCCAGCCAAAGCTTCGTCGACATTGTCAAAACTGCTTAGGCCGATAGGCATATAATTTTTTGCAATCAAGCCATCAGCTGCGGCATCGGACATAAATTTCAAAACAGACTTTGCGCGCGGCGTAATATGACCGCCTTGCGTCCAAATCGGTTTGAAATTATTCGCGCCATAAAACGCCAAAATGGCCTTGCGTTCCGTATCTATCGTTCGGATATTTGTCGCTTTGTTAATCAGCTCAATACGAATTGATTCAGCTTCTTGAGTTTTGGCTTCGATTTTAAGGAGGGCAGAGTCATAAACTGGAACGACTAATGGCGGGAAGTAGTTGACGATGCCCAGCCCAAGACCTGGCAACGGATCAGGCTCAGATTGATCCGCTTGTATTTCCTTTTGTCGCTGCTTTTTCGAAGGCACGGGTTCGCCGTAGAAAATACGAATGTTGTTTGAGGCTGCCCGGTTTTGCTTGTCAATTTGGTTCTGTTCCCACCAGGTCAGCTTGCCACTGTCAGCTGAACTGAATATTGGACGAGATGGCGTGCGCGTTTGAATTCCACCAAACAGGCTTTCAAAAAACCCCAAGCGCTTCTTATAGACCTTTTGCCCAGCATCAGCCGCGCCAGCAAACAAGGCAAAAGCAGCCAATCCAACCAATAAGTTAGATGTTAATTTCGACATTTTACGCATCTTTCGACCAAACCCCCAAAGCTAGCGCAAATTAAACGTGTGTTTGTGGCGATTCAATGGGTGTAGGGCCGCAATATGACAATATTGTTTGAGTGTTACCCAGCAGCCTCTTCCAAGCCTAAATCACGCATCTTGCGATACAGCGTAGACCGCCCAATACCCAGCTTGCGTGCAACCTCAGACATTTGTCCGCGGTAACGATGCATCGCCAATTTAATCATATCGGCTTCCACTTCTTCCAAAGTACGGATGTGGCCACCGTCGGTCACGATTGAAACACCGATGGCATTGCCGTCACTTACTTGGTTGGTATTTGTGCGCACCTGATTGTTACCATCGGGCCTGCGCAAAGTGTGCGGCGCTGGAATTGGGGCGGCAGGAATTTTGACTTCGAAACCATCCACCAAAGCCGCGATTTGGGGGAAATCTTGAATATCGAGAATGTCAGTTTCGCAAAGGACTATTGCCCGGAATACGGTATTTTCAATCTGACGAACATTGCCAGGCCATGCGTAAGCCTGCAGCATCTGCAACGCATGTGCCGTGATGCCATGAACTTTGCGGCCTTCTTCCGCGGCAAGCTTGGTGATGAAGTGGTTGACCAATGCTGGAATGTCATCTTTCCGGTCACGCAGCGGCGGCACCATGATGGGGTAAACATTCAAACGATAATAAAGGTCTTCGCGAAATTTTCCGGCTTTTACCATTTCAATCATATCACGATTGGTGGCTGAAAGCAGACGAATATTGACTTTGACAGGCTTCCGGGATCCCACGGGATCAATCTCGCCTTCTTGTATGGCGCGCAATAGTTTGACCTGCATTTCAAGTGGCAAGTCAGCAACTTCATCAAGGAAAAGCGTTCCGCCATCGGCTTCTTGGAATTTACCGAGATGCTTGTTGTTAGCGCCCGTGAAAGATCCTTTCTCATGACCGAATAGAGTGGATTCCACCAAGTTTTCTGGGATTGCTCCGCAATTCACGGCAATGAATGGTTTTCCGGCGCGTTCGCTTTCACCCTGAATTGCGCGGGCGATCATTTCTTTACCGACGCCTGATTCGCCTTCAATTAGAATCGGAATATTAGATTGTGCACCACGACGGCCCAGACGGATGACATTGGCCATAGCAGGTGATGAAGCCACGAGATCATCAAAGCTTAGTGCGCCTGTGACTTTCTTATTGAGGCGTTTTACTTCCTCAGTCAGAGCATTTACTTTCAGTAAATTCTGCATCGAAACACGCAGACGCTCTGGCGAAACGGGCTTTACAACAAAATCATCTGCGCCCGCACGCATCGCTTTGATCACCGTTTCAATAGAGCCTTGTGATGTTTGCACGATGACGGGCAAGTCGCCGCGAATGGCCTGAAGCTTTTCCAAAAATTCTAAGCCGTTCATGCCCGGCATCATTAAATCGAGAATTGCCAGCCCAATAGTAGAGCCTGACTGGGAGCTCAATACTTCTATGCCTTTGCTGCCATTTTCGACAGCGATAGCTTCGAAACCGAAACGCTTGACCATTTCTTCCAGAATACGACGCTGGGCTGGTTCATCTTCAACAATAAGGACTCTGGATGTCATACGTTTTATTCGCTCACCAATTATCGGGCCAGTTTTAAGTCTGCCTCGCCGCAGCTGACCGCTTGTTGAGATATTTGTGACAGGGAGTGGTAAAGGCCAGCTTAACAATATAGCACATTTAGATACAGGTGGCTGTTTTCCATCTAATTTTGACGGCTGAACAAGAGTTGTTTTCCTTATAAACGTGGGCCATATGCAGAAATGAAATTAAAAGGAATGTTTTATGCAAGCCAGCCCGAAACTTGGAAATTTGCCTGAATGGAACCTCGCCGATCTTTATCCGGCACCAGATTCGAAAGAGTTTAAAGATGATTTAGACAAATGCGCGGCCCAAGCATCGGATTTTACCGAATCATACAAGGGCAAACTTGCAAGTTTGGATGGGGCGCATTTGGCCAAAGCCGTTGAAACTTACGATGCGATGTCTGATCTGATTGGCCGCGTGGGCTCTTATGCTCAACTTTATTATGTTGGAGATACCACCGATAGCGACCGAGGCAAGTTTTATGGTGATGTGAACAATAAACTTACTGATCTCGGGTCACAGCTGTTGTTCTTTGAACTTGAACTCAATCAGATTGATGATGGTGCTTTAGAAAAAGCCATGCAGACGCCAGCGCTCGGACATTATCGCCCTTGGATTGAAAATCTGCGCAAAGAAAAGCCATATCAGCTCGAGGACAAAGTCGAACAGCTGTTCCTGGAAAAATCACAAACAGGCTCTGGCGCATTCAACCGACTGTTCGATGAGACAATGGCGAGCCTTCGCTTCAATGTTGACGGCCAAGAGTTGACCATCGAACCGACACTGAATTTGATGCAGAGTGCAGATGAGAACGAACGCAAGGCGGGTGCGCTTGCATTGGCGAAAACATTTGATGCGAACATCAAGCTCTTCACATTGATTACCAACACCCTTGCTAAGGATAAGGAAATTTCGGACCGATGGCGCGGCTTTAAGGATATCGCCGAAGGTCGTCATTTATCCAATCGTGTTGAGCCTGCTGTGGTTGATGCTTTGGTCGCCGCCGTTCGCGCTTCTTATCCTCAGCTTTCTCATCGCTATTATAAAATGAAAGCGAAATGGCTGGGCAAGGAAAAGCTGATGCATTGGGACCGCAATGCACCGCTGCCCGCTGAGGATACACGCGAAATTCCGTGGAATGAAGCGCAAGCTTTGGTATTGAAAGCTTATGGTGCGTTTTCGCCCGAGATGGCCAGCATCGCCAAGACTTTCTTTGACAAGAATTGGATTGACGCACCTTGTCGTCCAGGCAAAGCACCTGGTGCATTTGCGCACTCAACAGTGCCGTCGGCGCATCCTTACGTGTTGCTCAATTATCTCGGCAAGACTCGCGATGTGATGACATTGGCGCATGAGCTAGGTCATGGTGTGCATCAAGTTCTTGCCGCAGAGCAGGGACCGCTGATGTCCAACACGCCGCTGACGCTGGCTGAGACGGCATCGGTTTTTGGAGAGATGTTGACCTTCCAAACTTTACTGAAAGAAACGACCGATAAAGGCAAACGCAAAATCTTGCTGGCGTCTAAAGCCGAAGACATGATCAACACAGTGGTGCGGCAGATTGCGTTTTATACGTTTGAACGAAAGGTGCATGAAGCGCGCAAAGAAGGTGAATTGACGCCCGATCAACTCAATGCGTTCTGGATGTCGGTGCAGCATGAAAGCCTAGGCGATGCGATTGAATTCGGCCCGGGCTATGAAACCTATTGGACCTACATCCCACATTTTATCCACTCGCCATTTTATGTTTATGCCTATGCCTTTGGTGATTGTTTGGTAAACTCGCTATACGCGCGTTACCGCGAGAGTGAAGCAGGTTTCCAAGAGAAGTATTTCACCATGCTGAAAGCTGGCGGCACGAAGCATCATTCGGAATTGTTGAAGCCGTTTAGTTTGGATGCAACCGATCCGCAGTTCTGGCAGAAGGGGCTGAGCGTGATTTCGGCTTTGATTGATGAGTTGGAGGCGCTTTGATTGATTGAGTATCGTCGCCCGCGTTTGGACGAGGCAGAGGCGATGGCGGCCCTTCATGTGCAATGCTGGCGCGAGGCTTATGTTGGATTTGTTCCTCCTCAATTGATGTCGACTTTTTCCAACGAACGTCGGTTGCCAATGTGGCAGGCTGTTATCCCTCATCCTGAGCGTTTTGTGTTGTCTGCTTACGATGAAGCGAAGCCCGTTGGCTTTGTCATATCTGGTTCGACAGACGAAAAGCATATTGAAAATCAAGACGGCCATTTATGGGCAATCTATATTGCAGGTCAATATCATCGCAAAGGCATTGGGCGCGAACTCATAGCCGCTGCTGCTACTGATTGGTTGGCCAAAGGTGGGAAAAGCATCACCTTGGGCGTCCTTGCTAAAAATTCCAGCGCTCGCTTGTTCTACGAAAAACTAGGTGCCCGCTTGGTTAAAACAAGCACCTATGATTGGGATGGCTATAAACTTGCGGACGCCGTTTATATATTTGAGGATCTGGTTTCGCTCACTCCATAAACCAACCATGGCTTACCACCAGTGATTGGCCTGTGAGCGCATTGGTTTCCATGGCGGCGAAGGTAAAGGCTATTTCGGCTACGTCTGCCACTGTTGTGAATTCGCCGTCGACAGTGCCGCCAAGCATCACTTTCTTTACGACGTCATCTTCGGAAATGCCGAGCGCCTTGGCTTGTTCGGGGATTTGTTTTTCGACCAGTGGTGTTTTTACAAAGCCTGGGCAAATGACATTGCTGCGCACGCCATGTTTGCCGCCTTCCTTGGCGATGACTTTATTCAAACCAATGAGGCCGTGCTTGGCCGTCACGTAAGCTGATTTAAGCGGTGAGGCTTCTTTTGAATGCACAGAGCCCATGAATATGATGGAACCAGAACCTTGCTTGTACATGTGGGGCAGCACGGCTTTGGAGGTTAAGAATGCGCCGTCTAAGTGGATGGCAAGCATTTTCTTCCAATCGGCAAAGGGGTATTCTTCGAGCGGGTGCACAATCTGAATTCCCGCATTGGAGACTAACACATCGACAGTGCCCCAAGCGGCCACGACTGCGGCAACGCCCGCATTCACCTGATCTTCGCTGGTCACATCCATGGCAACGGCCATTGCCATGCCGGGCTTTGTGGTGTTGATTAAAGCTGCTGTGGCGTTGGCCGCATCCAAATTTAGATCGGCGATGACAACTTTTGCGCCTTCGGCGGCGTAACGCTCGGCGATGGCTTGGCCGATGCCAGATGCGGCGCCGGTAACAATGCACACTTTGTTATTGAGATTCATATTTTCAATCCTTCAAATAATCATGAACAACTTCGCCTAACCCTAAGGTAATATCGGCGAGAATATGGGTGGCAGATAAAACTTCGCGCACCGGAAGTTCGGCCACGGGTGCTAGTGCGTGGTCAAACAGTTCCAACCCAGCAGGGCCAGACCATGCACCTTTCAGATTGATATCGGTCAAATAATATCGCACCAATTCACAAATGCGCGGTGTGCAATCGACATGGGGTATGATCTTTAAAAGAAAGCTTGGTGTCTCCATGCTGGCTTTCACTTTGGCAAGATCGAGCGCTTGGTGCTTATAACCCATTGTGCCATTGGCCACACGGATCGAGCCATAATCTAATGTGCCTACCAGCGTATCTTTTTCAGCGCGCAATTTTGGTGCGCCAAGCTTTTTTGGAAAGCCCCAAATTTCGCGGCCGCCTGCAATTGGCGCGTCGTCATCTAGATACATCGAATGCACAAAGCCACCAGAAACACCATTGTAAGTGACAGGGATCACTTGGCCACTTTCGGTATAATTCCCAAATCCAGTCGAGTCCGGCATGCGGATGAATTCATATTTTACGATAGGGTCGGCGATCTCTAATGGCTCTGGCACCACGGCGCGCAAAGCATCCATATCTGTACGATAGGAGATGATCAGATACTCACGGTTCACAAACCGATATGGCCCACGCGGATAGCTGGGGCTGGTGAGCGGCATGGCAAAGGCGTTTGTTCTAACGTCAGCGAGCTTCATCTTTGTGTACCACTCCAAAGTCAAATGTGATCATGCCGTCGGCAGGGATTTTACGGGTCTTCCAAGCTTTCGCCGCGAGTGATTTGGCGACATCCCTATGACCTTCGGCCCAATGTTCGTCCATGCTGAGGCGCGAGAACTCATAGTCTTTTGATTGTGAATCTAGATCAGTTGAACGTTTGATGAGATGCATGATAGTGACACCTGATTCTTTCGTCGCGTCGCGTAAAATCTTTGCGTCAGGATCATTCTGCAAATTCTCGGGCAGCCTTTTTAAGAGGTTCATTGCGGCTTTGTGAAACTTGTGTTCAGCCATTGCAGCTGCTGTGTTCATACGCGTGCGGCTGGAAAAACGGATTTCTTTTTCGCGCTCGACGGCTTCAACAATTGTGCGGGGTAATAGTCCTGTGGCTGGAAACAGGTCGATCTGGTAAATGCATAAAGCATGGCCGCGTTCATTTTGGTCAAGCACATGATGAAGTGGCGTATTCGAAACCAAACCGCCATCCCAATAGTGTTCGCCTTCAATCAACACAGGCGGAAAGCCCGGGGGCAGGGCGCCTGACGCCATAATGTGGTCAACCGTAATCTTATCTGTCGTCGTATCAAAATAGCGAAAATTGCCGGAACGCACATTCACCGCGCCAACGCTCAGCCTAATGGGGCCTTCATTGATCAGCTTGAAGTCGACCAATTCAAGCAACGTTTCACGCAAAGGGGCCGTGTCATAAAAGCTCGTGGCGCCGGCAGTTCCCGGCAAAGAAAACAGCGGGGAGACCATTCTTGGGCTGTAGAATCCGGGAATGCCAAACATTGTGGCAGTCAGGCTGCTCATTTCATTAAAAAAGCTGCGACCTTGATCGCCGGGGATCATGGAGACGCCTTGTAACCCCGAAGATAATTTGTCCCAAAATATTTTGAGCTTGGCCACGCGTTGCTCAGGCTTGTTACCCGCAATAATAGCGGCATTTATTGCCCCAATCGAAATACCCGCAATCCAGCTAGGCTCGTGCCCCGACCCCATCAAAGCTTCGTAAGCGCCGGCCTGATAAGACCCCAAAGCGCCACCGCCTTGGAGGACGAGGATGCTTTTTTCAGTTGTTGAATTTTGTTGCATCGCAGCATTGTAGTGCAATGCGGCAGATAAGTGAATTAAATGTTTTTTAGATTAGGTTAGTCGGACGAGATGAAAATGATTTTTGTAAATTCAAATGCATGATGCCTAGCTGAACAGCGATGCAAGATAATAGGCTGCGCCAGCGGCGAGTCCACCAACCAACAATGTTTGGAGGCTTGATTTTATCATACTAATGCCAGTGAGACGACCTTTTACAGCGCCGAACACTGCAAGCGCTATTCCGGTCGCAATAACTGACCAAAAAAGTGCTGACTTCATGTCGCCTACGATGATGTAGGGCAGGAGCGGAATAGCGCCACCTACCAAATAGGATGTGGCTATTGTGGCTGCGCTCATAGGCGCGCGTTTCGGGTCTGGTCGTTCGAGACCCAATTCAAACTTCATCATAAAGTCGACCCATCTTTTTTTATCTGAAGAAATCGCGTCGACGACTTTGTTCAGCGCCTCTCCTTGGAGGCCATAGCCTGCAAATATATCTCTCACTTCCCCCAGCTCAATTTCCCGAACATTGTCAATCTCTGAGAGCTCGCGTTTCTCTTCCGAGTCATAATGCTCTTGATCGGTTCTCGCTGCGAGGAAGCCACCAAGCCCCATGGCAATTGCACCAGCTACAATTTCAGCCAATCCCGCAGTAGCCACGATGTGCGTGGATGTGACTGCCGCAGACAGACCGGCCGCGAGCGCAAAGGGAACGGTAAGTCCATCTGCCATACCAATCACAACGTCGCGAACCGATTCAGAGCCTGTAAAGTGACGTTCAACGTGGGGCGTAGAGGGCATATGTCATTAGCTCATTTTGGGTTGATTATTTTAATATTCTATAACCGTGTTTAGGTCAGTCTCTTTGCGACAGCTATGATCTTTCTTGCCGCAGCTACCTCTTCGTTCGCATAACAAACGGCATAGGCTATCCAAGTGTCCTTCCGCAAGAAAATTGAATTTTTATCCGTTTCTGCGCCAGCGGGCCTTTGAAATAGTAATATACGAAGCAGCATTAATCGATATAACTCCGACAGTTATTAATCTACTTGATTTGCCTCGGGGGCTTGCATTGTTAAATTGGTTATTCATTTTCATTCCAATCACTTTAGGCCTCGAATTTTTTATTCACCCTAGTGACTCCATTCTGTTCATTTCCGCAGCACTCGCCATCGTTCCGGTGGCTGCGAATATGGGACAGGCGACTGAGAGTTTGGCGAATAAGACCGGGCCAACGATTGGCGGTTTGCTCAATGCTACTTTTGGCAATGCGACGGAATTGATCATCGCCTTTATTGCGTTGCAGGCGGGCAAGCCTGAGGTTGTGAAGGCATCGATCACCGGATCGATGATCGGCAATATGTTGCTGGTCTTGGGGCTTGCGCTGTTTCTCGGTGGCATCAAATATCAAAAGCAAGTTTTCAACAAGGAAATGGCAGGGTCACTCGCCAGCATGTTGGTGATTGTGATGATCGCTTTCCTGATCCCCGCATTGTTCGATTTCACCGAGCATGCCAATGGCGTTCCCCTAGCTGAAGCTACAGCCACCGATGCGCGTTTTTCATTGGCGGCCAGTTTTGTATTGATTGGCCTTTATATCTGCAACATGATTTTTAGTTTGGTCACGCATAAAGATATGCTTTCACCAAGTGAAGAGGAGCACGAAGAAAGCGGTTGGAGTTCTAGTCGCTCCTTTGTGACGCTGGTTGCTTGTACGCTAACGGTGGCTTGGCTTTCTGAGGTGTTAGTTGGCTCGCTTGAAGGTTTCAGCAAAGGGCTTGGCCTTTCGGAAGTATTTGCGGGATTGATCATCATCCCAATTATCGGCAATGCGGCTGAACATTCAGCTTCGGTGTTTGCGGTTAAAAACAAACTCGATTTGAGTATTCAGATAACTTTGGGTGCGACGATTCAAATTGCGTTGTTGGTTGCGCCCATTTTGGTGATCGCATCGTATCTGATTGGCAAGCCGATGGATTTGGTGATCCACCGTCCGATTGAACTGGCTGGCCTGCTGGGCGCTGCTTTGATTACAGCCAATGTGGCCAATGACGGTGAATCCAATTGGCTGGAAGGGGCGCTGCTGCTAGGGGTCTATTCATTGTTGGCGCTGGCGTTTTATTTTTTACCAGTGTCGGCATGAGGGTTGCCCAAAATAAAAACCCAGCCAATCCAGCTGGGTTTTTTGAATTCACCTAAAACTCGCTCACTTTGTGAGGAAACTGAACTTCTGCTTGAAGCGCGAAACACGGCCGCCGCGATCAACGATTGTGCCTTGTCCGCCTGTCCAAGCTGGATGGGACTTTGGATCAATATCAAGGTTCATTGTGTCGCCAGCTTTTCCATAGGTCGAGCGTGTCGTGAATTTTGTGCCATCTGTCATCACAATGGTGATGGGGTGATAATCGGGGTGGATATCTGCTTTCATAGCGGTTAACTCTTCAACTTGTGCTTCGGGTGCCTGCACCCACTCTATAGGTTTCAGCTGTTTCTGCGGCGGTCTATAGGGGATTTCAGTGGTGCACACAAGAGCGGTAAAAGCAAAGGCAAAATGGCAAAATATTCTGATCCGGCACTTAGGTCCAAAGACCTCCGCCCCCTCCTTAATCTCCTGCCGTATTTGAAGCTTTATCGTCGGCAGGTAGTTTATGCACTTATTGCATTAGTTATTGCATCAGCTTCAACTTTGGTTGTGCCGCTGGCCGTTCGGCGCATTCTCGATCAAGGTTTCAACGCCGCCAATATTGAACTTATCAATAGTTATTTTCTAGGTATGATTGGAGTCGTTGTGGTGATGGCGGCAAGTTCGGCGATCCGCTTTTATTATGTGAGTTGGATCGGTGAACGTGTGGTAGCAGATGTGCGCGATGCGCTGTTCAGCCATCTCCTTACCCTTACACCGCAATTTTATGAAACCCAGAAGACTGGCAATGTGGTTTCGCGGCTGACGGCTGACACAACACAGATTAAATCCGCGTTTTCTTCGACTGCTTCGATTGCTTTGCGTAATGCTGTTACGTTGCTTGGCGCATTGGCGATGATGATTTACACCAGCCCATACATGTCTATGTTGGCGGCAGTGGCTATTCCTTTCGTGGTTTTGCCACTTGTGTTTTATGGTCGCAAAGTGCGTGCGCTTTCGCGCAAAGCACAGGATGCGTTGGCTCAATCTGCAGCTTTTTCGCAAGAACGCTTGCAAGGCATTGTTGCGATTCAATCCAATACACAAGAGCCTGCCACCGCCAAGGCCTTTTCAAAATCCACAGTCGAAGCTTTTGAAGCAGCCCAAGCCCGGGCATTTGCCCGCGCCATACTTACATTCTCGACAATTGCGATTGGCACAGGGGCGATCGTTGCTTTGCTATGGTTTGGTGCACATCAAGTTTTAAATGGTACTGTGACCGGCGGTACGCTCGCCCAGTTTTTGCTCTATGCAATTTTTGCTTCCAGCTCGCTGGCGCAGCTTTCAGAAGTGTGGGGAGAGCTGCAATCAGCGGCTGGCGCTGCTGAGCGCATCTCTGAATTGTTGGCGGAAGTGCCAACAATAGCCTCACCAACGCAACCGGTGACATTGCCAATACCTGTGCGCGGTGAAGTGAAGTTTGAAAACGTAAACTTTGCATACCCTTCGCGGAGAGATGCACCTGTTTTGCATGATATTTCTTTCAGCGCCAAGCCTGGCGAAGTGATTGCCATCGTAGGGCCATCGGGTGCAGGTAAAACGACACTTTATGCTTTGATCCAGCGATTTCAAGATCCCAGTACTGGTGCTGTGAGACTTGACGGTCTGAATATTAATACACTCGATCTTGAGGTCTTGCGTAATAATATCGCGACTGTACCGCAAGACCCTACAATTTTTTCAGGAACGATTTCCGATAATATTCGCTTAGGTCGGCCTGATGCGAGTGATGAAGAGGTAAAGGCCGCAGCTCACGCAGCTCGCGTTTCCGAATTTGCTGAAAAGCTGCCCCAACAATATAATTCAATGTTAGGTGAACGCGGTATTACGCTGTCGGGCGGCCAACGCCAGCGACTTGCTATTGCGCGGGCTATTTTGCGCAATGCTCCGGTGCTGTTGCTCGACGAAGCAACGAGCGCCCTTGATGCGGAGAGCGAAGCGCTGATTCAGGAAGCGCTTGAAGGTTTGACCAAGGGCCGCACCACGCTGGTGATTGCGCACCGACTTGCGACAGTTCGTAACGCAGACCGCATCATCGTTTTGGAAAATGGCAAGATCGTTGGACAGGGAACGCATGCGCAGTTGATGAAGAAGAGCCCACTCTATGCAAAACTGGCAAAACTTCAGTTCAACGTTCCGTTAATTTAAGTTCGATACGGCGGTTTTCGGATTTGGCTTCTTCCGTGCTGCCGGGTGCCAGAGGTTGGAACTCACCAAAGCCTGCCGCTACCAAATGGTTTGGCGTTACACCTTGGGACGCTAGATATTTTACAACGGCGATTGCACGTGCGGAAGACAGTTCCCAGTTTGAAGCGAACTTCGCTCCAACTAAAATAGGGTCGTTATCCGTATGACCATCAACACGAAGCACCCAAGGCAGATCAGCAGGGATTTCTTTTTCGAGCTGCTTTAATGCATCAGCAAGCTTTGCCATTTCAACCTGGCCAATGTCACTTAAATCTGCGCCGCCTTTAGGGAACAAGACTTCAGATTGGAATACGAAGCGGTCTCCCACCACTAAGATATCAGAACGCTGTGACAGAATCTGGCGTAGGCGGCCGAAAAATTCGGAACGATATTTTGAAAGCTCTTGAACCTTTTGTGCGAGGGCTGTGTTCAAACGCCGTCCCAAATCCGCAACCTGTGTTTCTGACGTGCGGTTACGAGCCTCGGAATCATCCAACAATGCAGAAATTTGAGAAAGCTGACGGCGCATCGCTGCGATCTGTTGATTTAGAAGTTCTACTTTTGCGAGGGCATCTGAAGATATTTTCTTTTCTGAATCAAGTGTCGTTTGTAGCCCACTGATGGTTGTTCCGGCACTAGCGCCTTTGTTGCTTTCAGCTGCAAGGCCCGCAAGTAAATCGGCAGTCTTGGCCTTTTGAGCATTGAGATCATCAGTCAAAGCCAGAAGCTGTGCATCGGAATCAGCTTTGCCGGCTTTTTCGAGAGCAAGCAGTTGAGTGAGTTCTGATATTTGCGAACGCAGTTGGCCTAGTGCTGAGTCTTGGCCGGAAATTTGCCTCGCTAACAAGAACTGGGCGATCATAAATACTGAAAGCAGAAATGTGATGACCAGCAACAGTTGCGCCATGGCATCGACAAAGCCTGGCCAATAGGGGGCTTCTTCAGTGCGGCGGCGACGCGACAGTGCCATTGGCTATGAACCCTTGCCGCTACTGCGAATGAGCAGGCGCTGGATTTCGCTTTGTTGCACTTGCTGGCTTTGAATCCACTGGCGCACCATCTTCTGCTCTTCGCGCATCTGCTGCACAAGGTTTGCGACTGCGTCTGCCAATTGTTCGGTGGCGTTTTCGTCGCCACCCGCGAGCGGTGCGGCTACCCCACTTCGGAGTTCGACACTGGTGCCAAGCCGCTCAATTGATTTTTGTAAATTTTGCATATCAATGCGCAAATAAGCAGGGTTCATGCCACCGCTGTTATCTCCGGCTTGGACATCCGTGATTGTGGAAAGCCAGTCTTCAAGATTGTGGTAAAAACGGTTTTGTGCTTGGCCTGCTTTCAAGTCGAGAAAGCCCAGCACCAAAGATCCAGCCAGACCAAACAACGACGATGAAAATGAAAGGCCCATGCCTGCGAGTGGTTTTTGAAGGCCTGATTTTAGCTCTTCGAAAACGGCAGATGATTGGGTTGAGCCCACATCGAGATTGCGGATGGCATCACCGACGGAGGTTACGGTTGCAAGCAGGCCCCAGAATGTTCCGAGCAGGCCTAAGAAAATCAGCAGGCCGATGAGGTATTTCAGCAAATCACGCGATTCATCGAGGCGCGATGCAAGCGAGTCCAGCAATGAGCGCATGGTTTGTGGCGACAGAACTGTGCGGCCAGAGGCATCGCCGAGAATTGTCGACATGGGGGCCAGTAAAATCGGCGGCGATTGTTCGGCGCCTTGGCCAACTTTGAAATCGTTGAGCCAACTGACTTCCGGAAACAAGCGCCAAACCATGCGGTAAGCATAAAGCGCGCCGGTAATCAGGGTTGCTACAATCAAGCCATTGAGGCCGGGATTGGCCATGAATGCGTTTTTAATGTTGGGGAATAAAACAGCGGCAATTATGACCACCAGAAGTGTGAACACCAACATATGCACCAGATGCACCGTGGGTCTATCTACAACAATTGCCTCTTGCGCCATGCCTTGTTCCGATTCTCAAATGTTGAGTGCACGATAATGTAGACGATTAAAAGGCAAAGGGGGAGAGGGTGAATTCAATGCAAAACCACTTGCGCCCAAAATGGGAGCGTGATAACTAAAGCCAATGCGGATCATTGCGCGACGAACTCTTAAAAATTTCGCCGATAAGCGGATTGGGCACAAGGATCATTTCGCATTAAAGTCTGCGCTTGATGCATGGTTCGCGGAAGTCAGCAAAGCTGACTGGCGCAATATGGCTGGCGTGAAACAACTCTATGCGACGGCCAGCATCGTATCGAATGAACGAATTGTATTAAACATCAAAGGCAATGACTATCGATTGGTTGTTGCTGTGGATTTAGAAAAATTCATTGTTTGGATAAAATGGATCGGCACCCACAAAGATTATGACCGGATTAAAGTGAAGGACATCGAATTCAATGAGTGAGATAAAACCAATCCGCACCGAGAAAGATTATGAAGCCGCTATGGCCGAAGTTGAAACCCTGTGGGGCGCAAAAAATGGAACGCCCAAAGGTGATCGCCTCGATGTGATTGTGACTTTAATTGAGTCATGGGAAGCAGCAAATTATCTAATGGACCCGCCAGACCCAATCGAAGCCATCAAATTTCGCATGGAGCAACAGGGTCTAACGCGCAAAGATTTGGAAGGCATCATCGGTACGAGAGCCCGTATCGCCGAGGTGCTTGACCGTAAGCGCGGGCTTTCAATTGCAATGATTAGAAGATTGAATACTGAGTTGCATATCCCAGCAGAGGTTTTGATTAGGCCGACAAGGAAGAGGGCGGCTTGATATAGATCATAGAGCCCACTGAAGCGGCGAGGGAAGTTCACAATTGCAATAGTCAACATGTAAAACGCGTCGGTGAGTTGGATTTACTGAAGGTTCCGAAGCATGGATTACCAAAGCTTTCATCGCTAGAATCTCCCCCAACTTTGCTTCGCAAATAATTGGTGTCATTTCGGTAGACCTGTTTCGGACTTCTGAATCCGACAATTTCCCAAAATCAGCAGAAGTTGCCAAAATTTTCAATGCGCCATTTGAAGCGTTGCAGTCATCAAGATGAAGCCGAAGTGAAAACATTTGCTGCAAGAGTTCAACTGGAGCTTCGGCATGAAGCTTATTGTTCTTAACCGTCCAGTTTTGGAATCCATAAACCTCATGTTTCTCTTTCAGCGCAACGACGCGGTCTTGATGCCAACCTAAATTCCGGTTGCTTTCAGGCGTTTTATCAAAAGCGAGGACACGCACAGGGCGGGCATTGGCCCGTCCCAAGGCCTGGGTTACCTGTCCAAAACAGCCGTTGCTTGAGAGTAAAGATTTAACAAGTTCAGAGAGCTCGAATGGGCGGGCACCAGCTTTGAACTCGAGCTGTGATAATTCTTCTCGAAGTTTTAATACATCGGCGGTTTCGATTGTCTTTTGAAAAAGGGCTGCGCCATCTCGTTCAAAATTCAATTCTTTACCCCATCGCCTTATTGATCTCTTCCGTCATCTTCTTGGCATCACCAAATAGCATCAATGTGTTGTCGCGCCAGAAGAGGGGGTTGTCTACGCCTGCGTAGCCGCTCGCCATGCCGCGTTTTATGAACATGACGGTTTTGGCTTTCCAAACTTCGAGCACGGGCATGCCATAAATAGGCGAGGTTTTGTCATCTTTGGCAGACGGGTTGGTGACGTCGTTGGCACCGATGACGAATGCGATGTCGGCTTGGGCGAATTCTGAGTTGATGTCTTCAAGTTCGAAGACTTCATCATAAGGCACATTTGCTTCGGCCAGCAGCACGTTCATGTGGCCGGGCATGCGACCCGCGACGGGGTGGATGGCGTATTTTACGGTCACGCCTGAGGCTTTTAAATGGTCGGCCATTTCACGAAGCGCATGTTGGGCTTGGGCCACGGCCATGCCGTAACCTGGAACGATGATGACAGAGGCTGCGTTTTTCATCATGAAGGCTGCGTCTTCGGCGGAGCCTTGTTTGACGGGTTTGGTTTCGCCCTTGGCGGCAGGGCCAGCGCTTTCGCCGCCAAAGCCGCCGAGGATTACGGAGATGAAGGAGCGGTTCATGCCTTTGCACATGATGTAAGACAGGATGGCGCCTGATGAGCCGACGAGTGCACCGGTGATGATCAAGGCTGTGTTGGCTAATGTGAAGCCAATGCCTGCTGCCGCCCAGCCTGAATAGGAATTGAGCATTGAAACGACGACGGGCATATCAGCGCCGCCGATGGGGATGATCAACAGCAGGCCAAGTGCGAATGCAATGAGGATGATGAGCCAGAACCAGATTGCTGCTGGCGACATGTAAAACAGCACAACGGAGGCCAGCATTGCCAAGCCCAAAGCGATGTTGATCAGATGCCTTGCGGGCAACATGATAGGTGCGCCAGACATACGGCCATCGAGTTTTAGAAATGCGATGATTGAACCAGTGAAAGTTATTGCGCCAATCGCTGCACCCAATGCCATTTCAATGCGGCTTTGGGCGTGGATCAAACCATCGGTGGCAATACCGAAAGCATCTGGCGCGTAGAAGGCTGCTGCGGCAACACAAACCGCCGCAAGACCGACTAATGAGTGGAACGCCGCTACGAGTTGGGGCATGGCGGTCATGGCAATGGTGCGGGCGAGATAAGCGCCGATGCCGCCGCCGATGGCTATGCCGCCGATGATCAAGGCCCAAGCGAGCGGGCTATTGGGCATGGCCACAGCGAGTGTGGTGAACATGGCAATCGCCATGCCCACCATGCCGTAGAGATTTCCTTTGCGCGATGATGCGGGAGATGAGAGGCCGCGCAGGGCCATGATGAATAATGAACCGGAGACCAAATAAAGGATGGCTGCGAGATTGGCGCTCATCTCACTTTTCCTTTTTCTTATACATGGCGAGCATGCGGCTGGTGACCATGAAGCCACCGAAGATGTTTACGGATGCGAAGATCAAAGCGAAGAAACCGAAGATCATGGCGAGTACTGAACCTGAGGCGATAGCGCCGGCGCCGACAGCGAGCAATGCGCCGACGACGATGACGGAGGAGATGGCGTTGGTGACGGACATTAGCGGTGTATGCAATGCTGGCGTTACGCTCCACACCACAAAATAGCCGACGAATACGGCGAGTACAAAAATCGCAAAGAGCGAGACGAAGGGATCAACACTATGGGCCAGTTGTTCCATTATTTTGCTCCATACATTGTGTGAACCAGTGCACCATCTTTGGCTATTAATGTGCCTTTGATGCATTCATCTTCAAAATCGATAGCGAGGTTGCCTTCTTTGCTGATCATCAGATCAATGAAGTTTTGTAAATTCTTGGCAAAGAGCGGCGTGGCGTTGCCAGCGAGTTTGCCTGCGAGGTTTACCGTGCCGATGATGAATACGCCTTTGTGAACGACAATCTCATCTGGCTTTGAAAGTGGGCAGTTGCCGCCACGTTCAACCGCGAGATCAACAATTACGGAGCCTGGCTTCATAGATTCAACCATTTCTTTGGTGATCAAAACGGGGGCTGGTCGGCCCGGGATCAATGCCGTGGTGATAACGATGTCTTGGTTCTTGACGTGATCGGCCACAAGCTTGGCTTGTTTGGCTTTGTCTTCGGCGGAAAGCTCTTTGGCATAGCCGCCTGATGTTGCAGCGTCGGCCACATCCGCGAACACAAATTTTGCGCCTAAGGATTTGACTTGTTCTTCGGTTGCCTTGCGCACGTCGGTGGCGGAAACGATGCCTCCTAAACGGCGCGCTGTGGCGATGGCTTGGAGGCCTGCAACACCTACACCCATGATAAATATTTTAGCTGGAGGCACTGTGCCTGCCGCCGTCATCATCATTGGAATGGCACGACCATAATGAGCTGCGGCGTCGATCACAGATTTATAGCCAGCGAGGTTGGCTTGGGATGATAAAATATCCATGGCTTGGGCGCGGGAAATGCGCGGCATTAACTCCATCGCAAAAGCTGTGACGCCAGATTTGGCGAAAGCTTCAAGCGCTTTGCGGTCGCCGTGCGGTTCAAGGCCGCCTACGAGCACAGCCCCTTTTTTCATGGCCTTCAGAATGGCATCAGCCGGGCGGCGGATGCTGAGCACGATATCGGCATCTTTTACAACGCTGGTGCCCTTGATGATTTCGGCACCTGCTGCAACGTAGTCAGCATCTGAAATATTTGCGCCTAGACCAGCGCCGGATTGAACTGCGACTTTCAAACCTTTTTTAACAAAGGCTTTCACGCTTTCGGCAGAAGCTGCACAGCGGTTTTCACCCGCTGCTGTTTCGGATGGAACCGCGATTTTCATGAGGCGTTTTTACCGATCAAGACATATGCACATTCATGGCTGTGAACAGCCCATATAATACTAAAATCGCTACTGGCAGCATCCACTTTCCGCCCATGCGCAAGGCGATGATGCTGGTCAAAATTCCGATGATCGTGCCGCCAAAACCGAGGAGCAAATTAAAGGGGCTATCGACAAAACGAAACACGACGAGAGCGACAACGATAAAAAGGCAGATGAGGGAGCCTGCCGTTGAGAATGCCAAAAACCCATCATAGGTGGCCTTATGGGCTGCTAAATCTTCGGCTGAGCCTGGTTTGGCTGGCGCGGACGAAGGTGAGGAATGTGAAGCCATCGAAGAATCCCTGAATTTAAATGCTGCATCCTCATATCTAATCGGCCCAAAGGCTGCAATGGCCTTGTTTTGTCGCGGGGGATTTGGCCACAGCTCTGCTGGGTATGAAAACGGTTATTCCGTTTCGGGGGGCAGAAAGAAGTGAAGGGTTGCGCGGGCGCAAACAAACACGAATATGCCGGTAG